>NZ_JAFEMD010000100.1 GCF_016892765.1 Microvirga arvi
CACCATCACCGCAAAGGATGCCCGAGGCTGGATCAGGCACGCCGGCTATGCCCTACAGTGAGCCCAAAAGCGCTCTAGCATGCGCTAACCAGATCCACGCGAATATATCTAATGTTCAACGGAATCTGTTTTTTCTAATGAAAAAGCTCTTATTTACAGACACAACAATGGAGCCACATCTTTCATCGGCTTAATATCCAAACCTGCAGATTTCGCTCGAATGATCAACTCGTTTAAACCTGCGCTTCGACACCCATGCTCAGATGGTTTATCGGAGACGTCATGAGTGTAGACGATAAGCCACTCCTTTTGAGTTGCTGCACGATCAACCAAATAACCTATATCGTGAAAACACCTTCCCTTCATGGGAAAAGCCGCAATGGACGATCGCGATAAATTGATTGCTGACAACTCGGAAAGATCGGTAAACTTGCCATTCGCCCGCGTGCCAACCCCTCTTGCCAGTTGGAATTGCCGC
Organism: Microvirga arvi; assembly: GCF_016892765.1. GTDB lineage: Bacteria > Pseudomonadota > Alphaproteobacteria > Rhizobiales > Beijerinckiaceae > Microvirga > Microvirga arvi. The sequence goes on from NZ_JAFEMD010000100.1 coordinate 479, forward strand.
CGAGTGAATATCTTCGCAAACACAGATGTGTGATTGTAAGGATAGGCAAAACTTCGAATGTTTTCACATCCTAATACATTCTTTAAATATTTTGCATTTTTTAAGATTGAATTTTGGTAACCCTGCGCAGATACTTTTAGTGCGCTTACATGATCAAAGGTGTGACAACCTACCTCGTTCTTGGCAGACCAGACATCCTGCAAGTCTCTTTCATCAAAATACTCAATTCCGTCTGCCCTGGTGTTGCACAAAGATCCACTTACGAAATATGATGCCCGAACACCATGGTCTGAGAGAACAGCACCGCCAATAGACCATGCATTCTTCGGGAAATCATCAAAGCAAATAGTCAGAACGCCTCGTTCCAAACGAACGATCTGCGGCTTCACGGCTATCATGTGAGCAGTACGTTTTCGAAATCTTTCAATCGTTGTGAGATGCATGCCAACACTCCAAAGTGAAACCATAAAGACGATTCGCAGTCTCTAATTGACACCTGCGTTCAGATTAGGATCACCTCGGATCGAAAGAGTACTGCCCCCTCAGCGAACATAGTCCTAATATGCCGTTCGAGAGGCTAAAACCTCGTGAACAGTTCGACACAATATCCAAATATCACCTAGGAGATTTGCTGTCTTTATATACGCCAAGTCATATCCAATACGCTTTTTCATGCATTCAACAGTTGGTGTCTCACCACGAGCTCCATTGACTTGGGCGTAACCGGAAATACCTGGCCTGACGCTATACCGGTCGAGATAGTTAGGGATCAAATCTTTATAATAATGATCAAGGGAGATGGGATGAGGACGTGGTCCGACCAGTGACATCTCACCGCGCAGTACATTCACGAGTTGAGGAAGCTCATCAAGACTGCTCTTTCTGATAAATCGTCCAATCGGCGTGATGCGAGGGTCGTCTTTTGTCGCCTGCTTTGCAGTATCGACCGCTTCCGTGACATACATCGATCTGAACTTGATAATACGAAACTCTTTAAGTCCTGCACCATAGCGAAACTGTGTGAAAAAGATCGGCCCTCGACTGCTCAATTTGATTAATAAGCCGATGATTAGTAGAAGTGGAAAGAGGAGTATAAGCAAAATCGATGAAACTATTATATCAAGCGATCTTTTCGCATGACCGAAGAGATAACGTCTTGGAGTCCTGCTCGATACCAGGGGAATCTGGGCCAGCGAATTATTGAATGGCTGTAGATCACACCATATGTTGTTCCGAAGACGGAGTGTGCCCTGTGCAGGATCTTGTCTGTGTTGGTACAACCGAGATACTTTGTTCATCGTTAGTTTCCTCGGGAGATTCTGGGCTGAAGGTTTTTGCAGGTCTGTACCCCCTCCATATCGAGCATCTTGTCTGATCTAAGTTCCAGACTTGATTGACTTCGCCCCTCGTCTAAACCTATGGAAAGCTTGCTCAAATAGATGAGAATCGATCCCGACGAATGTCTCATCATTGAACACGGACCCGCAGACAACTGGCCGTGTTGATTGATGTGCTCCATTCGCGCTGTTCAGCATTTACGCCAAAGAAGCTGATTTTTGTGGATCAGAGCAATGTTGTTGGCCCGTTGGTTTCGGAGAGCTAAACTGCATTTGTCCCACTAGTTGACATAAGCCAAGACATTGGAACGATACCGTTCAGCGGAGTGTCTAATCTTCGTCTCCTTTAGGAGCGTGTCAAAGTAAGCAATCGTGCGCGTAAGCCCCTCCTCCACATCGACCTTAGGAGTCCAGTCAAGGAGATTCCGTGCATTGCTGATATCCGGCTTACGCTGCTTTGGGTCGTCTTTTGGAAGGGGACAATATACAATCTTGGACTTGGAGCCCGTGAGTTCGACAATCCTTGTCGCGAGATCATAAATTGTAATTTCAGTCGGATTTCCCAAGTTGATAGGTCCGACCATCTCATTCGGCATTGACATCAGTTTGATGAGTCCACTCACGAGATCATCAACATAACAGAAAGAACGGGTCTGCATACCATTGCCAAAGATTGTTATGTCTTGATTCATTAGTGCTTGGACAATGAAGCTAGATACGACCCGTCCATCATTCCAATGGGTTCTCGGCCCATAGGTGTTGAAGATGCGTGCAATCTTCACAGCCAATCCATGCTGCCGGTGATAGTCGGAAAAGAGCGTCTCTGCGCAACGTTTACCTTCGTCGTAACATGCACGTGGGCCAATTGGATTTACACTTCCCCGATAGTGCTCAGGCTGCGGGTGGACATCCGGATCGCCATAGACCTCACTTGTCGAGGCCTGGAGGATTCTACACTTAAGGCGCTTCGACAAACCGAGCATGTTGATAGCACCGAGCACACTCGTTTTCGTAGTTTGGATGGGATCGTGCTGATAATGAATCGGCGATGCCGGGCACGCCATATTGTAGATCTCATCAACCTCTACAAACAGGGGCTGAGTTACGTCATGACGAAGCAACTCGAACCTTCTATTGCTGAATAAATGTTCTACGTTGCTTCGTGTGCCGGTATAAAAATTGTCCAGACATATGACGTGACATCCGAGATCGAGAAGGGTTTCGCAGATATGCGACCCCAGAAATCCAGCTCCGCCCGTGACAAGAACCCGCTTCTCTCTATGCATACTATCCTCGCTCGCTGCATAGGTGAATAACGATAGAATATCGAAAGCTATTCTCGATAATTTCAGTTTGATAAGTATTCAACCTGATAATGATCATTTTATCAATTGCCCATCATTGACCATTTCGGGATGTGCTATGCCTTCGCCAATGCATCCTGCTTACCCCTTCAGAGAGTGACTAAAAACGGCGTCTGAGTGGAATTTCCATAGAGCGGGTTCTAATTAGGTGTAATTACCCACGCCCCATCTCGAACTGACGTTCAGGCGGCCACGGTCTGAAGGATTGTCTTGAACGCATTGGTCTCGGGGCCGAGACGAGCTGTATCGATGACGGTTCGAATGTCCGCTTCGCCCTCGGCAGCCCACATGGCGCGATAGCCATTGGTCACCTTGCGCTGAATGACGGCGGGTCTGAGGGCGCGCTCGCAGGCATTGTTCGTCGCGTCAACCATGCCTGGCCAGTGGGCAAAGGTCAGAAGCTGATCGCGGGCGCGCCGGAACTTGGTCTGCAGGTCGCGGGCCAGAGCGCAGGCTGTCGGCGCGGCCAGGATCGCCTCCAGACTTCGCTCCAGGGCCCGGCGCTTGCGGGCGAGGGTCGAGGCGGCAAGGGTTGCGACCTCCTCCGCCAGGGCAAAGGCCCGGTGCAGCCACAGCTTGAGGCGGGAGGGCAGGACATCCTCGCTTGCCTCATCGGCATAGGCGACGTCGCGGGCGAGATGAGCCAGACAGGTCTGGTGGGCGTCGGCATGGCCCTGTTGCGCGCTGTAGCGGTCGGAACACCAGACCGCGGGCCGGTGCCCGTCCATCATGGTCCGGACCACGATGGCGCCCCGGGTCGCAGAGGCGTGATGGACCACCGCCTCGGCGCAGCGAAACACCCAATGATAGGCATTGGAGCCCTCGATCCGGACGCCGGTCTCGTCGGAGGCAATGACCCGGGCCTGGCGCAACGCCGCGATGGCCTTGTTACGCTCGGCCGCAAAGGCGCCCTGCGCCCGGCGCAGCATGTTCATCAGGCCGCCCTGGCTGACGGTGAGCCCGAACAGATCCGCAAACGCGCTTTGCAGCCGCTCGTAGGACAGAGCCTGGAAGGTCTTGAGATAAGTCGCCATGGCATGGACACGCGGCCCGAAGGGCGTCCCCTTTGCCGCCTCTGGCACAGGGGCGACAACCTGCGTCCCGCAGGACGGACAGCGCACCGCCAGGCGCCGATGACGCTCGATCCACGGCTTGATCGCGGGAAGCTCGATTGTGTCATGTTCGCTGACAGTCCAGGCGGGAAGATCGCTCGCCAGCCTCGTGCGGCAGCATGGGCATTGGTCCGGCTGATGGTCGACGAGGCGATCCACATCCGGGCTCATGGCGCGGCTGTGACCTTCATGCCCCGGCTTGGCGCCACCGGGCTTGGCCTGATCCCGACGCTCCTTGCGATCCGTCGCGGGCGGCTTTGAGGACGTGCGCGAGGTCTTCGACGGCCGCTGCAGCCGCAGCACCAACTCGATCAGCTCTTCCTTGCTCAGACGCTCAAGATCGCTGCGGCCCATCCGGACATGGAATCAGCCAAACCCGCATCGCGCAAGGGCCTGGGTAATTACAATTAGGTGAACTCGTATCTGCAGTTGGTTTGATAGTTTCTGCACTCATCGCGTGAGAACGCATCAACGAGTTCACCGATAGTGCTCCAGAGTGCTTCCTTCGTGCTGACCGCTGCTGAAGCGCTTGTGTTTGGTGGTCCAGGCTCGGCGTTAGCATTTGCCGGCTCCTGACCCCTGCGCCAGCGGCGAAGGGCTTATCCGCAAAGCATATTCCTGCGTCGTTCAGTCTCCAAGCTCGATGTGAGGACGGCTCTCTTTGTAGTTGCTCAGCCAAGCCTCAATAATCCGCTTAGCCTCCGCGATGGTCTCAAACCTTTGCAGGTTCAGGCACTCATCCCGCAAGTTGCCGTTGAACGTTTCATTATGCGCGTTGTCGGGTGCCATGGTGATACGCCTACAGATCGACTATGTGACCGGTGAACTACGCGCCGTTGTTGGCAAACAGGTACTGCGGTTTGAGGCGGGCGTTCTCCTCAACCACCTGCTTGACTTCCCGCATCTGGTCATACTCGAGGCCCGCGTACTGCTTCTTCCAGCGGTAGAACGTCTGCTCCGAAATGCCGACCTGCCGGATCAGGTCGGCCACCGGCAACCCCAGCTCCGCCTGCTTCAGGGCGGTCATGATCTACTCCACCGAGAACCGTTTCTTGCGCATGACAAATCTTAGCGGAAGAAGCGCAAGGCCTGGATGACACAGCGGCTCGAGATGGAGGTGTGGAAATGACGGGCATACAGCCGTCCGAGCGGCGTGACCGCCACGATGCTCGACACCTCGCGTCGCTTGCTCACCCGCTGCAGCAGCAAGGTCAGCCCGCGCCGCGCTCAGGTCATGCCCGGCCGGATCCGGAAGCTGTGGCCGGTCTCGTCCCAGAGAACAAGGGTCCGATGCTCCCGCTGGGCCCTTTTTCTAGGATGGCAAAGCTAGCTGGCAGGCTTGCTTTTCGAGAGCCGCAAGGTAGGCGGCGGGATCGTGCCGAAAGCGGGTGCGCAGGGTTCGTGCGCGGCGGCATCTCTCCAGACGCTGACGCAAGCTCGTCCAGTGCTCCCGGTTCGCGGCGCCCAAATCTCGCGCCGCGGGCGCCTGCATGCGGGTCGCAGTGGTAGCGAGCAGCCGAACCGAGCCGCGCCGAACCGCACCAAGGGCCGCTGTCTTTCGCCCGGTCGCGCGCCGCTCCTGATAGCGCTGAGAGCCGAACAGCTGTTCGAGATCGTTGTTGGTGCGCGGCAGGTCCGGCACTGCATAAGTGTGGAACAATCAAGGTCGATAGCTTCGCGTGACCTTCTGGAAATGATCGAAGGCGCCGGCCAGCGTGCCGGCCTTGGCCCGATGCCGCTGCATCGCGCCTAGCAACCCGTTCACCCGCCGCCGCACCATCACAGCGCTCCCCTCGTGCGGGTTACCAAGCCAATGCGCCACGGCGTGCACAAAACGGTAGGTGTACGCCACGTCCGGCCACAAGGCAGCTTACCGGCCATCCGGCGCCGGCTGCTTGTTCACATCACGCACGCCATGCGCCTGCGACGTCCAATCTGCCGGGCCGAATTTACCCTTGGTTCCCTGATGAAAGTGCCAAAGTAGTGCCAGTGCGCGTTATCTCTTGAACTGACTGGATCGGTTTGCGTTTTGCTCCTCTGCGCTAAGGAGGAGCAATGCTCAGCGACGGACAATGGACTCATCTCAAGCCACCGATTGAAGCGTGCCGACCGAAAGGCAAGAACCCGCCGCAGGACCTGCGGCGCAACCTTTCGGTCATCCTGTGGCGGCATCAGAACCGCGCCAAGTAGCGGGCTATCCCTGGGGAGTTGGGACCTTGGTGGCGGGCGGCCCAAATCTTCATCCGTTAGGCACGCGCTGACGTCTAGGAGCGCTTGCTAACCCTAGTGCAGGAGTGTGGGATCAAGCTCGGCATGGTGTTCCTCGATGGCACGAGCGTGCAAGCGCACAAGGCGGCAGGGCTCGCCGAAAAGGGGCTCTCAAGCTCCACGAGTTGATCGTGAAGCACTTGGCCGCTCTTATGGCGGCTATGGCACTAACGCTTGCGTGATCGCCGACGCCTCTGGCCACGCCATCGAGCTTGGAATCGCCCCTGGGCATGACCATGAACTACCCTATGCCATCCCGCTGCTGGAGCAACTGCCGGGAGTGCCAAAGTGGGTGGTTAGAGATCGCGGCCACACCAGCCATGTCTTTCGTGAGCACATCTGGAGCATCGGTGAAAGCCTCGCTATCCCGCCGCAGCGTTATGAAGCGCCGGTGGCATGCCCCGCGCGGATCTACAACAACCGCATTGTAGTCGAGCGGCACTGGGCCTGATTGATGCAATGGCGAGCCGTTGCTACGCAGTACGAAAAACCGCATCATCACTCATGGGCATCCTCTGCCTCGCCGCTACACTCGATTGGGTTTAGAGATGACAGGCCCTAGGTGCTTCACATAGATAAGTCTAAAACTGGTCTAGGGGGAGGATCACCTCCACCGAATCCCCTGGCATAAGTGGAGTATCTTCAGTAGCCGCTATCTGTTCTCTCTGCTTACCGTCGGTTCTATGAACCACTATCTGCGGCTGAGTCATCTTTGAATCATTCCAAGCGGATTTGAGCGCTCCAACAAGCGTCAGCTTCCCTTTGACAGCTTTCAGCTGAGTTTGAATGCGCCGAATCTTTGCTGCATTGTCCTGTAACTCAGTAAAAATTCGGATACGGCGTTGGTCCTGAAGTTTCTGCATAGATCGAGCAATTTGGTCCTTCTCCAGAGTCGCCCTCGCTGCTTCAACCTCGGTTTGCAGGGCGCGTGTAGCAGATAGCAACATAGCACGTCGCGCGTCTGTAACTCGCTGGATCGATGTTGTACCTTTCTCAAGAAGTGCCTTCGATCGCTCGAAATCTTCTATATCTGCCTTCAGACCTTCTTCTTCTTTCGTCTTCTTCTCATCCAAAGCTGAGCTACGGTTGCCTATCTGCTCTGTTGTTCTCCTTAGGTGAGCGACATCGTTCTGAAAATCGACATCCTGAGCACGAAACTGCTCAGCCATATAACTCCGTTGAGGCCAATCTACGTTATCTGTTTTGTTGTTGATCGCTTTGTCATCTCCTTTCATATTCAGCTCGTTGTAGATCAGTTGCTTACGCTCCTCTTCCTGTTGGAGTTCGTTCATGAGCAGCGCATACTCAGCATTGTAGTTCACAGCCTCTATATAAGGATTGTTACTTCTCAAACGTGCGATATCGTAGCTACCAGCAATCGCAATGGCCTGTCGGACGATCAATCCTGGGCGATAGGGTACCTCGCCTGCCCTTGTTATATCACCGGAAATATAGACTGGACGATATTCTGCTATGCTTACAGAAACATCTTCTTGAGCCACAGGAGTTATGACAGTCCTTCCATCAACTCCTCTCACGCTAATCGCCCTGTTTGCGAACGCAGCTCGCAATTTTTCCAATAGATCACCAATTGATAATCCGGCGGCAGGAACACTTCCAACAACGGGAACCATAACGTTCCCGTCAAGGTCGATTGTAGCCCGCGTCTTTAATTCAGGAACTCCCGCTATCGAGATCTCTACAGCATCACCAGTATTCAAGCGAAATCCCGCCTTGGCGCCCGTTGGAAGCACAGCCAAAATCGTCGAAATTGTCGCGATGCATAAGCTCTGCATATTTATGGTATGCATGCTCGCAAGGTGCGTACGTAGCTTTACGAGTATATATTTCTTCCGGAGCATGCTGTTGCACCCGTCCTCGATGAGGTGAAATGATCGGTTAGTAACCGCCTCGGCTCTCGCGGTATTTTGCAATGCATTCAATGATGAATGCTATCGCAGACCCTAAGGCTAGTCCCAACGCTGCCCCAATCCCAAATACAAGGAATGTTCTCGGTTCACTTCGTTCTAATGGGGGATTTGCACGGGAGAGAACGCGAGCTACAACCGCCGGCGAGCTTTCGCGCTGGGTTATTTCCATGTGCCGCTGCATATATGTTTCGTAGAGATTACGCTTCAGCCGAGCGTAACTCTCGAGATCAACAAGAACTGCACCTGACGCAGCATTCTTGGTTTGAGCCTTGAATTCCTGTACTGCATTTTCAGCAGCAATCGTCTCCGATCTAATGACACTCAATCTGTCTTCAAGCCACTTGTCTGCTGCTTGGATCGTATCGTTCCTCATATCCGCCTGGGTTTGCAAATATGCTTGCGCGACAGCATTGGCTATTAGGGCCGACTTGTGTTTTCCTTTAGAGGAGAATGCAACATCTATAACATAGCTGACGCCGACCCTTTTCACCTCAAGGGACTTCTGCAAGCGCTCAAGGGCGACCTGAGTGCGCTCTTCTGCGTTGAGAGGAGGGCTTGTGCCACTTAGCATAGTCAAGATTGTTTGCTTGATGCCAGGTTTGGAGGGAACGAACTCCTCATCCTGGTCCAAATGCAGATCATTGACGACAGCCTGTGCAATGCGTTCAGCCTTCAATATTACGATCTGGCTTTCGACGGTTGCAGTATCGACAGGCCCCTCGCCCCTCCCTTCCGGTTGACCGATGTTGCCTTTGTCCGGGTCGAGGATCATTTGCGCCGTCGCTGTATAACGTACGGGCGCTATTAGGATATACGCAGATGAGAGCGCTAGTGCGACCAAGAACGATCCCACGATGATCCATTTGTTTCTAAAAAGAAATTCAATTATGTTGAGTATGTCATTTCCTGCTCCTTGCTCAGGCACATACTCCGGCACGTACGAGTTAACTGGACCTAATCTGTCAAGCATGTGACTTCCGAAATAATGAGCCAAAATGCTGGTGTGGACTGTTTGCACCTTGACCAAATCGGACTTACCAGTCCCGCACGGCATAAGGATATGTGTACAGGTCGCTGCAAATCCCGCACCTGCGCAAAGGAATTACCTACCTATTGAGGTAGCCGTCTGTCCACAGCGACTTAGCCCTATTCAAGACCAATAATACCTTCATTTTCATTGAATGCTATAAACGTTGTAGCGAACTCACCTATGATTCGTCCTAGTTACCAAGTCCTGTTAGGCGTGAAGTCATAGCACTTGCGGGCGATTCTGGTCGTTCTGTCTGAGGAACCATGCAGACGGGTACGCGATGCATAATGCTCCCGTTGAATTAGGTTAATTGTCGAGCGGCACAGTCCTTCATCCCCTGATCCCACGTGTGTGTTTGGACAGGTCTCCCTTTTGCGTACGTCCCGTGCTGACGGGCGCGGTTAATTGTGCCATCGCTGAGCGCATACTCGAAATCAGGATCACCAAAGAGGAACTGTAAAAGACACATGAGAATCCCGGCCTGCGCTCAACGGCGAAAACGCCGGAACGCGCGGTTCCAGGAATCGAACGCCTCGCGCAGGATGGCTGAGCCGCTCTTTTGGGCATCCTCTTTGTCCTGCACTCGGGTATCCCGTGGAAGATGCTGCCTTCTGAGATCGGTTGCTCAGGCATGACATGCTGGCGGTTGCGCGACTAGCTGGCGGCCAGTATGTGGACACGTCTGTATCGCGCCCTCCTGGAGCGCAAGGCGGATGCCGACAAACACGATTTGAGCCGGGCTTCGCTCGACTCCTCTGCCATTGCGGCCAGAAAGGGGCACCCCGACCGGTCCGAACCCCAACGGATCGCGGAAACCCTGGGACGAAGCGCCATGTTATGGTCGACCGGGCGGGCACACCGCTTGGCCTAAGCCTGAGGGGAGCCAATCGGCATGACAGCCTCATGCTGGCCGTCACCCATGATGCGGTTCCGCCAGTGCGCCGTGGACGCGGCCGCTCGAGATGTCGGCTGGAGAACTGCTCACCGACAAGGCTTACGGCCATCGCCGCTGCCGGAGCGAATGCCTCCAACGCTCATCACGCACTGGATCTCCCACCGCGGCGTTGATTGCAACGAGCGCTCGGGCAGTATCATTGAGTGGTGGAGCGCACACTGGCATGGCTCAACCGCTTCCACCGACTCACTATTCGCTATGAACGACGTGAGGACATCCAACTGGCCTTCATCACACTCGGATGCGCTCTCGTCTGCTTCAACCAGTGCAAGCGGTTTTGTTAGAGCGCTTTTGGGCTCACTGTAGGGCATAGCCGGCGTGCCTGATCCAGCCTCGGGCATCCTTTGCGGTGATGGT
>NZ_JAFEMD010000101.1 GCF_016892765.1 Microvirga arvi
AGTGAGCTAGGCCACCCTGTGGAAGAGGCTGCCCCTCCGGTACCCGAGGATTACTTCAGCTGGTTTCTGGTGGTCTTCCTGGCAGCCATTTCGCAGGAGTTTGCCTTTGCGGAGGAGATGACCGGCACCAGGGCTCGGCGCGGCGATGTCGAGGAAAGCACGTGGTTATGTCGTGAGTTGGGGCGGGGCTTCTCGGCTGCGGAGCTCTCGGTCACCCTGGAGCGTCTGCACCGGGCCACGCGCCAGATTGCCGGGTTCTTTGAGACCTATGACCTGCTGTTGACACCGGCCCTTGCCAGTCCTCCTGTCAGGCACGGGGAGCTCCACCCCAGAGGCCTTGAGGCGGTCCTGCAAGTGTTGGCCGCCCGCTTGGGCGTCGGTCGCTATCTGCGCTATGGGCCGCTCCTGCGGCAGGCGGCGGAGCGCGCGTTCCGGTTCATGCCGTTCTCACCCATCTGGAACATCACAGGGCAGCCAGCGGCCAGCCTGCCGTTGCACTGGACACCCGACGGATTACCGGTTGGCGTGCAGGCGGTCGCGCGCTTTGGGCAGGAGGCAACCCTCCTCTCGTTTGCCGCGGAGATGGAGCAGACTCGTCCCTGGAGCTTTCGTCTGCCAACGGCAGTCGCCGGGATTTCCTGATCGCAACACCTGATTGATCGAAACCTGCGTTTAGGTGGCCTCTTCGAGCACCTTGCGGACAGCTGCCAGTGACAGGCCGAAGTGCTTGGCCACTTGAGCGGGGGCTACTCCGGCCAGAAGAGCCGCCCGCACCGCCTTGCGCTGCCCCTCCTGCAGCGCAGATGAGGGTTTGCTGGATCTGGAGGGCTTGTCCTGGTGTGTTGAGCCGGAAACAAGGCGCTGGAGGGACTGACTGGTCTGTCGTGCTGCTGCTTCCAACTCCGGTCGTTTCCCCCTACCCTTTTCCAGTCGGTGCTGCACTTCCTCGACGAGCTGGCTCAGCTGCGCAGATAGCTGAGCGTCGGACAAACCAGCAAGTGCCGGCAGCTTGGCGGTCACAGGAGCCGGTTCGGACGCAGGCGTCGGGATGGTGAGTGTGACCTCGAACAGGTCGAGAGTGCGTGGCAAAGATCCTTTGGTCGGCATAGAACTGATATGGATATTGTGCTGTCCTGTCCCAAGCTTTGGATCTCGCCACATTGCCGCGTCAGTCTGCTGACAGGGCTCTGCTCTTGTGTCGTGCGTCAATTGCAGGCTGCCGTGTCAGTCAAGCCCATGGACAAGCCTTCTGCGGGATCGGGGTAGCCGATCGTGCAGCTATGGCGGCCCCTTACCGGGAGAGCAGAGGGACGTGGGCTGCCTCCGCCAAGGCACCACTGATGGCTTGGAAACATGACGCTACAATGCCGGAGGACAACAGCGCTGAGGCTTGATCCAGGAGAGGAATATGGGCGAGTGGAAGACGGTCTATGAGGATGAGGTCGAGGGGCGCTGGGTTACGCTCAAAGTCTACGAGAGTAAGAACGACGAGGATGGAGATGACGAACCAGTCGTGCGCGTCACGGTAGCCCCTTTGGAGAACGTAGAGGCGAACGAAGGCGGGCAGAAGCCCATGACAGCGGCAGATGCGGATGACAACTCCATCACACTGGATCCCGATATGATCGAGGATCTCGAGGAGGAGTTGATCGAAATCGGCTTCAGCGCACAGGCGGCCGACTGGATCATCAGCAAGGCTCCTGTGTGAGCCGCTCGGCCGCGGGATAAGAGGTAAACGATGGCCATCCGTTCGATGCACCCTCAACAAGGCAGAACAGCCCCTTGTTAAGTTTGTCGTGCATCAGGACGGGGATCGTCCCGTGCCGGAGAAAAGGCACGGCAGTAAAGTGCTCTATCCAGCGCCGACTGGTCGCCAGAAGCTGTGATCCTTCTGCAACCATCGATCCGGAAATGCCCCAGTCCGGTTGACGAAAATCCTGTCAAAGGTAGGTTGTCGGCCCCCATAGCCGACGACCATCATGAGCTTTTTCACCTCCATTGTCGCGCGGCACGCGCTCCCCGCCTTTGGCTTTCTTGCCCTGACGGCCGGAACACAGGCTCAGACCCTGAACGGCATCCGCATCGGGGAGGAAATCACCACGGCATCGCGGATCGCGGGCAAGCCAACCTCCAGAGTTGCCGCGGGCCCCCACGAGGAGGTCCGGTGGAAACTGTCTGACGGCAACAAGCTCGCGCTCGCGACGGATCCAGGCAACGGCCGGATCGCCTATGTCGAGGAAACCTGGGGCGGCCGGCCTGATGGCAAGCCCGCCGACTTTCCTGGCTTCAGATATGGCGAGACCACCCTCGCGGACATCCGGATGCATGCGGAGAACAATGGCTTCGCCTTCGTCGAGCGGCTCATTGACGAGAAGCCTGACGGCCTGCGCCTGTTCAACTCCTACGAGGTTGAGGGTTCTCCCGGCCTCGTCGTGACCTTCGTCACCAGGATGTCCATGAGGGACACGCAACGGCTCAAGGGCAAGCAGGAAAGCGTCGACATCAACCGGGCTGCCAAATTGGACGGCATCATTCTCGGGGAGGCTCGCTACCTCGAGGCAATCTGGGGGCAAGCCAAGCTCAAGGGCAAAGGCTACAAGCCCATTCGTTGGGCCTCCGCTCGCAAGGTGGCACTGAAGCCCTGATCGCCTTTGAAATGCTGTACAGGCTCATTGGGCATGGTCCCGACATCAAGGCCAAGCCGGGTTTGACAGGGAGGCGTTTTCAACCTCCAGATCGCTAGCATGCGCCAGCCATGCTCCCTTCAAGTCTTGTTTGCCAGACGCGCGGGCAAGATCGCCTGTGCTCCCAGGATCATCGGCTGGTCATGAGTGAAACTCATTGCGGCGCCACCGACGGGGGCGGACGTAAACAGGGATGGTAGTTCCTTCAGCCACGTGGACGGGCCGTCCTGCGGCGCGATGGCTCCGAGCCGTTCTCCCGTGGCTGGAGGAGAGATGCCCTTTGCGTCAGCGGATGATGGTGTGCAGGTACCTGGTACGGGACATACCGGTCGCGTCACTCGCGCGGGCGCAATCACACGCTCGAGGCCGGCATAGGCCAGAGCTTCGGGACGGCTGACCTCACCCAGTGAGACGCCGCGGCGCCACAGGGCGGTGAAGGATGGGTGCTGCCCGCCATCGGCATAGGTGGTCCGGATCGCCGCCCTGCCCTCCTCCAGCAACACCGCCACATGATCCTCTTCCATGGCCCGGTAGGCCAGCACCTCTGCTTCCGTCTCCAGACTCTTGGCCGGTCGGAAGGCATATCGCCCCGCCGACACGCTCACGACGGGTTCGTCCTTGGTCGCCTCGAAGCGATCCGAACCCTCCTTGAGTTGGCGCCAGAACGCGATGTTCGGGTCGAGGCGATGCCGAACGAGGTTTTCCGCCGTCATGCGAAACGGATAGGCTTGCAGCTGGACGGCCTTCTGGCCACCCCTGAACGCCTCCCGCATAAGGGCGTAGATCTCCGCCATTCCCGCATCCGTCATGGCATAGCAGCCGGCGGAGGAGCAGGTTCCGTGAACCATCAACGCGGACCCGGTGGCCCCATGCGCCCGATCGTAGGCATTGGGAAACCCGGTGTCGAAGGAGAGATAGTGCTTGGATTTTGGGTTCATCTGGGAGGCGGTGACGGCATAGAAGCCTTCCGGAGTCTGCCGATCACCTTCCTTCTGCTTGGGACCCAGTTGGCCTGACCAGCGGCAGATCGGGAACGTCTTGAGGTGAACATACCGCCCGCTGGTGCTGCGCTTCCAGACTTCGAGCTCCGCTTCCTTCTTGTAGACGCGGATCAGCATCGGTTCCGCGGGAGCGGTGTTGTTCCCTTTCATCAGGGTAATCGTTGCTGGCGGAATGGGAGTTTCGTGCTTCGGATATCCGGGCGCAGCCTGAACAGGCTGGCCCATCAGGGCAGCGGCCATGAGAGCCAAGACAGGCAGATATGACCATCTGAGCATCGAGATCATCGGCGGCTTTCGGTCGTTGGGTGCAAAGGGCTCTTATGGCATCTGTAAAGGGTCGAGACTGCCAGTTGCAGGAAATTGCGGCAACAAGTGGCTTTCCTCGAGACCGGGGAGCGCAGCGAAAGGGAGTGGCACAGCGAAAATGATCTCCTCGGCTCGTCGGACAGGCATGGACAGTTTTGGCGAGTGTCTCCCCTGCCCTCGCGGCACGATGCCGTTCAGGACAGCAGGTTGATCGACTAAGCGGTCGGGCGACAGTTCAGCCCAATCTTTGGCCACCGCACGGGCCACAAGGAGCTCGACGCTTTGCTGACCCGCCTGGGGCACGATGTGGTGCTGAGGCTGAAGACTTGCCGCAAGCTCGGGCTGTCGTTCTTCGCCTATCTCGGGGACCGCCTCGGACTGAACGCGGGTCAGCCGAAGATCCCGCCCCTCGCTATCCTCGTGGCCCGAGCAGCCTGAGGCTTGGCCCCCTAATCTGCCCCACTTACCTTCGCCAAAGCCACGCTTCCACTTGATGTAAGCCATTGATATACTTGGCGCTGAATACGCTATGAAAAGCTAATTATCGAATAGATACGGTCTGATGGTTGGATGAAACCCATAGTGCTCGGCTGCGTCGTGAGCCGCTTCATCTGAGATCGGATCACGGGCACTTCAGTAGGCCTCTTGTTGCGAGCCGAGCCGCTAAAGCCTTTGTTTTCAAAGCACTTTCGCGGGCTGCCGGAAAGCCCTGCCCTCTTTGAGTGGTAAACGAAATCGCTCACCGGTCGTCTTCAAACGATCAGTTGAATGCTGCTCCCATCTTTATACAGCCCGCTGGGCATGATTGACATTACTGCGGCGCCCTCCCCTCTTGCGCCTGCAGCTAGGTTGGTGGTCACCTGCTGCTGCTCAGATCAGTTCCACAATCTCGACAAATTAGCGCATGTCGCAATGACAGAAAGACCTTTGAGGACGGGCGCAACGCAGAAGGGGCAGAACACCTAGGTCCTGCCCCAAGGCATCACTGCTTGTTGGCTTTGTATGTTGCGTAGAGTTCGTCTAGCTTTGAGAAGACGAATGAACCAAACTCCGGATCGATGCTTTTATCGATCTGCAGGGTGTACTTCGTCTCTGTATCATTGACTTTTGCGAGACGACGCCCATCCGGGTCTTTCCAGAAGCTGAACTCTGAGGGCAAATTCTGTGGAGCTACACGCTCCTTCTTTGACAGCTTCGCGAAGAGCGTCAGGAATCTCTCGTCGGATTCGAGTTTCAGAAAGTCTGATTTCTTGATGATTTCACGGGCTCGGTCGACGCCATTAGCCTCCAGAATAAGTGCAAGGAAGTCCAACCACCTCGGCCTTCCAATACCTGGTGCACGCCCAATTGCATTAATGATATCTGCAGGGATCTTGGTTGCGATAGACACAAGTGACGATAGATCACCCTTCCTGACAGAAAGAGCTGCCATAATCGTTGCGCGTGTGAACTTGCGCTCCTCAAGGGTCGCTGCAAAACGTGCCCGCTCAATGTAGGACAGATCCAGACGCTCGTTGTTCTCCTGCCCTTGGGCAATCACTAGATCTTCATCGCTCAGATCTCTGATGACGGCTCTGACCTTGATGCCCAAGGCTGCCGCGGCGGCAACGCGGCGATGACCAAATGCAATCTGGTACCGCCCCACGATCTCTGGGTGAGGTCGCACAAGGATGGGGACGATTTGCCCCTGACTCTTAATCTGCTCCTTCAGACTAACCAAGGCGTCATCTGATCTATCCATTCGGTCAGATATAAAGGACCCATCGATCTTGCCAGTTTCGATCTCGACAACGGTGTGGCCGGACTCGATCTGAGCTTTGAGAGCTGCAATCTCAGCCTCCGATTGCCCCTTCATGTTCTCAAGGGCAGCTCCCATTGCGCCTACAGGAGCGCGGCCTTCAGACATCATCGCAGCGAACCTTGAACGTTTCTCGTCAACAGTCGGCTGCGGTTGCTTTGGCATCTGGACAATCGCCTTGAGGCTTTCTCCCTCGTCGGTTTGTTCCAGGCTAGCTTTCAAAATCGCCTGCAAGTCCCGTGCCATTAGACCCTCCCCCAGGCCTGTTTGATAAGTGCTTCAATCTCGCTGTTCACATTGTTCATCGCGTCGATCGCGCGGTCGAACGTGGATTTCGTGAACTGCTCCCGTGACACCTCATAGATGGTTTGCTTCGTCAGCCCTGCGTCTGAAATCGCGGTGCTCTTTAGCATAGCGTTCGTCAGAACGTGCTGTCCGAACATGGTACGCATGAAGTCGACCATTTGGCTCTGAGGCCCGTCGCCTGGTTCGAACCTAGTGATCAAGTAGCGAGTGAAATCGTACTTCATGCTGCTGCCATTTTCCCGGACGACGCGAAGCATTTCGGAGGCCATCGTCAGGAATTGGCACATCGACATGACATCGAGCATCTGGGGATGAACAGTGACGACCATCGACGTGGAGGCGCTGAGCGCCGCAAGCGTGAGGAACCCGAGTTGCGGTGGGCAATCGATTACGACAACGTCATATCTCTCCTCCACTGCTTTGAGGCTCATGCCGATGCGCTTGAAGAAGGGCGTCGACGGGTTCTGCCGGTCCATCAGCGCCTTGGGCGTCTCGTGCTCGAACTCCATGAGTTCAAGATTTGCTGGGATGATATCGAGGCCAGGGAAGTAAGTCTTCCGGATGATCTCCTCCGGATGTCGCTGTTCACCATCGTAGCGAATCGATCCGTAGAGAGTCTGGTTCGGATCCAGGTCGAATTCTGGCTGGATTCCATGGAGTGCCGAGAGGCTTGCCTGAGGGTCGAGATCGACAGCCAAGACCCTGTAACCTTGCAGGGCAAGATATTGAGCGAGATGAGCAGAGGTGGTGGTCTTTCCGCTTCCGCCCTTGAAATTTACGCAGGAAATGACCTGCAGATGCTCGCTTCCGGTTCGGTGCTTCATGTAACGCCGGTCGGACTTGCCCGTCTCATCAAGGTACTGCCGAAGTGTGTGGAGGTCTTCCAAGCTATACTGCCTCCTCCCATTTGGCAGCATCTCGGCCTGAGGCCCCTTCCCTTCCAAGGAGAGTTGACGCAGGTAGGCATCGGCAACACCGAGGATCTTGGCAGCCTCGCCAGACGTGAACTTGCGAAGTGTTTTGCGAGCGAGCGGCGGATAGAGAGCAAGGCGTTGGGATTGAAGCTGCTTGGAGAGATCCCTTGCATGAATGCCAATCAGTTCGTCCACCCACTGGGACTCATCGACGAGCCCCTCAGTTTTCTGCTGCGCGAGAGCCATGGCATTCCTCATGGATACGGAAACGGGCCAAAAAATTAGCTGTTTCCGTAGTTGGCCCTGAAATCCTTTCCGATTTGTTAACATTACCAGTCTGGCTGAGGATTTTTTATCGAGACGTCATTCTACGCAAACGTTGGGGATGAATGGGCAGTTTGTAGCTGCAAACTAGGTCTTCCTAACTGGTCACGGGAATTGCAGTTCAGGCCCTCTGCAAGCCGCCTGCAGATTAGACGTGACTAGCGGCCCACATATGATCAGTGCAGCGAATATCGAAACTTTATTGCTTGGGGACGAGGTGGGCATGCAGCAACTGGACTTAGTTTGCAGCTACAAACTAGCGAGTGTTCGACCTATCGATGATGATCGAGAAGTTACCCTCCCCTGCTAAATCGATGCATTGTCGATGCCCACGTTGCCGGTTTGCAGCTACAAACATGAAAATGCGCTAGACCCAGTCCGTTAGGGCTCCTTGGAGGACCAAACAACATTTGTGGCTTTGCTAGCAATTTCCTCCGCGCTACTAGATCTCGTTTGCAGCTACAAACTTCCCAGGTATGCTGCCGAAATCCTACCCTGCGGATTCATCCGCAGTCTTATGGTGTGCAACCTCAAGACCTGTGATTGGTCCGCGGTGCAGCTTACAGCCGCAGAAGATAGGTCATTCAGACGCATCTGAAGCTTAGGCCGTATCAAGATCAAATCCCAATGTGCCCTCGCCTCTATGGCTGGTTTGCAGCTACAAACTTGGTTCTCTTGATTGACGCAAGCTGTCCGACGAATAAAGCCCTCCACTGGCAGATTTGCCGTTAGCGATGTTCTCAGGCCACGGCCTTGAGGTCTGGCGCGGTGGCGTAGGCCCACGGCAGCAGATCATCGATGCGGGTGTTGAGATGGCCGGTGACGATGCGGCTCAGCACGTCCGCGAGATGGGCCTGCGGATCCACCCCGCACAGTTTGCAGGTCTCGACCAATGAGGCAATGATCGCCCAATACTCGCCGCCTCGACCCGAGGTCGCAAGATCCAACAGTACAAAAGCGAGGGCAGAGCGGTCGAGGCTCTTGAGACTTGGCTGCGCCGGAAGCAGACGCGGGGCTCCGTTACGCGGCGCCGCTCCTCTAAATGGACCTTCACACGGCACAAAGACAGCCCTTGAGCGTTGGAGTATTTGACAACGCCCCTGACTGTTGGCATAAACTCCAACATGAAGGCTGAACTCCTGTTCCGTGAGCGCCACCAGACAGCGGACAACGCTTTCGTCGAGCTGCGCGTCTGGCGGGTCCCACACCCGGTGCGCGGGTCGGACCACGAGTACAAGTACGCGCTGGCCTATGTCGTGAAGGGCATTTGCGTGCTTCGCTACGACAACGAGGCCGGGAAGGGCGATCACAAGCACGTCGGATCGATTGAGACCAGCTACCGCTTCACCACCCCAGCCCAACTGCTCGCTGACTTCTGGCGCGACGTCGACCAATGGAGGCCCGAATGACCACAGTGACCCTTTCCGTCGCATCTCGTGAGGACGTAACCCGGCGCGCGCTTGCCGCCTTCGGGGGCGAGGCTCAGGGCGCGCATATCTCGTTCGCTTCCGTCGAACTCCTCTGGCAGACGCTGACGAAGAAGCGCTGGGAGATCCTCAAGGTCATGACAGGGCAGGGCCCTCTAAGAATCCGCGAGATCGCCCGCCGCGTCGATCGTGACGTGAAGGCCGTGCACGGGGACGTTCATGCGCTTCTCGAGGCCGGCGTCATCGACAGGACGGACGAGGGACTGGTCGTTTTCCCCTACGACGCCGTTCACGTCGACTTTATGCTAAAGGCTGCTTGAACCGAGTGAAGAACTGGCGACGCCGGCGCGATCGGGGCTCGCGGAGCCTCCTGGATCGGCCGGCGTCGGGCCTCAAGATCGCGGCAGTCCAGCGGACGAAACCGGGAGAGACCGACGATCACGTTACGCCCATTATGTCCAAGGAAAAGTCCTCCGGAAGAGTGAGAGGTTTGCCAATTTATCTCTTCGTCCGCACCCCCTTGGCCATCTTCGCCTACGCGATGAGCTTCGTCCCACCAGGCTGGCTGAAGCGGGGAGGATGTCAGCTCTCGCCCTGAGCCTGGGGCGGGAGCGCAAGCCCGTGCTTCTTCGCCAAGTCGAGTTGCTTCTTCACTGAGGAGGCTGACCATGTGAGGCCGCCGCGTGGGGTTCGCTCCCGCATCCGTTCAAGTTGTGCTCCGATGTCTCGCAGCGAGAGGCTTGGATCGGTCATGGCGATACCGGCAATCAGCGTCATGACCCGATCCTCCGGGCTCTTGCGCGGGGCAGGGCAGAGGAGGGCAGGGTCCGCCATGTGCTGTGAGACGAGCTTGCCGACGGCGCGGCGCAACCGAGCCACGGTCCACGCATGCCCGCCGTCGGCGAGCACGCGGACAACATCCTCCCAAGGGTGATGAGGCCGCATGCGGCGCACCGTCGGCATCCATCGATCCGCGCCGGCAATCAAATCGTCCAAGTAGACCTTCTCGCGGGCGACGGCGATCTTGCGGATGGCCTCCGGCCGGCGCTCTCGCATGCCCGGATTGCCCGGCTTCTTGCCCCGTGCCTTGGCGGCTTTGATCCCGGCTCGTGTCCGCTCTGAGATGAGCGAGCGCTCGAGCTGCGCCACCGCACCCAGTACCTGCAAGGAAAATATACCTTGCGGGGTTGAGGTGTCGATCGGATCGCGTAAGGAGCGGAAATGCGCCTTCCTGGCCTCCAGCGTCTCGATCACCTCAAGAAGGTGGCTCACCGAGCGGGCTAGACGGTCCAGACGCACCACGACCAGGACCTCCCCTGGCTTGATCTCGCGGAGGAGCCGCGCCAGCACCGGCCGGGCTCGACTTGCCCCGGAGCCATGCTCCTGGTGGACCACCTCGCAGCCCGCTGCGCGCAATTCGTCGAGCTGAGCATCGTGCGCCTGATCCTCGGTGGACACGCGCGCGTAGCCGATCAAGCGAGCTTTCGAGAGGGGAGGGGCCATTGAGAGTTTCCAAAGCTGCTTTCAGGCCCTTTGTACACTTAGGCTTGTTGCGAGCAACTGATCGTTTGCAAACGTCTTCCATGTCATTCTGTTAACTAGCGGATGAGAGGAGGGCTTCCCCCAAGCCGGTGAAAATGGCGTAAAAACAAAGACTTTAGCGACTCGGCTGCCGCTTGATGGGCTTTATGAGCTCGAGTAAAGCGACCTCGGAGGGTGTGGCTCACGACACGGCCGCCAAAACAGGATGCGTCCGCCTGCCAAACCGTAGTCAACTGACCTTTAGCTTCCTCTACTCCCGTTCCTATATTCTTCTTCAAAGCCTTAATAGCTAAGTTGAAGCGTAGTCATCATAGTAACTGGGGCAGATTGGGGGGCCATGCCTCAGGCTGACTGGATGACGAGGTCGGCGAGCGGTGGGATCCTCGGCTG
>NZ_JAFEMD010000102.1 GCF_016892765.1 Microvirga arvi
CCCGCCGTAAGCCCCGCGGGCGGCAACTCCGCCCCGGGGACCACGGGCGACCGCACCACGCGGTCCGCGCGCCACAGCCCCGCCCCGCGGGCCGCGGGCGGCTGCCCGTGCATACACCAGGTCTTGGTCCTGAACGATGGTGAGCAGCGTGGGTGGGAAGTCCACCCGTGAAGTGCTCGACGGCACGGGAGTTGCCGTTGCCGGAGTTCCGGCGGCGATCAGCAATCCGACAAAGCAAGCAGGTCCGATCGTCCCAAGGAGGAACCGACCTTGGCGTTTGTTATGCATGCGCCTCTCCCGTCAGTGCCTCACGAGCAGCAAGGGGCGGCCCCGTCGCAATCGGAACAAGGTCCGTAAAAATGTCTTCCATGCTCGGTCTGGGACCAGCATTGTATCGGTTCACACCTCGTGCTTGACACTTCGCGACAGGTGCTTTGCAGTTTGGGACATCCGGCACAGGAGAATCCGTGCCAGTCGAGGGGCGGTTCCAGTCCTGAACCATGCGTTCCTCCGAGATCGATCATCAGTCCCGCCGGTGCCGAAGCCATCGAGCGTCAATCGATGTTGGCAGCACGAACTCCGTCACTGGATGGGCGGCGCGTAGAGCACCACGCCCATGCTCCAGAACTGGTTCAGGCTGTGCGGGATGCCGCGTCGCGAGTTGAAGCCGAAATTGCGGTCGCAGATCTCGGCGGAGTTGCCCGCGTCCTGGACAACGCGCAGCGCCCATGTATCCTCGCGCCCCGGCATCAGGACGAAGCAGCCTTCGAGATCCGCGAAGCGGCGCACGTCCGGCGTGGATGAGGCCGTCGCCTCGGCCGCGTTTGGCCCAGGCGAAGAAGAGGCCAAGAGGTCCTATTCTCAAAATGGCTTGGATCCCTTGTGTGAGGAACCGCACGGTCAAGGATGAAGCAGCGGCGGGTACCGGCTACGGCTCGAGAGTAACACCAGAATGCGTCTGCTGTTTCTGTCAGGATTGCTGCCCCGATTAAATGCCGATGCCCTAACGGATGTATTGGTTGATTTGACTTGGGAGTAGTTTCGCGGCCTGATGGTCATGTCTTCGGGGACCTCCAAAGTAAAGAAAACTGGATCCTGCCCTCACAACGGGCAGGTTTTTTGTATCTGATCTGCCATTTCCAGGGGTTTTCCGGCTGGCTTTCCGGGTTTTTCCTGATGGAATAGCCTGGTGGTTCGGATAGTCTTGTGTTGACACTCAGGGACATTACCTGCTCCAATCCGCACGAATGAAGACCATGGTCGGGCTGTTGATGGAGCCATGGTCTGATCCCAGATCTCCAGCTTGGATTGGGACTGGGGCGACGATCGCCCCAGGCACGAAGGTGTGACTGAGGATGCGGGGACATCATCAGGTTGATTGCGTAAGGGCATCCGATCGACCTGCATGAGGTTCCCATGAAGCAAGTTGATGGCACCGAATGTCTGGCAGCAGGTGACAGCCGGCCACCAAGCCAGGGGTCCCACACTGTCCCGGCAGCAAGCGAGCGAACGCTTGCCCCAGGTTACATCCACCTCGGCGTCTCCAAGGAAATCGTACCGACCCTGCGCGAACTCGGCGTCGATCCCGAGCCAGTCATCCGGGCGGCGGGACTCGACCCGCGCCTGTTCGATGACAGCATGAACGTGATCCCGTTTGCGGCCCTGGGCCGGCTGTACACCCTGTGCGTGGCCCGCACGGGCTGCGCGCATTTCGGGCTGCTGGTTGGCCGGCGGGCGAGCATCCTGTCGTTCGGCCTGGTCGGCCGCCTGATGCGGCACTCGCACACCATCGGCCATGCCGTGCGCGCCCTCGTCTCGAACATGAGCGTCGAGGACCGGGCGGTGGTGCCGTCGCTGTCGATCAGCGACGGTACGGCCCTGCTCACGTATGCGACCTATCAGGCGGAGAGCAGGAGCGTGGAGCAGATCCTCGACGCAGCCGTGGGCGTGACAGTCAACATCGTGCGGACCTTATGCGGCTCTGACTGGCGGCCGAGCGAGGTTCTGCTGCCCCGGGCCGCCCCAGCGGATCAGGCGCTGTATCGACACCACTTCCGAGCCCCGGTCCGGTTCAACCAGGAAAGCGCCAGCATCGTCTTTTCGGCCCGCGATCTGGATCTGCGGATTGCCGGGGCCGATGCTCTGTTGCGGGCCATGCTGGAGGAGAAGATCCAGCAGTCAAAGGGCGCACAAGGGTTCGAGTTCCCCGACGACATCCGCCGGCTGCTGCGCATGCGGCTGACCAGCAACCGCTGCTCGGCCGACGACATCGCTGAACTGCTCGCCATGCACCGACGCACCCTGAGCCGCCGGCTGAAGGACAGCGGCCTGGGCTACCGGGCGATCTCGAACGAGATCCGGTTCGAGATCGCGCGGCAGTTGTTGCAGCACACGACGGTGCCGCTGGGCGAGATTGCGGCGGCGCTGGGCTATTCGGAAGCGAGCGCCTTCACCCGGGCCTTCCGGCGCTGGTCGGGCCGGACACCGTCCGCGTGGCGGACCCGCGACCACGACAATGATGGACGCTCGCCCTGACCTTAGCCCAAGCCAAGGCACCCCAGCCAATCGCAACGGTACCTGTTCCAAGGCGGCACGATCCGATCCCCAAGGTTATCCTGACGACCTCGTGTGGAGAATGGACCACCAAGGGTTTGATCATCAGATATTTCGGATAACGGCGATTATCTCATTCGGTCAGGTGCCTGGCTGCTGTCTGATGGTTGTCAACAGGCGCGAGCACACGGATCTCTCAGTCACCGACGCCCAGGTCATTCTTGCCGGTGGTAGGGGCAACAGCTTGGGGATCACTCTGTTCAGATCTGCCCTCGGATAACGGCGGCCGCCGGATTCGATAAAATGGGTTCGGCGAATTACGCGCTCCTATAGTGTTGGTGAGGATCAGAGGGATTGAGCTTCGAGCAGCGCGGTACCACCCAACTCGACTGAGTTCGCCAGGGCTGTCTTAACCCCAATGCCTGAGAGCCGCTCGTGCCAGCGCGTAATGGCGCCTAGCTGGGGGAGCGTGGCAGCAGGAGGCCTCGAATGGGTCCCTCGCAGTCGTCAATCAGCCCCTTAAGCATCTGTTTTGCTTTCCGGTTTGACGATGGGTTCATATGAGATTTGAATCGGGAGAGGACGACCCGGATATGCGCGGCAACCCGGGCGGCTTGCGCGTCCTTGATCAAGATTGCGATGTTGATCGGAGGATTGGGGAGAGGGCTATCAGGCATCTATGCGCTCCGCACGACAGGCGGGAGCACAGAGCCCTCAGCCGCTGACGCCCGTGAAGCACAAGTCAGCGATTGATCACACATGGGCCTCCATCGAGCGCATTACCAGTGCAATTCCGGAAAGGGGCTTTTCTGCACATTCCGCAGCCTCGACACGGTCGCCAACAGAAGAGGGCCGAAGCGGGACCTCAGCCCTCATTCCACATAATCTGCCTCAAGACCTCAAAAACCCTAAGCGACGCGCTGGGCCTTTTTCGTCTGAGCCGTGAGGGCCTGGCTTGCCTCGTTGGCCACCCGCGTGGCGACCTCGGCAATCCGGCGCGTGCTCTCAACGGTTTGCTCCAGATTGTCCCGCAAGAGGTTGCTCTGGGCGGCCATGACGTCCGGAAGGGATCGGCAGCGTGCCAGTGCGCCGAAATCATCGAGGTTCTTCTGCAAGCGCTCCTGCGTGAGCTTGAACCACTCGCGAGAGAGGTCCTGGACCCCGCGCGTCAGCACGGCACTGGCCTGGGTGAACACCTCAAGGTTCTGGGCTCCCTGACGGGTGAGTTCCTCACGTCCCTCGCCCGTGATGCCGTAAGCCTGAGACACTTGATCGGTGAAGCGCTGGGCGCTGGCAGCAGCAGAGTTTAGACCAGACCGCATGGCATCTTGGGGTTTTTGGGTATGGTTGGTTGTATTTTGATCGACAGACATCTGTTTTTTCCTCACATTAATAAATACAACGGCTGACCACCATGTCCTTGTGAGGCATATTGAAAAGCCTTGTACTTAGTGGTTATTTATTTTCTTACGAAAATATTCGCGCCATTTTGAGTTTATAATAAGGCGACTGGTATGATTTATTCTGAAAACCCAGGGACTGGCTCGCTTGTTGGCAAAAATTACTGTATTGCACGAGCTCACTTGTTAGATAAACGGCCTTCCGCAAACGCGGGCGGTACGCAGTCCAGAATTTGGCCTATGAGATGCTGTGAGCTTGGAACGTCTCAAAATGGCACGAGGCTGACCTTAGTCGTACTTCCGCATTGCTGGGATGAGCAGACCTTCGTTCCGGCGTGCGGTGCTCCCGAGCTTAACCCGAATGTATGGACCGGCCGTGCGTCGCAAGAGGCCTTTGAGGTGGTGAGGTTGGTCTTGCGCTAATGTATCCGGCCCTTGCGGAGCAGCAGTGCTCCTGGCCATCATGGATATCCGCGCGCATCCGATCTCATAAGCGGCTCGGCCCATTATGGCCCTTCGGGTCACCAGAGCACAGATGCGACGGCGCGACCGTTCTCCATCTCGTCTTCCTCTCGCAGACCTCGGCGAGTTCCAAGCGGCTAAACTGGGGTTAGACTCCTGCTCGTCCTAACCGGCAGCCGCCGCAGTTCGTGGTTCATAAGTGCGGTTCTGGCTCAGCACGCTCCAGGCAATCCGCGCCAGCTTGTTGGCTAAAGCCGCCGCCAGCACGTTGTGGTGCAGGCGTGTGGATGCGGCCGTCAGCCACGCCCCGAAACTGTGCTGGCGCCACTTGGCCGGCCAGAGCAGCAGCACGCGGGCAGCCTGGACCAGCAAGGATCGCAGGTAGCTGTTGCCGCGCTTCGACAGGCGGCCCAGGATCGTGCGGTCACCCGTTGACGTCTGCTTGGGCACCAGCCCGAGCCAAGCGCCGAAGTCGCGTCCTCGGCGGAAGGCGGCACCGTTGCCAATGGCGGCCACCATGGCGCTGGCGGTGATCGGCCCCACCCCTGGTACACTTATCAGGCGCTGGCAGGCCTCATCCGCCGCCACGAGCGCCTCAATCTCCCCGGTCACCGCATCGATGCGCTCATCCAGATGGTGCCAGTCCTGCACCAGGCCTTCGATCAGACGCACCATGCGCGGCGTGAGGACATCGGTGCGGTTGGCCAGAATATCGGGCAGGCTTTGGCGCAGGCAGCGCAGCCCCTGACGCACCGCGATGCCGCGCTCCAGCAGGAAGGTGCGGATCTGGTTGATCACCGCAGTGCGCTGGCTCACCAGGCGCGAGCGGACGCGGTGAAGAGCTTGCAGGTCGAGTTGCTCGACGGTTTTGGTTGGCACAAACCGCATCGTGGGGCGGAGCACCGCTTCGGCAATAGCTTCGGCATCGCGGAAGTCGTTCTTGTGACTTTTGCGGAAGGGCTTCACGAACTGCGCGGGGATCAGCTTCACATCGTGGCCAAGGGCCAGCAACTGGCGGCTGAGATGATGGGCTCCGACACCAACCTCCATCCCGATCAGGCAGGTTGGCAGGTTGGCCAGCCGCGCCTCGATCTGCCCTCGCGAGAGCTTCTGGCGCAGGACAATGGCGCCGCGGGCATCCAGGCCGATCAGGTGGAAGCTGTTCTTGCCGAGGTCGATCCCAAGGGTGGCAACCTGATGAAGCGGAGCTGTAGGCATGGCTCAGTTCCTCGTGCTGGGCGCCCCCGATGAAGGTTGCGCCGGTAAGCACGGCCGGTCCATCCCATTAGCAGTCCTTTCGACAACCTCTTGTGACTTGTCGACCCTGCGAACCTGCATGGCCATAACGCCTTGGGCTGCCTCAACAGCAGCGGGATGCCGCCGGTCACGGTGTCAATGCCGCCCGCCAGGTAACTGCCCTCGTCCGAGGCAAGCAGAACGTCGATGCCGGCCAACTCTTTGGGTTAGCCAGAGCGGCCCAGCGGCGTGTCTCCATCGTGCTGGCCAAATGTCTCGTGATGACCATAGGCTGCAACACAACCGATCTTCCCCGTCCGGGATGCGTTAACGTCAGATCGATGCGATGCAGTGGGCGAAGACGACTGAGCCTCCCGTCGGATCGTCAATCCCGGCGTCAACGCCAAGGGATCACGGACCCGAAGACTTGAGCGGAGACAAGCGATGTTAGGGCCGCTTGCGCTTGACCGGATGTCTTCCATCACCGGAACGGGAGCCTTGGGGCCAGAGCCTCCTGGAGCGGATAGGGTAGGGCAACTGCTCGAATGGGTCGGGATCGCCATCTTCGTCGCGCTGCTGGTCGCGGCAGCTGTGATCCTGGTCCGAAACCGCCAGCGAGGCTGATGGTCGCCACCGGTGTCCATGCAGTTGCGGGGGAGCCTTACCATTGTCGCCCACGATAAGTCCGAAGCGATATGCATCGCAGCTAGGACCTGCCGAGGCTCAGCGAAGATCCAGGCTTCGCTCGCCAAGACAGATTATCGCAATCAAGAATTCGCCTCCTTTCCATTCTTAGCTTTCCGTCTCGTTCTCTTGCGGGTGGGAGCCGATGGGGTTGCCCGAAGCCTTGTGCTGAAACGGTCTTGGATGCGGCAGGCCCTAGCGGCTGTGGGGACACTTACCGTTCTGGTGCTACTTGTGAGCCTCTGGGCTCTTGTGCAGTTGCGCTCTAGCCTTCCCCTGCTGGAGGGTCCCGTCACGGCACCCGAGCTCTCCGCGGTTGTCACTGTGGCGCGCGATGCGCACGGCGTGCCGACACTGACTGGACGTACCCGTGCTGACCTCGCCTGGGTCTTGGGCTACCTCCATGCCCAGGAACGCTTTTTCCAGATGGATGGCCAACGTCGCCTTGCCGCAGGTGAACTTGCTGAGCTGGCTGGAGCCCCTCTCCTAACGCAGGACCGGGAGCATCGTCTGCATCGCTTCCGCAGTCGCGCCACAGCGGTGCTGGCGGCAATGACCCCGGACGAGCGCGCCGTCCTGGACGCCTATGTGGGCGGGGTCAACCGAGGCTTGGGCGACTTGGGCGCGGTGCCCTTCGAGTACATGCTCCTGCGCTCGACGCCGGCACCATGGACGGCAGAAGACACCGTGCTGACCGTCTACACGATGTACTTCGACCTGCAGGAGGCAGATGGCCTGACGGAGCGTCGGCGTGCCCATTCGGAGGAGGCATTGGGACCGCCGCTGGCCGCTTTCTTGTTTCCCGAAGGAACATCGTGGGACGCTCCGCTGGATGGCTCCAACCTGCCGATGCCGGCCATGCCAGATGGCCAGGTCACCAAGAGAGCACATACCCCGGTAGCGCCAAGCGACAGAAGCACGGAACCCGCAAGCCTGGGCAGTAATAACTGGGCCGTGGGAGGTGCTCTCAGCAGCTCCGGTGCTGCCATCGTGGCCAACGATATGCACCTTGGCCTGCGAGTTCCCAACATCTGGTACCGGGCACGACTCATGCTGAATGACAAGGACGCCGGCCCTCTCCTGAATATCACAGGTGTGACTCTGCCAGGAGCTCCGACCATCGTGGCCGGCAGTAACGGCAAGATCGCCTGGGGCTTCACCAATAGCTACGTGGATACCAGTGATGTGGTCGTCCTTGAGCCTGCTGAGGAAGACCCCGCTCTCTATCGCACGCCCACGGGTGCCCGCCCGCTCAATCGCGTGGAGGAGCGGATCTGCGCCAAAGGGGCAGCATGCGAGATCCTGCCGATCGAGGAGAGCCTCTGGGGGCCTGTCATCGGCGTCGACCGCCAGGGCCGTAAACTCGCATACCGCTGGATCGCCCATGATCCCGTTGCCGTGAACCTGCGCAGTATGCTGGAGCTGGAGCGTGCCGACACGTCACGCGACGCTCTGGACATCGCCCATCGGTTGGGCATTCCGCATCAGAACCTTGTTGTCGGCGACGCGCAGGGCAACATCGGCTGGACAGTCACCACCCCGCTGCCGCAGCGCTTTGGGTTCGATGGGCGACTGCCCGTGTCCTGGGCCGATGGCAGCAAAGGGTGGAGCGGCTATCTTGCGCCAGACGCAGTGCCGGTCGTTTACAACCCTGAGAACCAGCGCATCTGGACTGCCAACAGCCGGGTGATCGGCGGCGAGGCGTTGGGAAAGCTTGGTTTTGGCGCCTATGCCCACGGATCCCGTGCTCACCAAATCCGAGACAGGCTGTTGACGAAGCAGCGGTTTGACGAAGAGGACATGCTGGCGATCCAGCTCGATGATCGTGGGGTGTTGTTGGAGCGCTGGCAGGGTCTGATGCTTCAGCGCCTCCGGGCCGGTGCGGGAAATCCGCACTACGCATCTCTCATCCCAGAGGTGGAGAACTGGGGAGGTCGGGCGGTCCCGGCCTCGATTGGCTACCGTCTTGTCAGGACGTTTCGGTCGGAACTGATCGGTGCAGTCTATGACGCCTACACGGCACCCATGCGAGCGGGCGAGCCCGTTCCAGCTAGTAGTCAGCGCCCTCGTCCGATTACGAGCAAGCAAGCCGACGGGCCGGTGTGGCGCCTGCTGACGGAGCGGCCGGCTCACCTCGTGCCACCTGGTTACCAGAGCTGGGATGCCGTCGTGGACGCTGGGATTGCAAAGACGTTATCGGCTGTAACCTCCCAGGCCGGGGGCCGGCTTGGCGCCTTCACCTGGGGCGCAGCCAACAGGGCTGAGATCCGACATCCGTTAACACGCGCCGTGCCTGGACTGTCGCTCTTTCTAAACCCGCCGAATGAGCCGCAGCCGGGGGATCTGTACCAGCCGCGGGTCGCAAGCCCGGGAACTGGAGCCTCGGAGCGGTTTGCGGTGGCGCCGGGACACGAAGGAACAGGGATCTTCCATATGCCTACCAGCCAGACCGGTCATCCCCTCTCGCCCTATTACATGATTGGCCACGAGGATTGGGTGAGGGGCCGCGCGACCTCCTTCCTGCCGGGTGAGCCAAAGTGGCAGATGGTGTTCCAGCCGTAATGAGCACCTTTCCCGGTTGCGAACCCGGGCACAAGCAGCATTAAGCTTGATCAATCGGGATAAGACTGCTGCCGTGAAGCACCATAGGGTTCGTTGCAGGGCGGCTCATCGTCGGACATACGGCTCGTTTGAGATTGTCCGGCTCAAAATGCACAGCTCACTGAAACAGGAACGACCGCTAATGGGATGGTCCGGCCGTGCTCCTGCCCCGCTTGCCTGTAAGCTGTGGGGCTTCGAGCCACGCAAGGAGCACGTCCCATGTCACGGTTTTCTGCCTCTGCCGCCATTGCCAGCCTGGGCATCGATCTCGGCAAGAACAGCTTCCACCTCGTCGGCCAGGATCAGCGCGGCGCCATTGTGCTGCGGATCAAGCTCTCCCGGACGCAGCTCAATCAGCGGCTGGCCAACATCCCACCTTGCCTGATCGGCATGGAAGCCTGTGCGGGCGCTCATCACATCGGCCGTCAGCTCCAGGCGCTCGGCCATGACGTGCGTCTGATCCCAGCCCAGTACGTGAAGCCGTTTCTGAAGGGCCACAAGAATGACTATCGCGACGCCGAGGCCATCGCGGAAGCCGTCCAGAGACCGACCATGTCGTTCGTAGCGATCAAGACACCCGAGCAGATGGATCTGCTGGCTTTGCACCGCGTGCGCTCGCGTCTGGTCAGCCAGCGCACGGGCGTGACCAACCAGATCCGCGGCTTTCTCTTGGAGCGCGGCATCACCGTGCGCCAGGGGCTTGCGCCCTTGCGCCAGGCCTTGCCAGGGATCCTGGGTTCGTCCTCTGACGCCCTCTCACCTCGCATCGTCCGCCTCATTGTTGATTTGGCTGAGGACTGGCGTCAGCTCGACGAGCGCATTGCGGACGTCTCGGCCGAGATCGAGGCGCTGGCGGCTCAAGATGAGCACTGTCAGCGCCTGATGAGCGTGCCGGGTGTGGGACCGATCATCTCGTCAGCCGTGGTGGCAGCGATCGGTACGGGCGCCGGGTTCCGGCAGGGACGGGACTTCGGCGCCTGGCTCGGGCTGGTGCCGAAGCAGGAGTCAACCGGCGACCGCACCATCCTGGGCAAGATCTCCAAACGCGGCAACAAATACCTGCGGACGCTCTTCGTCCAGGCGGCCCACATCGTTCTGGTGCGCCGCCCGCATGGAGCCAGGCTCGGCCTGTGGCCCTGGATCGAGACCGCTGGGCGGCGCATGCATCGCAACATGCTGGTGATTGCCCTGGCCAACAAACTTGCTCGTATTGCTTGGGCGGTGCTGGCGCGTGGGCATGCTTATCAGCCGAGGAGCGCCTCCCATGCGATGTGAGGTGAGGGCGCTTCAGACTCTTTCGATAACCATCAGCCCTGAGGAGACAACGATGAGATCGGTTATCTAACCAGCGGCTGTCCCGCCGAGGTCTGCGAGATGACGAAGGAGATGGACGAACGGTCTGCCCGACGCAACCACAAGACTGGGTGCCATGATGGCCCATTGAGGTCTTACCGCTAGTCAGCCTTGGATGCGCGCGGATATCCATGATGGCCCGGAGCACAGGCTCCACCACGAGGCCGAATACATTGATGCAGCTCTCACGTTCGTCAGTCCGCCAACATCATCTTGCGACGCACGGCCGGACCATACATCCTGGCACGTTCCGGAAGTACAGCGAAATTCTGCAAAGGCGCGACAAGCGGACCTTCACTCGGCTCGCCTAACGTTACTGTTTGACCCTGAGCTGACTTTGACCGGTCCGAGTCATACGGCACAATCCCGGCAGCGGGTTTGGTGCCAGCAGCTCCTCAA
>NZ_JAFEMD010000103.1 GCF_016892765.1 Microvirga arvi
GCAGCCTGATCCTGCCGGACAGGCTCAACCCGATCACTCTCTGACGCTGAATGTCAGATCAAATGCCGACTACTACAATCCCAGCGCAGCCGACCAAGCGGAAAACCGTGAGACATTGATGCGGCTGAACTACGCTCTCGTCGGTTTGGTCAAGGGTAAGAGGCCACGCCTTGAGCGCACATTGCCGGCTATCGATATCGAAAGCCACCGAGCGTCATTGCAGATATGGAGCTTTGGCGATCAGGAGGTGTACCTCGTTGGCTGCCTTCCGTTCCGCGAGCGAGGCAGAATGTATTTTGACCTGCAGCTTCGCAACTCTGTCGATGACATCAGGCACCACATGAAGCTCAAGCTGCAGCAGATCCGTACATGAAGACTCGGATGGGGACTCCTATCCATTTCGATACAACCGCGGCATGGTCGGTGGGTGACGCTAAGCCTCTGAATTAACTGATCTTTAACCCTGCGGCATCGTGCCCTGCACAGGAATTGTGAATTCCTAAAAGAGAACGAAGAAAGAACTTGCGATAGGGAACAAAGTGAGTACATATATTCTCTCAACACCGCGTTGAGATTCACTCTTCCTCCTGCCATAAGGATGTTAGGTCATGTCACAGTCCTCCCTGAGACTGGTGGAAAGCTCATCAATGGATAAAGAAAAAACGAAAGCTCTCGACGCGGCGCTCTCCCAGATCGAGCGTGCCTTCGGCAAGGGCTCGATCATGCGGCTCGGCAAGGGCCAGCAGCCGGTTGAAATCGAAACCGTTTCGACGGGGTCGCTCGGCCTCGATATCGCGCTCGGCGTGGGCGGTCTGCCCCGCGGCCGCATCATCGAGATCTACGGGCCGGAATCGTCCGGTAAGACCACATTGGCGCTGCACACCATTGCCGAAGCCCAGAAGAAGGGCGGCGTCTGCGCCTTCGTCGACGCGGAGCATGCGCTGGATCCGGTCTATGCCCGCAAGCTCGGGGTCAATTTGGACGATCTCCTGATCTCCCAGCCCGACACGGGCGAGCAGGCTCTTGAGATCTGCGACACCCTGGTGCGCTCCGGCGCCATCGATGTGCTCGTCATCGACTCCGTGGCGGCGCTGACGCCGAAGGCCGAGCTCGACGGCGAAATGGGCGACGTGCAGCCGGGTCTCCAGGCCCGTCTCATGAGCCAGGCCCTGCGCAAGCTCACCGGCTCCATCTCCCGGTCGAAGACCATGGTAGTCTTCATCAACCAGATCCGCATGAAGATCGGCGTCATGTACGGCTCGCCCGAGACCACCACGGGCGGAAACGCCCTGAAGTTCTACGCCTCCGTGCGCCTCGACATCCGCCGCGTCTCGACGCTGAAGGATCGCGACGATCCGATCGGCAACTCGGTGCGCGTGAAGGTCGTCAAGAACAAGGTCGCTCCGCCCTTCAAGCAGGTCGAGTTCGACATCATGTTCGGCGAGGGCGTCTCGAAGGTGGGCGAGCTCATCGATCTCGGCGTCAAGGCCGGCATCGTCGAGAAGTCCGGCGCTTGGTTCTCCTACGACAGCCAGCGCCTCGGCCAGGGCCGCGAGAACTCGAAGCAGTTTCTGCGCGACAACCCCGAGGTTGCCGACAAGATCGAAGGCCTTATCCGCCAGAATGCCGGCCTGCTGGCCGACCGCATCCTGGAGCAGGCGACTCCAACCGCCGACGATCTGGACGAGGGTTCCGCTGACTGATGCATGGCCCGGATAAGTGGGATCCGGTTATCCGATAAGGTCATGCACAAAAGGAGGTTTGCTCTCCTTCAAGGGCAAAGAGAGGCCGTCGCGAGAGATCGCGGCGGTCTTTTCGTTTCTACGTACCGGGAAGGAGAAGCTGTTTTGAAAGACTCGGTTTTTTAAGATAAATGAAACTTCATAACGACACTTTCAGTGCCGTGGTGAGGTGCAATAATGAATGACGAAGCAAAACTGCACGATCCGGGGCGTATTGTGAGCTATCTGCAACTGCCGGGCGTGCCGTATGAGGCTTATCTTCAAGGACAGAAGCTGATGGCTTCTTATCTCGCACGGCTGAATCGCCATGCCGGATGGATCGCGTCAATAGTTTGGATCAGCTTCGTATTTGCTGCGTCTTTCTATGTTTTCTCAACAACTCCCAGTAGATACGCAGTGGCGTTCTTATATGTATTGTTCGTTTTGCTTATAATTGTACTGTCTTTATGGTATTATCAAAGAGCGCGGCTATACAAGAATGTCTATCGTTCTCTTGAAAATGTATCTTGTGACGTTTTTGTTGGAGAGAATGGATTACTGATAAAATCTGCTGACTTTTCGGAATTTTTTGGTTGGTCAAACTTGGCCTTGTCCGTCAAGAACAAGGATGGGCTGTTTTTGATCATGAAGAACATTCAGGTGGTCTCAATCCCGGAGACTGCGCTAAAGCAGATGCCTGAGAGAGATGCCTTGCTTGAATTCATTGAGGGCATAACACGCTCTCCTGCCGCTACCAGGAGCGGATAGTATGCGACGCCGTGAGCGACCACATACAGATGTTAAGTTGCTCCCGGGCCTATTCGCTCTCCTTGCCGAAACGCCGCCTCGACAGCGCGGGCGTAGGCGGCTAAAACCGGCCACCATCATACCTTTGCGGGCCCTGAAAAGCCCTTACCCGAAGTTTGAGAATCCATGAGCGGCGTCAACGAAATCCGGTCGGCCTTCCTCGACTACTTTGCCAAGAACGGCCATGAGGTCGTGGCCTCGAGCCCCCTCGTGCCGCGCAACGACCCGACCCTGATGTTCACCAATGCCGGCATGGTGCAGTTCAAGAACGTCTTCACGGGCGCCGAGAAGCGCCCCTACAGCACGGCCGCGACCGCGCAGAAATGCGTGCGCGCCGGCGGCAAGCACAACGATCTCGACAATGTGGGCTACACCGCGCGCCACCACACCTTCTTCGAGATGCTCGGCAACTTCTCCTTCGGCGATTACTTCAAGGCGCAGGCCATCGAGCTTGCCTGGAACCTGATCACCAAGGAATTCGACCTGCCGAAGGACAAGCTCCTCGTGACCGTCTACCACACGGACGACGAGGCGGCGGACCTGTGGAAGAGGATCGCCGGCTTCTCGGATTCTAAGATCATCCGCATCCCGACCTCGGACAATTTCTGGCAGATGGGCGATACCGGCCCCTGCGGCCCGTGCTCGGAGATCTTCATCGACCAGGGCGACAAGCTCTGGGGCGGCCCTCCCGGCAGCCCGGAGGAGGACGGCGACCGGTTCCTCGAATTCTGGAACCTCGTCTTCATGCAGTACGAGCAGATCGAGCCCGGCAATCGCATCGGCCTGCCCAAGCCTTCCATCGACACCGGCATGGGTCTCGAGCGCATCTCGGCGATCCTGCAGGGCGTGCATTCGAACTACGACACCGACCTGTTCCGTACCCTGATCGAGGCGGTGTCCCATGCCACCGGCGTGACTCCTGAAGGCGACCGCAAGGCCTCGCACCGGGTGATCGCCGACCACCTGCGCACCTCCTGCTTCCTGGTGGCCGACGGCGTGCTGCCATCGAACGAGGGCCGCGGCTACGTGCTCCGCCGCATCATGCGCCGCGCCATGCGCCATGCGCAGCTTCTGGGTGCGCGCGATCCGCTCATGTACCGCCTCGTTCCCGCTCTCGTGCGCGAGATGGGGCAGGCCTATCCGGAGCTGATCCGCGCCGAGGCGCTGATCGTCGAGACCCTGCGGCTTGAGGAGACCCGCTTCCGCAAGACCCTGGAGCGCGGCCTCTCGATCCTCGACGAGGAGACCCGCAATCTCGCCAAGGGGCAGAACCTCTCCGGTAGCACGGCCTTCACCCTCTACGACACCTACGGCTTCCCGCTCGATCTGACGCAGGATGCGTTGAAGCCGCGCGGCATCGGCGTCGACACGGACGGCTTCAACGCCGCCATGGAGCGCCAGCGCGAGAAGGCCCGCGCGGCTTGGTCCGGCTCCGGCGAGGCGGCAACCGAGACCGTGTGGTTCGCCGTGAAGGAGCGTACCGGCGCCACCGAGTTCCTCGGCTACGACACCGAGACGGCAGAGGGCATCGTCCTGGCGCTGCTCAAGGACGGCCAGGAGGTTGCGGAGCTGAAGGCCGGCGAGAGCGGCCTCGTGGTGCTCAACCAGACCCCGTTCTACGGCGAATCCGGCGGTCAGGTCGGCGATACCGGCGTGATGCAGGGCGAGGGTGCCCGCGTGTTCGTGACCGGCACCGAGAAGAAGCTCGGCGACCTTTTCGTGCATCATGTCACCGTGGAGCACGGCTCCCTGAAGCAGAACCAGTCGCTGGAGCTGATCGTCGATCACGAGCGCCGCTTTGCCGTGCGCTCCAACCACTCGGCGACCCACCTTTTGCACGAGGCCCTGCGCCAGGTGCTCGGCGACCACGTGGCCCAGAAGGGCTCGCTCGTGGCGCCCGACCGCCTGCGCTTCGACTTCAGCCACCCGAAGCCCATCGAGGATGCTGAGCTCGCCAGGGTCGAGGAGATCGCCAACAGGGTGCTGCTCCAGAACGAGCCGGTGGTCACGAAGCTCATGGCCGTGGACGAGGCGATCGAATCCGGCGCCCGCGCGCTCTTCGGCGAGAAATACGGTGACGAGGTGCGCGTCGTCTCCATGGGCAAGGCCGACGACAACAAGACGTTCTCCATCGAGCTCTGCGGCGGGACGCACGTGAACCGAACGGGCGACATCGGTGTCGTCACCATCGTCGGCGAGAGCGCGGTTGCGGCCGGCGTCCGTCGCCTCGAGGCCATGACGGGCGATGCCGCGCGTCGTTACCTTACCGACGAGAGCCGCAAGCTGCGTGAGGTCGCAACTCTCCTCAAGACCCCTGTTGATGAGGTCTCGACCCGCCTGACGGCGCTTCTCGAGGAGCGCCGCAAGCTGGAGCGCGATCTTGCCGAGGCGCGTCGCAAGCTCGCCATGGGCGGCGGTGCTTCTGGCGGTGGCGATCCGGTCAAGGATGTGGCCGGCATCAAGCTGATGGCCCGTGCGGTCACCGGCGTCGAGATGAAGGACCTCAAGAGCCTTGCCGACGAGGGCAAGAAGCGCCTCGGCTCCGGGGTCGTTGCCATCATCGGCGTGGCGGAAGACGGCAAGGCCGGCATCGTGGTCGGCGTCACGGAGGACCTCACGTCCAAGATCGACGCCGTCGCGCTCGTGCGTGTCGGCTCGGAGAAGCTCGGCGGCAAGGGCGGCGGCGGACGCCGCGACATGGCCCAGGCCGGCGGTCCCGACGGAGCCCAGGCGGACGCGGCGCTGGCGGCGATCGAGGCGGCTCTGGCAGCGGCTTGAGAACAGGTATCATCCCGGACGGCGAAAGCCGATCCGGGATCGTCTGACGTGAAGGGCGCCGATGCCGATGGCCGGCAGGCGTCAGTTTCTGGTCACTCTCCAGACCGTGTTCGACACGTCGTCGGCGATGATCAAGGCGCCTCGAGGATCCACCGTAACGCCGACCGGTCGTCCCCGCGTGTTGCCGTCGTCGACCAGGAAGCCGGACACGAAGTCGATCGGCTCTCCGGCGGGCTTGCCGTCGCGGAACGGGACGAAGATGACCTTGTAGCCGACCGGCACGCTGCGGTTCCAGCTGCCGTGCTCGCCGACGAATACGCCATCGGCGAAATTCTCGCCCATCGCCTGGTTCGAGAAAGCAACGCCGAGGGCTGCCACATGCGATCCCAAGGCGTAATCCGGGCGGATCGCCGCGGCGACCTTCTCCGGATCCTGCGGCTGCGCGCGCGGATCGACATTCTGACCCCAATAGCTGTAGGGCCATCCGTAGAAGCCGCCTTCACGCACGGACGTCAGATAATCGGGAACGAGGTTGGGGCCGATTTCGTCCCGCTCGTTCACGACGGCCCAGAGCTGGCCCGACCCCGGCTGGATTGTAAGAGCCGTGGGATTGCGAAGACCGGTGGCGTAAGGCTTGTGCTCTCCCGTCTGGGCGTCGATCTGCCAGACCATCGCCCGGTCTTCCTCGGCGTCCATCCCACGCTCGGTGATGTTGCTGTTGGAGCCAATGCCGACATAGAGGAAGCGCCCGTCCGCGCTGGCGGCCATCGCCTTCGTCCAGTGATGATTGATCACCGCGGGGAGATCCGCCACCTTCACCGGCGGCCCGCTCGCCTGGGTCTGGCCGTCGCGATAATCGAAGCGCACCAGCGCATCCTGGTTGGCGACGTAGATGGCGCCGTTGACCAGCGCGAGACCGTAGGGTGCATTGAGATTGTCGGCGAAGACGCCCTGCATTTCGTAAGTGCCGTCGCCGTTGCCGTCGCGCAGCAGCGTCAGCCGGTCGCCACCCTTCACCGAACTCTTGCCGAGGCTTTTGATGAAGCCCGCGATCACGTCCTTGGGGCGCAGCGTCG
This sequence comes from Microvirga arvi, assembly GCF_016892765.1. GTDB lineage: Bacteria > Pseudomonadota > Alphaproteobacteria > Rhizobiales > Beijerinckiaceae > Microvirga > Microvirga arvi. The sequence goes on from NZ_JAFEMD010000103.1 coordinate 6,383, forward strand.
GCGCGTTGCCGCCGGATCCCTCAGCAACCAGAATGTCGCCATTAGGGAGGACGATGGTCTGGCGCGGGATCTTGAGATCCGTGGCAATCGGTTGAATCTTGTAGCCCTGCGGCACCTTCGGGAGATCATTGCCCCACTTAGCCGGCCTCGGGATCTTCATGGAGGGCAACAGGCCGCGCTGCGGTTCGGGCAGGTTCGGGTTGGCGCCGTATTGCGGCTGCTCGGGTTCGCCGTTGCAGGCGGTGAGGGTGATGGCCAGAACACTGATCAGGAGGGACGAGCGGATCATTTCACCTCTCCGGTATGAAACCCGGAATAACCGATCCAGGCCGCCACGAGGGCCAGGAGCGTCGTGATCGCCGAGAGATAGAGCCCCTCCGGCATGGTCGCCCAGGCATCCTTCGCGTGGATGAGGGCGTTGACGAAGCCGAGCCCCCACATGGCGAGCAGCACGACGAAATAGGCAATCAGCCGCCCTCTGCGGGCCGTTCCCCTGCGAAAGAGATTGACCAGCGACCAGAGTACCGCGAAGGCGCCGACGAGCAGGCCGCCGGCGATGAGCCAGGATGAGAAGTTGGCCCATTGGATGTGGAAGCTCGACCGGTAGGCGAAATCGCTGACCAGCGCGCTCAGAAACAAGGGAAGCGGAAAGGCGAGAAGGATGGCGTGAAGGGGATGGAGAGGCCTCAGAGCACCTGGGCGGGATAGGGCAGTCACAGCGTCTCTCCCGTTCCTGGAACCGGGCGCACAGCCCGTGTCCGGCAAAGGTTCGACGGATCAATGCATCAGCGGTCCGTAAGTTTCGGAAAACAATCCGCATGCCCGGCAGCATCCATGGAACCGTCCTCTGCTTGAGGGGGGTGACAGCCCTGCGGCGCGGAGTCGGGGGGACGGCGGGAGAGCTTCCATCACAAGCTTCAATCGTGGTCCGGATGCTGCCGGGAGGCCATCCTCCGCAACTCTTCCGGTGAGGCGCCGTCCTCCGTCCGCTCGCTGGGGAGGGTGTGCAGCATCTCGAAAGCAGGCAGCCTGCTCTCGATCCCGTACTGGATCTCAGGTGTGATCCGACCCGGCTCGTCGAGGCTGCCGATGGAGACCGTGATGCGGTCGTTCTCCAGGTAGGAATAGGTCAGCGGCGTGCCGCAATCGCGGCAGAAGCCGCGCTCCACAGCCTCCGAACTCCGGAAGACACTGAGCTGCCCCTTCGTCCAGACCAGATCCTTGCGCGGTACGCCAGTGAGCGGCGCGAAGTAATTGCCGAAGGCCTTTTGGCACATGCGGCAATGGCAGATGCTGGCATGGGTCGGCTCGGACATCAGCGCATAGCGCACCGCGCCGCATTGGCAGCCGCCGGTCATGACTGACTTCGTGACATTGGTCATGGTATTTTCCTTAGTCTCGATCGATCAGCTAGATCCGAAGGCTTTCGTGTCAACTTGGCTGGTCGAATCGACCAACCCAGCGTTGACGGCTTTCAGAAATGTTCCACTATCTCATCGGCTCCTCAAGCTTTTTGAAAGTGCCGACGTGACCCGGCCAGACGTTTCCGTTGCGGCGTCGGACAGCCGCCTTTCACCGGCTCGCCGGCTGCTTGTGATCCATAATCCGACGGCCGGGCGCGGTAAGCGCCGTCGTCTGGCCGCGATCCTGACCGCGCTTCGGAAGGAGGCGGTGCAGGTCGAGCTGCGCGCAACGGAGAGGGCCGGCGATGCCGAGCAGGCAGCGCGGGATTGCGGTCCCGACATCGACGTGCTGGTGGTGGCCGGCGGTGACGGCACGATCAACGAGGCGATCAACGGCTTGATGGCGCGGGAACAATCGCCGTTGCCGGTGCTCGGGATCATCCCGGTCGGCACCACCAACGTGCTGTCGCGGGATCTGCGAATTCCAGGACAGGCCAATGTTCTGGCGCGGCTCCTTGCCCATGGGACAACACGGGACATCCATGTCGGCCGCGCAAACAGGCGGTATTTTTCGCTCATGTGCGGGGTCGGCATGGATGCGCATATTGTCGATCACACCAGCCTTCGCCTCAAGAAGCGGATCGGCAAGCTGGCCTATGTGCTGCAGGGCCTGCGCGAACTTTTAGCCGGGGCACCGCGCCGCTACCGGGCCGAGATCGACGGATCCGAGGTGGTGGAGGCAAGCTCCGTCATCGTTGCGAAGAGCCGGTTCTACGGCGGAGAATTCCAGCTCGCTTCGCGGGCGGATATCGGCAATCCCGAACTCCAGGTCTGCCTCTTTCTGCGCAGCGGACGGATAAGCACGCTTCTCTACATCATCGGCATGGGCACAGGTCACCTCGATCGCATGCCGGGCTATCGGACGGTTATGGCCAAAGCGGTCAGCATCACCGGCCATGACGGCGACCCGGCACAGCTCGACGGAGACTGTCGAGACTGCCTCCCGCTCGAGATCGGATTGGGCGAGCGTCCGCTATCCGTGATCGCGCCTTGAGAAGGGCGACTGGTCACCACAGGCCTATGATGGCGGCGTCCAAGCGTCCTCTGGCAGGGAAAACCACAGCCCACCCGGATCCTCGTTCTGCGCGCCATTGGCTAGCCATTCGCGAATGACGCTCTCGATGATCTCTTCAGGCTGCGAGCCATACTGGCGCTGCACGATCCAGAGATGCGGTCCGTCAGGCCCGCCGCCGATGACGGGCACCGCGCCGCGGGACAGGAGCTCGGCGATGCAGCGGCGAACGTAATCGGTCAGGGCATCGCCTTCAAGATCGAAGTCAAGACGCCCTGCCGGCACGATCTGCCATATGCCCACAGCATCGAGAGGCAGTTCATTGGCGACCTGCACGATGTAGTCGCTCATCGTATCGCCGAAGCGTTTATGTCGGGGTTCTTCACTCATTTCTTATGTACCTTCTCTCCATCGCGAATAGATGGGTGATTGCTGCGAATGACATCAATCGTGATGCCGCTATTCCTGCTTCGCCTAATACCAAAAACGGAACCATCCGGCCGCTGATACCAGGACCCCTCATAAGATCTGGGCGATGGTACTGGCTGTGCATTTGGACTTAGAGCTTCAAGCAGCTCACTGAATTCCGGTCGTGTAACTGTGCGTGTTCCTTCTGAAGCCCGCCCATGCCGAGAGCCTGGAAGCTTTCCTGCAGGCCGTAAGATATCATGCAACGGCTTTGTTGCAGGCTCCCTTGCATTCAGCTCCCTCAGTCGGGCAGCCGCTTGCTGCGCCTCCGATTGGTTCGCCAGGATTCGTCCCTCCACGCCCTCATAGATGCTGGGTCTGGGTTTCCAGGACGGGTCTCTTTGCTGCACCTCGCGCACCAGCGCGCGGGCCTGCGCGGCGGTTATGTCCAGCCGTGCCTCCTGAGCCGGTGTGACCACATGAGCCCGACCGCCGATGATGCGATATCCGCCGGGGATGCGACGTGGTCTGAGTTGTGCATATTCCGAGCGAGGTCCGCTCCCGCTGCTACCTCCGCCAGTCAATTGTCCGCCGTCGGAATTACCGGCTGGGACCCTCGGCTGGTTTGGGTTGTACTGCTTGCGCGCTCTTAAAATGCGCAGCTGTCGTAGTTCCAATTGGGCGACAGCAAAGGCGTAGCGAACCTGCCGCAAAATACTGTGTGAATCGGAGGATCGAAACATTCAGCAACATTCTTGGTCAACATGATATATCGTTAGAACAAAATGAGAACATTGTCAAGCTTCTGACTACCCTGGAGATGCGGGCAGCAAAAAGCCCGGCTTTTGGCCGGGCTTTTCATCATTCCAGAACGTGGAAGGCTTCGATTAACCCGCCATGGCTTTTTTGAGGTTTTCGTCGATTTTGTCGAGGAAGCCGGTGGTGGAAAGCCACTTCTGCTCGG
>NZ_JAFEMD010000104.1 GCF_016892765.1 Microvirga arvi
CCGTAGCTCGCATCCAGCCAGCAGACTGAACGTCAACAGGAAGCAGTCATTGAGAGGCATCATGGCAACACGATCGAGCAGGTCTTCGCAAAGATCAAAGCGCATCTACGCAAGGCCGAAGCCCGGACTGTTGACACGCTTTGGCGAGCGCTCGGTGACATCTGCAACCTGTTCGAACCACAAGAGTGCTGGAACTACCTCAGAGCCGCCGGATATGCGTCCGATTAAGGAGCCGATGCTCTAGCACCATGTCGATGGCAGGGATGGCCGTCAGGCGTGCGACGCTCTCGTCCGCCAATTGACCGCCGGATGCGCGGAGATCAATATCGCTCGCATGCCGACGTCGACGTCGGCCCAAGCCGCGCCGTCATCTTCACTTACGGACGGATCAGTCTTCCCATGAGATCGTGCAGCTTGCCAGCCACGGAACGGCTGTTCCCCTGCCAATCGCGCTTGGAGAAGAGTTCGCAGCTCCACCAGTCGGCATATCCGGTGGCTTTGACGGCATCCACCCATTCCTGGAGATCGAGCACACCTTCTCCGGTCGAGACGTTGCGGAGTACAGACTCGTCGGGAATCCCGCCGGCAAACTGTCGGGAATCGCAGACATGGATCCCATAGATGAGTCCTGCCGGGAGCTTCGCAACCTGCTCGGGTGTATCGCCCGACACGTAGCAGTGCCAGAAGTCAACTATCAGACGAACGTTGTCGCGGCCGGTCCGTTCGATCACCTCAAGCTGGTGCTCAAGCTTGTTGAGCGGCGTCCAACCCAGAGCCTCGAAATTGACGAGGAGACCAAAGTGCTGCGCCCGGTCCGCCAAGGCGGCGACATTCGATGCCGTTATCTTAATTTGTTCAGCGATGTCCAGACCCAACAGACCGCTATATCCCGCGAACCCTGTCTTCGACATGTATGCACGGACGGCGTCGACCTGGATCGGGCCCGTGATGAGCTGGACTGCGGTGGCGCCGGCTGCTGCAGCCAGCTCGAAATGGAGTTCGGCCTCCTTCACTAGTTCGTCGAACGCCTCACCTGTGCGCTCAATATCGGTCACGAAGCCGAGCGTCGGAATATTTAGGCCCATCAGGGTCTGTCGAAGCTCTTCCTTTGAGTAACCGGCTTCCAAGTAGTTCCCGACCTTGGAGGCCGACAGCTCTATGCCGTCGAAGGCGATCTCCCGGGCGAGTTCCGCGTCCATGGCGAGCGTAGAGTATTTCGTCACAGTGGTGTGGAGGATCAGGGAATTGGTCCGATCGGTCATGGCAGGGCCCTCGGCTCCTCGTGCTGGGTGTAAGGTAGGGTTGGAACGCAGCTCAGCTAGACAGCCTTCGCCGCGATGCTTTGGTTGACCTCTGGTAGTGTGTCCTTCCACAATTTCCCTGTCTTGAGCATTTCCTTGGCCAGTCGGGAGGCTTCTTCGTAGCCGACCAATGGAACAAGCTCAGTGAAGTTGGCGGTGCTCGCCTCAAGGTTCGCAAGGCATCGTTCCTCGTCCGCCTCGATGAGCTCAACACACCGAGAGCGAAAGATATCGGCAGCGTTGCTGAGGAGCGCCAGCGACTGCAGCAGGCTGAAGGCTATCAAGGGTTCAAATGGGTTCAGTTGGAGCTGACCGCCCTCGGCCGCAAACGTGACTGCCAGGTCGCTGCCGATGACGTGGAAGGCCACCTGATTGACCATCTCGGGGATCACGGGGTTTACCTTGCCCGGCATGAGCGACGAACCTGGCTGCATCGGCATAAGCTTGATCTCGCCGAGGCCACCTCTTGGACCGCTCGAGAGGAGACGCAGGTCATTGGCAATCTTGCTCAGCTTGGTCGCGACGCGTTTCATCACGCCGGACACGTGCACAAAAACGCCGGTGTCCCAACTCGCTTCCACCAAGTCGTACGCGCCACGCAGTTCGAGCCCGGTGATCAGAGCCAGCTCAGGAACAACCTGTGCACGGTAGTCGGCCGGCGCCGTGACACCCGTCCCAACGGCTGTACCACCGAGGTTCACCTCGGAGAGCAAGCTCAATGTGGAGGATAGGCGGTCGACATCTTCCCGGATCGTAGTACCGAATGCACGGAACTCCGCTCCCAATGTCATAGGGACCGCGTCCTGCAGTTCCGTACGACCGAGCTTCACGATGTGCTCAAACTCGACTCCTTTTGCAACGAACCCGTCGGAGAGACGCAAGAGGGCTTCGCAAAGCGTTTGTATCTGACGGGCGACAGCGATCCTGACGGCGGTGGGATACACGTCGTTGGTGGACTGGGACCGATTGACATCGTCATTCGGGTGGAGGCGTTCGTAATCGCCGCAGGGGCGGTTCATCAGCTCCAACCCACGATTGGCGATGACCTCGTTGATATTCATGTTGCTTGAGGTGCCAGCACCGCCCTGGAAGACGTCCACTGGGAAGTGGTCGAGATGCTGGCCCGTTGTGATCTCATCGCAGACGCGTTCAATGATCTCGGCTTTCTCGGGGGGGAGCAAGCCCAGACGCGCGTTCGTTCTGGCAGCGGCCTTTTTGGTCTCGGCAAGCGCTTTGACCAGTTCCGGAAATTGGGAGAGGGTGATGCCGGAAACCCTGAAATTGTTGACGGCTCTCTCGGTTTGAACCCCGTACAGCGCATTGAAAGGAAGAAGGAGGGAACCGAGCGCATCGCGCTCGGTCCTCGTATTAGATAATCTAGCGTTTGGCATGGTTCAGGCTTTGGGGTGCAGTTCGATTGCAAGCCAGATGGAGTCGGTATCGGCGTAGTAGCGGTGCCAGGGGTAGGTCCACTGGTTCTCGTCCGTAACTCGGCAGAAGGGATCGTGTGAAGCGCCGATCGGCAGCACGACATCCTCGTAGATCGTACTCTCGTCACGCTCGCGGAATTTCTGCATGCGGCCGATGCCGTGGATCTGGGTGTGCACTTCGAGGAAGGGGTGTTCATTGTGGATGAAGCAATCCGTGTCGCCCGGTGACCACCAGAGGTTCAGCCGCAGATCGAACTCCTGCTCGTGCTCGGGAGTGGACCTCTCGTTGGTGAACACGAAGGGGTCGGTCCGCACGGTGCCTGCATGGTCGAACGAGGAGATGTAAAGCGGTGTATCCCTGGGAAAGCTGCGGATGCGGTTGCCCAGCCAATCCCAGCCCCGGAGGCCGGCTCCGCCTAGGTTGGTCTTTCTCCGGACCTTGATGAGCGCGGCCTTCTCGCCGTCGCGTATGATTCCGCCCTTCAACCAGGTGGACTTCCACGCGGGCACGATCGCCGGATGCTCGTCGCCGGTGATCAGCGGTCTTGGCGAGAGGTTTACCACCACGGCATCGTCGACGGCGAAATTCCTCGGGTTCTCGACCAGCTCCGCGTAGATAAAGTCGTCGGCAAATGCCAACTTCCTCACTTCATTTGTCATTAGCTCCTCCGCTCGCAAATTCTCCTGGGAGGCTAAAACACCATGGCGACGGTCAGGGTGACCATTTCGCGACGCATCTTTTAGTGACGCAGAGTGACGCAGATGACCTCAGTGCGGCATGATCATGTCGGGATTGTCGCCGAGATACTCTCGGATTTCCCGTGGAATACTCGGATGGTTCATGTCGAGCGTCGTCGTGCCCTCCAGGTCAGAGCGCGTCAGGAGGCCCGGCTTGCGATAGTGCAACGCCAGTCGGGTCGAGAAGGGTTGGCGGAACATGCTGGCCGCGATGCCGCTGGTTATACCGAACATGAACGTCTTCGAACTGCGCTGGACTGCGGACAGAATTCCGAAGGTCAACTCGTTCCGCTGGATGCTCTCGAAGTCGATGGTGAAGACGCGACCTTCGATCGGCAGAACAAAACCATGATACCGGAACGTATACGCCGTCATGCTTGGGTTGTCGTGGCTGGGGAATCGTTCGACGTAGGTATGCTGTAACAGGTCCGGACCGCGATAGATGCAGAGTGATGCCTTGAGTATCCTGCGTTGATAAATCGACGAGTACTGGTAGCGATCGTAGACACCTACTAACGACGGCCCGGATGTCTCGGCAGAGCCCATCACGGATGATAGGAATTTGATCGCCTGGGGTTGGCGACGCAAGCGGTTGAACGTTTCGAAGAAATTGCCTTCGACGAGAGCCTGGAACTCATCGCTGTCGGAGAACATCACCTCCGGGCTCAAGCCAAAATAATTGGCGATGATGCGGGTGTTGGCTTTGGAGGGCAGGTGCTTGCCGGCCAGGTACTTGTTGAACTGCTGCCGGTTGATCTGCGCCTTCCGACATATGTTGGACACGGATCCGCGCTGGTCGCACACATAGCGGAGATTGGCCGCAAAGCGCTCTATGCGCGTTAGATCGAGATCGTCTTCCTGCATAGCTTATACTCCTCCCTCGCATGCTTGCGCTTCATAATGCGTCAGTATTCGTATGCGTGCGAAGTTGCAAGCGCGCTCTCCGTTAACGAGCATTTAGGTCAAGAGCGTAGGGACGAACTTGGCGCCAAGATACTTTTTGCGGTCGACCGCCGCGATGAAAGAGGGAGGATGACGATGAAGCTCACCGGTGGTGAAGTTGTAGCGCGGGCACTCAAGGACTATGGGGTGGAGTATGTGGCAGGCGTGCCAGGACATGGCATCTGGTCCCTTTTCGACGCCTTCCTGCAGCCGGAATCACAGATCCCGTTCATCCAGGTGATGCACGAGCAGAGCGCTGTGCACATGGCCGACGGTTACTTTCGGGCCTCCGGCAAGCCGATGGCCTGCGCAACCTCGGTCGGTCCTGGGGCTACGAACACCATCATCGGTCTCGCGACTGCCTATACCGACTCCACCTCGTTGTTCTACGTCTCGGGTTCGCCGCAGACCTACATGCATGGTCACGGAACCATGCAGGAGATCGAGCGCCAGCAGGACAACGCCTTCGCTCGCATCACCGAGCAGGTGACCAAGCGGACGTGGCAGGCAAGCTCAGTCAAGGCACTGCCATCGATCATGCATCGCGCATTCAGCGAGATGTTAACCGGTCGCCCGGGTCCGGTCCATGTCGAAGTGCCAATGGACGTGCAGGTCGAGGCCGAGGACGTGACCATCCACCCGCTGGACAAGCGTCTGCCGATCGGCATCGCCTATCCGGATCCCAAAGCTATCGAGGCCGCGGTCAAGGTCCTGATGTCTGCAGAGCGCCCGGTGATCGTGGCCGGCGGCGGGGCGATCACCGCCAATGCCTCTGAGGCGCTCACCCAACTCGCTGAGAAGATCGGTGCCGCTGTGTCCATCACATGGAACGGCAAGGGCGCTATCAACGAGGACCATGAGCTATTCGTCGGTGCGGTGGGCCAGACCGGCACCACGGCCGGCAACAGCATTACGGCATCGGCGGACGTGATCGTTTCCGTCGGCTGTCGCTTCACCGACTGGTCGGCATCCTCCTATGCCAAGGGCGTCAGTTTCTCGATTCCGCCGGGTCGCCTAATCCACATCGACCTCGACCCTCGCGAGATCGGCAAAACCTACCCGACCGAGGTCGGCATCGTCGCTGATGCCAAGGTCGCTCTTGAAGCCATCGTTTCGCTGCTCTCGGATGCGGACTCTGCCAAGGCGCTGTCCAAGCGCGAGAGCTTCCTTGCCGATATCAACAAAGCCAAGGCGGACTGGGTCGCCCAAGTCTCCCCCCGTGAGAGCAGCCATGAGACGCCGTTCACTTCGCAGCGTCCACTTGTCGCCCTTCGCAAGGTGCTCGACCGCGATGGCATCGTGGTGGTTGGCTCCGGCAACACCCAAGGCTCGGTCAAGCAGAGCTTCAAGATTTACAGTCCGCGCACGCATATCACGTCCGGATCATTCTCCCCGATGGGTTGGGCTGTGCCGGCAGCCATGGGCGCCAAGCTCGCCATGCCTGAGCGCCAGGTGGTCGCCATCGTAGGCGACGGCGACTTTATGATGTCCCTTCCGGAAATGGGCACGGCCGTGATGAACGGCATTAACGTGGTTTTCCTGGTCCTCAACAACCAGGGCTATATGTCGATCCGCGGCGGTCAGCGCAAGTTCATGGGTCGCCACGTTGCGTCGGAGTTTAATCACCACGCGGGCAATGGCGAACCTTACTCGGCCGACATCGCAGCGACGGCTCGCGCCTTCGGTCTCGAAGCATGGCGCGTCGAGAAGAATGAAGACTTGGAGAAGAGCTTGAAAGCCGCTTTGGAATGCGGCGGTCCGGCCTTGGTCGAGGTGATCGTTTCCAGAGACGCGGCCGGCCCGTTCGCCACCGGCTGGTGGGACTTCCCATCGCCGTCCTACTACGAGAAGGAGCAGGCGGACTACGCCGCGATGCGCGCCAAGGAGCAGCATCTTTAATCGGCTGGAGCCCGCGCGCGGGCTCCTCGCACCTCGTCCAGAACAACCGAGCGGCCTGCTCCTGGCATTGACCGGAGTGCCGATCAAGAGAGACTTTTACCATGATCCGCCACATCAAGATCGCGCGTATCCAGCAGGGCGTCACGACCGATCCCGCGGTGACCGCCACCGTCACCGATTTGCTCAAGCAGGTGGAGGAAGGCGGGGACGCGGCAGTTCGGCAGTTGAGCATCAAGTTCGACGGCCTCGATAGAAGCAGCTATCGGCTCGGAGATTCCGAAATCAAGGCGTGTATCGATGGTCTCACGAAGCAGGAACGCAGCGACCTCGACTTCGCGCAGACCCAGGTCCGAAATTTCGCCGAAGCTCAGCGGGCTACCATGCTGGACCTCGAGGTCGAGACACTTCCGGGCGTTGTCCTCGGCCACAAGAACATCCCAATCGCCAATGTCGGATGTTACGTGCCAGGCGGCAAATACCCGCTCTTGGCGTCGGCACATATGACCGTGCTGACCGCTAAGGTCGCCGGCTGCGACCGCGTGATCACCTGTGCGCCACCGTTCAAGGGCGAGATCGCTTCCAAGATCGTGGCCGCACAGGCTCTGGCGGGAGCCGACGAGATCTACGTGCTCGGTGGTGTCCAGGCCATTGCCGCCATGGGCTATGGCACAGAGACCATCCGACCGGTCGACATGCTGGCAGGCCCGGGCAACGCATACGTGGCCGAGGCCAAGCGGCTTATGTTCGGTCAAGTCGGCATTGACCTTTTCGCAGGTCCGACTGAAACCCTCGTGATCGCCGACGACAGCGTCGACGGAGAGATTGTTGCTACCGACCTTCTGGGACAGGCGGAGCACGGCTCCAACTCGCCGGCAGTCCTCATCACTAACTCCGAGAAGCTGGCCAAGGACACGTTGGCGCAGATTGACCGCATTCTCGAGATCCTTCCCACGGCCGCAGTCGCAGGCAAGGCCTGGGAGGATTTTGGCGAGATCATCCTCTGCGACACGATCGACGAGGTGATTGCCGAGGCCGATCGCGTCGCGTCCGAGCACGTGCAGGTCATGACAGAGGATCCGGACGTATTCCTTGATCGCATGAAGAACTACGGCGCGCTTTTCCTGGGTGCCCGTACCAATGTGGCGTTCGGCGACAAGGCAATCGGTACCAATCACACGTTGCCCACGCTCAAGGCCGCCCGTTATACCGGCGGGCTCTGGGTCGGGAAGTTTCTCAAGAACTGCACCTACCAGCGGGTCCTGACCGATGAGGCGTCGGCCATGATCGGCTCCTATGCCTCACGGCTGTGCCACATGGAAGGCTTCGTCGGCCACGCTGAGCAGGCGAATATCCGCGTGCGGCGTTACGGTCGGATCAACGTCCCTTACGGCTCGGCCGTAAAGGCTTCTTGAGGTAGCCAAGGGCGACTGCGAAAGCATAGGGTAGAGACCAATGGCCAACTGCCTGATTTCTATCGATTTTCACGCTTAATCGCTAGGCCATCCGGCGGCGCGACATTCTTCCCACGTCGCCGGATCACTTTCCTCCTCGAGCGTCGAGCGAGCAGCCGTACAATTCGTTGCCTTCGACTAAATCCAATCTTTACCAGGCCCTTGGATCACTGAAATGGACGCGGATCTCATTATCATCGGGTCGGGTGTTGGCGGGGCCACATTGGCCTCCGCCGTGGCGCCGTCCGGACTCAAGGTTCTCATTTTGGAGAAGGGGCTGAAGCTCCTGCCCAGCAAGGAGTCCCGTGATGACGCCGCTATCTTCCTGCGAGGCCATTTCGCCCCAACCGAGCAATGGATGGGGTCGGACGGCACGCCGTTCGTCGCCGGCAACTATTACGCTGTGGGCGGAAACTCGAAGTTCTACGGCGCGGTGATGTACAGATATCGTGAGGAGGACTTCTTTCCACGCCAGCACATGGAGGGCAAATCTCCCGGTTGGCCGCTTCGCTACGAAGACCTTGAGAGCTGGTACACCAAGGCTGAGCAGCTCTTCCGAGTTCGCGGGACAATCGGAGAGGATCCGACCGAACCGCCGCGCAGCGGACAATATCCATTCCCTGCGGTACCAGACGAGCCTTCCATGCATACGGTGCGCGAACGTCTGCGCCGAGCAGGAATCCATGCGGCATCCTTGCCACTGGCGATCGACATCGATGCATGGCTGGCCGAAGGAAAGACCGGCTGGGATGCCTACCCAAATACCGGGAAGGGGAAGATAGACGCAGAATCCGGTCCGCTGACCGACGCGTTGGCGCATCCCAACGTGTCTCTGATGACTGAGACCGAAGTACTGCGTCTCGAAACCGGCGCGGACGGTAAGACCGTCGTCGCTGCCATCGTTAAGCGCGATGGCAGAGAGGAGCGCCTCACAGCTAGAGCCTTCGCAGTAGCGGCCGGCGCTATCCAATCGGCCGCGCTGCTGCTCCGATCCGCCAACGCCGCCAACCCCACAGGTCTCGCGAACCGCTCGGATCAGGTGGGACGCAATTTCATGAACCACAACAGCACTGCGATGATCACCATCGACCCCCGTCTTCGCAACACGTCCGTCTACCAGAAGACGCTGAGCTTCAACGACTTCTATAACAGCGATCCGAAGACCGGATATCCATTGGGCAATGTCCAGGGGCTGGGGCGCCTTACGGGCGCGGTACTCAAAGCGAATATTCCGGCCTTACCCATGCCGATCGCCCGGATGGTATCGGCCTATGCATTCGGCTGGTTCCTGCAGAGCGAAGACTTACCCAATCCCGAGAGCCGTGTGATGTGGAAGGATGGCCGCATCGTTATGCATTGGGAACGCAGCAACATGCGTGCCCACGAGACGCTAATTGAGCGCACGCGGGAAGCGATGAAGAAGGCCGGTTTCCCTATCGTACTTTCACGCACCTTTGGGCGCAAGACAACCTCGCACCAGTGCGGTACCGCACGATTGGGCAACGACCCTTCCACGTCGGTGGTAACCACGGAACTGCGTTCGCACGATCTGCCGAACCTCTGGATCACGGATGCTTCCGTCCTTCCGACCTCGGCTGCAGTGAACCCGGCGCTGACTGTATCCGCGCTCGCGCTCAGAGCGGCTCCCACTCTGGTGGAGTACCTGCGGTAGGTAGCGATTGATGCGAATGAAGAAGGCTGGCCCTTCTGGGATGATGTGGGTTGACGCACCAACGGGGTCGCAATGCTTTAGTTCGCTGTATCCTGCCGGATTATAGACGACCTTGGCCATTGGTCATCTGTGTATCCACGACGGTCTGCCCACCTCGCAAGAGAGTAGGAGATGCTGAGTTGGACTGTAGCGGCAATGATCACCTATGGTGCAGGTAGAGGTAGAGTCGCCGTAGTGGTAATCTAGGCTATCCCATGAGGCGGAGTTGTTGCGCGGCGTCTTGTCCGCGGCCTTCCATCGCAGCATAAGCTCTGAATTTGGCATTCCTGACACCTAAGCGCAAAAGCAGTTATCCTCAGCAAACCGGACGTTCTGAACATGCAGGGAATCTCGGTTCCCGACTCGTTCTGGACCGTTCAAGTCATCCACATCCTTGTCACTCCAAGGACTTTCTCAGCCAGCCAAACGTTGCTCGCCGGGGGAGACGCGTTGTCGACACCTGCAGCGTCTAAAGCACTGATAACTCAGATGAGTTCTGCTCGAGGCCGTGTATCGGGTGGTGTATAGAGAGGAATGCGACCCATGTGCAGGCCCGCCGGACCGGATTAGGGCTTGGCAGGCAACTATTTGCCAATTCAAGTTCGCGGCGAGAGCGTGTAATTCCACGTGGGACAGACGGCAT
>NZ_JAFEMD010000105.1 GCF_016892765.1 Microvirga arvi
CAGTTTAGGCCTGATCGCATCAGACCCTACCCTACCGTCGAAGGGCACCAGGCCCGGAATAACCCCATGTTGCATTAATTTGGAAGGGGCACAACGAACCCAGTCCAGCGGAGCCACTCAGGTGGCCAGACCGAACAGGTGATTGACGAGACGGATGTCGCCTATCACTCCTGGCTGTGTCAGGGCGCAGTGGCCGCGACGGATCATCCGCATCACCTCGAAGCCCTTGATTGTCGCACGCGCCGTTTTTATGCTCTGGAAGCCGCGGGTCGGCCGGATCACACGCTTGAGCGCGCCATGATCCGCCCCGATGATGTTGTTCAAGTATTTCGATGTCCGATGCACGATCACTTTGGGCAGCAGCCCTTCCTTCTGTAGGCGCTGGATTGCCTTGGGATAGGACGCCAGCTTGTCAGTCGTAATTGAGGATGGTGGATAGTCGCTCATCGCCTTCAAGGCTTTGCGCAAGAAGCGATAAGCCGCTTGGGTATTCCGTCGGTCAGAGAGCATGAAGTCAATCAGCTGACCGTGCTTGTCGACAGCCCTGAACAGATACTTCCATTTTCCACCGACCCGCACATAGAAGTCTCATCCACTCGCCACGAGCCTGAACGATGTCCCTTGTAGGGGCGCACCCGCTTCTCGATCTCCGGGGCATAGCGTTGGACCCAACGAAAGATCGTGCTTGGATGGACGCTGACACCGCGCTCGGACATCATTTCTGCCAGATCGCGATAGCTGATCCCGTACTTGCAGTACCAGCGCACGCACAACAGGATGATCTCGACCGGAAAGCGACGGCGCTTGAACAGAGACAACAGAGTGCCCCCTGACCTGGCTGCTTGGGACCACATTGCCCAGGTTGACGCAACAGTGCCGAATGGAGCCTTCCATGGCCTCGCGTGATCTTGAGACGTTCGACTTTGTCATCATTGGAGCTGGATCGGCCGGCTCCGTGCTGGCCGACCGCCTCTCGGCAGACGGGCACAACACCGTCTTGGTGCTGGAGTTCGGCGGATCCGACCGCTCGATGCTGATCCAGATGCCGGCAGCTCTCTCGATCCCCATGAACATGGCCAAATATAACTGGCACTACGAGACCGAACCCGAGCCGTATCTCAG
The DNA here is from genome assembly GCF_016892765.1 of Microvirga arvi. Lineage (GTDB taxonomy): Bacteria > Pseudomonadota > Alphaproteobacteria > Rhizobiales > Beijerinckiaceae > Microvirga > Microvirga arvi. The sequence continues at coordinate 1,123 of NZ_JAFEMD010000105.1, forward strand.
CGGCAGGCGCCTCCACTGCCCACGTGGCAAGGTGATCGGGGGCTCCTCCTCGATCAATGGACTTGTCTACGTCCGGGGCAACCCACTGGATTTCGAGCGCTGGGAGGAGGAGGGCGCGGACGGCTGGGGCTATCGGCACGTTCTTCCCTATTTCCAGCGTGCCGAGGCGCGACAGGAGGGTAGGGACCCCTGGCGCGGCAGTTCCGGTCCTCTTGCGACCTGCTATGGCCGGATTGAAAACCCGCTCTACACGGCTTTTGTGGAAGCAGCGCAGCAGGCTGGCTATCCCGCCACCACTGACATCAACGGGGAGCAGCAGGAGGGTTTTGGCCGGATGGACATGACCATAAAGAACGGGTGCGGTGGTCGGCCGCGGATGCGTATCTCAAGCCGGCCATGCGGCGCCCGAATTTGACGGTCCGGACCCATGCCCTTGTAACGCGCATTCTGTTTGAAGGCACCCGAGCCGTGGGGGTTCGCTACCTTCAGGCAAACACAGAACACGAAGTGCGAGCCGGACGCGAGATTATCCTGTCTGGCGGTCCGATCAATTCGCCTCACCTGTTGAAGCTCTCCGGGGTTGGCCCAGCCGAGGAGTTGACGTCACACGGAATCGACGTGGTTCATCACCTGCCTGGTGTCGGCGAGAACCTCCAGGATCACTTGGAATTCTATTTCCAGATTGCCTGCACCCAACCGATCACCCTGTACTCCTGGCAGAGCTTGACCGGCAAAGCCCGGATCGTGGCCCGCTGGCTAATGCGTCGGGATGGGCTCGGGGCAACCAACCACTTCGAGACGGGCGGATTCATCCGCTCACGGGCTGGCATCTGCTACCCTGACATCCAGTATCACTTCCTGCCGCTCGCTGTAACTTACGACGGCAAAGGACTTGCATCCGAGCACGGCTTTCAGGCCCATGTAGGGCCAATGCGCTCCAAGAGCCGGGGCTTCGTGAGGCTGAACTCATCCAACCCACGGGAGTATCCCCGGATCCGGTTCAACTACATGAGCTATGAGGACGACTGGATCGAGATGCGGGCCTGTGTGAGACTGACCCGTGAGATCTTCGCCCAAACAGCTTTCGACCCTTATCGCGGCCGGGAAATCCAACCAGGAGCCCACGTCAGGACAGATGCAGAGATCGATGCTTTCATTCGCGAGAAGGTGGAGAGTGCATACCATCCCTCCTGCTCCTGCCGGATGGGCCGGTCATCGGATCCGATGGCGGTCGTCGACCCTGAGACGCGGGTGATTGGCTTGGAAGGCTTGCGGATTGCCGACAGCTCCATCATGCCGTCCATCACCACCGGCAATCTGAACGCGCCAACCATCATGATTGGGGAGAAGGCTGCCGACCATATCCTCGGTCAGTCCCTCGCTGCAGCCTCGAACGCGCGCTACTACGTGGCGGAGAACTGGCTCACAGCGCAGCGCTGAGCGTCTGAGCTCCTGACTCGCAACGGCATCGGGAGCGTCCTGCAGGCCGGTGACTGGCAAGGCTGATGAGCACCGGTCCGGGGTCGGTTCTTTTCCGAACCCGGATGGCCGGCAAAGGCCCGGCGCTCAGCACCATTAACCTTAGGCCCAAGAACCTGAAGCAACCTTGGTGATCCTGCTTCCGCCCACTGCGTCTCCCCCATAGCCTGTTGGTACCTGGCGGATCCACTGAAGAACCACTCCGATGAGGGAGCCTAGCCTGATGCCCATCACCCGCTGCTTTCTGCTGGCTTCCTCTCTGGCCCGCCTGATCGAGAAGGAGAGGGGAGGCCATCGCGTCACCGAGGGCTACTTCCCTGACCAGCCCGGCCGGAGCACCTTTGTGCGGGTGGAGGACGGGATCGGCAGCCTTATCCTGGTCCGGCATGTCTCCGGCGAGCCCGTGGAGGAACCAACAGCGCTGCCCCGCAACCAGACAGAGGCTCTGCTCGATCTGGCGCCAGGTGGCCTTGCATATCGGCGCATTCAACTGAGCCTTGGCACCCGCCGAGTGCAGGTCTGCCGCTTTACTGCGCCAGGGTCATTGGATCTGGTCGCCGCCGAGTTCGACCGGGACGAGCACGCGCGCGACTTCCAGCCATTGGACTGGTTTGGTCCGAAGGTGACCGACGAGACCGCCTATCAAAACCGGTCTCTTGCTCTTGCTGGATGGCCTGAAACACCAGAAGTGGATCTCACGGACGCTGCTCTCAACAGCCTCTTGGATTCGCTGGAGGACAGGTCTGGAGCACGGCGTCGACCGCAACAGCGCACTTGGATCAAAGAACGCGCCGCTTCCTAACCGGCGACGGTATCAGCGCTGGCCGAACCAATATGGTCATACCCTCATCGAGCCTGAAGTTTCTAGAACAGTAAGCCGTCCCGAGCGGCTTATGGATCAGTCTCGAGTTGCTGATCCGATTGTCTCCATCAAGCCTTCTGGAGGTTGGTTGCAGACTCTTTGCCCGTGCGGCGGTCAGCTTCCACCTCGTAGGAGATCTTCTGGCCTTCAGCCAAGCCGCGCATGCCGGCCCGCTCAACGGCTGTGGCATGAACGAAGACGTCCTTGCCGCCATTGTCCGGCTGAATGAAGCCATATCCTTTCGTTTCGTTATACCACTTCACAGTGCCAGTCGCCATTGCATGTTCCTCAAGTCCCGTCAGGTGCGCTTTCGCAAGATCATCCTGCCGGGTCTGGCCACGAGGTCAAGCGCTTGGTTGACGTCTCGATCTTCACGCCCATCAAGCTACTTTCATCCACCAGTCCAGGGCCCTAGCTTCAGGGCGGGGCGGCTCTGGAGCCGGTCAGACCAACTGAGAGGGACAACAAGCCGGATGACCATTCTTCGCCAGTTCATCATCGCTCCATCTCTGGCGCGCCTGATCCGGAAGGAGAGGGGAGGTGAGCGGGTGCTGGAAGGGTACTTTCCCGACCAGCCGCAGCACAGCACGTACGTTCAGGTCGAGGAAACCCGCAGCAGCCTGATCCTTGAGGCCGGTGAGGGCGCAGCGCCCGATGAGCAGGCCGACCTGCCTCTGGCTCATGCTCAAGCCCTGCTGGCGGTCAGTCATGGTCAGGTCGAGTACGTGCGGACCAAGCTGTCCATCAGCTCGCACGAGATCCAGGCTCTTCACTTCGTCAGGCCCGTTGCTCTTGAGTTGGTTGCGATAGCCAGTGCGGCAGAGGACGGGCAGGACTTGTCTCCGCTGCCATGGTTTGGACCAGAGGTCAGCACCGAACCCACCTCCCAGCGCCGCCGCTTGGCGCTCGAGGGCCCTCCGGAGGCACCGGAGGCGGAGCTCACGAACGCGGCTCTCAACAGCCTGCTCGACCTCCTGGAGGACCGGCTCACCACTTGGCCGCAGCCGCACGAGTCCACGGGGTCAGACGAACCAGCGGTTAGTGCCTCACCATTGCCGGATGCTCTTGGGCCGATCCCGGAAACCGAGGAGGATCAGGAGGTCGACGATCTTGGCATCGAAGATGTAGTCATTCGCGAGTTGGCGCGGGCTCTGCAGTCGCGGGGACGCGGATAAATCGTAATCCGCCGGCTCGAGTCCGGGGTGCAGCCGCCTTCTTGCTATGGTCGCTCGTTCGCACCCGGAAGCCTGGTTAGACAGCTCCTCAAAGCCTTGCTACAGGGGCGCCGTGCGCAGGCCGTGTCTGACCCGCTGCCAGAGAGGGGAATGAGATGTCCGACTGTTTGCACTGTGAGATCAATCAACTCGTGCAAGAGCGCTTTGAGCGCGGTGACACCGACCTCGCCGAGATGGCATCCATGATGGTTGAGAGCCTTGCCGACCTGATCCTGCTCGCGCCCGAAAGCGACCGGTCGAACTTAATGGCGCATGCGCTTTCCGCCTTCGGGCAGATCCTCCTGGAAAAGGGCGGCGCACTCGAAGGCGGCTCCAACGCTACACATTGATTGGCAGCCTACCGTCTCCTCCCAGTTCAGCCCGGCCCGGCTCCTCGCAACAGGGAATGTCTGCTCCGATCGGGACCTACTCCGGGCCTGTTAGAACACTCCAATGCTCATCCCAGTTGCGAGGGCCGCCCCAAGCTCTTCACAGCTTTTCAGATCGTCTAGGCTGATGATCTTTGGTGCCAGGATCGCATCCGGGGTCTGAGCGTGAGTGCAGACGATCAGCGGATCAGCTATGGCTTTGAGCCGCCAACCGGTCGCAATGCGCTTAACTTGGCGCGCTGCGTTGTGACCGTCGCTGCCGGCGCAGATCAGCGTCGCGTAGGGGCGCCCGCTGATGTGGTCCAGAGCCGGATAGTAGGTGCGGTCGAAGAAGTCCTTCATCAGACCGGCCATGGCCGCGAGGTTCTCGGGAGTGCCGAAAATGTAGCCGTCCGCATCGAGGAGATCGGCGGCCTGAGCACCTGGTGCCGAGAGCAGGCAGACGCGCACGGTCGGTTCTGCCGCTGCGCCACGGGCAGCCGCCTCAGCCATCTGACGGGTTCCTCCGGTCATCGAATGATACACGATCAGAAGCGTCTTCGTCGGGCCTGGGTGCAACGGATCGTCCATCGACCGAGATCTTGGATCTGATGGAGGTTGGTAGCAAGAGGATCAACCTGAGCAGCGACCCAGGCCCAGCAAGGGCCGCGGACTTCTTGTCAAAATGTTTACCAAACGAAATTTGGTGAGCGCTGCCCAATTGTGGCAACGCTCATCTGTTTTCCAACTCGGCATCAGTTTATTGGGCTGACACCTTCATTGGCTCGAAGAACTCCTCGGCAGTTGGTTGTATCTCTGAAGGAGCGGTAATCTCCTTTGTCGCTTTCAGGAGACCAGATGTCTCGAGCGAGCGGCTGAGAGCAACAATGACTTCGTCGGCAGCAGACATGTTGTTTGTGTGAGTGTCCTGCCTGGACTGGTCCAGCAGATCAAGAACCGCCTCGACCTGCTGGCTTGAGAGTGGCACCTCAACGTTCGCTTGCAGGCCATTCAGCGCGATATAGCGCCACTCATAGGTATATTCGGTGGTCACCTCGGGGCCGAACCAAGTTGGGACCTCGAAGGCTTGTGCCTGCGGACCATTGTCAAACTCGACTGTGATGAGATCCAGGCTGCCGGGATACACGACGCGGTCAAGCTGTATCGTATGGCTCAGGCCAGCTCGGGGAAGCAGATGGAGGCGGTCGTAGGAGATCTGCCCAACGCAGAGACCAAACAACGCTTCGGAATGTTCTCGTGGAAGCGGCGCTAGCTTTTCCACCAAGTTCCCTTCTGGATCCTGCCCTGACAGGACAAAGTGAGCTTGATCCGCCTCCAGCCGGATCAGTTGGTCCTTGCCGGGCTGGGACGAGAGATAACCCTCCACGACCTGACGGTCGACCCCTCGTTCTCGGGAAATAAGGCGAGCGATGCATGGAGAAACGAGGAAGCGTCGAGCATTCTTCATGAAAGCACCTGTGGAAGAACATGACTTGAAAACACTAGGCGCATCGTCTGCTCGAATCTGTTTACAAAGAATGAGCGCAACACATTCCTAGCGATTGACGCCACGCAGTCAGACCCAAATGAAAAAGCCCCGGATCGCTCCGGGGCTCTTCGCATAGTACGTTGAAGGCAGGGCTTAGAAGCCGCCCATGCCACCCATGCCGCCGCCCATGCCGCCACCTGGCATGGCCGGGGCAGCGTCGTTCTTCGGTGTCTCAGCCACCATGGCTTCGGTGGTGACGAGCAGGCCAGCCACCGACGCTGCATTCTGAAGAGCCGTGCGGACGACCTTGGCTGGGTCGACGATACCGGCCTGGAGCAGGTCCACGAACTCTTCGGTCTGAGCGTTGAAGCCGTAGGTGTCGGACTTCGTGTTGTCGTTGATCTTGCCCACCACCGTCGATCCTTCGACGCCGGCGTTCTCGGCGATCTGACGGATCGGAGCCTCAAGAGCGCGCAGGACGATGTTGATGCCCGACTTCACGTCCGGGTTGTCGCTGGTGAGCTTGGCAACCGCAGCCTTGGCGCGCAGCAGAGCCGTGCCGCCGCCGGGAACGATGCCCTCCTCGACTGCCGCGCGCGTGGCATGCATCGCGTCATCCACGCGGTCCTTCTTCTCCTTCACCTCGATCTCGGTCGAGCCGCCGACGCGGATCACCGCGACGCCGCCGGCCAACTTGGCGAGACGCTCCTGGAGCTTCTCACGGTCGTAGTCCGAGGTGGTCTCCTCGATTTGCGCCTTGATCTGCGCCACACGAGCCTCAATCGCGTCCTTAGCACCGGCGCCATCGATAATGGTGGTGCTCTCCTTGTCGATGCGAATGCGCTTGGCGCGGCCGAGCATGTCGAGGGTGACGTTCTCGAGCTTGATGCCGAGATCCTCAGAGATCGTCTGACCGGCGGTCAGGATCGCGATGTCCTCGAGCATGGCCTTGCGGCGATCGCCGAAGCCCGGCGCCTTGACGGCCGCGATCTTCAGGCCGCCACGCAGCTTGTTGACCACCAGGGTGGCCAGAGCCTCGCCCTCGATATCTTCCGCTACAATCAGTAGGGGCTTGCTGGTCTGCACCACCGCCTCGAGGATCGGCAGCAGCGACTGCAGCGACGAGAGCTTCTTCTCGTGGATGAGAATGTAGGGATCCTCGAGTTCCGCGATCATCTTCTCGGCGTTGGTGATGAAGTACGGCGAAAGGTAACCGCGGTCGAACTGCATGCCCTCGACCACATCGAGCTCGGTCTCGGCGGTCTTAGCCTCTTCAACCGTGATCACGCCCTCATTGCCGACCTTCTGCATGGCCTGAGCGATCATCTCGCCGATGGAGGCATCACCATTGGCCGAGATGGTGCCGACCTGGGCGATCTCCTCGGACGAGGCGACCTTCTTGGCACGAGCCTGGATGTCCTTCACGGCTTCAGCCACAGCGAGGTCGATGCCGCGCTTGAGGTCCATGGGGTTCATGCCGGCGGCCACAGCCTTGGCGCCCTCGCGGACGATGGCTTGGGCCAGAACGGTGGCCGTCGTAGTGCCGTCACCCGCCACATCGCTCGCCTTCGAGGCCACTTCGCGCACCATCTGGGCGCCCATGTTCTCGAACTTGTCGGAGAGCTCGATCTCCTTGGCGACGGTGACGCCGTCCTTGGTGATGCGCGGCGCGCCGAAGCTCTTTTCCAACACCACATTGCGGCCCTTCGGGCCGAGCGTGACCTTCACAGCGTTGGCGAGGATGTCGACGCCGCGCAGCATGCGATCGCGAGCGTCAGAGGAGAATTTTACGTCTTTGGCAGCCATGAGCTGAACTCCTGTTTGTTCTAACCTAGTCAGGCTGGGCTGTTTTAAGCAGCCTTCTGAGCCGCGGCGAACTGTTCGATCACGCCCATGATGTCGGATTCCTTCATGATCAGGAGATCCTGGCCATCGATACGCACCTCGGTGCCGGACCACTTGCCGAAGAGCACGCGGTCGCCGGCCTTCACGTCGAGGGCGACGACCTTGCCGCTCTCGTCACGGGCGCCGGGGCCGACGGCGACGATTTCGCCCTCTTGCGGCTTCTCCTTGGCGGTGTCCGGAATGATGATGCCGCCGGCCGTCTTCTCTTCGGCTTCGATGCGGCGGACGACGACGCGGTCGTGCAGTGGGCGAAAGGTCATGTGTGCCTCCTAGGTCTTAGAATGGGAGGCACTCGTCTGCGCCGAGCGGCACGATTAGCACTCGACGCATGGGAGTGCTAAGGCGAGGTGATAGCTCAATGCTTCTGGAGAGGCAAGCTTATCCCTTAGTTGATAAGCTGAGCTTGGAGCGAACAGCGCCCGTATGCACGGCGTTGACCCAAGGTAGCGGCCGACTGGCCGCCCGGACAGCGAGGTTCAGCCGTGTTGAGTTTCGAGAGTGTCGAAGAGGTCTGCGAGAGCAAGAGCATCACCCTTGTCGTTCATCCCGCCATTCGTCGGGCCGTAAGGGGCTACGAGGAGAGCTTCTATATCGGCCTCCGCTGCTTCCTGAAGGAGGAGTCCGACGGGATCTTTTTCCTGCCTCTTCACGACGGTGGCTACGTCCGCCTTGCATTCTCCCAGCGTCACTCCTCCGGAGGGCACCCGATCCTGAGGATCGATGCTCTCACCTCAGAGGGACTGGACCAGATCAAAGCTGCGATCCGAACCAGCAGCTGAGTCCCTCGCTCAGGCGCCGGCAGCCTGCCAGGCTAAGGTAGCTGGGGTCTCAGGAGGATAAATGTCAGCTTAGCAGTTGGTCCTGCTGAGCTGGAGCGCCACTAGAGCCACGCTCAGATATCCCGATCAAGCTGTTGATTGCTCACGTGGCTCTGGAACTCTCACCAGCTCTCATCGTGTTGCTCTCAGATCAGTGCACGGGGTGTGAGAACTATGCCTGAGATCAGTGAGCCGTCACCGCGAACCCGAACAACCCTGTTCAAGCTCCGGGCACGGCAATGCCGCTTCATCGTCTCAGATGATCGGTCAGAAGCCCTCTTCTGCGGAGCCGAGACGCAGGATGGATCGAGCTGGTGCCCTTGGCACAGGCGTCTGGTCTACACCAAGCCGCTCGCGGGGCCGGGTGCGACAAAAGAGTGGCATGGCAGACAGCTGTAATCCCTCTCATCGCTGGACTTGGTCGGGTTCTCTTCCCTTCCAGACCGAACGCACATCCATCTGAAGATGCACAGTCAGATATCTGGCCTGGTGCCCGCTGATCAGGAACACCGGATCAGCCCTTAACGATTTGCTAACCATAACGGTACTTATCGGATCGTGTCCTGAACGCCTGCCACAACCGGCCGTTAACCACGCGGATGTGTTGAGTGAGGTTGCGTACATGACACCGATCCTGTCCCCGTGGACCTGCCTTGAGCCGGCGAAGACATCAGCCCCGAAGACCCTGTGCCAGCGTGTTCTCGTCGTCGAGGACGAGTTGATCATCGGCGAGATTGCGGCTGAAGCCTTGGCGGATGCAGGCTACGAGGTGTTTACGGCAGCCAG
>NZ_JAFEMD010000106.1 GCF_016892765.1 Microvirga arvi
AACACCCTGATTTCAAAGCTGGAATTGACGGTAGGCGGGTGTTTTTGCTGATCAGCGAGAGAACCCATAATGCTTCAGACACTTACGGAGATTTCGAGGATGGCGCATCCATACGCTGAGGATGCTCCATCCTTGCCTTTCCGCCAGCCATCAAATAGCCATCACGGAAACGTCTCGGGACCGTTCCCAGACCGTTCCATCCAACAACGTCTACGCACGGTTTCACCAACGTTTTGAACAACTTGAGTGAACGTCGCGAACCAAGCCAAGGAGTGTTTTAATGGTCCCCCGTTACAGCCGCCCCGAGATGGTGGCCATCTGGTCGCCCGAAACCAAATTCCGCATCTGGTTCGAGATCGAGGCCCATGCCACGACGGCGCTCGCCAATCTCGGCGTGGTGCCTAGGCAAGCGGCGGAGACGGTCTGGGAGAAGGGCTCCAAGGCCACCTTCGACGTGGAGCGGATCGACGCCATCGAACGCGAGGTCAAGCACGACGTCATCGCCTTCCTCACGCATCTCGCCGAGATCGTCGGTCCAGAGGCCCGCTTCGTCCACCAGGGCATGACGTCGTCGGACGTGCTCGACACCACCTTCAACGTACAGCTCGCCCGCGCTACCGATATCCTGTTGCGTGACATGGACGAGCTGCTCGCCGCCATCAGGCGCCGGGCCTTCGAGCACAAGATGACGCCGACCATCGGCCGCTCGCACGGCATTCATGCCGAGCCTACCACCTTCGGCCTCAAGCTCGCTCAGGCCTATGCGGAGTTCGAGCGCTGCAAGCTGCGCCTGATCGAGGCACAGCGGGAGATCTCCACCTGCGCCATCTCGGGCGCCGTCGGCACCTTCGCCAACATTGATCCTTCCGTTGAGGAATACGTGGCCGAGCAGATGGGCCTCCAGGTCGAGCCCGTCTCGACCCAGGTCATCCCCCGCGACCGGCATGCCATGTACTTCGCCACGCTCGGCGTGATCGCCTCCTCCATCGAGCGCCTGGCGACGGAAGTGCGCCACCTGCAGCGCAGCGAGGTGCTGGAGGCCGAGGAGTTCTTCTCGGCCGGCCAGAAGGGCTCGTCCGCCATGCCGCACAAGCGCAACCCGGTTCTCACCGAGAACCTGACGGGCCTCGCCCGCATGGTGCGCGCCTATGCGATGCCGGCCATGGAGAACGTAGCGCTCTGGCACGAGCGGGACATCTCCCATTCCTCCGTCGAGCGCATGATCGGGCCCGACGCCACCGTGACCCTGGACTTCGCCCTGGCGCGGCTCACCGGCGTCATCGACAAGCTGGTGGTCTATCCGGAGAACATGCAGAAGAACCTGGACCGCCTCGGCGGCCTCGTCCACTCGCAGCGGGTCCTGCTGGCGCTCACCCAAAAGGGCGCGTCCCGCGAGGACGCCTACCGGCTCGTCCAGCGCAACGCCATGCCGGTCTGGCGCAGCGAGGGCGATTTCCTGACCCTGCTGAAGAGCGACGCCGACGTGACGCAATATCTGTCGGCGGACGAGATCGAGACCTGCTTCGACCTCGGCTACCACTTCAAGCATGTGGATACGATCTTTGCGCGGGTCTTCGGCGCCAGCGGCGCATAGCTGAAAGGCTGGCAATACTTTCCGGAATAAGCAACAATTTCCGCCTCAGGAGATCAATGGCGCGGGAATTGCTGCCATGCTGTCGGAGAAGATTCTCTCTCTTGCTTTCACGCGGGCCGTGAAACACGGCACTCTGGAAATGACCACGGCCGAAGGTGAACACTTCACCTTCGGGGACGGAACCGAGCCCCGCGTCTCGATCCGCTTTACGGATGCCGCAGCCCAGATGGCCCTTTGCCTCCATCCCGAACTGAGGCTCGGCGAACTGTTTACGGATGGACGCCTCGTCATCGAGCAGGGCACGATCCTCGACCTGCTCCAGCTCCTCCTCCAGGACAATCACGGCCAATTGGACGAACTGCCGCTCCAGCGCCTGCGCAAGATCCGGCATTGGATGATGCGCAAGGCCGAGAACGACGCGGCGAAGGCCAAGCGCAACGTCGCTCATCATTACGACCTGGACGGCCGTCTCTACGCCCTCTTCCTCGATAGCGACCGCCAGTATTCCTGCGCCTATTTCGACCATCCGGGCGCCAGTCTCGAGGAGGCCCAAGCGGCCAAAAAGCGGCACATCGCGGCCAAGCTGATGGTGGACCGGGGCCATAGTGTGCTCGACATCGGCTCGGGCTGGGGCGGCATGGGGCTTTATCTGGCTCAGGTGGCGGGAGCAGGCTCGGTGAAGGGCATCACGCTCTCGGAGGAGCAGCTCGAGGTCTCGCGCCGGAGGGCGGGCGGAGCGGGCCTGCTTGACCGGGTCCGTTTCGAGCTGCAGGATTACCGCTCCACCACGGGCACCTTCGACCGCATCGTCTCGGTGGGCATGTTCGAGCATGTGGGCCCAACCTCTTACGACGAGTATTTCCAGACCTGCCGGAAGCTCCTGAAGGAGGATGGGGTCATGCTCCTTCACACCATCGGGCGTTCCGGCACGCCCTATCCGACCAATCCCTGGATCACCAAGTACATCTTCCCAGGCGGTCACCTGCCCGTGCTGTCGGAGATGATGCCGGCTATCGAGCGGGCGGGCCTGATCGTGACCGACATCGAGATCCTGCGCCTGCACTACGCCTTGACCCTGCAGGCCTGGCGCGAGCGCTTCCTGGCCCAACGCGAGGAGGTCCTGCGCCTCTACGACGAGCGCTTCTGCCGGATGTGGGAATGCTACCTCGCCATGTCGGAATCCGCTTTCCGCTGGCAGGATGCGGTGGTGTTCCAGATCCAGTTCGCCCGGCGCAACCACATGGTGCCCCTGACCCGCGATTACATCGCGGAGCGGGAGGCCGCCCTGAAGGAGGCGGAGCAGAATATGGAGTTGAAGAGGAGCGCTTGAACGGACCTGACCGGGCCTTTATCTCCGGGTCATGAAAACCTCCGATTGCGACATCCTCATCGTTCCAGGCCATGAAAACTCCGGCATCGACCATTGGCAGAGCCGGTGGGAGCGCCAACTCTCGACCGCGTGGCGGGTCGAGCAGGAAAACTGGGACGCCCCCGACAAGGACGCCTGGGTGGAGCGCATCGCCCAGGACGTCAAGCGCGCCAAGAAGCCGGTCGTGCTGGTCGGCCACAGCCTCGGCGTGCTCGCCATCGCCCATGCGGCTCCTCTCCTTCGGGACGGAAAGGTCCAGGGCGCCTTCCTGGTCAGCCTGCCCGATGTGGAGCGAACAGACTTCATTCCCGCCATCGACCGCGCCTTCGCGCCGATCCCGCGCGATCCCTTCCCCTTCCCCTCAGTGCTCGTCGCCAGCCGAACCGACCCGCATTGCGATTACGCGAAGGCGGAGGACATCGCCTATTCCTGGGGCTCGGCCATCGTCGATGCGGGCGATGCCGGCCACCTCAACACGGAAAGCGGCCACGGCCCCTGGCCCGAAGGGCTCATGCGGTTTGCGGGGTTTTTGAAGAGGCTTTGAGGCCGCGCCTCTCCCTCACCATTGTCATTCCGGGCTCCGCTGCGCGGCCCCGGAATGACAGCGGAATTTCACATGACAAAAAGTTCATGCGGCAGTCATGGGAGCGAGAGCAGGATAGGAGCAATCTTATCCTTATCGTCACCACGGAGGATATCCGCATGAAGACAATCGCCACGCTTGCTCTTGCAGCCCTACTGGCCGGCTCCAGCACCTATGCCATGGCCCAGCAGACGCCTGCACCGGATGCACCGGCGGCCTCTCAGGATCAGGGACGGCAGGATCGCCGTCCGCGTCTGAGTCAGGACGAATTCACGCGCCTCGTCGACGCCCGCATCGCCTCGATCAAGGCCGGGCTCAAGCTTACCCCCGATCAGGAGCGTCTCTGGACGCCCGCGGAGACCGCCATCCGCTCAGCTGCAGCTGAGCGCTTCACCCGCATGGAGCAGCGGCCCGATCGCGATCAGCGCCGGTCCATGGACTTCATGCAGCGCCTCGAGCAGCGCAGCAACCTGGCGACGGAGCGCGCTCAGCGCTCGGCGGCCGTGACAACCGCTCTTCGTCCTCTCTGGGACACCTTCAGCGAGGACCAGAAGCGGATCGCCCCTCGCCTCCTGCGTGAGGCCGTCAACAACGATGGTCCAAGCTGGCAAGAACGCGGCGGACGTCGCGGCCATGGCCGTGACCATCACCGCATGGGCATGATGGACCATGGCCGCATGGGCCCGGGCGGGCACCGGGGCCCTGTTCAGCAGTAACGATCCACAACAGCAAAAAGGCCGCCCAAGGGGCGGCCTTCCTGTTTTCGAAATCGACTACTCGCAGATTAGCGCGAATAGAACTCGATCACGAGGTTCGGTTCCATCTGGACCGGGTACGGCACTTCCGACAGGGTCGGGATGCGCGTCACGCGGGCCGTCATCTTGGAATGATCGACCTCGATGTAGTCCGGCACATCGCGCTCGGCGAGCTGGCTCGCCACCACGACGACCTCGAGCTGCTTCGACTTGTCCTTCACCTCGATCACGTCGCCCGGCTTCACGAGGTAGCTCGGGATGTTCACGCGGCGGCCGTTGACCTTCACGTGACCATGGTTGACGAACTGACGGGCGGCGAAGGGGGTCGCGACGAACTTGGCGCGGTACACGACCGCGTCGAGACGGCGCTCGAGCAGGCCGACCAGGTTCTCACCGGAATCGCCCTTCTGGCGGATCGCCTCCGCGTAATAGCGGCGGAACTGCTTCTCGGTGATGTTGGCGTAGTAGCCCTTGAGCTTCTGCTTGGCGCGCAGCTGCGTGCCGAAGTCGGACATCTTGCCCTTGCGGCGCTGGCCGTGCTGGCCGGGGCCATATTCGCGGCGGTTCACAGGGCTCTTCGGGCGGCCCCAGATATTCTGACCCATACGGCGGTCAAGCTTGTGCTTGGCCTGAATGCGCTTCGACATCGCTGTTCCTCTTTGTTGTCGAATTTGCGAGGAACGCGCCCTCCTCTTCCCCGAAGGGACGACAGGCCGGCTGAGAGCCGGGCCACGGGAGCGTAAAAAGTTACGCGGCCCAGGAGGACCGCGTGAACGAGGGGCATTTAGGCGGAAAATGCGGGAAAGTCAATCAGCCTCTGGTCATCCCGGACGAAGAGCAGCGAAGATCCGGGATCGTATGCAAGATGGAGCGGGGGAACCTCAACGCTGTCATTCCCGCGCAGGCGGGAAGCCATCAACCGCTGGCGGCCCCGAGTTCTGCAAGACCTGTGTTTATGGATTTCCACGCCTTTGGCGCGGCCCTTCGGGTCAGGCTCCGCTTCGCGGCCCCGGAATGACAGTGTTTTATCTTGAGAACGATCCCGGATCGGCTACGCCGTCCGGGATGACGAGCTGCGGCTACCCAACGAGCAGCGGCATGTCCTCGACAGCCACCACCGGAAGGCCCTTGTCCTGCAAGGCTCCCCGCAGGGCGGCGCTGATCCCGGCACCGCTGGTGAACACGGCCATGGTCTCGTTCTCGTCCGCCTCATGGCCCGGCACCGGCTGGCCGATCAGCTGCGTCACGCGGCGGGCGATGGCCGGGGCCGGGTCGATCCAGGTCACCGGCCAGGGTGCCAGGGCCTGGAGGCGCGGGAGGAGCAGCGGGTAATGGGTGCAGGCAAGAGCCACAACATCGGTCCTCCCCCCTTCGTCCTGGACGAAGCAGGGCTGCATCTCAGCCACAAGCTCTTCATCCGGGACGGGAGAGCCCGCGAGCTCAGCCTCGGCAATGCCCGCGAGACGGCGCGAGCCCACAAGGTTGACCTTGCAGCCCGCCGCATAGGCCTCGATGAGATCGCGGGTATAGTCCCGCGCCACGGTGCCGGGGGTGGCGAGAACCGTGACATATCCCGTCTGCGTCGTTTGTGCGGCCGGCTTGATCGCCGGAACGGTGCCGACGAAGGGAATGGAGAAGCGCTCCCTGAGATGCGGCAGGACGACGGTCGAGGCCGTGTTGCAGGCGACCACCACGAGGTCCGGATCGTGCAGGCCGATCAGCCGCTCCATGACGGTCACCACACGCTCGGCCAGAACAGCCTCGCTCAAGCGCCCGTAGGGAAAGCCCGCATCGTCGGCCGCATAGACATAGCGGGCATCGGGACGGACCTTCAGGACCTCCGAGAAAACCGTGAGGCCGCCGAGGCCGGAATCGAAGACGAGGATGGTGGGGACGGGAGACGGCATGACGGCAGGATTATAGGTCGCCCCTGCCAGAAGATCGACACGCATGACAAACCCTTACGAACGCAACTGACCAATGAAGTCCTATAATCCCTGCTTGGTTTCCGGAGGCGCCATGTTCAACCTGCGGCGGGGTCCGGGCTCCTCTTTCTTCTCCTGCCCCTCAACCTTCGAAATCTGTGCCGAGAGCCGCTTGACGGGCCAGCCGTCGCTCCAGCTGCCCATGTCGACGAATTTCGGATCGCGCGCGAGTGCAGCGGCGTCCTTGCCGGCGAATGCCGCCTCAGCGGCGATGTCGAAGGTCTTCCAGTAGGCGAGATAGTCGAGGGTGTCGGTGACGTTGTTGCCGAGCTGCTGGGTCAGGATGGTCTGAGGGCCGGAGAGCGCCATGTCGGCGCTCCAGCGCCACGTGTTCTTCTGTTTCGGGTCGCGCGGCGGATCGGGCGGCAGCTTGATGGCGGCGGCATCGTAATCGGCCTTCGGTGACCCTGGGGAGGCCAGCGTCGCCGTCAGTGCCGGAAATCCATGGTCGTCGGAGGCCGCGCGCATGAACAGCTTTCGGCTGGCCGGAACGGCGCTCGCCTGCTGCAGGATGAGCCGCGAGGCGCGGTCGCTCGGCAGATAGTCCCGATCGCCGCTCATGCTGATGATCAGGGTCTGCGGGTCGATGGTCGAGAGGTCGCGCAGGAGGATGCCGCGCTCCTTCTCGTCGGAGGCGATGCCGCCCGGCATCAGGCCGAAGATCAGCTTCGGCGCCGGCACCTTTCCGGCACTGACGCCGGCCGCGAGGTTGAGCGCGATCGGCACGCCCGCCGAATGGCCGATGAGGGCGACACGCTCCCTGTCCGGCTTGGCATTCGGATCGTCTGCCAGCGCCGCCAGGGCGCTCTCGATCAGGGTCTCGGCCAGGGCGGTGGCATCGGCAGGGCGGGACCGGTTCACCTCCTGGAAGCGCGGGAAGAGCACGAGATGGCCCTTGCGGGCGAGATGATCGATCCAGCCGCCGTAGAGCGCCGGATTCACGGCGCCCCAGGAATGGAGAAAGATCACCACCGGGCGGGGCTTCGCAGGCGCATCGCTGCCATGGAAGACGAAGGTTCCGGCGCTTGCCGTGCCGACCGCACGCTTGACGACGTCAGTCACCTTGTAGTCGCGCCCGCCAGCCCCCTGCTCGGGCTGCTGTGGCGGTGTCGCCGCGAAGGCCCATGGAGCGGCAAGCGAGACGCCAAGGACCAGAACAGGCAGCAGGGAGCGGCGCATCGTCGTCTCGAACTCGGTTCACAAGCGGGCAAATAGCGCCCGACGATGATAAAGCCACGATTTGCTTAAGGTTTTCTCAACCTGCGTCCTTCCGCAAGGGCACGAATCGCCCCGCGCAGGGTGCGCACCTCCTGCTCGGTCATGGCGAGGCGATGGAAGATGTCCCGCATGTTGCGGGTCATGATCGGCTTCTTGTCCTCGGGATAGAAGTTCACCGCGTCGAGCTCGTCCTCGATGTAGTCGAAGAACGAGATCACCATCTCGCGCGGCGCCGGAGGAGATTGAGGACCGCCCTCGAAGGGCAGCGCGCCGCCGGTGGCGAGCTTGTACCACTCGTACGAGACGAGAAGGACGGCCTGCGCCAGGTTGAGGGACGAGAATTTCGGATCGACCGGGAAGGTGATGATGGCGTCCGCCAGCGAGACCTCGTCGTTCTCGAGCCCGGTGCGCTCCCGTCCGAACAGGATGCCGACGCCCTGCCCGGCCCCGAGCCGCTGCTGCGCCTCCTGCATGGCGGCGTCGGGCGCGAAAACCCGCTTCATCTGCCCCCGCTCGCGCGCCGTCGTGGCGAAGACGAAGTTGAGATCGGCGATGGCTTCGCGGACCGTGTCGTAGAGCCTTGCGCCTTCCAGCACGTGGGTCGCGCCCGACGCCGCCGAATGAGCCCCCTTCTTGGGCCAGCCGTTGCGCGGCGACACCAGACGCAATTCCGACAGACCGAAATTGGCCATGGCCCGGGCGACCATGCCGATGTTTTCGGCGAGCTGCGGTTCCACGAGGATGATGATGGGTCGGGTCATGGATCGTATGAATGCTCTTGGATGGCAGATGCTCTCCCATACAGCCAAAAACAGTTTTCCGACCAGAGCATCGGACCCAAAAGTGGAATCCGCTTTTGGGATCCATCCGATGCTCCAACTCTTGGCAACTCCTGGCTGGCGCATCGTTGAGCGCAGGCAAAGAAAAGGCCTCCCCGACATTCATCGAGGAGGCCGGCGCGTTTCCCGACTGACGCTTCAAGCGAAGCGCTTACCAGCAGCCCCAGCCGCAATAATAATGCGGGCGGGCGACCGCCGCACCGAGCACGGCGCCGCCGACCACGCCGACGGCCGCACCTGCTGCGGCCTGGTTGGCGGCGGCGTTCGACTGAGCCACGTTGTTCCGATAGCCGGCGTTCACGCAGCGGGTATAGGTGGCGGTCCCGGGCTTCAGCCCGGTCTCACGGCAGACGGATTCGGCATTGTCCATGGATTGCTCGGCCGTCTGGCAGCCGGCCAGAACCAAGGCCGCCGCTCCGAGAATGATTGCAAGACGCATGTCAGCTCCCCTTCATGGTTAAACGATGTTTCCGACAGCTCCGCTGGCTTGGCTCTGCGCCTCATGCCCCTCGGGAAGATGTCGTAACGGACGGATCTGAACTACGGTTAAGCTTGGCTTTCCGTGCGGCAGCACACGCAGCGGTGAATTTTCCCTTTCTGCGGAACTTGCACCCACGGCCATCTCTTATTTCCTGCATGCTTTACGTTAGAGCATCACAACTCCCTGTCACTCTGCGAGGTCGCGCGTTGCCCTGTTTGCGTTCCATGACGGCTGCGATGTGCCTGATTCCCCTGTCGGCCGGACACGCCGCGTCCATATCCGGGCCGAGCGGTTTTCCCCAGGCAGCGGCACCTCTCTTCCATGGCAACTGGTGCGGCGCGGGCGACGCGAACCGGGCCTCCCCCGTTGACGCCCTCGATGCTGCGTGCCGCGCCCACGATCTCTGCTACGAGCAGGTCGGACGCGGGGCCTGCCCCTGCGACAGGACCCTCCTCAAGGCCACCGCCGCGCTGGTCAAAAGCCCTAAGATCCCGGAGACGATCCGAAGCAAGGCGGCCACCGTGAACTCGCTCTTCAGCGCGGCGCTCTGCACCGAGACCCGGAAAATGCCGCAACGGGCGGGACAGGGCTGAATTCCTTTGCTGCCCCCACCTTCCCCCCTGGCCTCAACCGCGCTATAGCCGCCGCAACAGCCTGCCGCAGGGCAGGATCGTTCCAGCACTTCAAGCGCAAGGTGAGATCATGGCGAAGATCAAGGTTGCCAATCCGGTCGTCGAACTCGACGGCGACGAGATGACCCGCATTATCTGGCAGTTCATC
>NZ_JAFEMD010000107.1 GCF_016892765.1 Microvirga arvi
GCCTGATCCTGCCGGACAGGCTCAACCCGATCACTCTCTGACGCTGAATGTCAGATCAAATGCCGACTACTACAGCTAGATCGTCGGGCTCCAGGGCCGCCAAGAGCCAGTTGCTGCGATGATCCACCGCCTGTGCCATGAGACACTCTCCGGCCCCTCAGCTCTGAACTAACCCGCAGGCAGAGTAACAGGTTGCAGCGCATTAAGCTCAGCTCACCAAGGTGGGGCAGACGGCCAGTCACTGCCACCATAGGCGACGGCCTTTGCCGCTCTTGCAACTAGGTGAAGCTGACGCCGGCCTTCTCAAGGACGGCCTGCAGAGCACGGTTTGATTTTCAAAGCCCGCGACTTTGAATTCATGCGGATCGACAGCTGGGCGCTCTCTGGCGGCGCGTCCGGTTTGCGATGATCACAGAGAGTGCGGCTTCCGAAGCGGCCACACCCGCAGCATCGTCGAATATCCCTTGCCCTTGGTGTCCATCACTGATTGCCACCAGGCCTGGGTTTTGTCGGTCACCCGCTGGTCGAGGCTGTCCGTGACGACCACGTCAAGCCCACTGGAGAATTGATCCAGCCAATAGATCTTGGGCGTCGCCTCCTGCCGGTCTACCAGCAGGAGTGCGCTGTGGTAGCCGTCCATGATCGACAGGCCGTATGCGTACCAGCAGCCACCAGGCTCCGACAATTTCAGCACCGCACCACGGAGGCTGCTTTTGAGCTGCACCGGCTTAAGCGTTCCCGCAGTGCGATCACGCTTGTCAAGGAAGTCGTGCGTGAAGGGCGACGTGGCGAATCCCTTCTGTTGGAGCTGCTGCATCGCCTGCTCAATGCTCTCGGTCGTGAGCGCAGCCATCTGCACGCGGCGATCGCTCGTCCCGCGCGCACGGCTCTGCTTGAGCCCAAGCGGCAGGAGTCGGCCGAGGGCGACATTCAACATCACGATGCAGCTGCAGCGGTCGCCCGCGTTGGCACCGGCCGCGGCAGCGTTGTCCACGTATACAGTCAGGACGTTCGCAATATCTGCCGCATCAAAGCACCGGGTCCAGGTTGTTTTCTCCTGCACAGTCGCCGCACCGCCCGACATAACGCGCTCTGCCAGATCCATGAGCACCGAATCGAGCGCACTTTCCTGGTAGCCCTCAGCGTCCGCTTCCCCGAACTCCAGGTCTTCATCACGCTCAAGGTCCGCCCCGAACTCCAGCGTTTCCCCAGACCACGTCACCGGCTCGCCTGGAAGGATGCGGTGGCCGGTCTGGCCTCCACTCTCGAGCAGCGCCATCTCATTCTCGAAAGACGCCTCGTGACCCCACTGTGTCAGCGCTCCTTCCATCGGGTTCTCCTCTGCAGGATCCGTGGACGCAGCGACGGCCATTGGGCCTTGCGTCCATTCGGATCCTCTGGCCGGTGCGCTCATCACGAGTTCGGCGAGACCCGCGAGCTGCTCGTCGAGCGAAGACGCGAATTGCTCATTGTCCTTAACCTGCGCGGTTTCAAAGGGCTCGCGCTTCTCTGAGCTGGACCGGTCGAAACCGATCTCGTCGAGAATGCTCTCCAGCACCCGCTCGCGTCCGGCCGGTTTTGGGGAAGCGGCAGCGAGTGCCGAACGAAATTCGACAAGCTGAATGGTCCCATCTGCCGAGAGATCAAGACGGGTGTAGCCTGGATCGAGGCTCAGGCCCCCAGTCTTCCGTTCAGCGTCGGTCGGTTCGCGACTCTTGTCATTCCCGCGGGGACCCGCGCTGGTGGTGTTGACGTAGAGCGGACCGATGAACGCATTGGGCGTACGTACGATCGCGGGTGGCTTGGCCCCGCTGACCGCGGGCGGGACGACCTGGCGCACCAGCATCTCGCCGGCCAGCACCGCGCCCCGCTCCTTGCCAGCGACTTGCACCGCATACAGACCATTGCGATGGATATGGCCGGACAGAATGGCCCGCACACCCCGCTTGGGGTCGGCGACCTGCTCGATGAACCAAGCGCGCTCCCGGGCGAATGACCCGTAATCCGCTTCCATGCCGGCCTCACCGCTCCTGGGTCTGATGGCGAAGATAGGATGGCCCTTCCAGGGCTCGATCGTTCCGTCGGGCTTCCGGGTGGCGAAGGTCGTCGGGCCACGGGCGTCCTTCAGGTTGGTATATATCTTTCGACCCGCGAGCATGTCGGGGTCGAGCCAATCCGAATAGGGGCCGATCGGCGGAGCGTGCATGCCAATCAGCTTGGCGCTGCCGGGTGCTTCAACGAGATGCTTCACCAGGCGCTGCTGCAGCGGCGTGAGACAGCGCTTGGCCTTTGGCCCTGGCGCCGAGGCGGTCTCAAGCTGCCACAGCATGTAGGGCCACTCCTTGCCATGGGCGACCACCGGGAAGAGCACATCCTCGTCTTCCGCCCAATCGAGCATGAGCACCTGATGCCGGGTGGGCAGGGCGAAGGCGTAGTCGAAGAATGGGTTGATGACCAACAGGTACCAGGCCACCGACTCGACAGTGGTCTCCGTCGGGCTGCCTGGCTCGTCCAAGGTCCGGGTCTGAGTCAGCAGCTTGCTCAGCGCCTTGAGAGCGGATCCGGGCTCCTCCAGGATGAGCTGCGCCTTGCTCTCGGCGGTTGCCCGATAGGAGAACTTGCGGCTGAAGCCGTGACCGTGCGCCAGCGCCAGGATCCGCCGCTGCTCCTCGGTCGAGTAGCGGGCGTGGTCGTGGATCAGGAGCTTCGGCTCGGGCGCGCCGGCCACGGCGAACGGAGGGTAGGGATTGATCCGCCAGTCGTGATTGCCGAGGCTGGTATATACTGGCACGCGATAGGCGTCGCTGGATGCGAGGAGGTCATGAAACAGGAACCAATTGCGGTCCTCATGATAGAGGCTGTCCTCCTCCAGGCGGCCGATCGCCTCACGGCCCCAATGGCCTCGGCCGTAGTCGATCAGGTCGCCCGTGAGCAGGATGACGTCGCTGTCCCGTTTGGCGCCCTCGTAGGCCTTGCGGAAGCTGGTGTTCCAGTTGTTGTACTGCGCCTTGATTCCCTCCCGCGCGAGATTCTGCTCGTAGACATCCGCCCGCACGCACACGTGAGTGTCGGTGATATGCCCTACCCGCAGCCGCTCCGACCGTCGCCGGTCCACGAAGAGCGGATGGAGAATCTCAGTCCGCTTTCCCTTGACACCCTGGCCGGACCAGGGGTGTAGCGGCCGGTACTCGTATTCGTACTCGTCCAGCAGCTCCTTGCCTCGTTTGGTCCATAGCTCGCCCAGCTTCGAGCGCCGCGGCCGAGCGAACTGCTCCAGCAGCAGCCTCATCTCGTCGGAAGGCATGTCCTCGCCGATGGCTTGGTTGTTCCAGAACAGATGGTAGGCGCCATCCGCCAGACGGGCGGACGCCTGCTCGCTGATCCGGATCTCGTGAAGGTGGCGGAGACCCGCCGCGCTGTAAAAGTCGCGGACCCGTTTCGCGAGGATGACAACCACTGACCGTTCGCCGTCGGCATCGCCTCCGAACGGAATGAGCTCGCCGAAGGAGTCCTTGCTGTCGGGCAGTGCGAGGCCCGGCTTTCTGGCGTCATCCAGGACCTCGATCTCGTCCGCCGCGAAGCTCCGCCCCAAACCGGCTGGAAGGTTGCGCCGGCCCTGGCCAGACCAGGGCACATACCGCAGAGCGCGCGCGACTTCCTCTTTGGGAAGATAGGGACGGTCGGACAGGAGCAAAACCGTGATACAGTGGGTGGCATCGCTTAGCTTGAACGGATTGCCGGCGGTGGCTTGGGGCCGGGGTGCTATCGTGGCCGGGAACCCGAGCGCCGGCCACAGGATGCGGACCCGCACTGGTCCTGACGGAGCAGCGGATTCGAACGACGGGGTCGGTTCGTCGCTCGAGCCGAGTCGGATGACGAGGCCAGCTTCGTCCGCTATGTCGGAATGTCCGACCATGAGTTCTCCTGCCCGTCCGTTCTCAAGGCCACGAAGAGCCTGCGCCGTTGTTTCCGCCTACGAGCCACTCCAGAGCCGAATCCGGCACCGGACCCGCCACCCCCTGGGGGGCAGATCGCTCCAGGGCGGCTAGGGAATCCATCAATTCGCTCTCGCCAGCCGGCTCGGCTTCCAGCACGGTCATTGCCAGCTCCTTGGAGGCCGCTGTTCCCGCCTGCCATCCTTTCTCGGAGTCGAGCAACTGCTTGCGAAGCGTGACCTGTTCTCCCGAGAGGTTGAGCCCCTGGACATGCCTCAGTATCTGGCTGATGCGCACGCCCTCGTTTGCAATCCAATCGATTAGGGTCTCGCTCATGGTAGGGGTGTAGACGCGTCCATCCTTGGTGAGGACCCGCCCCTGAGCATCCTTCTTCGGTACGCCGGAATGATGCAGGGCGACGATCTCCCACTGATCGTTGAACACGGGAGACCCCGAGGACCCGGGCGAGGTGTCAGTGCGGTAGTGGAGAAAGTTGTCGAGCACGTCGATCACCTGATTTTCCCGGAGCGCGAGCTGCTTCCGCTCGCCGCTGGGATGCTGGATGATGCTCACATACTCTCCGATGATGATCTTTCCCTCCGCGGCGGAAAGGCCGTTCCACCCGTAGGGAGCGATCTTTCGCAGGTCGCCCTTGAGGGCCACGAGGCTGAAGTCCAGCATCTTGTCGGTGGCAAAAAACGCGGCCGGATCGAAATTCAAGAAGAATGAGCTCTGGAGCCTGCCGTCGATGCCCTCCTGGAAATCGAACTCGATCCGGCTGGTTGCGGCAACCCCGGCATCGGTCAGCACGTGATTGTTCGTGAGCAGGAGCCGCGGCGAGACCAGAAAGCCGGTCCCGTAGCCCTGCAGAGCGCCGTCGGCCCGGCGGACATGGATCCGCCCGACGGTCCGGGCGATTCGCAGCCCGAGCTCGAGATAGCGGACGCTCATGAGGTCGCTCTTCCCCATGATCCGCTCGAGGGTCGCGAGGCCAGCCCCCTGGGCCTGGCCGGGAGTCGGCAGACCGACGCCTTCGGTCTCGATGATCATCTGGGCAAGGTGCTGGACCCGCTTGCGCACCCGGTCAGGGGAGTCTGCCTCCAGGAGAGCTCCTGAGTGGATCTTCGCCTCGTGCCCCTGACGGACAGTCTGCCGCTCGGTAAAACGGCCCTCCGTCTGTTGGATGAGCTCCGCGGTGATCATGATTTGCCTCTCCCGGCATCTGGCGCTGACTCCGGAGGCGTCGTTATCGGGAATTTGATGGTGGCCCGCACGGCCTCCGGCAGCTTGAGAAAGATCTCGTGCAGCTTAGGAAACTTGCTGTTGAGCGCAGCAGCATCCTTGATCCTGTCCTGCGTGACCACATCCTGAATAATCGTCAGCACCGTTTCATCTTGGCGCTTGAGCTCCTTCGCTGCAAAGAGGGCGGTCAGCAGGAAACGCTGGCCAGGGTTTGACAGAGTCCCCGGGAGCGTCCGCTTGATGACCTCTGCCCCACGGCCTTGGGATCCACCGAAGAACATCAGCGGAATGAGAAGGTTTTGATCCATTTTGTGATCTCCCTTCAGTCGAAGGCTTCCATGAGGACCATCAACATGAGCGGCGACATTGCATCCTGGGTGCCTGAGGATGAGCTCCCAGCACCTGCCTGACCGAACATACCCGGCTGAAGCATCAGAAGCGGCAGAAAGGACGAGAAGCCGCTGCTGTCGGCAGACACCTTCGGAGGCTGATCATTGCCGCTATGTGTATGCTTTTTGAAATCCTGACTCAGCTTCAGCAACAGGAACATAGACATGGTGTTCTGGCTCTGTGGATCCTGCCGGCGGAGCGCAAGTTCGCGGCGCACTCGCGTGAGCTCGTTCTGAACCGCATTCACCCGTTGGGTGTTCGCATTCAGCGCCTGCTCAAGGGTCCGGAACTGTGTCAGCGTGGGGACCGGTGAAGGCAAGTTGAGCTTGGCCGGTCCCTTGGGTGTGTGCAGTGTTGCACTGGAGAGACCTCCCGGCGCAAACACTCTGCCGCCTGGCCGGAAGGGCCTTGCAGCCTCATCCGCACTTTCGAAGTCGAAGCTCTCGAATGATTCGACCTCGTCATAGCCTTCTGCAAACGTCGTCATGAGCCGTACCCTCCTTCATGGTTGCGCTCAGGGTGTTCACGCCGGGGCCTGCCTATGCAGAGAGCCACTCGACCCAGCGCCGGCGTGATCCACGCCACCAATGCGGCTGCGTCGGGATCACGAGATCCCGGCCCGCCTTTCCCGCCGCACTCATGACAGACCATGTCCTCGCCGAGGCAGATCGGACACGCCCCAACCAACGTGGCGACGAACCGCACTGTCGCCGCAGGATCGCATGTCGCGTGATGCGCCGGACTCAAGAGAGAAAGCACCATGGCCGCGGCAAGGGGCTTGTCCACTAAAGGTCCCTCTATCTCATCAGGCTCGACACCAAGCCGCTGGGCCAGGATGCTGGCGATCGTCCGTGCAGTCTCGGTGGTCATGGCACAGTCCAGCGGCCTTCAAAGGCCTCTGGTCCCCAGTCTGATGCCTCTAAGCTCTCGCTGCTCTCGTCGACAGAGCCGAGCCCGAACTCCTTTCCGCCCTTTCCGCTGGCGGCCATAAACTGCACCAGAACCGGCACGATGGCGGCGAGCTGCTGCAGGGCTTGATTGATCTTGGCATGACTGGCGTCCGCCGACAGGGACGCGGAACCGGGTGCTGCAGGTTTCGAGGCTGGAGCAGTGGCAGAAGCCGATGCGGCCGACGCGGGCGAGGTGGCACTCGAGGCCGCTCCGAGCGCTCCGCCCGCCGCGGCACCGATCAGTGCCCCATACGGCCCGGCCGCCGCGCCGGTCGCCGCACCGGCCATGGCGCCTTTTAGCGCGCCCGACGCCCAGGACGGCAACTCCGTCGCATGGATGCCACTGTCGTCGGATTCGAAGTCCAGGAAGGCCTCAGTCGTACCGCTGGCCGTGGACCACACGCCAAGCTCCCGCATTGTCAGCCCTCCATTCTCGGTCGTGCGCCCACAACGGCTTCGCGGATCAGGCGTGCCAGGCCGTCGATGCCGACACCGCGCATGGACGCGCGGCCGTAGATGTCGATGCGCGCCCCATCCAGACTGATCGCCACGATCGGCAGCGGGACCGAACGAAAGAGGAGCGCTTGGTACGGAGGCGCCAGCTCGGTCGCAGTCGATGAAGTGACGACGATGTCGATCGGACGGTGCAGCGCCTCCTGCAACTCCTCGGGGGATCCCACCTGCTCCACGACGGTCATGTCCGACTCCTCGTCCACCGCCTGCCGGACCACGGCCGCCAACAGCGCCGGCACTTCCGCTATCAGAACCTTGATCTCATCCGACCCGTGGTGCCGGTTGTCGCCCATGGCTGTCGCATCACGCATGGCTGTAGAATGCCGGCGCACTCGCGCACAGCAAGAGATCCAAGGGTTCAAAGGAGATCCAGGAAGGGTTCAGTTCCAGAGATGGTGCGCACGTGCACCCACGCGTCCACGCCAGAGGTAATCTATTGGCAGAGAACGAGATTGCAGATCTGTGGGGGATCTTAAGATCCGGATCCCGGCACGGTCTGAATGGAAGGGAGTCTGAGGAGGCGTGCACGCCGGACACGGGCGACGGCCTGGGTTCGGCGGGTGACTTGAAGCTTTTCGAGGATGTGGTGGACGTGGTTCTTGACTGTGCAGAGCTCGATCCCAAGGCGTTTCGCGATCTCCTTGTTAGAGAGCCCCTCGTCGATCAAGGTGACGATGCCACGTTCCCGCGGCGTGAGCCGCACGTGCTTCACCTCCGGCGCGAGGCCGTGCGAGAGGCTCTGCAAGCGCTTGACCAGCAAGGCCGTCACCCGGGGTGAGCAGTTGATCTCTCCGCGCCCAACGCTCAGGATATCCCTCACCAACTGCTCTCCGGTTGCCTCTCCTGACACGAAGGCTACTGCGCCGGCTTCAACACAGCGTAACGCCTGCTGCTCTTCATCGAGCACCCCGTAGGCAATCACCCTCGCTTCCGGCGCCAAGCGTGCGAGGTCCTGGACGATGTGCGTCTCGCAGACCGTCGCGGCCTCGAGCAGGATCACATCGACGTGCTCCGCATGAGCGCGCAGCAGGGACTCCTCATTGACAGGTAACGCCGTGACGACCGTCAGGCTGGGGTGCCCAGCGAGCAGGCGGGCCAGCCCTTCACGGTAAAGCCGCACATTGGCCAGCACTGCCACGCGGATGGTCTTCAGAGTGTCGGGTTGGATAGCAGCCATCGGCACAAGCCTTGACTTGGCGGGACCTTCTGTAAGGTCCTGCGTCCTGTTTGTCATACATAAACGTCTTAGGTGAAATTCTCGTCCATAATCGTCACCGTTCTGGTGGAGGTTTACTTTGATGCTAAACTACTCGCAGCAATATCTCAGCACACCTTCGCACAGCATACTTGATCAGAACTATTCGAATATGCGCGGCAGAACCCACAGAATGCGACTGGTCGATACGATGCGCTCGCAGAAGCAAAGACTATTGTGCGACTGTTTCACTCATCGGGCAAGACAAAATTCACGAGGACGCTAAAGCTCCATGGTTATCGCGGGATACCTTTATCGGCTTCGGGTTTCTCCGATCATGCAACAAATTGGTGCAACCCTTAGTGAGGCACTTGTGATGGTATCTGCGGAGTTCTGCTGGACAAGCTGGTGAGATCACTGGATGACGGTCACGTTCGGGACCGTCACGGTGTCGAGGTCGATACAGGCGTCGGCGCCGGTACCTCAAACGGCGCCGAGCCAAGGTGGCAGGGTATAGTCGTAGGCATGGATATCACCAAGCTCGTGATTTCTTATACGACCCACGCCCCCCGTCACTCTGGGGGACCCACTCCGATCATTGCGAGCACCCAAAGGCAGTTATTCGACGAGGTCCCCCTCTAAAAAAGAGGGCGGCCTCTCGGGAGATTCAGCCTATTTCTCCGATCGCCCAAAAGGCCATGCCGTTTGACGGGGAGAATTGGTTGGTTCCGAACCCTCATGAGTTCCGGCAGTCCTGAGAACAGGACGGAGCGTCAAGGGCGGCACTCAGGATCGCATCGGAACGTTGGAAATCTTGACAACATGTCCCGAGCGGCGCCGTACAAGAGCCGACGTATTTCAAGTTTGCAGGTCGAGAACCGCTGAAGACCTTTGGTGGACAGTTTTTGGCGCGCGAAAGTCGCAGGAATTCAATCGACCGTTTGATTTTCAAGCCTGCGACTTTGAATTCGTGAGGGCCTCCAGCTGGAAGTTCTATGGGCTGTAAAATGCTTTGGATCGATTTACAGCCCAGTAATGCATGACCAGCGTGCCTGATTCAGTCTTTCGGTGCTCTTTTATCTAGGATCAGGCGTGCTCGATTGGGTTGAGTTCTAGCCAACCCCGCGGCGGGAAAAATTAGTTCAATCTCTGCGACGAAGGAGCCGCTTACATTGTGAAAGCTTGAGGGCTTGCATGATGGGTAGGTCTGCTTCGGGGCTCAACACGGATCAATGCACAATGTCGGCTCAGTGCCATGTGTGGACGGCTCCCTGTTGGCAAGGGATTTGTTTGACACTTCTGCTGGGCTGGTCGGTGCGGCCATGTG
>NZ_JAFEMD010000108.1 GCF_016892765.1 Microvirga arvi
ATCAGATCCGTGACCTGCGGGCTCGGCTGCAACGCACCAGACGATCAAAAAAGGAGGCATCATGAAAACACCTTCAGAAAGGTGTGCGTCTTCCAATGCCCGAAGGGAGCGCTCGCGCGTAACCGCTGGCCCTTACGGGAGCGGCCACGCAGACGGGTCATCTTGGTGTTGACGTACGTCTCATCCAAAAACACTAATCGGTATGGCTGCTGGCGCATACGCGGCTGGCGCTGGGCGTGCCAGACCCGGCGCTCCTCACGCACGTCGGCGCGTGCGCACTCCGCCGCCATCTGCGATTTTTTTATATGAGAAGCCGCGCCGGCACAGGAAGCGCGAGAGCATCGCAGGGGCGGCCACCACCCCGTGTTCCTTCAGTAAGCGAGCAGCCAGTTCCGGCATGGTAATGGCGGGCTGGGCCTCGACGGTCTGGATCAGGAAGGTCTCATAAGCCACCAGCTTGCCACGCCCGGGCGGGCGGCCTTGCCGGGCTGGCGCCGGCGAACCGGTGTCCCGCGTTCGCTGCACCAGCTTGATGGCGAAACTCTCGCTTACCCCAAAGTGGCGCGCCGCGGACCGGCAGGAGTGGCCCGCCGCGATGAAGCCAGCGACCCGCACCCGAAGATCGAGGGAACAGCAGTGACCCATGATCCACCTCTCGTTTAAGACAGTGAATCACAGCTCCGCCCCGCGCAGAAGCCCAGCAGTCTCATTTCCAGTCCGGTGCTCTAGTGCACGCGTTAAATGGCAGTGATTGATGATGTTTAGCACTTTACCTTCAGCTCACAGCACTGGTGTGCGGGCCCGCTACTAAGGCGGGCTCTTCCACCTAGTGACGGTGTTCGGATCGATGCCGTAGCGCTGAGCCAGCGTTATCGGGCTCGCGCGACTATGCTGTACAACTCAACAGATTGATCCTGCCGTTGTAGCGCTACCGTGGGGAACTCAGCCCACAGCGTACCCCTCCATTCAGGCGATAAAAAGCGCACCATCAATCATGGGATCAAATACCTAGTTCTGTGAGTTCCATGAACCCCACCTGACGAGGGCTCCTCGACCGCGAGAAGCGATCGGCTGACGTTGCAGCGAGCACCCAATGGAACTAGTGAGCTTGGCAGCACCGCCAGTGAACAGGGTTCTTGACATACCGTCGGTGGTTCCCGAAGGCTTCTACGCGGTTTGTTACCATCAGTAGATGCGCGCATGCCGAGCCAGTTCAGCTCGGCATGCAAGACAGCCTCGTAGGCGAGAGTACAGCGGTCTCTTGGGACCGCTCGCAACCTAGCCTCGAGCGCCGGTGATATAGCCGATGATCTCGTCCGTGCTCGTCTGGGCGGTGGTCAACTCCGCGACGATGCGGCCACGACGGAACACATAGACTCGGGTACTGAGTTCCATTACCTGCTTCATGTTGTGGCTGACCAAGAGGACGGCCACGCCACGCGACTGCAGAGTACGGATGATCTCATGGACATGCGCGGTCTCCTGTACGCCCAAGGCGGCGGTCGGCTCGTCCATAATGATCAATTGGGAACCCCAACCGGCGGCGCGTGCGATTGCGACGCCCTGGCGCTGACCACCGGATAGACCTTTCACCGTGTCATGAACGCCCGGCACATTGACGCCAATCTCGCCAAGAAGTTGCTTGGCTCGACGGATCATCTTCGGGCGGTTGAGGACGCTCAGGCCACCGAAGTTGAAGTAGCATTCCTCACGGCCCATAAAGAGATTGGACAGGACATCGAGGTCTTCAGCCAGGGAAAGGTCCTGATAGACCGTCTCGATACCCGCATCACGGGCATCGCTAGGACGATGGAAGGTGATATCGCGCCCGCCGACCTTCAGGGATCCCTCGGTTGCCGCCTGTGCGCCGGAGAGGATCTTGACGAACGTCGACTTCCCTGCCCCGTTGTCACCTACGATAGCAACGACTTCCCTGGGCAGGATCTTGAGGTTGGCATCAGACAAAGCCACAATGCCGCCGTAGCGCTTGGTGATTCCGATCGTTTCCGCCACGGGTACGATGGCCTGCGACGCCTTGTTGAGGGTGTGACCCTGGGTCATTTGCTCGAGCCTCTGTCTTGGAGGAATTGGGGAGCGCCACGGGATTACGCCCTTGGCGCTCAGGTTAATCACTCGTAGGCCGCTGGAGTACTCTCGGCGTTCGCCTTGGTGATCATCGGAGTCTCGATGACGATCTCCTTCTCGACAGTCTGGCCTTTGAGCACCTTTTCGAGGGTTTCCACCGTCAGACGGCCCATCAAACCTGGGTCTTGGTTGACCGTGGCAAGCATGGTGCCGTCGATGATTGCTTTGCGGACATCGGCAGGATAATCGAGGGCGACGAACTTCACGTCGGTACGACCCACTGACTTCGCATACTCGGCTGCTGCGACCAGTTCCGGACCATGCGCAATGACGGCATCGAGCTTGCCTTTGGGATACTTCGACAGCCAGTCCTGGATCAGGGCGACGGTTTTGTCGTGAGCCCACTCGTTGGACTGCTCCTCGACGATTTTGATATTTGGATGCTTCGAGAACACGGCGTGCTGGCCCTCGCTGCGGCCGAGTTGCGGACTCGAACCCAAGACGCCCATCATCAGGGCGACATTGCCCTTGCCGCCCAGTTCCTTGACCACTAGTTCGGCCTGCTCACGGCCCATTTTGACTTCGTCGGACTTGATGTACGAGGTCAGCTTTGCTTCTGGCGAGAGTCCCGCCGAGAAGGCAAGAACTGGAACACCCTTTGCGATAGCGCTGGAGACTGGGCCCACCAAGCTGTCTGGATCGGGCGCATAAATGATGATCGCATCCATGTCCTGGACCACGAACCGGTCGATGGCAGCGGCCATCTGGCTGATGTCACTGCGCCCGTCCGCAACGGTGACCTGAAAACCCTTGGCCTTGGCCCCTTTCTCGATCGTAGAGATCGCCACGTTCATCCAAGGGTCGAGGCCTAGGTTAGAGATCATCATGCCGACCTTGGCGCTCCCCTGCGCGAAGGTGGGTGCGGCAAGGCCCAGAGTCAGCATGAGCGCCAGAAGTCCAGTCGAGGCAGTCCGTCTAGAGATAAGCATAGGTCCCTCCTATTTTGCTTTGCAGTTATCGATGCAACCGTCGATCCGGTCGTATTCAAGCTCTGCGAGTGCGCCGCAGGGCTTCGTATCCCACAGCCAGCAGCACGCTCGCGCCCATGAAGGCTGGCTGCCAGAATGCGGAGATGCTGTAGAGCGTCATGGCATTGCTCAGGACCGTTAGACCGAAGATGCCGATGACGGCAGAGCTGATGCCGCCAACGCCGCCTGTCAGAGGCGTGCCGCCAATGACCACGGCAGCGATCGCGAGCAAGGCCCAGGTAGTGCCGGCCTGCGGGCTGCCGACGCCCGCGATCGAGGTCAGGAGCACGCCGGCGATCGCTGCAGTCAGGCCACCAATCGCGTAGGTGGCGATCAAGACGCGGTCGACGTTCACGCCGGCGCGGCTGGTGCCGACCTTGTTGCTGCCGACGGCGTAAATGTGCTGGCCGAACTGGGTGTGCCGGAGCATGAGCGTGAGGAGCGTAACGACGGCGATAAACACGATGCTGGAGAACGTCAGGCCACCGATGTTGAAGAAGCCCAATTCACGCCATTCCTTCGGCAAAGGCGCGATCGGACGTCCCTGAGTTAGAGCCTGAAGCGCGCCAATGATGATGGCCTGCAGCCCGAAGGTCGCGACGAAAGGATTGATGCCTGCTTTGGCGACCATAACACCGTTCGAAGCGCCAATCAGAGTACCTAGGCACAGAGCAGCGATGATGCCTGCCGGTACGCCAAAGCTGAGCGACACTGCGGCTGCGAGGCACCCGCTGGCCGCTGCATTTGCGCCCACGGACAGGTCGAAGCCGCCCGAGATGATCATGAGTTGCATACCGCAGGCGACGACTCCGATCATAGATGCCTGCTGGACGATGTTCAGCAGGTTCGACGGGTTTCGAAACGTCGGATTGACGATGCAAAGGATGATCACGCTGGTCACCAGTAGAAACAGCATGATACGTTGCACGACGGCGGCAGGATTCTTCGGCAGGAGAAAAGTCCCTAATCCTTGCCAAGGCGTATGGTGAGTACTTGCGACAGAAGGCGCGTTCATACAGGGTTCCTCCACGAGCGGTTTATGTTCTCTGTTAGACGCCGATCTGCGCCGGCAATCCAAACACGCTGGCAGTATCGAGGGCCATGAATGGGCACCGCAACTTCGCAGGGCTGAAATTACCGGCGCAATTTGAATGCATCTGTGCGAATGTTTGCGTCATTCAGGAATTCGACGCCGAGATTCTGAGCCCCTAAATCGAGCAGCGACCAACTGGTTAGCCCAGGTTCCGCGCTTCTCTTAGGGACCGGACGAACAGAATTTCAGGGCGCGTCCGATGCGCTCGTGATCCGGGTCCTTCGTACTTTTGATTTAAATGCCGCTTGCACGCCACGCCAGCCAGCGACTGCGAACGATCTATCACTTCGAAGCCTGTCCTGCGTCAGCTTGCGAAACTTTTATCTCGAATGCGAAATTGCAGAATAGACCCCATCAGGTCGCAATGTCGCTGCGAGCGGCCGTCGCCAGAAGCCCGCGAAGCAGGTCCGAGACGGCACTCTTCGACTGCCCGGTCGGTTGGCATCACCAATGTCGGCCGAGCCCTCTCTGATTCCATCGAGGATAGGACGCTCGGGCTGGGCCGAGGCGTCGATACTGTCGAGAGCGCACGAAAGGGATGGGGAAGTGCCTGACTATATTATCATCGGCGGTGGTTCGGCCGGCTGCGCGGCCGCCTCTCGACTGAGCGAGGATCAGAACGCCACAGTCACGATCCTCGAGGAGGGTCCTTCCGATCGCGCAATCGAGATTCACCTGCCCGTGATGGTGTACAAGACCGCAACTGGTAACCTGCTTAAACGGTACGAGCAGGAGCCGACTGCTGGCATTCCGAAGGCCAGCAAGCCGACTATGGTTCAGGCAAGTGTCCTGGGTGGCGGTTCCTCGGTCAACGCGATGCTCTATGTTCGTGGCATTCCATCAGACTACGACCGATGGGAGGAGCAGGGTGCGGAAGGCTGGGGATGGAAGGATGTCCTTCCCTACTTCATCAAGGCTGAAGACAACTGCTCCCTGGCCGGCCCGGCGCATGGTGTAGGCGGTCCGCTGCATGTCTCCTATCCAGAGCACGTCAGTCCGCTGAGCAAAGTCTGGCTGCGGGCTGCACAGCAGTTCGGAATGCCCTATGTCACCGATTTCAACGCGGGCGATCAGGCTGGATGTGGTCTTTATCAGATGACAGTGCGCAACGGGCGCCGTGCCAGTGCTGCAGTATGCTACCTCAAGCCTGCACGGAAACGATCGAACCTCCAAATCCGCACCGGCTGTAAAGTGGTGCGGATACTAACGGAGGACAACCGAGCCGTCGGTGTTGAATTCATCGAACAAGGAAGCGTGCGGCAGATGCGTGCCGACAGAGAGATCATCGTTGCAGCTGGGGCAATCAACTCGCCGCGCCTGCTCATGTTGTCGGGTATCGGCCCAGGAGCCCACCTCCAACAGCTGGGCATCCCCGTTGTCAAAGATCTGCCAGGCGTCGGACAGAATTTGCAGGACCACATGGATGTCTATCTCATTTATGAACTGTCGGGTGCCCATGGTTACGATCGGTACAAGAAGCTCCACTGGAAGGCTTGGGCAGGCCTGCAGTACGCCCTCTTCCGCACCGGTCCGGTCTGCTCAAATGTCATCGAAGCGGGCGGCTTCTGGTGGGCCAATCAGGATGACCTGTACGCGGATATCCAATTCGCCTTTCTCGCGGGCTCCGGCATCGAAGAGGGGGTGAAGCCCGTCGAGAGCGGCAATGGATGCACGCTGAACGTCTGCCAGACCAGACCAAGATCGCGGGGTCATATCGCACTCCGTTCTGCGGATCCGAGCGAAGCGCCGATTATCGCTCCGAACTATCTCTCGGATCCGTATGACCTGGATACAATGGCTGAAGGGGTCCGCGTCGGCCAGCAGATCATGCGCCAGTCGGCCCTGCAGCCGTATATCCGACGCGAACAGTTCCCAGGTCGGCCGATGGACACTATCGACGACTACCGCGACTATGTGAAGGAGATGGCGCAGGGTGCCCTGCATCCCACGGGCACATGTCGGATCGGCAAGGATCGAATGGCCGTGGTCGACAGCCAATTGCGTGTCCATGGCGTTCGGGGTCTGAGGGTGGCCGATGCTTCCGTTCTTCCAGGCGTGCCATCCGGCAACACGAATGGGCCGGCGATCATGGTGGGCGAAAGGGTGGCCGACTTCATCCGTCGGGCCAAAAATAACTAGGGCGATGCACCCCAACTTGAGGCTGCACGATGACGCTTGCTGACCAACTGGACTTTATCCGTTCCGGGGCGATGTACAACGATCTCACGCCTGAGCTGGTCAAGGCGAGAGAGGATGCTGTCCTCCTGACCAACCGCTACAACGCAAGCTTCGGATCGCCTTCGGCTGAGCGGGAGAGCATCCTTCGCGAGTTGCTGGGCCAGATTGGCAAGCAGGTACATTTCGAGCCCACCTTCCGCTGCGAGTTCGGCCGCAACATCGCCATCGGCAACAGGTTCTACGCCAACTTCGATTGCGTGATGCTGGATGGCGGCACCATCGAGATCAGTGACGATGTCCTGTTCGGTCCCCGGGTCGGGATCTACACCTCCAACCATGCCATCGATGCCGATGAACGAGCCGCTGGCGGCTGCTATGCCAAGCCCGTCAGGATCAGTAACCGCGTATGGGTTGGCGGCGGTGTCCAGATCAATCAGGGGGTAACCATCGGCGATGGTGCCGTCATCGGTTCGGGCAGCGTCGTGACAAAGGACGTGCCGGCAGGCGTGGTCGCCGCTGGCGTGCCCTGCAAGGTAATCCGGGAGATCACCGAAACGGATCGAACAGGTTACAGGCCCTAGTTCGGGGTCGCGCCAACTAACACCTACAACCCGCCGAACCTTCAATGCTCAACTCGGCACTGAAAACGGAAAAGCCCAGGCTCCGGGGCGAACGCACAGGACACCTTCATGTCTCCGCCTTGCGCACTACGGGCCTGGGCTGAACGGGCACCAGATGGGCGCTCGCATCATCAGGCGAGCGCAGGCTTGAACCGGGCCGGAGTTCATCCATCCTGGCACGGTCTCATCGAGGCAACCGGTGACGCCCGTTGCCTCCGAAGTCCCGTCAATGTCCGCTGAGGTAGCCATGATATAGGGATTCAAACACGATCAGTAAGGGGACGAAGGCACTCTGAGAGGCTATCGTGCGCCGGGGTCACACCAGGAGGACAGCGCGTTGGGGCCATGTGACAGCACCGTCACCGGAAGTCCAAGGCGTCGCTCCAGCAGAATTTGGTCCTGGCCTGTGCCGAGGGAGACACGGGTCACGAAATGCCGAAAGCTAACCCTTCCGCGAGGTCCGCCCTTCCTGCCTCGACCCGACATCCGGCGTGCTCCCGCCTTGGTTCAAACTGAAAAGTTTAGGCAAGCCAGATGAAGGTCTGCTCATAACGCGAGAACTGACCTTCCGATTGTCATAACAGACCGGGCCGCGGGGATAGCGCTCCAGTTAACTTAGAGCGTGCGGAGGGCTAGCCTTGAACGACTCAGCTCGGTGTTTCCTTTCTCCGGTCAGGCAAGGCTTGGATATGAGCAAGCCGCTATTGTCCTGACGTTTGGCTACCTATTGGCTACTTGGGGAAAAACAGCTCAAAGGGCAAATGCCGGTAACCCTTTGATATTGTTGGTGAGCGCGCTGGGACTCGACCCCAGGACCCTCTGATTAAAAGTCAGAGGCTCCCTTCCGACCTTAGGATCAACGTCACTTCTAACGGAATGATCCTCCCATGAGAACCTCACCGAGTGGCACGGTTCGTCCGCGAGACCCGTCAGTCCCAAGCTGCAGAAGGGGATCAGTTCCTGCCGTCGGGGACACAATCGGCGTAAGATGAGGCGCCTCATTCTTGTCAGCCCGATCAAGGATCCGCAGCCATGAAACCCATGACGGAAGAGCACCTCACAGTCCTGCGCCGGCACATGGTTGAGGTGATTGCCATCCAGGCCGACCTCATGAGCGAGGAGATCGGCAAGAGCAACCTCGGGGAGCGGGTTCTTAACGCAATGCTGCGGGTGCGGCGCCACCTCTTCGTGCCGCTACAGTTTGCGGCCGTTGCCTACCACGACACGCCTCTGCCAATCGGCTTCGACAAGACTGTTTCTCAGCCCTTCATCTGCGCCCTCATGACAGACTTACTCGATCCACAGCCCCATGAAATCGTGCTCGAGGTCGGCACGGGTCTGGGCTACCAGGCTGCCGTTCTCGCAGAGCTTGCCCGCCAGGTCTGGTCCGTCGAGGTGGTTGAGGAGTTCGCCAGCCATGCCGAGGCGCGCCTGAAGCAACTCGGCTATGCGAACGTTGCCGTTCGCGTGGGCGACGGCACCCGTGGCTGGGTCGAGCACGCTCCTTTCGACAAGATCTTGGTCACAGCCGCCGCCGAGGTGCCTCCGATGGCTTTGCTGGACCAGCTCGCCCCGGGCGGTCGCATGGTCCTGCCCCTCGGCCCGGAGGAAACCCAACAGCTCACCGTCGTCGACAAGTCAGCGGACGGGCGGATCAGAACACGCACCGTAATCCCAGTGCGGTTCGGCACACTGGAAACAGTGGTCTGAGAGTGACATCGTGGACAGGCCAGTGATCCCACCGAATGCTAGACAGCCGAGCCCATCCCTGAGGCGAGTTTCGTCACAGCACTTGTCGCAGCGAGGTGAGCATCAATGAGCCTTGCGGATGACTACATCACGCTCGATGCCACCGCGCTCGCTGATCTCGTGCGGCAACGGCACGTCAGTCGCGCCGAACTTGTTGAAACTGCGATCGCGCGGCTGGAGCAGGTAGAGCCGAAGCTGGCCGGCATGGCCGAATGGACGCTGGATCAGGCGCGACAGGCGGCTCGTACGCCCCTGGAGGACGCACCCTTCACTGGCGTGCCGTTTCTGCTCAAGGACAACATGCATGTCGCGGCCGGCACCCCCTACCACAACGGCAGCCGCATCTGGCGCGGCTGGGTGCCGCCGCAGGACAGCGAGATGGTCCGCCGCTTCAAGGCCGCTGGCCTGATCATTCTCGGCAGCACCAAGGTACCCGAGCTGTCGTTGACGCCTGTGACCGAGCCCCGGCATCTGGGCCGGGCCAACAACCCCTGGGCCCTGGACCGCACCACCGGTGGCTCATCGGGAGGATCGTCGGCTCACGTTGCAGCCCGCTCGGTGCCGATGGCCCATGCTACCGACGGCGGCGGCTCGATCCGGATCCCGGCCTC
>NZ_JAFEMD010000109.1 GCF_016892765.1 Microvirga arvi
TGCACCTGTGTCGCTGGCTGCTCGAAGCAGCCATGCTACCTCACCGCTGAGCGGGAGCCGTCCACAGCATCATTTCCAGACGTTCCGGGTAAGCGAACGGTGCCAAACTGAATTGGCCCCGTTCACTGATAAAACGTCCACAGGAGGCTTTCGCTAAGTTCCTTCAAAGCCGCGACGGCATCGGGACGCTCCCGGGCAACCGCGGCAACGATGGCATCGGCGAGCGCGAAGGCCGCGGTCGGCGAATTGGGCAGCAACCGATTCCTCGCCGGAGCGAAGAAGGTTATGTCGGCGATAGGGACAAGCGGCGAACTCGGCGCGTCCGTCAGTGCCATGACCGTCGCCCCCCGGTTCTTGGCGAGTTTCGCCAGATCGACGGTGCCGCGTGAATAACGGGGAAGAGAGATGGCCAGCACGAGATCATCCGCCCCCACGTTCATCAGGTGCCTGACCGCCTTTTCAGCTCCTCCGCGGGACGAGGCGAAGATCACGTTCGCATCGAGATAGAGCGTCAGTCCTTCATCCAGATGCGCTGCCACATGGTGGCTTGCCCCGGATCCGACGATGAAGATCCGGCGGGCGCGCAACAGGACTTCCATGGCCCGGGAGCAGGTTTCCTCGTCGATGGCTGCAAGGGTCTCGTCCAGATTGGCCGCTTGATCCTTTATGGCCGTCACAAAGGTCGAGAAGGTGGAGCTCTTCGTGCTGTGTGCATCGGCGAAGCTGTCGACAGGAGCCATGGCGAGGCGCAACGCCTCGGAAAGCGCTGCTCGGAACTCGCTGTAACCGGCGTAACCGAGAGCGCGGACGAATCGGGTCACTGTTGCCGTGGACGCGCCGCTGCGCTCTGCGAAGCCCTCGATCGTCATCGTGGCCGTCTCTAAAGGATTTTGCAGCACGAAATCCGCCGCGCGCCGGTGCGCCTCGCTGAGCGAGGCGTAAACGAGCGCAATTCGGTGGGCCAGATCCGTCGTCGGTTTCAGGATTTGAGACACGGACGCTCCAGGCTGATTGACGTCATAAAATTTTCATGATTTCTAATCTGAGAAAATAAATCTGTCAAAATGGCAGCCCCCAAGGGAACTGGAGAGATCCGATGCATCGTACCCTCATATCAGCCTTCATCGCCG
Source organism: Microvirga arvi (assembly GCF_016892765.1). Taxonomy (GTDB): domain Bacteria; phylum Pseudomonadota; class Alphaproteobacteria; order Rhizobiales; family Beijerinckiaceae; genus Microvirga; species Microvirga arvi. Next base: position 1,131 of record NZ_JAFEMD010000109.1, read on the forward strand.
GCACCTGCCTGCTCAGTGCTCCTGCATGGGCGCAGTCCCTCAAGATCGCGCTTAGCTCGGAGCCGACCGCCATCGATCCACACTACCATGATCTAACGCCGAACAATGCGCTGATCGCGCATATTTTCGATGGATTGACCAAGCAGGACGAGAACCAGAAAGTCCTACCCAACCTTGCGACCTCCTGGGAGAACGACGGCAAGACTCGTTGGACCTTTAAGCTCCGCCAAGGCGTGACCTTCTCCAACGGCCAGCCTTTCACTGCTGACGACGTGATCTTCAGCTTCTGCCGCACCCTGAAGAACGAGACTGCGATTGCAGGCTCCTTTGCTGACATCACGGGCAACTTCACGGCTGTCGAGGCGCCTGATTCGCACACTATCGTCATCACCACTAAGGCGCCCGATCCCCTGCTGCCGAACTTCCTTTCCGGCCTCGCCATCCTGAGCTCCTCCATCGTCCCGCATGACAAGCTGGCTTTCGACGCCGCCAAGAACTGCGGTGTCACCGGGACATGGCCCGTCGTCGGCGACTTCAACGACGGCAAGCTCGCCATCGGCACCGGCCCCTACAAGTTCAAGAGCTACACGAAGGGGACGAGCGTCGAGCTCGAGCGGAACGACAAGTACTGGGGCCCGGCAGAGCCTTGGGCCAACGTGACCTTCGTCCCGGTCCCCAATGCCGGTCCGCGCCTGGCAGGCCTGCTTGCCGGCGATTACGACGTGATCGAGAACCCCGCTGCGCGCGACGTGTCCCGCATCAGGGACGACAAGCGCTTCGGCTACGTGATTATGCCGTCGACCCGCGTCATCTACTTCCAGCTCGACGTGGAGCGTGAGCCGAGCCCATTCGTGAAGGCCGAGAACGGCAAGAACCCGCTGAAGGATCCGCGCGTGCGCAAGGCGATGTCGCTTGCCATCGACCGTGACGCCATCATCAAGCGCATCATGGATAGTGCCGCCGAACCGGCCTATCAGTTCCTGCCCAACGGCATGTTCGGAGCCCTGGCGAACCCGCCGAAGCTTGCCTACGATCCGGCTGCGGCGAAGAAGCTCCTGGCCGAGGCGGGTTATCCCAACGGCTTCCAGCTCACGCTCTCGACGACCAACGACCGTTACATCAACGACAGCCAGATCACGCAGGCCGTCGCTCAGTACCTGACTCAGGTCGGCATTCGCTCTGAAGTGGACGCGATGGCGCGCGCCATCTATTTCCCGCGCCGTTCCAAGAAGGAGTTCAGCGTGGCCCTCGGCGGCTGGGGCTCCACGAGTGGCGAGGCCTCGTCCTTCCTGCGTCAGTGGCCGGCCACACCGGACGAGGCGAAGACCATCGGCGGCTCGAACTACGGCGGCTACAACGATCCGGAATTCGACAAGCTGATCCGCACGGCCATCGTGACCCTCGACGACGCCAAGCGCGCGGAGATTCTCCAGCAGGCCGGAACGAAGGTTCTCGAAGGCGGCGCGTTCATTCCGCTTCATTTCGAGAGCACGATCTGGGCCTACAAGGCAAACCTGAAGTATGCGGGCCGCGCGGACCAGTTCACGATGGCCATGCAGGTCAAGTCCGCGAAGTAAGCAAGCCATGAACGAAGCCGCGAGCAGATCGGAACGCCTCACATGACGGCCTACATCCTGCAACGTCTGATCCAGAGCATCCTGGTTCTGCTCGCGGTTTCCGTGGTGGTTTTCCTCGCCGTCTACGGCATTGGAGACCCGATCGAACTCCTGGTTCCTCCGCAGGTCAGCGCCGCCGAACGCACGGCCATGATCCAGCGCCTCGGACTCGATCTGCCGGTTTGGCAGCAATATCTCAGCTTCCTGGGCAATGCCCTGAAAGGCGATCTCGGACACTCCTTCGTCCACGGTGTTCCGGCGGTCGATCTGATCCTGGCGCGATTGCCGGCCACCTTCGAACTCGTCCTCCTGGCCATGGGCCTTGCCGCCGTCATCGGCATTCCGCTCGGGCTCCTGGCCGGTCTTAATCCCGAGAGCCGCCCCAGCCGCGCCATCATGGCTGGAACGATCCTCGGTTTCTCCCTTCCGAGCTTCTGGAAAGGGATGATGCTCATCCTGCTCTTCAGCGTTTTCCTCGGCTGGCTGCCGACGGCGGGACGCGGAGAGACGGTTTCCGTTTTCGGAATTCCGACAAGCCTGCTGACGCTCGATGGCCTCAAGCACCTTGCCCTGCCCGCCCTCAACCTCGCCATTCCGAACATGGCCCTGATGATCCGCCTTGTCGCGGCGGGAACGACTGAGGCAATTTCGCAGGACTATGTCAAATATGCCCGCGCCAAGGGCGTGCGCCGCAAGCGCATTGTCGGGCGGCATGTGCTGCGAAACATCCTCATTCCCGTCGTGACGGTCGCCGGCATGGAATTCGGCAGTCTCGTCGCCTTCTCGACGATCACCGAGACCGTGTTTGCCTGGCCTGGCATGGGCAAGCTCCTCATCGACAGCGTCTATCAACTCGATCGCCCCGTCGTCGTCGCCTATGTGATGCTCGCAACACTCCTCTTCGTCGCCGTGAATTTTCTCGTCGACATCCTCTACGCGGCGCTCGATCCCCGCGTGAAGCTGACGGGAGAAATGGCATGAACCCTTCAAGAACCGCGACCTCAGCCGTAGCGGCCGACGCCGATACGGCGCTGCGCCAGAAGGTCCTGCGCCGGATCAGGAGCCGCCCCACGACGCGGGGTGCGGTCATCCTGTTAGGAATTCTCCTGCTTCTCGCGCTTCTTGCCCCCTTCATCGCGCCGCAGAACCCGCATGATCTCGCGTCGCTGAGCGTGATGGACAATCGCCTTGAGCCTGGGTCTCAAGGGATGACCGGCATCACCTACTGGCTCGGCACCGACGCGCAGGGGCGCGACATGCTCAGCGCCATCCTTTACGGACTGCGAACGAGCCTGCTTGTCGGCCTGACATCGACGGCGGGCGCGCTCGCCGTCGGCATTCTCGCGGGGTTGACCGCGGCCCAGTTTGGTGGAGCTGTCGATGCGGTCATTATGCGCATCGTAGACTTCATGTTGGGCTTCCCGTCGATCCTGATCGCCCTCGTGCTGCTCGCCTCGATTGGGCGCGGCGTCGACAAGGTGATCGTTGCGATCATCCTAGTGCAATGGGCCCAGTATGCCCGCCTGATGCGCGCGGCGGCGCTCGTCGAGCGGCGCAAGGAGTACATCGAGGCCGCAGTCAATTTCGGCCTGCCGACGCGCCACATCATGCTAGCGCATTTGCTGCCGAACTCCATCGGCTCGGTGCTGGTCGTCTCGACGATCAGTATCGCGGGAGCGATTACCCTGGAAGCCACCCTTTCCTTCCTCGGGGTTGGCGTTCCGGTGACGCAGCCCTCGCTCGGCCTTCTGATCGCCAACGGCTTTGAATTCCTGCTCTCTGGAGAGTACTGGATCGCCGCTTTCCCCGGCATCGCCCTGGTCCTGCTGATCATGTCGCTCAATCTTGTTGGCGAGCGCCTGCGCCGCAGCTTCAACGTGAGGGGCTGATGATTTTGCCGCTGCTCGAAGTTCGCGGGCTCAAGACCGTATTTCACGATCTCGCAGGCGCATGGCCCGCGGTCGATGGCGTCGACCTCATCGTGCACCCCGGCGAAATTGTGGGACTCGTCGGCGAGTCCGGCTCCGGCAAGTCAGTGACCGGCTTCTCGTTGGTCCAGTTGATCGATGCTCCGGGCGAGATTGTGTCCGGTGATGTCTTGTTCAAAGGAGAGGATTTACGCCGGGCTCCCGAGGAGCGCCTGCGGGCTCTGCGGGGCGATCGCATTGCGATGATCTTTCAGGATCCGCTGATGACCCTCAATCCCGTCCTCACCATCGGCGAGCAGATGGGTGAGGCCATTCTTGAGCACCGCCCGTGCGGCCGTCAAGAGGCCATGGCAGAGGCCTCGCGCGCCTTGTCGCGGGTCGGCATCTCCTCACCCGAGGCGCGCCTGAAGCAGTATCCGCATGAGTTCTCGGGAGGTATGCGCCAGCGAGTGGCGATTGCGACTGCGCTCCTGAACAAGCCCGATCTGATTATCGCCGATGAGCCGACGACAGCCCTCGACGTCACGATCCAGAGCCAGATCCTGTTCGAGGTTCAAAAGCTCAGCCGCGAGACCGGCACGGCGGTTCTCTGGATCACCCACGATCTCGCCGTCGTCGCGGAACTCGCCGACCGGGTCGCTGTCATGTACGCCGGGAGGATCGTCGAAACGGGCACCGTCGACGATGTTCTCGACCGGCCCCGCCATCCCTACACGCTTGGCCTGCTCGGTTCCTCAGCCACAACGGTCGCGCCCGGCGAACGGCTGAAGCAAATCAATGGAGCGGCCCCTAGCATCGATGCGCGCCCGAGCGGATGCCCATTCCGCCCGCGCTGCGAGCGCACACTACCCGTGTGCGCTGAGACCGACCCCCTGCCGCAGGTCACATGCACAGGGCAGAGCTATCGGTGCCACAACCCCGTGCCTGAGGGCCACGCGCTATGACCGAACCATTCTTCGAACTGCGTGGGGTCAAAAAGCACTTCCGCGGCAAGGCGACAGTGGCGCAGCGCGTCCTCGCCGCAATCGGTAGTGCTCCGCCGCCACCTGTTTTGAGAGCGGTCGATGGGGTCGATCTTAGCGTAACGCGCGGCGAAGTTCTGGGCCTTGTCGGCGAATCGGGCTGCGGCAAGTCCACGCTGGCTAGGATGGCAACAGGCATAACCCAGCCCAGCGCCGGAGACATCGTGTACGAGGGACGGTGCGTTGCCAGCCTCCGAGGCAAGGAGCGGCTCGATTATTTGCTCAAGGTCCAGATGGTTTTCCAGGACCCCTATGCGTCGCTCGATCCGCGCATGCAGGTCCGCACCATCGTCGGCGAGGCCCTGCGGGTTCATCGTCTGCTGCCCAAGGGCGAGATCGATGCCGCGGTCGATGCATCCCTGACCGAAGTCGGCCTCGACGTCACCTATCGCAACCGCTATCCGCATCAGTTCTCCGGAGGGCAGCGCCAGCGCATCGGCATTGCCCGTGCGCTCGCAGTGAGGCCTGGCTTTCTGGACTGCGACGAGCCGGTCTCAGCGTTGGACGTCTCGATCCAGGCGCAGGCCATCAACCTGTTCATGGACATTCGCGAGAAGCACGGCCTGACTTATCTGTTCGTAAGCCATGATCTTGGGATCGTTCGGCATATCAGCGACCGGGTCGCGATCATGTATCTCGGGCGCATCGTCGAGATAGGGCCGGCCTCCGCCATCTTCACTGAGCCGGCCCACCCCTACAGCGCCGCACTGATCGCGGCGAGCCCCTCGACGGCGCGGCGGAAGCACGTGTTCCAGCCGCTCAAAGGCGAGTTGCCCTCCCCTCTGGCGCCGCCCACCGGCTGCCCTTTCCACCCTCGCTGCGAGCATGCCATGGCGAAATGCCGTGAAGTTCGCCCGATCCTGAAAGAGATTGCCCCAGGACGCAGCGCAGCCTGCCATTTGCACAATTCGGACAACACATGACGACAAGCATGCTTACCCCTGAGATCGGCCGCAGCACACTGCCGTTCGTCGACCCGTATCACCCCGACAGGCCGATCGAGGTGAACTTTTATCGCCCGGTCGCTCATGGCCCTGACGATCCGGTCGTCATCGTCCAGCATGGTATGCTCCGCAACGGCGACGAGTATCGGGACTTCTGGGTTCCTGCTGCTGAAAAGCATCGTATCCTGATTGCTGCGCCGACGTTTTCAGATGCACAATTCCCCAAGCCGGAATCGTACAACAACGGCTTGGTCATCGACGATGACGGAAGCGTGCGTCCTCACGAGAGGTGGCTTTATGCCGTTCCGGCCCGCATCTTCGCCGCCTTGCAGGAGGGAGGTGTGACTCGCCGCCCGAAGGCGAGACTTTTCGGTCATTCGGCCGGCGGACAATTCGCACACAGGATGCTCGCAATCCAGGATCATGGATCTTTTGAGGCGGTCATCGCAGGTAATCCGGGCTGGTATACCCTACCGACGTTGGAGCGCGACTTCCCTGAAGGACTTGGCAAGCTCAGCCTCGACGAGGACAGTCTGGCGCGCTGGTTCGCATATCCGATGCACATCTTCGCAGGCGATCAGGATATCAGCACGGACGATCCGAACCTGCCCACCCAGGCTGAAGCCTTGAGACAGGGACCTCACCGTTATGCGCGCGCGCAGTTCGTCTACGATTTCGCCCGCTTGGAAGCAGAACGCCTTAGGCTTCCATTCCATTGGAAGCTGATCCATGTCGAAGGCGTGGGCCATGATGGTGCCGCCATGTCGCGTGCAGCCGCCGCGTATTGGTTCGAGGGACGCATTCCGCCTGCTGCAGAGTTGGTGCCCGCAGAAGTGGGCGCCTTGTAAAACATCAACTTATGTCGATGACTACCCACGACTGACCTCGGAGCAAGACATGAACGTTCGAAATGAGATCTGGCAGCATGTGGATGCCGCAAAGAGCCGCCTCATTGCCTTGAGCGATCGCGTTTGGGGAATGCCTGAGGTCTGCTACACGGAAGTTCGCTCGGCAGCCGAGCATGCTGCGGAATTGCGCCACCAGGGCTTTCGCGTCACCGAGGGCATTGCCGGCATCCCGACCGCCGTCATCGGCGAAGCGGGTGAAGGCGGTCCGGTCATCGCTTTCCTGGGCGAGTACGATGCACTCCCGGGCTTGAGCCAGGAAGCCGGCGTTGCGGAGCATCGTCCCATTGAGCCCGGCGGGCACGGGCACGGATGCGGACACAATCTCCTCGGATCGGGCGCCATGCTCGCTGCGGTCGCTCTGAAGAACTGGCTTGCCGAGAAGGGCATTCCGGGTCGCGTCCGGTATTATGGCTGCCCTGCCGAGGAAGGGGGCGCAGCCAAATCTTTCATGGTTCGCGCCGGAGTTTTCGACGACGCCGATATCGCGATCTCATGGCATCCCTACAGCTTCTGGGAAGTCGCACCGGCTTTGTCGCTGGCCAACACTCGCGCCGACTTTGCCTTTACGGGCCGCGCGGCTCATGCTGCTGCAGCTCCTCATCTGGGACGTAGCGCACTCGATGCAGTGGAGCTGATGAATGTAGGGGTGAACTATATGCGCGAGCACATGCCCTCCGATGCGCGTGTGCATTATGCCCTGCTCGATACAGGGGGTATTGCGCCGAACGTGGTGCAGGCCTATGCCCGGGTGCGCTACTCGATCCGTGCCATAGACCTGCCCGGCATGCTCGACCTGATTGAGCGCGTGCACAAGATCGCTCAGGGAGCCGCGCTCATGACGGAAACCAGCGTCGAGATGCGTATCGTCAGCGCCGTCTCGAACACGCTTGGCAACACCCCGCTCGAACATGCCCTTCACAATGCCATGGAGGAGCTCGGAGCGCCTCCTTTCGATGACGCCGATCGGGACTTTGCGCGCAAGATCCGTACAACCCTATCGGAACAGGAGATCGCATCCGTCTACAGAGCCATCGGCCAACCGAAGACCGATGCACCTCTCGCCGATTTCCTAACGCCACTCGACTCGCCGCGTAAGCCCATGATCGGCTCGACCGATATCGGCGATGTGAGCTGGGTGGTTCCTACAGTTCAGGCGCACTCGCCGACGGTGGCGATCGGCACTCCGTTTCACACATGGCAGATCGTCGCCCAAGGGAAGACGCCAGCGGCCCACAAGGCGATGGTGCATGTCGCTAAGGCCATGGCCGCAACCGGCATGGCCGTGATCACCGATTCATCCCTAATTGCTGCCGCCAAAGCCGACCTTGCGGAGAGAACCCGGGAAACCCCTTATGTGAGTCCGTTGCGTGAGGGCGTAGAACCGCCGTTGGACATGTCGCGCATTTAGCTCTGACTGTAGGCTCTAGTAAAGGGGAGACTCACCCACGGTTTGATCTGCCAGGACACACTCCCCCTGCCCTTGTCCCAACCGCACCTACTCTCCTGGCCTCCGTTGCCGGCGACTGCTTTTCGGGAAACTGCGGCCACGTGTGGCATCGAGTTCGTTTGAGCCTTAGACGAGTCAGCTCTTGTTCGCTAAAGCGGACCAAGCTCTTTGATCCAAGGAGTGCCAGAAGGCGACCTTGCCTGACAAACGTCGAGAGACACCGAGCTACGCCCTCGAAGTCAAACAAAACTTGAATC
>NZ_JAFEMD010000010.1 GCF_016892765.1 Microvirga arvi
CCGACACGCTCTCGGGCGGCGACGGCTCGGACTGGCTCGAGGGGCGCGCGGGGGCGGACGTGTTCCGGTTCGAGGGGACGCTGGGGACGCCGGGCGCGCTCAACGTCGACCAGATCCTCGATTTCAACGCGGCGGAGGGCGACCGGATCGCGCTGGCCACCAACGTGTTCGGGAGCTTGCCGGCGACGACGGTGATCGACATAGTCAACGGAACACCGATGGGGCGGCAGGTGCTCAAGAGCGGCGCATTCACGGTGGGCAGTGCGGCCACGAGCTGGGAGCACCGGATCGTGTACAACCAGGCCACGGGGGCCTTGTTCTACGATGCGGACGGCACCGGCGGCAGCACCGGCAATGTGGCGCAGATCCAGTTCGCGCAGCTGAAAGCCGGCACCGCCCTCTCCGCCGCCCACTTCCAGATGTTCCCCCTGTAGATACCAGGACAGAGCAGAGCCAACAATACAAAGAGCCGGCGCCAAAAGGCGCCGGCCGCATCACCAACAAATCCTCGAAATGAGGATCTTGATTGGCGCGACAGGATCCGTCGACCGGCGGTCATGACGGCAAGAGAGAGAGAGAGAGAGAGGCGCTTACCGCCCGAAGATGCCCTTGAAGAACTGGGCCATCTTGTTGTGCTTCTTCTTGCGGTCCACGTCGGCCTGGCTCTTCACCCAGGCGATCTGCACCACCCGGCGCTCGCCGGAGAAGGGCAGATGGCCGTGCCAGGAATTGTCGGAGCGCAGGAAGGCGAACATCGTGCCCATGGTGGGCGGCACTTCGAGCTTGTAGCGGTCGTAGTTCTTCTCGTCGTAGAGAACGCGCAGGCGGCCACCTTCGTCCTGCTGCCACTCGTCGTTCATGTAGACCAGCATGGTCATGACCTTGGACGGGCCGTCCGTGTGGATGGAACCGTATTTCGGCTGCGACTTCTTCATGATGGTGGTCAGGCGCGGATACTGGTGAAGGTCCAGGCCGAACTTCTTGGACAGTTCCTCCGTCAGCTCGGGGCCTTCGAGCTCCTCGATGAGCCGCTTGAAGCGTCCGTGAAGCTTGACCTCGTCGACCGTCAGGTAGCCCGGCTTGCTGATATCGGGAAAATCGCGCCGCAGGTCGTCGATCTTGTCCTGCTTCAGGAGGCTCGAGGCTAGAACATAGTCGTAAGGCTCGCTGGACCGCTCCGCATTTCGAACGGCGCTCAGGTCGATCAATTCCATCTTTGTCCCAAGGCTAGAGCATATTTCGGCGAAGTGGATCCGGTTCGCCGTCAAAATATGCGGCAAGGCAAACAAGAGAGATGATTCCACGTCAGTGGAAACAACTCTAAGGCTGCCTGTCAATTGGCCGACAAAGTACCGAAGCCCTCCATTCTGTAAATCCTCGTTTCACGGTCGCGTGAGCGCAGGCGAGGGCCTCGACCTTGGCAGGAGATCAGACGATCTCGATCACCGGCTCCATGTTGAGGAGCCTGCCGAGCGCCCGGACGCGCCCGTTGAGACGCTCGTTGGCGAGCGGCTCCATGGCTTCCGGCAATTGCAGCACCACCTGGCCGCCGCGGGCGCGGAGCGGCGCCTGGGGCAAAACGCCCTCCATGGCGACGGAGACCGGATAGGCGACACGCATGAGCGCCGCGAGCAGGCGGGCGCGCTCCATGAGCCGCGGACCGGCGAGCGACTTGATGCGCGAACTCACCTTGTCGGGCGACAGGCCCTCGTGCCGGAAGAAGATCGACAGGGCGAGATAGGCGCGGCCTGGATGGTCGAGCCCGGCGAAGGCGCCATAGGCGATGAGGTTGAGGCTCTGCTCGCCCCGGTAATCGGGATGGGCGCGCCAGCCGATATCGGCGAGCAGGCAGGCCGCGCGGCGCAGACGGGTATCCTCATCGGTCTCGGGCAGCCCCAGGCTCCGGATGAAGGCTTCCGTCCAGGCGCACAGCTCCTCGCCGTGGCGCGGCGAGCGGGAGCGCAGAAGGTTGAGGTCGCTGGCGGCGGCGATGAGCGGATCGCGCTCGCGGGTCTCGGCGTCGAGCTTGTCGAAGAGCACGCCTTCGCGCACACCGAAGGCGGAGATCGCCACCTCCTTCGGCTCGCCGAGGCGGATGATCTCCTCCAGCACCATGGCGCCGTAGGCGAGCAGCGGGCGGCGCGCCTCGGACACGCTCTCGATATCTTTGAGGGTCTTCGAATCCGCCTCCTCCACGAGGTGCAGGAAGTCGAGGCCGTCCTCGGGATCGAGGATGTAGCCGTGCATGACGTGCAGCGGATAATCGTGCGCCGCCTGATGCAGCTTGGCGAGTGCGCGCCATGTGCCGCCGACCGCGTAGAAGGTGCGGCCATGAAGGTTTTCGAGATATTCCGGAGCGCGCCCAAGGGCTTCGCGCACGATCCTCTGAGCCTTCTTCAGCGAGCCGCCGCTCACGTCCAGCAGGGCGAGGCCGCCGAGCGGCATGGTGATGCCCTGCCCCACCTGCGCGCCGTGCACGTCCACCAGTTCCAGGCTGCCGCCGCCCATGTCGCCGACGATGCCGTCGGGAGAGTGAAAGCCTGCGATGACGCCGAGCGCGGAGGCCCGCGCCTCCTCGGCTCCGGAAAGCAGGCTGATCGACTGGCCGCAGGCCTTCTCGGCCGCCTCCAGGAAGGCAGGCCCGTTGGACGCGTCGCGCGCGGCGGCGGTGGCGAGCACGAAGGTATCCGACACGTTCATCGTGTTGCAGAGGACCCGGAACCGGGCCAGCGCCCGAAGCGCCCGGTCCACGGCCTCCTCGTCGAGTCGGCCTGTGGTGGCCACGTGACGGCCGAGGCCGCACAGGACCTTCTCGTTGTAGATCGGCGTGACGGCGCGCGAGAGACCCTCATAGGCCACGAGGCGCACCGAGTTCGAGCCGATGTCGATGATCGCGACCGGACGCCCGAGCTTGAGCCGTCCCGGCGCTTCGAAGCTGGGGGCCGGCATGCTAGCGCTGCCCGCGCTTGGCGAGCGCCTTGGGGCTTGAGGTCTTGAGGGATTTGCCACGGCCCGACAGACTTGGGTTCGTCATGAAATACTTGTGAGCGTTGAATGGTTCCTCGCCCTTGGCCAGCGCCACCCGTTGGCTCGTGCCGTCGGGCAGGACGGTCCAGCTCTGTTCGTTGTCGAGGAGGTTGGCGAGCATGATCTGATCGAGCACCTGCTGGTGGACCGTGGGATTGAGGATCGGCATGAGCGCCTCCACGCGCCGGTCGAGGTTGCGCGACATGAGATCGGCCGACGAGATGTACACGTGCGCCTTCGGGTTGGGCAGGCCCTGCCCGTTGCCGAAGGCATAGATGCGCGTGTGCTCCAGGAAGCGCCCGACGATGGACTTGACCCGGATGTTCTCCGACAGGCCCTTGATGCCGGGCCTGAGGCAGCAGATGCCGCGCACGATGAGATCGATCTGCACGCCCGCAGCAGACGCATCGTAGAGCGCATCGATGATGTCGGGATCGACGAGCGAGTTGCACTTGCCCCAGATCGCGCCGGGACGTCCCGCCTTCACGTGCGCCACCTCCTCCTCGATGTGCTGGAGCAGCCGCTTTCTCAAGGTGAGCGGCGACACCGCCATGCGCTCGAGTTCGGCCGGCTCCGCATAGCCGGTGACGAAATTGAAGATGCGCGACACGTCGCGCCCGATCACCGGATCGGCGGAAAAGTAGGACAGGTCCGTGTAGATGCGCGCCGTGATCGGGTGGTAGTTGCCCGTGCCCACATGGCAATAGGTGATGAGCTGGCTGCCTTCGCGGCGCACCACCATGGACAGCTTGGCGTGGGTCTTCAGCTCGATGAAGCCGAACACGACCTGAGCGCCGGCGCGCTCCAGGTCGCGCGCCCAGCGGATGTTGGCCTCCTCGTCGAAGCGGGCCTTCAGCTCGACCAGCGCGGTGACGGACTTGCCGGCCTCCGCAGCTTCGGCCAGCGCCGCGACGATGGGCGAGTCCGACGAGGTGCGGTAGAGCGTCTGCTTGATCGCCACCACGTTCGGATCGCGCGCGGCCTGACGCAGGAACTGCACCACCGCGTCGAAGGATTCGTAGGGGTGGTGGACGATGATGTCCTTCTCGCGGATCGCCGCGAAGCAATCGCCGCTGTGCTCGCGGATGCGCTCGGGGAAGCGTGGGTTGTAGGGTTTGAACTTGAGATCCGGCCGTTCGAGCGCCACGAGCTGCGACAGGTCGCGCAGGCCCATCATGCCCTCGACGACGAAGACCTCGTCACTCGAAACCTCGGATTCTTCGGCCACGAAGAGACGCAGATCCTCCGGCATGGCGGCCTCGGCCTCGAGGCGGATCACGCTGCCGCGGCGGCGCTGCTTGAGCGCCGTCTCGAACAGGCGCACCAGATCCTCAGCCTCCTCCTCCACTTCGATATCGGAATCGCGGATCACCCGGAAGGCGCCCTGCCCCTGCACGTCGTAACCGGGGAACAACCTGCTCGTGAAGAGCACGATCATCTGCTCCAGGGCGATGAACCGGGTAGCGCCGGTCTCGGCAAAATCCGGCAAGCGGATGAAGCGATCGGCCCGCGACGGCAGGCGGATCAACGCGTTCAGCACCTTCCCATCGCTCTGACGCACCAGCTTCAGGGCGATGGAGGAACCGAGATTCGGGATGAACGGGAACGGATGCGCCGGATCGATGGCGAGCGGGGTGAGCACGGGGAAGACATGGTTGAGGAAATAATCCTCGAGCCAGGAGGCCTCGGCCTTCGTCAGGCCCGCCCCCTCGACGAGGATGATGCCCTCCTCCAGGAGCATGTCCCGCAATTCGCGCCAGCGCCGCTGCTGGTCGGAGGCGAGATGCGAGACCTCTGCCGAAATCTTCGCGAGTTGCTCCTGCGGCGAGAGCCCGTCCTGCGAGGTGGTCGCCACGCCGGAGCGGACCTGTCCGCGCAGGCCCGCAACACGGACCATGAAGAACTCGTCCAGGTTCTCGGCCGAGATCGACAGGAAGCGCAGCTGCTCCAGAAGCGGGTGATGGCTGTTGGAGGCTTCTTCCAGCACCCGCCGGTTGAACTGCAGCCAGGACAGCTCGCGGTTGATGAAGCGCTGGGGGAACTGCCGCAGAACGGCGCCGTCGAGTTCGATATCCGGCGGGGCCTTCGGCAGGGGAGCCTCGCTGACGGTCTCCACCTCTTTCAGGGCAAACGCGCTGCGCACCTCGTTCTCCGCCGCTTCCGTCTTCGGCGTCCGTTTTGCTCTGGGCTTCGTGACGGTTTCACGACGGGTGGGCAACAGGGCGTTGGTCTCGGGCTTCACTCGTTCTCTTCCGTTTCCTGCGCGGCACCAAGGATCTCCGCCGCGATCGCCCGCGACACGCGACGGCCTCGGCTCAGGGCTTCCCGGTCGAGGAGAGACACGATTTCGGAGGCCTTGGCGAGCGAACGCTCGATCCGCAAAGCAATATAGTCGACAACGGAGGTATCGACCACGAGTTGCCTGTCGACGAACAGCTTCACCAGAACCGCCTTGAGGAGCGCATCGTCCGGCGGCTCCAGCGCGACGCTCGGCGCGAGCCGCAGGCGGGAGAGGAGATCGGGGGTTTTCAACGACCAGCGGTCCGGAGGCGTCTCGCAGGTGATGAGGAGCGAAGCCTTTTTCTCCCGCGCCAGGTTCAGGAGATGGAACAGGGCCGCCTCGTCGCGCTCGCCCCGATCCATATCCTCGATGGCGAGCGCCCCGTTCGAGACGAGGTGCGGGACCTTGTCATGGGTGATCCCGGTGGCATCGATGGTCCAAGCATGGGCGTTCGTCGCCCAGATGGAGGCGAGATGGCTCTTGCCGCTGCCGGAGGGGCCGATCAGCACGAGAATCGTGTCCGGCCAGTCCGGCCAGCTTTCAATGAGCCCGTAGGCCTGCTCGTTGGAGGGGCTGACGAGAAAATCCTCGGCCCCGAAGCGCGGATCGAGGGGAAGGTCGAAGGCTAGCTGCTTGGGCGCCTCACGCATCGAGATCGGCTTTCCGGTCGGCCTCGACCCGAGGTTTGAGGATCACCGTTTCGCCGCCCCGATACAGCGGGCTCGCCAGGTATTGGCGCAGGGCAAAACGGGCGATGACGCCGATGGCGGCGGCGAGCGGCACCGCGAGCAGCAGGCCGACGAAGCCGAACAGCGCGCCGAAGGCGACCAGCGCGAACATGAGCCAGACCGGATGGAGGCCGACGGACTCGCCGACGAGCTTCGGCGACAGGATGTTGCCTTCCACGAACTGGCCAAAGATGAAGATGCCGAGCGTGGCGGCGATCATGGCCCAGTCCGGCCAGAACTGCACGATGGCGACGCCGACCGAGAGGATGAGGCCGGTGAGCGAGCCCACATAGGGAATGAAGCTCAGGATGCCCGCCGTCATGCCGATCAGGGCGCCGAAATTGAGCCCGATGAGGGTCAGACTCACCGCATAGAAGGTGCCGAGGATCAGGCAGACGAGGGCCTGCCCGCGGACGAAGCCGGCAATCGCCCGGTCGATGTCGCGGGCGATGGTGCGGATCGTGTCCCGGTGGCGCATCGGCATCCAGGAATCCACGGTCCTGACCATGCGGTCCCAGTCGACGAGCATGTAGAAGGCCACCACCGGGGTCACCACCAGCAGGGAGAAGATGCCGATCAGGGCCTGCCCGCCGGACCACAGGCCCTGCAGGAAGGTGGTCATCCAGGCGATGCCCTGGCTGATGAGGTTGCCGACGGAGGGCGGGGTCGATGGGAGCACCTCCTCGATGCCGAGCTTGCGGATCAACGGACCCAGCTGCTCGGCCCCGAGCTCTTGCAATCTGACCACGTAGCCGGGCAGCCTTTCCACGAAGGCCCCGACCTGCTGCGCCGCGAAGGGCACCAGGATCATGAGGGCGATGATGAAGACCAGGACGAACAGGATGAGGATGAGCAGGCTCGCTCCCAAGCGTCCGATGCCGACCTTCTGCAGCCGGTCGGCCAGGGGATCGAGCAGATAGGCGAGCGCGAAACCCGCCACGAACGGCAGCAGGATGCCGCGCAGCACGAACAGCAGCAGCACCGCGACGACCAGCGCCGCAATCCAGAACCCGATCTGCCGTTGGACCGTCATCGATACTCCAAACCTTTTCGGCTCTCAGCCCCCCATGTGCCGCAGCCAGCCCCCGAGATAGGCACCGGCGGAGGCTACGGTCAAGGCAGCGACCAATAGCATCGCAACATCCTCCAGCCCCGCCAGCTCGGCGCCGAAGGCGTTGGCGGCGAGGGCGAAGGCTGCGAACGCGATCTGCGCGCCAGTGTTGAGTTTGCTGACAAGGAGCGGCTTAATTTCGACCGGGCGGCTCATGACCCAGGACAGGAGCACCGCCGTCACGATCATCACGTCCCGGGACACGACCACGATGGCGAGCCAACCCGGGATCGCCCCCACGATGGCCAGCGTCACATAGATCGAGACCAGGAGCGCCTTGTCGGCGATGGGGTCGATATAGGCCCCGAACTCGCTCCTCATGTCGAACCGGCGGGCAATGAACCCGTCGACCGCGTCCGAGACCCCCGCCACCACGAACAGGATGAAGGCCGCGACCCACCGCTGCTGCATGATCATGAGGATCACGATGGGCACGATGATGAGGCGGCCGATGGTGATGATGTTCGGAATGGTCATCCGGGCGATGATGGACGCTCGAGGGGCGGAGTTCAATGTTTGCGGCATGAGGGTGGGGATAACGGGGGCTTCTCATTCTCCGACGTCATGGCCGGGCCTGTCCCGGCCATCCCGATGCTGAAAAGCGCCTCGCCTCACCGCATCGGGATCACCGGCCCAAGGCCGGTGATGACGTGGAGGGTGTCATTCCCGGCTGGAGCGTCAGCGAAGGGAAAGGGAATCCACCCGCACACTCGGCGCCATGGATCCCCTTCCCTCGCCTGCGGCTCGCCGGGGATGACACCCGCCGAATCTGCTACCATTGCTCAAATCCCCTTGCCTCCCGCCCCCTCCCGCCTTACTGCCCACCCAACACGGGGTGAGCCATGACGACCGAGAAGCCCGAGAAGCAGACGAACGGCCTGACCTATGCCCAAGCGGGCGTCGATATCGACGCGGGCAATGCCATGGTCGACCAGATCAAGCCCCTGGTGCGCTCGACGCGCCGGCCCGGCGCGGATGCGGAGATCGGCGGCTTCGGCGGGCTCTTCGACCTCAAGGCCGCGGGCCTCAGGGACCCGATCCTGGTGGCGGCCAATGATGGGGTCGGCACCAAGGTGAAGATCGCCATCGACACCGGCATTCACAACACCATCGGCATTGACCTCGTGGCCATGTGCGTGAACGACATCATCGTGCAGGGCGCCGAGCCCCTGTTCTTCCTCGACTATTTCGCCACCGGAAAGCTTTCCCCCGAGGTCGGCGTCCATATCGTCAAGGGCATCGCCGAGGGCTGCCTCCAGGCGGGCTGCGCGCTCATCGGCGGCGAGACGGCGGAGATGCCGGGGCTTTACGCCAAGGGTGACTACGACCTCGCGGGCTTCGCGGTCGGCGCCGCCGAGCGCGGCACCCTGCTGCCGAAGGATGTCGGCGTCGGCGACGTGCTGATCGGCCTGCCCTCCTCCGGCGTCCATTCCAACGGCTTCTCCCTGGTGCGCCGGATCGTCGAGCATTCCGGCCTCGCCTGGGATGCGCCCGCTCCCTTCGCTCAAGGACAAACCCTCGCCCAGGCCCTGCTGGAGCCGACCCGGATCTACGTGAAGGCCCTGCTGGAGGTGCTGAAGGGCGGGTCCGGTATCAACGCGCTCTGCCACATCACCGGCGGGGGCTTTCCCGACAACATTCCGCGCGTGCTGCCCGACGGCGTCGGCGTGCGCCTCGATCTCGGCGCGATCGCCGTTCCGCCCGTCTTCGGTTGGCTCAGCCGGACCGGCGGCGTGGCCGAGGCGGAAATGCTGCGCACCTTCAACTGCGGCATCGGCATGATTGTGGTCGCGAGCGCCGACAAGGCCGAGACCGTGATGGAGCGCTTGCTCAAAGCGGGCGAGAACCCGGTGCGCATCGGCGAGACGATTGCCCATGCCGGCGGCGACCGCGTTCAGACCTCGGGCGCCTTGAAGCTCTGATGACCCGCCGCCGCGTCGCCATTCTGATCTCGGGCCGCGGCTCGAACATGGCCTCGCTGATCGAGGCCGCCCGTGCGCCGGATTTCCCTGCCGAGATCGCGCTCGTTCTCTCGAACCGCCCCGATGCGGCAGGTCTGGAGCGGGCGAAGGCGGCTGGCATCGCGGCGCTCGCCATCGACCATAAGGCCTTTCCCGACCGAGAGAGCTTCGATCGGGCGCTCGATGCCGCGCTGGGCGAGCACGACATCGCCTTCATCTGCCTCGCCGGCTTCATGCGGGTGCTCACCGATGGGTTCGTGGAACGCTGGTCGGGCAGGATGATTAATATCCATCCCTCCCTCCTGCCCCTCTATCGCGGAACGCAGACTCATCGTCGCGCTCTGGAGGACGGGGTGCTGGTGCATGGCTGCACGGTGCATTTCGTGGTGCCCGAGCTCGATGCCGGCCCGATCATCTCCCAGGCCGCCGTGCCGGTGGTGCCGGGCGACACGCAGGAGAGTCTCGCCGCCCGCGTCGTCGTGCAGGAGCACCGGCTCTACCCGCAGGCTTTGCGCATGATCTGCGACGGGACGGCGCGCCTGGAGAATGGGCGGGTCGTGTTTTCACGCAGGTGGGACGCAAGCGGCGCGCTGCATTCGCCTGGATGATGCAGCAAAGCGAGATATCCATACGAGCCGATTGACACGCGTTCGGAACAGGCGTGGAATCTCAGGTGCTGGGGTGGCCTCTTTGACGGGAGGAAGCCATGGAATCGCTTAACCGTCGCCAGACCTTGCTCACCATTGCCGCAGCGTCTGTTGTTCTTCCAGCTGTACCCGCTGCCGCTCAAACCTCCGGCTCGCCGGAAGGCCGGGAAATCGCGCCGGGCGTTCGTCGCGTGGACTACTCCAAGCGTGAGACGATGATCCCGAACTACAAGACTGTCTCGATGCGCGACAACATCTATCAGCCGGGCGCAAGCACCAGCGGTGCGAGTATGGGCAATGACATGGTCTGCCACATGCTGGAGGGCGAGCTGACCGTGGACACCGGATCCGGCGACACCCTCTACAAGAAAGGCGACGTGTGGTCCTGCGCCAAGAACATGCCTGAGCGCAGCAAGAATACCGGCACCACGGTGGCCATCATGCGCGTGATCGACCTGCTGACCGGATAGCTGCGGACGCAAAGCCTCTCGTACGTTCCATGGAAAGGCCGGAGCGATCCCGGCCTTTCTGCATCGTAGTCTCGGAGGCGGTCAAACCTGCGTCCACACGATGCGCTGCCTCAAGGGTTGATACGATGCTTTAGCGAAGTGCCTGGACAAGCGCCGCATCGGGGAAACAGGTCTCGCCGCTCCGGCTCTTGCTCTGCCATTGGCCGATGGCCGTGCGCGTGGCAAAGCCGATCAGGCCGTCCACCTTTCCGACATCGTAGCCCTGGCCCTTCAGCCGCTCCTGCATGGCCTGGATATCGCCACGCCGCAAGGCATCGATCGGTTGCCACCGCCCCATGAATGCCGGGGCACCGCCCATGCGATCGGCGAGGTGGCCGATGAAGAGCGCATACAGATCGGACTCGTTGTACTGCTTGAGAACATAGAAGTTCTCGGACACCAGGAAAGCCGGTCCCAGGCGACCTGCGGGCATCACCAGGAAGGCGGTCGCATTGCTGTTCCACCGGGGCAAGGCGCCGCCGGCGGGCCTTAGGCCGAGCCCCAGCCACTCCTGCATCGGCTTGCCCTGTCGCGGACCTTCGAGGGTGCAGGAGACAGCCTGCGGCAGGCTCACCTCGAAGCCCCAGGGCGCATCCGGCTTCCATCCGTGCTCGCGCAGATAATTCGCAATCGATGCCAGGCTGTCGGGCACCGAGTTCCAGACATCCCGCCGCCCGTCCGCATCGGCATCGACCGCGTAGCGCAGGAATTTCGAAGGGAGAAGCTGCGGCTGCCCCATGGCGCCGGCCCAGGACGACAGCAGGGTCTTGCCGGAAAAATGATCCTCCTCGAGGATCACCAGAGCCGCCAGAAGCTCCGGGTAGTACAGCGCGCGTCGGCGCCCCATGAAGGCCTGCGTGGCCAGAACCCGCAGAGCCTGGAGCTGCGGCGCGACGCGGCCGAAATGCGATTCCCTTCCCCAGATCGCAACGACGATTTCCCGCTTCACGCCGTAACGCTTCTCGATGCCGTCGAGGGCGGAGGCCCAGCGCCCCAGGAGGTCGCGTCCGCTCTTTGCCAGGGAGGCGAGCTGAGCCTCGGCGAAATAGCGGCCTGGACGCTGGAACTCGGCCTGCCGCTGATCGTCGGACGCAGCCGGCCGGCCGGGCGGCTGAAGCTCGGGCAGATCCCAGTCGAGCCTGATCGCCGACAGATTGCGCTCGAACGTCTCCCGGGAGACGCCCTGTTTCTGCGCATCCGGCCAGACCGTCTGCACGAGCCAGTCCCGGAACTGCGCCTCGGTGTCGAGGCGCGTTTCCTGCGCCTGGAGCGTCGAGGCTCCCGGCATCGGAACGGCACACGCGGCGAAAGCGGCAAGGACGATGGCCGAGAAGCGGGCGAGGCTGACCGATACGCGCATGGCGGACAATCTAGAGCATCGGACCGAAAGCGACAAAACGGCCGGGCCCCACCAGCACTCCCCGGATGGTCTTAAATCTGCGGCCGCGGCAGCTTGCAGGCGTCGAGGGCCGTGAGAGCTTTTGCACGGGCGGTCTCGTTGAACACGCCCGTGTCCCGGTATGCCTGGAGTTCATCGGTGCTCAAGGAGCGCATCGTGCGGCCGGCATAGCAGTCACAGCTGCGGTTCAGGGATGCCTCGCTGACGCCGCTCTGAAGCTTCGCCTGCGTGACCGAGCAAGCCTGGCTCACCCGCGCACGCAGCTGGCTCATGCTTTCGGTCTTCAGGGCCGGATCAGGCTGGTATTGGGTCGGCATGTTGGAGGCGGCCGCATAGGCGGCCGTCGCGCTCAGGGACGCGGCGGCTGCAACAAGCAGCGCACGGGCGATCGAGATCATGGTCAGCTCCCCAGGGGTGAAATCACGTTCGGCTTTAAGAATAGGCTTGGCCGTACAGGATCAAGGGGGAGCTGGAGATAGGCTTAAGAAGCTCTGACTGAAGCCGTCTTCAGAGGTCCCTGGCTCAGCCTTATCCTGAGAGGATGGCTCATAAAGCCATGCGCTGCCTTTCCCCTCCCCCTTGCGGGGAGGGGCAGGGGTTGGGGGTGGTGCAGCTTGGTGAGCCGTCTCCGTCATAGCCGGGCTTGTCCCGGCTATACACGTCTTAAGAACCGCAGCGCATCAAAGGCGTGGATCCCCGGAACAAGTCCGGGGATGACGCGGTAGAACAAGCTTTGACGGATGGTCGAGCGCAGCGCTCTGACTTTGCGCCCCCCACCCTTAATCCCTCCCCGCAAGGGGGAGGGAAACACCTGCCACGTCCTCACGAACCAGACTTTTCTGGTCTCCGATTCAGCCAACAAGCGCCTCAGGCCGATGCTGCTTGCGCGCGACCGGGGGCTCCAGGGCCGGGTCGAGATCGGCTTTCTCCAGCGCCACGCGATTGTCGTGGAAGGCGGCGCCGCCATAGGGCGCCACCTGATCGCCGCCGGTGAGCGTGTTGATGCCGCGCCCGAAGGGATGGGCCGCATTGGGCCAGATGCCCTCGGCGATGAGAACGCCGCGCCGCACGCCGTCGAACAGCTTGGCGCGAAGATACACCTCGCCGCGATGGTTCTTCAGCTTCACCCAGTCGCCCTCGGCGATGCCCTGCCGTTCGGCATCGAGCGGATGGATCATCACCTCCGGGCGACGCTCCTTGTCGAGGGAGGTCGGCGTCTCGGTGAAGCTGGAATTGAGGAAGTTGCGGGCCGGGCTCGTGGCAAGCCGGAACGGGTGCTCCTCGGTGGCCGCCTCGATCACCCCCCAATGATCGGGCAAGGCCGGCATGCTCGCCCAGGGACCCATCGGGCCATTATTCGAGGACGGAACCTTGGCCCAGTCGGGCCTGAAGCGGAACTTGCCGTCCGGATAGGCGAATCCGTTCAGGAAATGCGCCTCCTCGAAGGGCGGCTGCGCATCGACATGGACGTGGGCCTCCAGGTTCTCCAGCGTGCCCCAGCCGGAATTCTGGAGCGTCCAGTCGATGATCTCGCGCGGCTCCATCATGAACCCGCGATGCTCAGCACCGAGACGTTGCGCGAGGCCGCGGAACACCTCGTGGTTCGATCGGCACTCGCCCGGCGGCTCGATGAGCTTCGGCCCGACCTGGAAATGCTGGTGGCCGCCGCCGGAATAGAGGTCGTCGTGCTCCACGAACATGGTCGCGGGCAGCACGATGTCGGCCATGAGCGCCGTCTCGGTCATGAACTGCTCGTGCACGCAGACGAACAGATCCTCGCGGGCAAATCCCTGCTTCACCAGCTCCTGCTCCGGCGCCACGGAGACCGGATTGGTGTTCTGGATCAGCATCGCCTTCACCGGCGGCCCGTTGTAGAGCGCCTCGGTGTCTCCGGTGAGGACACGGCCGATCTGGGACTGGTCGAGGATGCGGATCGACGGATCGATGGCGTCGTGCCCCTCGATCAGGGCCTTGTTCCAGCGATAGATGCCGCTGTTCGAGTGAAGCGCCCCGCCGCCCTCATATCGCCAAGCGCCGGTGACGGCCGGGATCGACAGGGCGGCATGCATGTTGACCACGCCGTTGCGCTGGCGCCCGAAGCCGAAGCCGAGGCGGAAGTAGGTGCGCTTGGTCGAGCCCACGAGTTTGGCGAAGGCCTCGATCTCCTCCACCGCAAGGCCGGTGATGGCGGACGCCCAGGCCGGGTCGCGGGTGCGCAGATGCTCTTCCAGCTCATGCGGATGGTCGGTGTAGCGCTCCAGATACTCCCAGTCGGCATAGCCGTCGCGGAACAGCACGTGCATCACCGCGCAGGCAAGCGCGCCGTCGGTGCCGGGGCGTACGAGCAGCGCCATGTCGGCCTGCTTCATGGTGGCATTGTCGTAGATGTCGATGGCGACGATCTTGGCGCCGCGCTCCTTGCGGGCCTTCATCGCGTGGGTCATCACGTTGACCTGGGTGTGAACCGCGTTCGTGCCCCAGATCACGATGCAGTCGGAGACCGCCATCTCGCGCGGATCCGCACCCCTGAGATGCCCGGTGCCGGCCACATAGCCGGTCCAGCTCATGGCCGTGCAGATGGTGGAGTACTGGCCCGAATATTTCTTCACGTGGCGCAGGCGGTTGATGCCGTCGCGCATCACGTAGCCCATGGTGCCGGCATAGTAATAGGGCCAGACGGATTCCGACCCGAAGTCCCGCTCCGCCTCCAGGAATTTCCGGGCCACGATGTCGAGGGCCTCGTCCCAGGAGATGCGCTCGAAGGACCCTGAGCCGTTCGGGCCCGTGCGCCTCATCGGATAGAGCAGCCGGTCCGGGTTGTGGATGCGCTCCGCATAGCGGGCGACCTTGGCGCAGATCACGCCGGCCGTGTAGCTGTTGCTCTTCGCCCCATGGACCCGCCCGATGGTGCGGCCGTCGATCACCTCCACCTCGAGGGAGCAGACGGAGGGGCAATCGTGCGGGCAGACGGAGGCGCGGCGTTCGATGCGGGTAGCTTGGTTCATGGCGGGCGCATGATGAGGGAAAGGGCGGAAAATGAAAAGGCACTGTCTCCCTCTCCCGTTTGGGAGAGGGCTGGGGTGAGGGAAGGCCCCTGGGCCAGCTCTCTCGACTGTACCCACAAATGCGTATGGCCGGGACAAACCCGGCCATCGTAGCGACTGAACGGCAAGAGCCATGCCCTCACCCGGCTGCTTCCGCAGCCACCCTCTCCCATCCGGGAGAGGGATTTTTAGCCGACGATCTCGTTGCCTGAGAAGAACTGGGCGATCTCGATCTTGGCGTTGTCCTGGCTGTCGGAGCCGTGGACCGAGTTCTCGCCGATGGACTTGGCGTAGAGCTTGCGGATGGTGCCCTCGGCGGCGCTCTCCGGGTTGGTGGCGCCCATGATCTCGCGGTAGCGGAGCACGGCGTTCTCGCCTTCCAGAACCTGGACCACGACCGGAGCGGAGATCATGAAGTCCACGAGCTCGCCGAAGAAGGGGCGCTCCTTGTGGACGGCGTAGAAGGTCTCGGCCTCGCGGCGGCTCATGAGGATGCGCTTCTGCGCCACGATGCGCAGGCCGGCCTTCTCGATGACGGCATTGATGGCGCCGGTGAGGTTACGCTCGGTCGCGTCGGGCTTGATGATGGAGAAGGTGCGCTCGGTGGCCATGACAACTCACTTTGAAGATTCAAGGGAAATGGTGAAGTGCGGCGCTTATAGCGGCGTGCCCCCCTGCCCTCAAGCGCCTTTTGCCCATGTCCGCTTGGAAAGCTTGACCGCCTCCCCTAATCTTTTCTCATCGATCGGTCCCCTGAAGACCGACAGAGAGGAAGCCAAAATGAAAAAAGCCATCCTTGCCGCCTTCGGACTTGTCATGCTCGCCCTTCCCGCCTCCGCCCAGTCCACCGACCCGAGCGGCACCTGGCTCACGCAGAGCGGCGATACCCGTGTCAGGATCGCGAAATGCGGAGCCGCCTATTGCGGCACCATCGTCTCCTCCACCTATCAGAAGGACACGAACAACGCGGACCCCAAGCTGCGGGACCGCAATATCGTCGGCGTCCAGATGATCTCGGATCTCAAGCAGGACGGGGACGGCTACAGCGGCCAGCTCTACAACCCCCAGGACGGCAAGACCTATACGGGCAAGCTCAAGGTGATGAGCCCGAAAACCCTCCAGCTCTCCGGCTGCGTCTTCGGCGGGCTGATCTGCCGCTCCCAGACCTGGACGAAGGCGAATTGAGAGATCCGTCAACCTGAACCCGTCATGGCCAGGCTTGTCCCGGCCATCCATGTTTTAAGGGGCAAGGCGTGGATCCCCGGAACAAATTCGGGGATGACGAGAAGTGTCCTACCGTGCCCGCTGCCCGAACAGCACCGCCTGGACCGCCGGATCCGTCAGGTCGGTCTTGTTGCGGTCCTCGGAGCTGACCGCGATGCCGCGCTGGACCGCCGGACGGGCGAGCATCGTCGCCAACCAGCGCTTCACGTGCGGGAAATCCTCGATGTTCTGGCCCTGGCGCTCCCAGAGCTTAGCCCAGGGGGCGATGGCCATGTCGGCGATGGAATAGTCGCCGGCCACGAACTCCCGATTCGCAAAGCGCTTGTTCAGCACGCCATAGAGTCGGTTGGTCTCGTTGGTGTAGCGGTCGATGGCGTAAGTGACCTTTTCCGGCGCGTAGATACGGAAATGGTGCGCCTGGCCGAGCATGGGGCCGAAGCCGCCCATCTGCCAGAACAGCCATTGATCGACTTCGACACGCTGCCGCTCGTCCTGCGGGTAGAACCGGCCCGTCTTGCGGCCGAGATATTGCAGGATGGCTCCGGATTCGAACACGGAGATCGGCTCTCCCCCCGGCCCGTCGTGGTCGACGATGGCCGGCATCTTGTTGTTGGGCGAGATGCCCAGGAACTCGGGCTTGAACTGATCGCCTTTGCCGATATTCACGGGGTGGATCGTATAAGGCAGCCCGCATTCCTCGAGCATGATGGTGATCTTCCATCCGTTCGGGGTCGGCCAGTAATAGAGATCGATCGGTTTCTGCGCGGAAGCCGCCATTTGGAAAGCCTCTCCTTGGGTAACGACACGGGTCCGTGACGGGGACGTTAAGACATAAAATCGAGGCTGACACCCACGCCTGCAACGAAAATCCGGCAGGAACCGCGCATGGCTGCCCCTCGGGACTTGCATGTTGCGCGGCTTCGATTCACAAAGGTTATAATGTTAAAAAACGACTGCTGGGGTGATTCGATGCTGAACCGGTCTGTAAGCTCCGTCCTTGCCGTGGCCATGGCCCTCGCCCTGGCCGGCACCGTCCAAGCCGCCGAGACGAAGGCGAAGAAGGAGACGAGTGCCGCCCAGGCTGCTGCACGCGAACGCATGAGCAAGTGCAGCCTCGAGTGGAAGGAGGCCAAGGCCAGCGGCAAGGCGGCGAAGGATATGAAGTGGCCGAAGTTCTGGAGCGAGTGCAACAAGCGCCTGAAGGAAGGCGTGAAGGCCTGAGCGTTTCGCTCCATCGCACGGATCGGACATCTCCATGAACTGGCTCTCGCGCATCATCAGCAGGCAACCCGCTCCAGGCGGCAAGCCCATCCCGCCCCTGCAGGCCCTCTTCATCCGCCTCGACGGCCAATCGCTCCCCGCCGCCATCTACGAGGAATACGATCTCTCGGGCTTCGCCGACCAGCTGGAGGTGGCCCTTGGCGATCTTGGCGCACTCGATGGTCAGGCGAGCGGACCGACCGACACGATCATCTATCTCTACGGCCGGGACGCGGAGGCCATGTACCATGCCGTCGAGCGGGTCTTGAGGACCCATCCGCTCGCTCAGGGCGCGAGCGTGACGATACGGAAAGGGCCGCCGGGCACCGCCCGGCATGAGATCCGTACGGTCAACTGACCGCTCAGGCCGTGCGCCGGCCGGCTTCGCCACGAAGCCCCTGTGCCGATCCCACCGCTCATAGCCGACAATCGGATGAGATCATCCTCCTGCCCCTCTCTCAGGCGGGGCTGATGGATGTCGGAAGAGCCATGCACAATCGCGCTGCAATCGGCTAAACAGGCCATATGACACCAAAGATCCTCTTCCGCTGGGTCGCGTGGCTTCTCGTCCTCGCCATCGCGGTCGTTACCCTCGGCCCTGTCGAGTTTCGCCCCGTCACCGGAGCCTCGGTCAGCGTGGAGCGGTTTGTGGCCTTCGCGCTGCTAGGGACCGCATTCAGCGTGGGTTACCCGAAACACCGCCTCTCCATCCTCGTGCTGCTGATCGCAATGGCTGGCGCCCTCGAACTTGCCCAGAACTCTGTTCCAGGCCGCCACGGCCATCTTTCCGATGGCCTGATAAAGGCCTCGGGCGCTCTCCTTGGAGCAATGTTCACCATGCTCTTGGCCCGCTGGGGTCTAGGACCATTCCGGTGGATGCCTCGAAGGAGCATGCTTGATTAAGACGCTGTTAATCACAGGAGGTGGAGAATTGAACCTCTTCTGGGGAGGCCAGAATGGTTTCCGCTTCTCGACCCAAGACCACCGTTCTCATCGTCGACGATGATGCGCTCGCCCGCGAGCTCCTCGCTCAGCTGCTTCAAACAGGTGGTTTCGATGTCATCGCCGTACCCACCGGAGAGCGCGCTTTACTGATCCTGTGCCAACTCGCCGAAGAGGTTGACTGGCTTGTGAGCAAGGTGGCGCTTCCCGGGCTCGTCTGCGGATGGATTTTGACAGACGAATATCATGAGCATCACTCCGACCGGCCAGTGCTGCTGATTTCGCCCCTTGATCCGGCCGATGCGTCATCCTCGGCAAGAGCGGTTTTCGTTCCACCGGCAGCCCCTATGAGGGTTCTCGAGGCTTTGCAAGGCTTGAAGCATCCCGAACCGATGCAGGTCCTCCCGTTTCCTGTTACACACGCGGCTTGATCGGCCGCTCCTGGCTGTGGACTGCATTCTTCGGCACCCTCAATCCGTGGAGGTCGAGGCGAGCGGAACCCTCTCTTCACCCCATCGAGACGGAAAACTGGCCGATGGGATCGCTCGGACTGTCTTGAACGGGCCGCTGTGCCCCTTATACTCCGCCTCACCCTGACCTCAGGGATAAGAGGATCTGCCCAGAGCATTTTTCGGCGAAGTGGATCCGGTTCGCCGTAAAAATATGCGGCAAGCCAAAGAAGAGAGATGATTCCACGTCAGTGGAAACAACTCTAGGTGGATAGCATCGCTGGGCCCGGCGATGCATCAGGGGCAAATCAGGCAAGCGTCTTTTAGCATCTCAACTCTCCCTTCACTCCTTCATGCGATACCTGAGGCATGGCCAGCTCGAGCGCCCTGTCCCCGCTCGGTGCTTTCACGCTCCCCTGAAGTGCGGTATGATTCGGCCGAAGTACCCCTTAAGATGAGATGCAGCATGGTGATCCTTTACATGATGGCGGCTTTGATGGGCGGCCTCATCAGCTGCGTCCTGCTCTGGCCTCATGGAGCCGCCATAGCCCTTCTCAGCATGCCGTTCGGCGGCAGCTTGTTGGTGATGCTGGCTGCGATCCTGGTCTATATGCGAGCCTCACGCGAGACTGTCTCCGGCAAAGATCATGCAATCTCTATGGATCTGCCTCAGAACCTGCGGACGACGGAAAGCCGTCGATAGGCCCAGGCGAACAAAACGTTCCTAATCTCCGCACTATACTCAGCCACGAGACCGTATCCCGGGACATCTCGTCCGCCGGGCCCGCAGAACCCTCGCCCTTGGGCTCATGGATAGCAGCTTGAGCCCGGTCTTCGGTCGCTCCGAGGAAATCATAAGTCACTGTTGAAGGTGCTGCGGCAGCTCACCTGGAGCATCGGACCCAAAAGTAGGTCCGCACGATACGCTATTCGATGAGTTTCTTCTTGAAGCCCTCATGACTGCGCGAAAAGCCGAGGCGCTCGTAGAAGCGATGGGCGTCCTTGCGGGTCTTGTTGGAGGTGAGCTCCATGGCGCGGGCCCCGTGATGGCGCGCATGATCCTCCGCGAATTCCATCATCTTAGCGCCGATGCCGGTCGAGCGGCGTGCGGCCTTCACCTTCACGCTCTCGACCTTCACCCGCAGGGCGCCACGGCCGGTGAGATTGGGGATGAAGGTAAGCTGGAACGTGCCGATCACCTCGTCGCCGTCCAACGCCACGAACAGCCGGTTCTCGGGGCTTCGCCGGATGGCGGCGAAGGCGGCTTCGTAGGCTGCTTTCGTCTCGGGCGACCAGAGGTCGCCGTGGGAGCCCAGCTCGTCCTCCTCGTGGAGGCGGATGATCGCTTCGAGATCTTCGGCCTGCGCTTCGCGGATCAGGAGATTGCTCATGCGGCCGCGCGGGATTCCATCGGCAACAGATCCTTCCGGCTCTTGAAGCCGGGCAGGGATTCGAAGCGCTCCACCCAGGCCTGAAGGTTGGCATAGGCACCAAGATCGAAGCCGCCTTCGTCGGCGTAGGCGACGACGCCGTAAACGTCGATGTCGGCGATGGTGGCGCCCTCCCCGACAATCCAGTTGCGGCCGGCAAGATGCTGGTCGAGCACCTTGAGGGCGGCGTTGCCCCCGGCCATGCTGAATTCCAGCACTTCCGGTCCGGCCGGGCGGATGCCGAGCCTGATCGTCCTGGCGCGATAGACATGCGAGGCAAGACGGTCGAAATCCCAATACATCCATTCCCGCGCCTGGAGGCGCTCCTCGAGGGTCGCGCCGCCGAATCTGCTTAAGCTGTCAGCGAGGTATTCGAGGATCGCCGCCGACTGGCACAGATGGCGGCCGTTGTTGCGGTCGATGAGCAGGGGCACCTGCCCATAGCGCTGCTTCGACAGATGAGGAGGCTGCTTGTGCTCGCCCTGCATCATGTTCACGTGCACGTAATCGAACGGCTCCCCCGCCAAGGCCAGCATCAGGCCGACCTTGAAGGTCGGGCCGGAAAAGGCAATTCCGTGAAGTTCGAACCGTGCCGGCATGGGCGCCCCCTGTGGCGATGCTGTTGCCCGCAACCCTAGACAGCTCTTTTCCAACAGGAAAGAACCTCCCGTCAAAGAGCTGTGATCTGGCGCGGGACACGGACAAATTATATGACAGAGCATTGCATGAGACGGCCGCACCGGGTCGATCGCGGGGAACCCCAGTGCGCGCCAGGGACATCAGCTTCTTCATCTCTCTCTTTTTCGCCCGCCTGGCGGACCAGATGCTGCTGTTCCTGGTGCCCCTCGTGGTTTTCCAGACGACGCAGAGCCCCGCTTTGTCGGGCCTGGCCTTCTTCATCGAGACCCTGCCCCGCTACCTGCTGTTTTCCGTCTGCGGGATCCTCTGCGACCGGCGGTCCCCGGTATCCCTGCTGGTCATCAGCCAGCGCTTCCGCCTTCTCACCTGCGCCGTGGGCGTCACCGGCCATGAGCTCATCGGCGGCATCGGCTGGCTGGTCGCTCTCTCGGCCATCTGCGGTATCCTCTCGACGCAAGGGTTTCTGGCCCGGGAGGTGATGCTGCCGCAGATCTT
Source organism: Microvirga arvi (assembly GCF_016892765.1). Lineage (GTDB taxonomy): Bacteria > Pseudomonadota > Alphaproteobacteria > Rhizobiales > Beijerinckiaceae > Microvirga > Microvirga arvi. The sequence continues at coordinate 21,147 of NZ_JAFEMD010000010.1, forward strand.
CAGGCGTCATCGGTTCGAGAAGGTCCTGTCCTATTCCCAGCTGGGCGACCAGCTCGGGATGGTGATAGGCCCCATCCTGGCAGCCGCCCTGCTCGGCCTGTGGGCGTGGCAGATCGTGGTCGGCATCACGGCGTTCCTGTTCCTGCTGGCGGATCTCGGGCTCACCTGGTGGCACCGGTCGAGCCAGATCGAACTCGCCCCGCCGGAGGCGGCCTATGACAGCTGGGTCGATCCTTTCCGCATCGCCCTCAAGCACATCTGGCATCTGCCCGGACTGCGAAGGGCCGCCGCGCTGTCGGCCGGGCTGAACTTCGTCTTCGGCGTGACGCTCGCCACGTCCGCCGCGATGGTGACGGGCATCCATGGCCAGTCCGAGCAGAGCTACGCGCTTCTGCAGACGGCCAGCGCCGTCGCGAGCATCGCGATCCTGACGTTCCTGGCCCATGTCATCATACCATTGAGGGCAATGGGGGCCATTGGCTACACAGCCATCTTCATCGGCGGCCTGCTGACGGCCATCAGTCCCAATTACGGGATCTATGCCGCAGGCTACATTCTCGTCCTCGGCTTCGACAGAATGTTCACCATCTATCTCCGGAGCCTGCGCCAGAAGATCATTCCGCAGAAGGATTTCGGCAAGACGACCGGTGCGATGATCACCGTCAACAATCTGTCGCAGCCGCTGGCCGGGCTGTTGGTGGGTGCGTTCTCGGGTCCGGAAGGTCCGAGTCTTGTGATCGGCGGCATTTCGCTGGTGATGGGGGCAATCGGCGTCACCGTCGCCGTCGGTGCGGCGCCTGTTCTCAAGCAGGCCAACAGATAGGAGACAACATGCCCGGCATGGAACGCGAGCGAAAGCTTCTTCAGCAGGCCGTCGCCATCGCGGCGACCATTCCCGTCGCAACCGGGCTCTACGGCGTCCTTTTCGGTCAGGCCCTGACGGGCGATGCGGTGAGCATCTCGGCGGAGAGTCATTTCCGCTTCCTGTCGGGTCTGCTTCTGGGCATCGGGTTGTGCTTCTGGAGCACCCTGCCCTCCATCGAGATCAGGACCGGCCGCTTCCGCCTGCTGACCCTGCTCGTGATCATCGGCGGATTGGGCCGCCTGATCGGCCTCGGGCTGACCGGGCTGCCCTCGTTCTTCATGATCGGCGGCCTGTTCATCGAACTCGCCGTGGCGCCCGCCCTGTGCCTCTGGCAGACGCGCGTCGCCAATCGCTACGCGGAGGAGCACGGCGTCGCGTGATCCCTTCGAGCGGGAAACCGCCGGCCTGACCCCGACTGCCCTGACATTGCCGGATTGCGGGCGCATCCTGACGCCCTTGAGACATGCAGCCGGGGTGCGCCGTCGCAAGGCGTGCCAGCGGGCGCTTCGCGTTGCCATGATCCATGGCCCGGTCCGCACCTCGAAGGAGGTTGCACCATGAACGAACACGGAAAGCTCCTCGCCATTCTCCGGCAATCGGCCGATGCCGAGCTCGTCGACGCCATCGAGCGCCTGATCCAGGACGCTCCGGATCATGAATTGAACCGCATCAATACGCTCGCCTTTGCGGCGAGGCACGGCTTCGACGAGGATCGCGTGATCGCCGCCTTCCTCCACGCCTCAAGGCTCGGGCTGTTCGAGATGTCGTGGAATGTCCTGTGCCCCGGATGCGGCGGCGTGCTCGAGACCGGCATGAGCCTGAAATCGGTGAACCGGGAGGAATACACCTGCGCCCTCTGCGCCGCAGGCTACGAGCCGACCCTTGACGAGATGGTGGATGTCACGTTCACGGTGAGCCCGCGCGTGCGCAAGATCGCGGCGCACGACCCGGACACCCTGCCGCTGCACGAATATGCCCGCCAGGTGTTCTGGGGCTCAGGCGTCGACCTGCCCGAGGATTTCGAGCGCATGATCGACGAGATCATCCTCGATACCGTCGAACTCCCGCCCGGCGAAAGGGCGATCATGTCCCTGCAGCTCCCGGCGGGATTCGTGATTGTCTTCGAGCCTGTTACCCATGCGGCCCAGTTCATCGACGCGCAGGGCGAGCCCACCCGCGAGCGCCAGAGCATGTCTCTCGTGGTCAACGAGACCCATCCGCAGAACCAGACGCTCATCATGCGGCCGGGCCCCTTGCGCATTTCCATCGAGAACCGCACGAACCGGCGCGCCCTGCCCGCGGTGTGGGTCGCAGGCGACGAGCTGCATCACATGCTGAAGCGGCGCCGCCCCTTCCTGACGGCGAAGCGCCTGCTGACCAACCAGACCTTCCGCGACCTCTACCGCACCGACACGCTCGACATCGACCAGCGGCTGAAGATCACGAGCCTCACGTTCCTCTTCACCGACCTGAAGGGCTCGACGCAGCTCTACGAGCGCGTCGGCGACCTCGTGGCCTACGATCTCGTGCGGTCGCACTTCCAGGTCCTGCACGAGATCGTCGCCTCCGAGTCCGGAGCCGTGGTGAAGACCATCGGCGATGCGGTGATGGCGACCTTCCCGACCCCGGACCATGCGATCTCCGCCGCACTGCGGATGCGCGAGGCGATGCACCGCCTCAACGAGGAGCGCGGAAGCGAGGACCTGCTGCTCAAGATCGGCATTCACGAAGGGCCATGCCTCGCCGTGACGCTGAACGACCGGCAGGATTATTTCGGCCAGACGGTGAACATCGCCTCCCGCGTCCAGGGCCTCGCGATGTCGCGCTCGATCTTCGCGACGGGCTCCGTGGTCGAAAACCCGCGCTCCTCGCGGATCATCGAGAAGCAGGGCCTGCATCCCGCCCTGCAGAAGACGACCCTGCGCGGGATCAACGACGAGTTTTCGGTTTATGAGATCCCATAAGTCTCGCCGAAGCGTCATCCCGGGGCCGCGCAGCGGAGCCCGACCCGAAGGGCCGCGCCGCAGGCGTGGAAATCCATAAACTCAACGTCTCAAGTAAGTGCGATTGGCGTCGCGCCACTTTCGGAAGTGTTAGCGGTTATGGATTCCGGGCTCGGCTCTACCAGCCGCCCCGGAATGACAGTGCTAGATCTCCTACCAAGGCTAAATCTCAGAGCCTCTTCTCGAACCGATACTCCGCCGACCGCGAAATATCCTCCAGCTGCCGCTGTCCTTCGGCCTGCACATAGCCCAACCGTTTGTAGAGCCGGTGCGCCGTGATGAAGCGCGTGTCGGACCACAGGACGATGCGGCCCGCGCCCTTGCTGCGGGCATGGCCTTCTGCCTGTCGCACGAGCAGCGAACCCAGCCCCCGTCCGCGCTGGTCCGGGTGCACATAGAGCCGGTGCAGTTCCGCCGTTCCCGCTTCGGGAAAATCCACCGCCACGCAGGCGCAGACGCGGCCGCGCTCGTCCTCGATGGCCCAGAAGGAACCGCCGCTCTCAGCATAGGATCGGCTCGGCGCGCGCAGATCCGGAAGGTCGTCGTGCGGATCGACGAAGCAGCCTGGATAATCGGCATAGCAGACCGCAATCAGCCCGAAGAGATCCTGCCTGTCATGATCGACGACGGTGCGGATCACAGGGAGGAGGGCTTCCGTTTCACGGTTCGAGGCGGATTCGAGCATTGTCATGGTATCAGGACCCGTAGACAGAGATCAGGCCGCTGTCGGCAACGCTGAGGCACCAGCCTCTCTTCCCCTGAGCAGGCGGCGGATCCTGTCGGTGTGACGTTCCGTGACGAGGGAGAAGATGAAGGCGGCGGCGAGTGCTGCAAACACGAGTCCTACGAAGGCCGAATAAGCGGCGGCTCCTGGAGGAACCAAGGCCGGCGGCCATCCGAACCGTTCAAAGATGCCGCCCACGAAAACCGTGATCGGCACATGGATGAGGTAGAGCGAATAGGAGAAATCCGCGCCTGTGCGGACCGGACCTGCCAAGGGACACCAAGCCAGCAGCTTCCGGTTTGATATCGCGAGTCCCGTTCCGAGTCCGACGATGAGATCGGTGCCGAAGGGCGGCAGAACCTGAAGGCGGGAGATGACGAAGCCCACCCCCATTGCGGCAAGTCCCGAGAGCCCGACGATCAGCGGCATGTCGCGTTCGCGCGCCACCTGCGCGGCCGCAGTCCCGGCGAGCCAGATGACGAGCCAAGGGGCCCAGCTCAGCAACCCGCCTGCAAGATGGGATATACCCAGAAAAAGGAGCGTGACGGCCACAATCTTGATGGCGCTTGGACGTTTCGCGAGGCAGATGCCGAACAGGACGGGGGCGACGAGATAAAAAACCCATTCATAGCCGAGCGACCAGAGCGGCGGATTGGATCCGAGCGGCTTACAGAAAATGCCCTGCACAGCGGCGATGTTGCAGGCCATCTGCCCCCAGCTCCAGCCTGACGTCACGCCGATCGGCTGCAGGGGACGCTCGCCGAAGAACCGCGTGTCGATCATATACTGCCGACCGATCCAATCGAGCAGCAGGCTCAGGGCCAGCGCCGGCAGGAGAACGACATAGATCCGGGCAAAGCGGCTGGCGAAATAGGACTGCGCATTGAACCGGGTTGCACTGATGGCGCGCCACGCGCCGCCGCCGACGAGGAAGCCGCTGACGGCGAAGAAGATCGCCACCCCCTCCCGGTGAATGCCGGTGAGAAAATAAAAGGCCTTCGTCGCCAGATCCGCTTGGGCGACGTCCTGGAAGCTGACGAAGATGAGCCCGCGTGTATGGCCGAAAAGCACCAGCAACGCTGCGCCAAGACGCAGGACATCCAGAAACGGCCAATGATCGCCTGCGGATCGATGAGCTTCGATCATGAATTGTCTCTCCGATCCGTCAGTTCAGTGATCTCTCGGTTGAGCACCTCATGCAGATGCCGGTAGGCCTCCGCGGACAGATGGATGCCGTCGGTGGTGGTCCCTTCGCGCGCGCCTCCTTGCCTATCGCCAAAAACGTTCTGAAGATCGACGATGGCAGCGGCGCGGCCGTCGGCAATCTGCACGATTCGACGGCTGAAGGAAGCCATCGCCTCGGACGAATAGAAACCGGTGAGGCGCTTTCCCCGCTCGATCGGCGGCGGTGTCATCACGACCACCGGCACGGCGGCGGATTCGAAATGGCGGACGATCGCTTCGAAATGTGCCGTCACTCGATCAAGGCTCTCTTCGGTGCAGTCCTTCTTCGCATCGTTCGTGCCCACGAGGAGCACCGCGATGCTGGGTTCGGCGGAATTGAGCAGAATCGGCACCCTCGGCTCCAGGGCCTCGGTCCAGATGCCGGAATAGCCGGCATTCAGCACGGGCAGCGAACCGAGGCGGTTCCAGTAGAACCCTTCGATGAGGGAGTCGCCGACGAAGAGCAGCCCGCCCGGCCCAACGGCGGAGCGATGGGAGCCGATCACGATGTCGCGGATCAGCCAGTGCGGCGCGAAGGGGTTGGGCTGCGAGGTCATGGGGTTGGTGCTCTGCAAGAGCCCCGGCGGGCGCGGACGCGATCCGCCGGGATGGCCAATGGCCCTACTCGATCCCGAGCTTCTTCTTCAGGATCTCGTTGAGAGCCTGCGGGTTGGCCTTGCCGCCGGTGGCCTTCATGGTCTGGCCGACGAACCAGCCGAGCAGCGTGGGCTTCGCCTTCGCCTGCTCTACCTTGTCGGGGTTGGCGGCGATGATCTCGTCCACGGCCTTCTCGATGGCGCCGGTGTCGGTCACCTGCTTCATGCCGCGCTTTTCCACGATCTCGCGCGGGTCGCCGCCTTCGGTGAACACGATCTCGAACAGGTCCTTGGCGATCTTGCCGGAGATCACGTTCTCGCCGATGAGCTCGATGATGGCACCGAGCTGCGCGGCCGAGACCGGCGTCTCCGAGATGTCCTTGCCTTCCTTGTTCAGGCGGCCGAACAATTCGTTGATGATCCAATTCGCGGCGGCTTTGCCGTCGCGGCCCTTCGCTACCTCCTCGAAGAAGTCGGCAGAGGCGCGCTCGGCCACTAGAACGCTCGCGTCGTAGGACTGGAGGCCGTAATCGGCCATGAAGCGGGCCTTCTTCTCGTCGGGCAGTTCCGGCAGGTGCTGGGCGAGATCGTCCACATAGGCCTGGTCGAATTCGAGCGGCAGCAGGTCCGGATCGGGGAAGTAGCGGTAATCGTGCGCCTCTTCCTTGGAGCGCATGGAGCGCGTCTCGCCCTTGCCGGGATCGAAGAGACGGGTCTCCTGATCGATCGTTCCGCCATCCTCGATGATCGCGATCTGGCGGCGCGCCTCGACCTCGATGGCTTGGCCGATGAAGCGGATGGAATTGACGTTCTTGATCTCGCAGCGCGTGCCGAGCTCCTCGCCGGGGCGGCGCACGGAGACGTTCACGTCGGCACGGAGACTGCCCTTGTCCATGTCGCCGTCGCAGGTGCCGAGATAGCGCAGGATCGTGCGCAGCTTGGTCACGTAGGCGCGCGCCTCGTCGGCCGAGCGCAGGTCGGGCTTCGACACGATTTCCATCAGCGCCACGCCAGAGCGGTTGAGATCGACGAAGCTCAAGGTGGGGTGCAGGTCGTGGATCGACTTTCCGGCATCCTGCTCGAGATGCAGGCGCTCGATGCGCACGGTAATGGTTTCGCCGGTCTCCGGCACGTCCACGATGACCTCGCCCTCGCCCACGATGGGGCTTTTGTACTGGCTGATCTGGTAGCCCTGCGGCAAGTCCGGATAGAAGTAGTTCTTGCGGTCGAAGGTGCTGCGCAGGTTGATCTCGGCCTTGAGGCCCAGTCCAGTGCGGATGGCCTGGCGCACGCATTCCTCGTTGATCACGGGCAGCATGCCGGGCATGGCCGCATCCACGAGGGAAACGTGGCTGTTCGGATCGCCGCCGAAGGCCGTCGAAGCGCCGGAGAACAGCTTGGCCTGGCTCGTCACCTGGGCATGGATCTCCATGCCGATGACGATTTCCCAATCGCCTGTCGCGCCCTTGATGAGCTTCTTAGGGTTGACCGGAGCGTTCATGAGCCTCGCGCCTTTATTCTCTCGCCGTTTGTAGCCCGGAGTACGAGCGGCGCTTGAACCGGTCAACCCCCTTTCAGGATGAACAGGCGTTCAGATTGGTAACCCAATTGTTAAGATGAGAAATAATTTATGCACAGATATCGAAAATAATTGCCACGCTGCGATGAAACCGCTCTCCGCATTCGGCGTTGTTCGGGAGGTAAAACGGTCAAGGAGCTTTAAAATGGCTATGGATCCCATGGATCGCGAACCCAACGTCTACAATCGCGAGACCAATGTCTACGATAACACCGGGCGTGGTTCGAACACTCTTGCCTACGTGATTGGCGGTCTTGTTATCGCGCTCGGTCTGCTCGCCTTCCTCTTCTATGATGGCGGCAGCAACGAGCCGAGCACCACCGGCAGCACCGCCACCCAGACGGAAAGCACGGCGCCGCGTACGGGTTCCGGCGCGACCGGCGGTTCCTCGACCGCTCCGGCAAGCCCGGCTGCCCCGATGACTCCGGCTCCGGCTGCTCCGGCCGCCCCTGCCGCCCCGAAGCAGTAATCACGTCTCGCGTTACACTGCGCGGATGGGCCTGACCCCCGGTCGGGCCCATTCCTTTTGGCTGCATCGCGTGTGCGCTGCTGAGGAACCAAGCGGAAGCTTGAGCAATTTCGCTTGAGGGATTTCCCTGCCCGACAGCAGCTCAGGAGCGATGAGATGGCGAACAAATCGAGTTTCAGCCCGGAAGAATGGTCCCGCCTCGTTGCAAGCCCGGTGGTTGCCAGCATGGCGATCACAGCCGCCGATCCGGGTGGGCTCTGGAGCCTGCTGCAGGAATCGATGTCCAGCGGCTGGGCCCTGCTCGAGGCCAAGCAGAATGCTCAGGCCAACCCGCTCGTGAAGGCGGTCGCCGACGACATCAGCAACACCGAGACCCGGAACGCGGTTCAGGCATCTTTCCAGGCCCAGTTCAAGGGCAGCCAGTTCGCCGACATCAAGCGCAAGGCCATCGAGGAGCTTCACGCCGTTTCGACGCTCCTCGACACCAAGGCGCCCGACGAGGCCGCCGCCTTCAAATCCTGGCTATTTAGTGTCGCCCGGAAATCGGCCGAGGCTGGCAAGGAGGGGGGCTTCCTCGGATTCGGAGGTGTGGCCGTGAGTGATGCCGAGAAGGCGACCCTGGGAGAGATCGCCACAGCGCTCGGCAACCCGGCGGGTGCCGGCGCGGGGATCGCCGAGACCTAACCCTTGGCCAATCGGCGGGCGGCATAGGCGCCGCTCGCCCAGATCATGGCGGCCACGAAGCGCACGGGAAACAGCGTCAGCGCATCCGAACGCACAGGCGCGATCCAGGGCAGGCCCATGCTGCTGATGGCCCAGGACACGAGAACCGATACGGCCAAGGCCACCATGCCGACGATCATCACCTTGCCGAACTGGTCGGCCTTCCATCCGAGCCAGACCGCGATGAGGACCAGAACCGGATCGAAGGCGGCCGGCAGCCAGTCCCATAGGGTGACGATGGGAACGGTCGGATGCACGTCGCTCACGCCCACCAGTTCTGGGGCAGCTTGATGCGGCCGGCGGCTTCCTCGATCACCTGACCAGCGGCGAAGAGGGTCTCCTCGTCGAAGGCGCGGCCGATGAGCTGGAGGCCCAGCGGCAGGCCCTGGGCATCGAGCCCGGCCGGCACGGCGATGCCCGGCAGGCCCGCCATGTTCACGGTCACGGTGAAGATGTCGTTGAGGTACATCTCGACCGGATCGCCCGAGCCCTTCTCGCCGATGCCGAAGGCGGCGGACGGGGTGGCCGGGGTCAGGATGGCGTGGACTCCTTGAGCATAGACTTCCTCGAAGTCGCGCTTGATCAGGGTGCGCAGCTTCTGTGCGCGGACGTAATAGGCGTCGTAATAGCCCGCCGAGAGCACATAGGTGCCGATCATGATGCGGCGCTTGACCTCGCGGCCGAAACCGGCAGCGCGGGTCTTCTCGTAGAGATCGACGATGTCCTTGCCGTTCTCGCGCAGGCCGTAGCGCACGCCGTCGTAGCGGGCGAGGTTCGAGGACGCCTCGGCCGGCGCCACGATGTAGTAGGCCGGCAGCGCGTACTTGGTGTGCGGCAGCGACACCTCGACGATCTCGGCACCGGCCGCGCGCAGCCATTCCGCGCCCTTATGCCAGAGCTGCTCGATCTCGGGCGACATGCCGTCGATCCGGTACTCCTTCGGGATGCCGATCTTGAGGCCCTTCACGCCGCGGGAGATGGCCGCCTCGAAATCCGGCACCGGCAGATCGACGCAGGTGGTGTCCTTCGGGTCGGGGCTGGCCATGGAGCGGAGCATGATCGCCGAGTCGCGCACCGTGCGGGTGATCGGGCCCGCCTGATCGAGGGACGAGGCGAAGGCCACCGTGCCCCAGCGCGAGACGCGCCCATAGGTCGGCTTGATGCCGACCGTGCCAGTGAAGGCCGCCGGCTGGCGGATCGAGCCGCCGGTATCGGTCGCGGTGGCGCCAAGGCACAGATGAGCGGCCACGGCCGCCGCCGAGCCGCCCGAGGAGCCGCCGGGTACCAGATGCGTGCCCTCGATGGCGCCGGACGCACCCGCGCTCACATTCGAACCCTCGCGCCGCCAGGGCGAGACCACAGGGCCGAAGGCGCTGGTCTCGTTCGACGAGCCCATGGCGAACTCGTCCATGTTGAGCTTGCCGAGCATCACCGCACCGTCGTTCCAGAGGTTCCGGGTGACGGTGGACTCATAGGGCGGGTTGAAGTTGCCCAAAATCTTGGAGCCGGCGGTGGAGACCACGCCCTCCGTGCAGAACAGATCCTTGATGCCGAGCGGAATGCCCTCGAGCGCGCCGCCTTCGCCCCGGCTGAGCTTCTCGTCCGAGGCCTTGGCCATGGCGAGCGCCTTCTCGGGCGTCTCGAGCACGTAGGCGTTGAGCGCCCTCGCCTTCTCGATGGCTTCGATATGGGCCTTCGTGAGCTCCGCTGCGGAGAAGGTCCTGGCCTTCAGGCCGTCGCGGGCCTCGGCAATCGTGAGATGGGTCAGTTCGGTCACTGGACTGGATCTCTTTAATCGACGTCATGGCCGGGCTTGTCCCGGCCATCCACGCCTTATTCTGCGGGAGATCCCCGGGTCGCGCTGCGCTTGCCCGGGGATGGTCGAGTAAGGCGACCGCCTTATTCGACCACTTTCGGAACCAGGAAGAAGTTGTCTTCCGTGGCGGGGGCGTTCCGGACGATCTTGTCCGCGTCGCCGCCATCCGTCACGCCGTCCTGGCGCTTCTTCATGACCATGGGAGTGACGGAGGTCATCGGCTCCACGCCGTCCACGTTCACCTCGTTGAGTTGCTCGACGAAGGCGAGGATCGCGTTGAGTTCGCCCTGGAGATGAGGCACCTCCGCATCCGTCACGGCAATGCGTGCCAGATGGGCGATGCGGCGGACCGTTTTCTCATCGACCGACATGAATGGTCATACCCCTTGGAAATAGCTTTCGCGGGCTATAGCACCCGCCTGCGCCGGGGGGCAACGGCGGATGTGGGGGCATAACGCGCCTCACTGCCGTTCCCGGCCGCAGCGTCGGCGTAGGGGAAGGGAAACCAGAGCGCTGAGCATGGAGTTGATCCCCTTCCCTCGCTGCGCTCGCCGGGGATGACACCTACCACGTCATGACCGGACTTGTTCCGGCCATCCACCTCTTCAACCCACGGCAAAGACGTGGATCCCCGGGAACAAGCCCGGGGATGACGCGAAGAGTTATGTCTTACACCGTCACGCCCACCGTCTTGTGCGGCACCACGACCTGGATGCCCTTCCCCTCCATGGCGGCCACGAAGCGGTCCGCATTGGGCAGGATCAGGGGGAAGGAGCCGTAATGGCACGGGATGACCGCCTTCGCGCCGCTGAAATAGCGCTGGATCGCCAATGCTGCGACCTCCGGGCCCATGGTGAAGCGGTCGCCGATGGGAACGATCACGACGTCAGGCTTATGGATCTCGGCAATCAGGGCCATGTCGCCGAATATGTCGGTGTCGCCCATATGGTAGACGGTCGGCTCGTTCAGCGCCTTGACGATGATGCCGTTGGCGCTGCCCAAGGGGAAATTCACATCCATCTCCACGAGCCCCGACGAGTGGTCGGCCCGCACCAGGGTCACGGTAAATCCCCCCTGCCCGGTGGTGCCGCCGGTGTTCATCGGATCGAAATGCTCAAGCCCCTGCTTGGCCAGGTACATGCAGAGCTCGAAGTTCGTGACCACCTTGGCGCCCGTCGCTTTCGCGATCTCCAGGGTATCGCCCACATGGTCGCCATGCCCGTGGGTGAGGAGAATATGAGAGATGCCCCCGATGATCTTGTCCCTATCGCCCTCGAAACCCGGATTGCCCGTGAAGAAGGGATCGATGAGCACGGCCTTGCCGGCGAAATCGAGCCGGAAGGCGGAATGGCCGAACCACGTGATTTTCATGAAAGCACCCTCGCTTGTGGCATCATGAAATGGAGCAGCGGTCATCGCCGACCATGCTCCGGAGGAACAAAACGAAGGATCGGGTTTTAAGAAGCTAAGCAATAAACATCAAGCCTTGAGGAGGATCGCCATGCCACGCCTGATCGCCAGTCTCAGCCTTGCCGCTGGCCTCATCGCCTCCACCGGCGCCTGGGCGGTGGATATCTCCATCTCGTGCAGCGCGCTCGGCAAGGAATACGAGATCTGCAAGCAGGGTGTGGATTCCTGGGCTCAGCGGACCGGCAACACGGTCAAGATCGTCTCGACGCCGAACTCCGCCACCGAGCGTCTCGCCCTCTACCAGCAGCTTCTTGCCGCGGGCGCCGCCGACATCGACGTGTTCCAGATCGACGTGGTCTGGACCGGCATCCTGGCCGATCACCTCACCGACCTGACCGCCAAGGCGCAGGGCACGATCGACGACCACTTGCCCGCCATGGTCGAGACGAGCCGCGTCAACGGCAAGCTGATGGCTATGCCCTGGTTCGCCGATGCGGGCCTGCTCTATTACCGCCAGGACCTCCTCGACAAGTACAAGCGCCCTGTGCCGCAGACCTGGGCCGACCTCACCGAGACAGCCCGCCTCATCCAGGAGGGCGAGCGCAAGGAGGGACGCGGCGATTTCTGGGGCTATGTCTGGCAGGGCCGTGCCTATGAGGGCCTGACGACCAATGCGCTCGAATGGATCGCCTCCTTCGGCGGCGGCGCCATCGTCGACGACAAGGGCGAGATCACCATCGAGAACCCGAAGGCTGCCGAGGCCCTGAAGACGGCAGCCGGATGGGTCGGCACCATCACGCCCGAGGGCGTGCTCAACTACACGGAGGAGGAATCCCGGGGCGTGTTCCAGGCCGGCAACGCCGCCTTCATGCGCAACTGGCCCTATGCCTGGGCGCTGGCTCAAGGAGCGGACAGCACCATCAAGGGCAAGGTCGGCATCGCGCCCCTCCCGAAGGGCGACGCGGACGGGCGCCATGCGGGCACGCTCGGCGGACAGCTTCTCGCCGTCTCCAAGTATTCCAAGAACACCGAGGCCGCGACCGATCTGGTGATGACCCTGACAGGACCGCAGGAAGAGAAGCGCCGCGCGGTGGAGGGCTCCTTCAACCCGACCATCGTGTCGCTCTACAGCGATTCCGACATCGCTAGGGCCAACCCGTTCATCGGCGATCTCGTGGACGTGTTCACCAATGCGGTGGCGCGCCCCGCCACCGTGACGGGCCAGAACTACAACAAGGTCTCGACCGAGTTCTTCAACGCGGTGCATCAGGTGCTGTCGAAGCGGGCCGAGCCTGCCCAGGCGCTCAACCGCCTCGACCGTGACCTGAAGCGGATCAAGCGCAACGGCTGGCAATAAGCATGAGCGGTGCCGTCGCGCAAACCGGCGTTCCGGTGCAGAGCCATGTGCAGGGACGCCGCTCATCGCTGACACGCTCGCGCATCCGGGCCGCGTGGCTCTTCATCGCACCAAGCCTGATCATCCTCGCGCTCATCGCCGGCTGGCCCCTGGCGCGGACGATCTGGTTCAGCTTCACCGATGCGGATCTCAACTCCTTAAGCGACTACGAGTTCATCGGGTTCGAGAACTACCTTGCCAATTACGACGGCGAATGGCTCGGGCTGCTCACGGATCCCGACTGGTGGCACTCGGTATGGAATACGGTGTGGTTTACCCTCGTATCGGTCTCCATCGAGACCGTGCTCGGGATCATCGTGGCGCTGATCCTGAATGCCGCTTTCCCGGGGCGCGGGATCATGCGCGCCATCATTCTCATTCCCTGGGCGATCCCGACCGTGGTCTCGGCCCGCATGTGGAACTGGATGCTGCACGACCAGTTCGGCGTGATCAACGACATGCTGCTGCGCCTCGGCCTGATCGCGGCACCGATCACCTGGACCGCAAATCCCGATACGGCGCTGTGGACCGTGGTGATGGTCGATGTGTGGAAGACGACCCCGTTCATGGCACTCCTCATCCTCGCGGCCCTGCAGATGCTCCCCAGCGATATCTACGAGGCTGCGAAGGTCGACGGCGTGCATCCCGTGCGCGTGTTCTTCCGCGTGACGCTGCCGCTCATCAAGCCTGCCCTGCTGGTCGCGATCATCTTCCGCGCGCTCGATGCGCTGCGGGTTTTCGATCTCATCTATGTCCTGACCTCGAACGCGAAGGACACGGCCTCCATGTCGGTCTATGCGCGCCAGCAGCTCGTGGATTTCCAGGAGGTCGGCCTTGGCTCCGCCGCCTCGACGCTGATCTTTCTCATCATTGCGCTTCTCACCGTCATGACGCTCGCGGCAGGACGCGTGCGGCTCGGGGAGGATCCGCGATGAAGGCCCTGACCCGCATCGGCTTCTGGCTCCTCGTGATCGCCATCGGCCTGTTTGCGATCTTTCCGTTCTACTACGCGATCATCTCGTCCTTCCGCTCCGGCGCGGAGCTGTTCTCGGTCGCCTACCTGCCGGAGCGGCTCAGTCTCTCGAACTATGTCGCCGTGTTCGACCGGCAGCCCTTCGGCCGGAACATCCTCAACTCCATCATGGTCGCAGGCTCCGTGGTCGCCGTATCGCTGGGCCTCGGCATCACGGCAGCCTACGCCTTCGGGCGCATCGCTTTTCGCGGCCGCGCGCTCCTGCTCATGACGATCCTGGCCGTCTCGATGTTCCCGCAGGTCGCGGTGCTGTCGGGCATGTTCGAGCTCATCCGCAGCTTCGGGCTCTACAACACCCTGCCCGGTCTCATCCTCGCCAATCTCATGCTCACCCTGCCCTTCACGATCTGGGTGCTCACCACCTTCATGCGGGAATTGCCGAAGGAGATCGAGGAGGCGGCCTTCGTCGACGGGGCGACACCCTGGATCGTGGTGCGGCGCGTGTTCCTGCCGCTCATGGCGCCGGCCGCGGTGACGACGGGGCTTCTCGCCTTCATCGTGTCATGGAACGAGTTTCTCTTCGCCCTCACCTTCACCCTCACCAACGAGCGCCGCACCGTGCCGCCCGCCATCGCCCTCATGACCGGCTCGACCGCCTACGAGCTGCCCTGGGGCACGATCATGGCGGCATCCGTGATCGTAACCCTGCCGATCATCGCCCTGGTGCTCGTGTTCCAGCGCAAGATCGTGGCGGGCCTCACGGCGGGCGCGGTGAAGGGCTAGTCGGGAATGCTGCACAATGGCTGATGTCGTCCTCAAGAATGTCCAGAAATCCTTCGGCAAGGCGAAGGTGATCTACGGGGTCGATCTCGACATCCGCGACGGAGAGTTCGTCGTGTTCGTCGGCCCCTCAGGCTGCGGGAAGTCCACGCTCCTGCGCCTGATCGCAGGGCTCGAAGACATCACGGCGGGCGACCTCTCCATCGGCGGAGAGCGGGTGAACGACCTCGCGCCCGCCAAGCGCGGCATCGCCATGGTGTTCCAGTCCTACGCGCTCTACCCGCATATGAACGTCTACGACAACATGGCGTTCGGCCTGGAGCTGGCTAAGTCCTCCCGTGCCGAGATCGACCGCAAGGTGCGCGAGGCCGCGCGCCTGCTGCAGATCGAGGCGCTGCTCGACCGCAAGCCGCGTCAGCTCTCCGGCGGCCAGCGCCAGCGCGTCGCCATCGGCCGCGCCATCGTGCGCGACCCGAAGGTGTTTCTCTTCGACGAGCCGCTCTCCAACCTCGATGCGGCTTTGCGCGTGCAGACCCGCATCGAGATCGCCAAGCTCCACACCGACACCCGCGCGACGATGATCTACGTGACGCATGATCAGGTCGAGGCGATGACGCTGGCCGACCGCATCGTGGTGCTCAACGCGGGCCGCGTCGAGCAGGTGGGCTCGCCGCTCGAGCTCTACCATCGTCCGGCCAACCTGTTCGTCGCGGGCTTCATCGGCTCGCCGCAGATGAACTTCATCGAATGTCGTGTTGCCGGCGTCGGGCCGGACGAGGTGCTTGTGAGCCTGCCCGGCGGCGGCAGCGTTTCTGTTCCTGTCCTGCCGCACGGCGTCGCCACGGGCGAGAGCATTACGCTCGGCATTCGTCCCGACCATGTCAGGATCAGCCCCGAAGGCGCTCTCACCGGCCGGGTCGAGCTGGTGGAGGAACTGGGGGAGAACCATCTCCTCTACGTCGATGCAGGCCAGGGCCGCCGTCTCACTGTCCGCGAGCCTGGCGACGCACGGCACGAGGTGGGCGGCACTGTGAGCCTCGACCTTGCCCGCGAGTTCTGCCACCTGTTCAAAAGCACTGGGGAAGCTTTGCCGTCCAGAGTCGGCACCACGAACCCGGCTCCCTCCTCCCCCGACTTGGCCAGCCGCGCCGCCTGATCTCGACGCAGGGCGACTTCCTCTATACTGGCTGTATTCCGGCAGGCTGGACCAGGAGGAAACCCATGATTTCCAAGGACGACGAACTGGTCGCCTTCATCGACGCCCTCTCCCCGCGCGCGCGCCTCATGGGCCTCGATCTCGGCACCAAGACCATCGGCCTAGCCCTGTCCGACGTGGAGCAGCGGATCGCGACGCCGCTCGAGACAATCAAACGGGTGAAGTTCACGCCCGACGTGGGACGCATCAAGGATCTCGCTGCCCGCTACGAAGTCGGCGGGCTCGTCTTCGGCCTGCCGCTCAACATGGACGGCACGGAGGGCCCCCGCTCCCAGGCCACCCGCGCCTTCGTACGCAACCTCAAGCCCCTCCTGCCCCTGCCGGTCCTGTTCTGGGACGAGCGCATGTCGACCATGGTGGTGACCCGCACGCTCCTCGACGCGGATGCCTCGCGCGCCAAGCGGGCGGACGCGGTGGACAAAATGGCCGCCGCCTACATCCTGCAGGGGGCCCTCGACCGCTATGAGCGGATCGCAGCTGACGCGGCAGATGCGGAGGATGAGGCGGCCGCCCGAACGGTCCTCGACATGGAAACGCCGCCCGGAGGCGGCGCGATGGATGAGTAGCACGAGGTTTGGCCGCATCCGGCGCGAGGACGAATCCGGCTTCACTCGAGCCTACAGCATGCCGAAATCCTTGTAGGTCAGCTTGAGGTTCGCATCAAGCTGGGCGAACTGTACCGCAGCCTTCGGTCCTGTCCCATCCGCGTCGTAGTAAAGGGCACCCGTATTGTTATCGTAGATGAGGCGATCGTTCGAATCGTGAGCGCTGGAACCTGTCCAGAAAGCGGATGACGAGATGTAGCCTTTGGAATTGGCGGAGATCTTGAAGATCTTCTTGGAAAGGGCAATCGAGTCGTATTTGACGCTGAAATCGTCGATGACGTCGATGTTGCTGCCCGACGGCCTCGTATCGAAACCGAAATAGTCATAGCCGGCGCCGCCGATCAGCGTGTCTTGTCCCAGACCGCCGCTGAGAAAGTCGTTCCCGGTTCCCCCATCGATCTTGTCATTGCCGGATCCGGCATCGATGATATCGACCCCGCCCTTCCCCCAGAGGGTGTCATTCCCCCCGGCGCCGGCAAGAACATTGGCGCGGTTGTCGCCATAGACCTTGTCACTGCTGGACGTTCCTACAGCCACACCTTCGCTGTTAACTCTTCTCGTCGCCATAAAAGACCCATCCCTCTGAATAAACTAACGTTAAGTCACCCCAACATCCCTGCAATAAAATCCACAGATTCAAAAGGCAACACTATAGTGATAGAGGCTGCCGATCGTTCGAAGCGGGGCCTTATCCGTTTACCTCTTCCGTAGGAGCAGGCAGTGCGGCAACGCACGCGACCCCAGGCCTCTCAGGAGAGGGAGGACCTGCAGCAGGGGCGGCCATCGTCATCCGGCTTGTCCTGACCCTTATGCGGGTTCAGATCTCCAGATTATGCCTTGCGCGAACCAGGGAGGCCGGGCCGGTCATTTGGAGGCTTGACGACACACGAAAAGCCCCCTATCTCACCGCCACCAGCGACGTTGATTGAAAACTTTGGCCTCGGATTGAAAAACTTTTCCGAAAAGGCCAATGCCATCAATAGCTTAGTTGGGGGATAGTTTAATGGTAGAACAGCGGACTCTGACTCCGCTAGTCTTGGTTCGAATCCAGGTCCCCCAGCCAGTCTAAGATACTGGGTCTACTTCAGCTTTTCGCACAATGTCACAATGCAGAATCTCTGTGTCACAGGATGAAGCGCTTCAATTGCTTCTGAGCATTTGTGATCAACTTTCCGTATCGGCTTCTTCAAGAACGGACTGTGATGGAGCGCTCCCTTGGCAAGGGAGAGGTCAAGAGTTCGATCCTCTCTGGCCACCAGCCACAACCCCTTACGCGCTAAGGGTTTCAGGTTCGATGTCTGAATCCGGCCACTCGCAACCTAAACGACCTAAAACAGGGTCTGCACGAAATGATCCGGAACGGGCAAACAGCGCGCTGGTGAACGGCATCTCTGAGCCGCCATAGCGCGGACCGGTGCAAAGCGGGCAGGAGCAACGAACCGATCGGCCAAAGCCTCGGCGGCCTCGATCGAATCCACGCAAGGCATCTGGTTCCCACAATCGCTCGAAAAATATCCGCCTGTGAATAGCCGGGAAAGGGTTTCAGCCCACCCTTCCGGCAAGGTTTATTTCACCCGCACGGCTCCAAGTCGCCTCCCGTTTCGGAGGTTCGACCTTGTTGCTGTGTGTTCGCCCCTTGATCCTGCTTGCCTGTACTGCTGTCGCATTCTTTACTATGGGCAGAGCCCCCGGCGCGGTGAGCCTGCACCGGCGCGATCTCGATTTGATGGTAGCGGTTCAAGTCGAGACGGGTACAGCTCACTGAGCGACCAGCGCATATCGGAGCGAACATCTATGTCAAAGTCACCCACAGGAGGCCGCAGGCCTAGTGACCCATGGAAGACGGCTGAAGCTGTCTTCAAGAAGGCGACAGCTCCGCCGGCGGAGCCCGCGCCCAAGCAGCCTTCCATTCCTGGCGCCAAGGAAGCCGTCACCCTCCGCATTGACCGGGACGTCCTGGACTTCTTTCAGGAGGACGGGCCAGGCTGGCAGGACAGAATCAATGAGGCGCTGCGGAAAGCCGCCGGGAAGTAGCCTTCTCCACATCACTGGTTAGTTGACCCGCGCTCAATCAGCGGAAGTTCCGCCCTTCCATGCTACCCCACGCTATCATTTATTCGGACGGAGCCTGCATCGGTAAGGCCGCCCTGCGCCCCGGAGGTTGGGCGGCCATCATCCTCATCGGGCAAGCGGAACGGATCATTCTGGGCTCACACCCCGCCACCACCATAACAGCTATGGAGTTGACGGCCGTGATCCACGCCCTGGAGGCTCTGCCGCCTGGCAGCCGAGCCATAGTGTACACGGACAGCGCGGCAGTCGTGGCAGGGATCACGGAGCGTCTGCCCTGGTGGCGATCACGCGGCTGGCGCACGATCAAAGGCCACAAGGTGCAGGATCGGGTGCTCTGGCAGCAGCTTGCGGAACTCGCCGCCACCCGGCAGGTGAGCTGGGTCTGGGTGAAGGGCCACGCCGGCAACCCCGATAACGAGCGCGTGGATACGCTTGCCCGCGCGCAGGCTCGGAGCGGATTTGAGCAGGAACCTTCCTAGAGTTGGCGGAAGGGAAAATCTCTTTTCGCCCCTTCATGCCATTCTCCCTCATTCCCGCGACACCGCCTACGATCACGATTAGGCCCTTCAGCTCACGCTTTTAACATAGGTTAGAATATTTGATGGGCCCGTCTGGAACGACCCTCGATTAACACAGTTACTTTGGCAAGCTTGCAACAGAGCCGGTCGGAGGGTGTGAAATGCGTGATGAAGCTGTCGACGATTGGCAAAGCGGTGAGCTTATCTTGGTCCCTCTCGCATGGAGGGAGGATGAGCTCTGGTCCCAAATCCAGGCCGCCGCCCAAGAGCGTATAAGTACAAATCTCCAGACCATATACAGCGACATGCTTCGGCAGCCTCTATCGCCTTTGCTCCTGGACATGGCCTGCAAAATCGAACGGCAACACGATGCCTCCTGACAGGAGGAAACTGGTTCCTCATGCAGGCATGGGATATGCCATGTCAGCTTGATTTCGAAGGAGTTCGAAGCTGCTCCAGAAGACGAAGGCCTGCATCGTCAGCCGGCGGGTGGAGCTCTCCCAGGAACATCACGCCATACGTTTTTGCCTCAGACCACATCAAGCGCACCGCTACGGCCTGTTCCAGGATGGGGATCTCCAGCTCGAACTCCTCTGGGAGGTCAACCGCTCCGGGCAGCCAAAGCCGCGCACCTGTCATCGATAGGTCGCGAATGGTGCAAGGAAGATGCAGGCCTTGCGGCTCAAGCCTGATGCGCCCCTCAAGGAGCGACGGCAAACGCTTGCTAAGACGCCGGCTCTGCATCCACGGATCCTCTTGAAAACTGGGGTCGAAGGAGACCACCGGCAGCCTGATCGATCGAAAGGCGCTGATCAAGGCCCAAGGGAGAGTTCGACCAGCGCCACGGCCAACCAGTCCAACGGTTCCGGGAGCGAGTTCTGGATCATGAAAGGCCGCAATGCTGCAAATAGGGTTGGAACCGGCAGCATCAACGCTGGTGCGAGGCGCTGTTTTCCTAGAGCATCGTGCGGAAAGTGGATCCGGTTTTCCCGCATCAACGATGCTCTCATCCAAGAAGAAAGCATCGGATTTGACCCCGAAAGTGGACTCCAGCTTTGGATCCGATGCTTTAGTGAAACCAAAAGCAAAAGGGCAGCCTCCTACCTCCGAAGCGCAATAGCAATTTGCCTGTCCGCAAGAGACAAATGTTAACGATGGGTTAATCCTGTTGAGGGGGGATTCATGGCCAAGTTGGACGACCGAACCGAGCCTATGAGCGCAGACGAAACACTATCCACGGCAAACGAAAACCAAGCTCTGTGTCAGTCGCTCTCTGATCCGGAGACTCAAATCCTTCTCCTGATCGCAGCCGGCAAGCAGGATGCCGAAATTGCTGTTGCCATTGAAATGGATCAGGCTGCTGTGAAGGAACACGTCAAGTCGATCCTCCGGAAGGCTATGGCCTCTGTCAGCTCGGCCAGACGCTCAAGGAGGATTGAGCTTCGCCCCTCAGAGTTTCCATCTGATATGGTCAGCCCCTTCACCGCCTAGCACGAGGCAGGAATCATCCTTGGCCAACCCTCACTAATTAGCGCGTCAGTGCAGGTGTTCAGGCAGCGCGAACAAAATCGGTTTGGTTCGGTTGTTGCCTTCAACGTATGCCCATGGCTTGGCGGGATCTAGAAGCAGTCACCCGCACTGATGCGTGTCGCGATGCCCGTATCAATCATGCGGGCCACAAGTTTACCGCCGATGCAGTAGCCGGTGTGGCGCATGACGCTCCAGCCCTTCCCAGGATCGGCTTGAATCCAGTTGACCGCGTTCGCGCAGTCGAAGTGAATCCAGATCTCAAAAAAGAAAAGCGCCTGTCCGAAGACGGCGCTTTAAGTTACGGATCTGTAGGGGCAAATATAACAAATCCGACATTTGTTACCTGCTCACACAAAACCGAACCTGTCTTCGTCTTTGGTCGAATGCTTGGTGCGACATTTTAGCAGTCTGAGCCAGAGATAGGGGTTTCCACCTATTGAATGATTTGGTTCAGCTCGATATGCCGGATGCTCCGTAGGGGCAAATACGGGTTCTAAGGGTCGTGAACACAGTCCAAATAATAGGACTGGACGCGGCCCTTTTCTTTTTCTCAGCCAGTCTTGGCGTCTCGCGTGGCCTGCAACTGCTTTATAGTTGCCCGGCTCTCTTCGACGGAAGCCCGCAAATGTCGGCTCTTAAGCGCCGAAGGGAGCCAGGCTCCTTGGTTGGTGGAGTGCCATGAGCCGCCTTTTCGCGAAGCTCGCTGCTCTCGATGGCGGGTCCGCTCAACAGCCGGTCGGCTGCGCCACCTCGGATCGCAGGGCGAATTGCGACACAACGATTCAGGGTTCTTCGCCGCGACATTCAGGGAAAACCCCGATCTGCCTGAAGAGGCAACGATGCTAAGCTGCCGACGCGATGAGCGTAAGGCCGACGGTGCGCGTTGAAGCAGTAACATCGCAGCGCGCCATCCGAGCCGCTCGACACCTTGGCAAGCCATGTCGGCTTTGAAGCCGGATGCATGAGCGCATTTCAGGAGCGAACATCCATGTCTCGATTTCGCAAAGATTCCGCTCAGCTATTCAGCGCAGCAGTTCTGGCGAGCGCCCTCGGGATCGGAGGGGCGGCGACAAGCGCCTATGCCATCACCGAACAGGAAGCCCGGGACATCGCTGTCGAAGCCTACGTATATTTTTATCCACTCGTCACCATGGACGTGACGCGCAGACAACTCACCAACCGCGAACCCGGCAAGGCGCTCGGCAGCGGTCCGATGAACATGTTCAGCAACGTGCCGACGTATCCGGCCGCAGATGACAAGGCCGTAGTTCGACCGAACTTCGACACACTCTATTCAGTCTCGTACCTGGATCTCACCAAGGAGCCCATGGTGGTCTCGGTCCCGGACACGGGCGGTCGCTACTACCTGCTGCCGATGCTCGACATGTGGACCGACGTATTCGCGTCGCCGGGCTGGCGCACGACAGGGACACAGGCGGGCGAGTTCCTCATCGCACCACCCGGCTGGCGCCCCGATCTGCGCGACAGGTTTGTCGAGGAGTTCCGGCTGCCCGCCGGGACGACGCGCATCGAGGCTCCGACCCCCTATGTTTGGATCATCGGCCGCACGAAGACCGATGGCGCGGCCGACTACGACGCCGTGCACAAGATCCAGGCCGGGTTCAAGGTCACTCCCTTATCGGATTGGGGCAAGAGCCCGCGAGCGCCCGAAGTGAAGATCGACCCGAGCATCGACATGAAGACACCGCCCAAGGTGCAGGTCGACACGATGCCGGCCAGCAAGTACTTCACCTATGCGGCGGACCTCCTGAAGGTCAACGGCCCCCACCCAACCGACGAGCCGATTCTCGCCCGCATGAAGCGGATCGGCATCGAGGCGGGCAAGAGCTTCGACGTCGAGAAGGTTGACCCGGTCGTGAGGACGGCTCTCGATGCCGCACAGGCAAGCGCCCAGCAGCTCATGGAATGGAAGGTGAAGACCTTGGCCCGCGTCGCGAACGGCTGGTCGATGAACACCGACACGATGGGCGTGTACGGCAATTATTACCTCAAGCGGGCCATCGTGACCCAACTCGGTCTTGGCGCGAACCTGCCCGAGGATGCGATCTATCCGCTCAACCTATTCGACGACACCGGCAGACCGCTCGATGGCGCCAGCAAGTATTCGATCCACTTCGAGAAGGGCGAAACGCCTCCGGCCGCAGCCTTCTGGTCGATCACGCTCTACGACCCGGAGGGCTTTCAGGTTCCGAACAGCCTCAACCGCTTCGCGGTGAGCAGCTGGATGCCGTTCAAGTACAATGCGGACGGATCGCTCGACCTCTACTTCCAGAGCGAAAGTCCAGGCAAGGATAAGGAGGCCAATTGGCTGCCCGCGCCGAAAGGACCGTTCAACCTGACGATGAGGCTCTACGCCCCAACGTCAGCGGCCCTTACTGGCAAGTGGAATCCGCCTCCGGTCATCAAGCGCGAAGCGGTGTCGAGCCTGACCGTTCAATAATGGGCACAGGGCGCCAGGGCTCGGCTCCCTGGCCCTTTACCCCGGCGCCAAGGGTGGCCCCGCAAAGCAAACGGCAGTCACCCTTAAGTCGCACATAAAAGGACATTGACGTTGGTGATGTCTGCCACAGGTTAGGGAAACATATGTTAATTCCGAAAAGAGTTGCGTCTTGCTCAAGCGCGTCCTGGGTCGCAAAACGCTACCCGATGATCCTGTCGACAGAGGGCTAGCGGCAACCGCACTGGTAGCTGCGCTGACGGCCTTGCTGATCTGCTGGCAGCTTCCCTAACAATTGGCGCCACCCCCCGCATCGACACGGGGCGCTTCTGTATTTTCCTATCCAAGGACGAGCCGAGACTGTGTGCAGGGTATAGGCTCACCAGCCATGTCCGTCCCTTCGCGCGCGCAGCTCATCTGCATTCTGCGGTGCGCTCGTCGCACCAGCATGACGCAAAAGTAGATACCCTTTTGCCCTGACCGGTCGGATGGCACGTTCTTGACCCGATGGGGTTATAGTTCATGACGTGAGACAATACTCACACCATGAGCACCGATATGCGTATTTCGACTTTATGCTTCTTTGCTGCAGCCTTCTTCTCCACGGGGGCTTTGGCACAGCCGGGTGGCTGGGCTTCCACCCCTGAAGGAAAAGCACGCTGGGACGCCTGCTACAAAGAGACCAGACTGATCCATCGAACCCGCAATATGTCCACTCTCGACTTCAAGCTGGCGGTCAAGGGCGCCCGCAGGGAGCATATGCAGGATTGCATGACGAGGGCACAGCCTCCGGCCCCGGTGCAGGTTGCCGTTCCCACGGACAGGAATCCCGAGACCGCTCTGGCAGGTTGGGCTAGCAACAACTGAGCTTGGCGGGATGCCTAACGCATCGTGCGGACCCAGAGGGCCGCGTCAGCGAAAAGTGGACCCGGTTTTCCGCACGATGCACTCATCCGATGCTCTAGAGGCGCTGGGCTCCCTTAAGGGTGGCAGAGCCGGACTCCATGCTCCGGCAATGTCGGCGGCGGTTGAATGCCGGCATTGCTCCAGACATGCGATGGGAAGCGGGCGGGACGCATCATGCAGATTCTGCAGCGAACCGTTTCGCCCCCCTCAACGCTTCATGAGCTCTATGTCCGCGCATGGGATGATCATCACCGGGCGGAGATCCTCGCCCACGATCTCGATGACGATCTCGTTGCTGTAGTCCGGCGGCATGGCAGCCCAGCTCCGCAGGAGAGTCTGGACCACCTTCAACGCTTCGGACCTGGCCGCCGCAACGTCCGGCACATCGATCCCGTTCGGATCCTCATTGATACCGAAATGGCTCCTGATATCGATGTAATAGCGGGGCACGATCGACCCTCAAACAACCCCGAACCGGAGGACATCCTCCGTCATCGTCTTCACTTATGTTAATCGACGAAAAGCATCGTTGAAATACACTCTGAATCTCCTCCCACTATTCCGGGCGAGATCTGTCATCATCCGGACTTTCGGACAGTCCAGCTTCTTTTTCGAGGCCCGAGAGGATCCGGAGGGCGACGCTTTATGTTATCGACCGTATCAATCCCGTCAGGAGCCTCGATGTTCTTTCCTTTGATGAAGCTTGCCACAGACACCACGATGCTCGCCGCTGAGGCTCAGATGGTGATCTGGACCCGCCTGTCGCAGGCTGCCATGGGCCGCGGATCCAACGCGGAGAATCTGCTCATGGTGACTGAGAAGATCACTGCTTTCACAGAAGCGGCCTCCATCATCGCTGCGGGCGGCTCCGCGCATAAGGTCATCAAGGGGTACCGCAGGAAGGTCCGCGCCAACGCGAAGCGCCTGAGTCGATAACCACGTTTGAATCGGCTGGTGGCTCTCAGGAAGTCACATCCCAGGGGTGCCATCTGCATCGAAACATCCGTCCCGATAGACGTATGACCCCTACAGCATTGATGAGCGCGTCGTTCGGGGTGGAACCGGGGGTCCACGCAATGCCCTGGTCTTCAGCATGGGTGCGACAGTTTGCAACATGCCGAGCGCTGATCCTCCTGAACAAGCTTTGCAGGAAAGCTTGGCCATTGACTGTATTCGAGAAACCGGTGCCTGCATCAGGATAAAATCCCTGTAAATGAATGGCTTTCGCACCCGTGTTCAAACCCGAATCGAATGAATAGCCAAGCTTATTGTGCTTGCGCATTGGCTGGAATATGAGCTTGACCTTGGGAAGGTACGTATTTTCCACTATTCCAATTTACAGGCAAATCAGCGTATAGATTTCATCCATTGAAGCGGAAACAATTATATAAAAGTTCACCAAAGATATATTCCCGTAGACTGATGTGTCGAAGGGGGCCGACACGGACCGAGCCGCGGACCAGTTGACTAGACTGGACGCGGCTTTTCTTTTGGGGAGGACTGAAGTTCAGGAACCTTTTGGTCCTGAGAGAAGCCATCCAGTCCCTCCTCAAGACGCTGCCAATCCGTCTCCATACGAGGCAGTCCGAACCGCAGAAGGTGTGGATTGTACTGGAACCGCCGCACCCAGATGCCGCGCCGCCCCAGGTATTGGAAGAGTTCGGGCGCCTGCCTGGTCTCCAGGAGGCGATACAGGATCGTGCCGCGAAGGGGAGCCTCCGCAACGGGGCTTAGAAGCCGATCCAGTCGGCGGGCGTCGTCCGCACGGGCGGATTTCGCGGCCTGCAGCCACTGCCAGTCCCGAAGAGCCCGCCGACCCGCCTCGATGGCAGGCCCCGAGACGGCCCATGGGCCAAGGGCCGATCTCAGCCTCGCTGCCATCTGGGCCGGCGCCAAGGCAAAGCCGATCCGCAGCCCCGCAAGGCCATAGGACTTGCCGAAGGAGCGCAGGACGACGGCGTTGCCAGGCAGCACGGGCACCAGGGACTCCCCTGCATCGAAATCGGCAAAAGCCTCATCCACCACGAGCAAGCCGCCTTGCGGGCGCAGCTCCTCCGCGTGGCGAAACAAGGCTTCGCGCTTGAGAAGCCGGCCGTCGGGATTGTTGGGATTGACGACGACCACGACATCCGCGCCATCGAGCCGGTCCGGAGCCTCGACCTCGGTCACGTCATGGCCCGCTCCACGCCAGGCATGGGCATGCTCGGCATAGGCCGGGCCGAGGATAGCCACCCGTGACCGCGGCCGGAGACGAGGCAGCAGGCTGATCAGAACCTGCGTTCCCGGCGCCGCGACCACGGCTGTGGCATCCGTGGCATCATAAGCTGCAGCCGCAGCCTCCTCCAGATCCCGGTGATCGGCAGGCGACGGTAGCCGCTCGAACAGGGAGGCTGGCAAGATCGGCACGGGATAGGCTATGGGGTTGATCCCCGTCGACAGGTCGATCCACGGCTCGGGCGCCTGCGGAAACAGCCGCCGGGCCTCGTCCAGATCGCCCCCGTGCCAGATCCGCGCCTCACTCATCCGATTCACCCATGTCCCTCTCCGACAGCCTGCTTGTATTGAGCCTCGCCCTCGCAGTGGAGGCCGCCGCCGGTTATCCCCACCGCCTTTACACGTGGATCGGGCATCCCGTCACCTGGATCGGGCAGCTGATCAAAGGGCTCGACCGGGGCCTGAACCGGGATGATCGGTCATTCGGTCGGCGCCGGGCCGCCGGCATCCTCGCCCTCTTGACCCTGCTCGCCGTCACGGGGGCGGTCGCATGGGCGGTCGAGATGCTTCTCCGGCCATTCGGCCTCATCGGCCTCATGATCCTGGCCATCCTCGCCAGCAGCCTCATCGCCCAGCGCAGCCTGCATGACCATGTGGTGGCCGTGTCGAAAGGGCTGCGCGAGGGCGGGATCGACGGCGGACGCAAGGCCGTCTCGATGATCGTCGGGCGCAATCCGCAGAGCCTCGACGAGGCTGGAATCTCCCGCGCCGCCATCGAGAGCCTTGCGGAGAATTTCTCCGACGGGATCGTCGCTCCTGCCTTCTGGCTTGGGCTCGGCGGCCTCACGGGCGCTGTTCTCTACAAAGCGGCGAACACCGCCGACAGCATGATCGGACATCGCACTCCCCGGCACGAGGCGTTCGGCTGGGCGGCGGCCCGTTTCGACGATCTGGTGAACCTTCCCGCCTCGCGCCTCGCGGCGCTTCTCATTCTCGGAGCAGCGGCCCTGAACAGGGGCGCCTCGCCTCAAGGGGCGTGGCGTGCCGTCTGGCGGGATGCTTCGCACCATCGCTCACCCAATGCCGGCTGGCCCGAGGCCGCCATGGCCGGAGCCCTGGGCCTTCGGCTCGCCGGGCCCCGAGTCTATGGCGACGTCCGGGTCGAGGATCGCTGGATGGGCGACGGGCGTGCCGAGGCGAATGCCGGAGACATCGACCGGGCGCTTGCAATCTACAGGACCGCCTGCGCTTTGTTGCTGGGTCTGGCTGCGGGATCGGCGCTGCTGGCCTGGATCATCGCGCACTGATCGCAAGCAGTCGCTCGCAATCGAGATGCGCTTCAAGGTGATCGGCGAAGCGGTCGAGGATATCGTCGACAAGAGCCTCGTAGGCGAGGTCGCTCGTCTCGGCTCCGAGCAGCCTGAGCCAGCGTGCCCGCTGGCTGTCATCCGCAAAGAGGCCATGCACATAGGTGCCGACCACGCGCCCATCCGGCGAGACGGCACCGTCCCTTTGCCCGTTCGCCAATCGCGCAAAGGCCTGTCGGGAAGCATCGGGGCCGGATGTCTCGCCGATATGCATCTCGTAGCCGGAAAAAGGGATTCCGTCCGGGATCGTGGTGCCTGTCACGGCCTCTAGCCGCTTGCTGGCCGTGAGCGTGGTCGTGACATCGAGAAGGCCCAGACCTTCGATGGAGCGGCCTGCCTCGCCCTCGATGCCGAAGGGATCGTCGACGCGCCGTCCCAGCATCTGGTAGCCGCCGCACAGGCCGAGCACCCATCCGCCCCGGCGCACATGCGCCTTCAGGTCGATGTCCCAGCCCTGCGCTTGGATGAACTTGAGATCGTCGATGGTGGTCTTGGAGCCAGGCAGCAGAACGAGCGCAGCCTTTACCGGCAACGGCTGGCCCGGCTCGACCAGAACGACCTCCACCCCCGGCTCCTCGCGCAGAGGATCGAGATCGTCGAAGTTGGAGATCCAGGGCGTCACCGGCACGGCGATGCAGACGGATCCTTTGCGTCCTTCGCGCCGCAGACCGAGACCGTCCTCTGCCGGAAGTCGCGCGGCATCGGAAAAATGCGGGACGAGGCCCAGAGCCGGCCAGCCCGTGCGCTCGGCCACGAAGCGCATGCCGCTGTCGAACAGGGCCGGATCGCCCCGGAAGCGGTTGACGACGAAGCCGCGGATCATCCCGGCGTCGCCATCGTCGAGCACCGCCTTGGTGCCGACGAGACTGGCGATCACGCCACCACGGTCGATGTCGCCCACGAGCACCACGGGCACGTTCGCCGCGCGGGCAAAGCCCATATTGGCGATGTCGCCGGCTCGGAGATTCACTTCCGAAGCGGAACCCGCGCCTTCGACAAGAACAAGATCGGCCTCCCGAGACAACCGACCGAAGCTGTCGAGAACGGCCTCCGTGAGACGCGGCTTCCAGGCTTGGTATTCCCGCGCCTTCGCCGTGCCGACCACTCGGCCCTGCACCACCACCTGCGAGCCGATCTCGCTCTGGGGCTTGAGCAGCACCGGGTTCATGTGGACGCTGGGCGCAACGCCCGCCGCGCGCGCCTGCAGCGCCTGCGCCCGGCCGATCTCGCCGCCATCGGCTGTCACGGCGGCGTTGTTCGACATGTTCTGCGGCTTGAACGGGCGAACCTTGAGGCCCTTTCGCGCAAAGACCCGGCACAGGCCGGCCACCAGGAGCGACTTGCCCACATTGGAGCCGGTGCCCTGCACCATGAGCGCGCGCATCAGAATTCGACGCCTTCCTGCGCCTTCACTCCGGCCGCGAAATGGTGCTTCACCAGGGTCATCTCGGTCACAAGATCGGCCGCCTCGATCAGCTCCGGCTTCGCATTGCGGCCGGTGACGACCACGTGGAGATCGGGCCGGCGCTGTCGCAGGGTCTCCACCACCTTGGCCAGGGGCAGATATTCATAGCGCAGCGCGATGTTGAGTTCGTCGAGGACCAGGAGGCGGATGTCCTCCCGGGCCATCAGCTCCTTCACCTTCTCCCAGGCGCGCTCGGCCGCCGCCACGTCGCGGGAGCGGTCCTGCGTCTCCCAGGTGAAGCCCTCTCCCATGGTGTGCCACTCCACCTGATCACTGAACCGGTCGAGGGCTAGGCGCTCGCCGGTTTCCCAGGCGCCCTTGATGAATTGCACCACCCCCACATGAAATCCGCGCCCGAGCGCCCGTAGCATCAGCCCGAAGGCCGCCGTGGACTTGCCCTTGCCCGGACCCGTATGGACGATGAGAAGCCCCTTCTCCAGGGTCTTGGAGGCGACCTCCCGGTCCTGCACTTCCTTGCGCTTGATCATCTTGGCGCGGTGGCGCGCCTCTTCGTCCTTGGACATCCGGGCCTGCTTTCCTGTGGAAGGCCCGCACCATGAACACCCCGAGACCGGATTTCAAGGCGGAGCCTGCACCATGCCCAGGCTTGAAAGATGTCCTCAGGCTGGTTAAGCATGGTACCGACGGTGCCCCGGCAACGGGGTGAAAAGGGAATGCGGTGAGACACCGCGGCTGCCCCCGCAACTGTAAGCGGCGAGCCTACGCTCCAAATGCCACTGGGTTTATCCCCGGGAAGGCGGCAGCGGAAAGCATCGACCCGCGAGCCAGGAGACCTGCCGTCAGCCTTTGCTTCTATCGGGTCTGTCGGACGGGGTGTGCCGGCGGTGACCGTAGTCGAATGACCCTCCGTCATTCGGTTCCGTCCGTGGAAGCTCAACAGACTCGAAGATCCAGAGTCTCCCGACGGAGAGAACGATGACCGCACCGATTCTGCCCAAGACCCGCCTCCTCGCCCTGACATTCGCCGGCCTCATCGCCGCGTCTCCGGCTCTCGCCCACCATCCCATGGGCGGCATGACGCCAGCCACCTTCACGCAGGGCCTGCTCTCGGGCTTCGGCCATCCGGTCATCGGCCTCGACCACCTCGCTGCCCTCGTCGGCGTCGGCCTGGTCTCCTCGCGCTTTGCCCGCGGACTCACGCTCCCGGCCTTCTGGGTCGTCGCCATGGCCGCCGGTGTCGGCCTGCACCTGATGAGCGCCGACCTGCCCTTTGCGGAGGCTCTCGTGGCGCTGAGCGTCGTGGTCATCGGCCTCGCGGCGACCATGCGCACCACCCTGCCCTATGCCCTGATCGCGGCGCTCTTCGCTGCCGGCGGCGCGGTGCACGGCTATGCCCTGGGTGAGTCGATCGTTGGTGCGGAATCCACGCCGCTCGTCGCTTATCTCGTCGGTCTCGTCGCGGTTCAGACGGCGCTTACGACGGGGATCGCCCTCGCCGCCCGTTCGCTCGCAAAAGGCTCGCTCGCCGCTCCCTCGCTCCAGCTGCGCCTCGCCGGTCTCGCGGTCGCCGTCACCGGCGTCGCGACCCTGGCCCTGCCCGCCTTCGCCTGAGCGGATCGGCTCACAAGCGATGACCCCATCTCCTGAGGAGATCTGCCTGCATGTCTGCGTCACCTGCCGTCAGGCGGGTGGCCCGGACGACAAGGCGCTCCGGCCCGGTGCCATTCTTCACCGGGCGCTGACCGAGGCGCTTAGCGGTCCCGATGCCCCGAAGGTGCGGGTGGAGGCGGTCGAGTGTCTCTCGGTGTGCAAGCGTCCCTGCACCATCGCGGTCTCAGGCCCCGGGCGCTGGACCTACATCTATGGCGACCTGAGCGCCGAGACATCGGTCGAGACGATCCTCGACGGGCTGCGCCGTTACGCGGCGACGTCCGACGGCCTCGTGCCTTGGCGCGAGCGGCCCGAAGCCTTCCGCAAGGGCGTGGTCGCCCGCATTCCTCCGTTCAAGACAGACAGCGCGGCCTGAACGAAGCCGCCGAAAGGCAAGCCTTCATGAGCGATCTTTCAAAGATCCCCTG
Organism: Microvirga arvi; assembly: GCF_016892765.1. Lineage (GTDB taxonomy): Bacteria > Pseudomonadota > Alphaproteobacteria > Rhizobiales > Beijerinckiaceae > Microvirga > Microvirga arvi. Next base: position 52,096 of record NZ_JAFEMD010000010.1, read on the forward strand.
CACGATCATCACCGGATTCCTCGGCGCCGGCAAAACCACGCTGGTGCGCCACCTGCTGGAGAATGCGAATGGGCGCCGCCTCGCGGTTCTCGTGAACGAGTTCGGCGATCTCGGCTTCGACGGCTCCTTCATCGAGGGCTGCGGCATCGAAGGCTGCACGAAAGAGGACATCGTCGAGCTCCCCAACGGCTGCATCTGCTGCACGGTGGCGGACGATTTCGTGCCGGCCCTGAACACGCTGCTCAACCGGCCCAATCCCCCTGAGCACATCCTGATCGAGACCTCGGGTCTTGCCCTGCCCAAGCCCCTGGTTCGCGCCTTCAACTGGCCCGATATCCGCTCCCGCGTGACAGTCGACGGCGTGATCGCCGTGGTCGATGGCCCGGCCGTCGCCTCCGGCGCCTTCGCGGATGATCCGGACGCGCTCGAAGCCCAGCGCGCGGCCGACGCTTCCGTCGATCACGAGAATCCGTTGGAGGAGGTCTTCGAGGACCAGCTCCTCTGCGCCGATCTCATCCTCCTCAACAAGACCGACCAGATGCAGGCCGGCGACAAGGGCAAGGTCCTTGCCGAGATCGGGGAGCACCTGCCCCGCGCCGTGAAGGTGATCGAGACCGCTCACGGCAAGGTTGATCCGACGGTGCTGCTGGGCCTTGGCGCCGCTGCGGAAGCCGACCTCGATGCACGTCCCTCGCACCACGAGACGGCCGAGGATCACGAACACGACGATTTCGAGAGCATCGCATTCCCCGTCGATCCCGTCGCCACGCCGGAGGCGCTCGTCGCCCGCGTCGAGCGCGCGGCGGAAGCGGCCGGCGTGCTGCGCATCAAGGGCTTCGCGCCCGTGAACGGCAAGCCCATGCGTCTCGTGGTCCAGGGCGTCGGCCAGCGCGTCGCGCATCACTTCGACCGGCCGTGGAAGGTGGGCGAGGCACGGGACGGGCGCATGGTCGTCATCGGCCTGAAAGGCTTCGACGCGAAGGCCGTCGAAGCCGCTTTGCGCGCGGGATGACATGCATCTCCTTCCGGTCACAGCGATTTCCCTCGAGGAAGGCCAGGAGGCCATCGACCTCCAGCAGCCTCCGGGGGATATCGTCGTCCTCTCCTTCGCGGACAGTGACCTCGGCGCGCTGGCCGCTGCGCAACGGGTGAAGGCGGGCGGCCCGTCGCTCCGCCTCGCTTCCTTACGCCGACTGCGCCATCCTCTTTCCATCGACCTCTACATCGAGAAGACCGCCGCTAAGGCGCGCTTCGTCCTCGTGCGCTGCCTCGGCGGACTCGACTACTGGCGCTACGGCTTGGAGCGGCTGTCGGAAGCGTGCCGATCCCATGGCGTGAAGCTTGCGGTTCTACCCGGAGACGACCGGCCCGATCCACGGCTTGCGTCTTTTGCAACTGTTCCGCAGGCGCTCTGCAACAGCCTGGAAACGTATTTCCAGTCCGGCGGCATCGACAACATGAGGCGGCTTCTCGCGCGCATCGGCGCCGAGATCGGCGAGAGCGAGGCGAGTGTCGAGCTGCCGCATGACGTGCCTCGCGCGTTTGCATGGAAACCGGAAGGCGGCATCGCCGAGCCCGAACCACTGCTCGCCCGCCTCTCGAGCGAACGCCCCCTCGCCTATCTCCTCGTCTATCGCTCTGGCGTGCTCTCTGGCGACACGCAGGCTGTCGAAGCCTTAGCGACAGCACTGCATGAACGCAGCATCGACACGCTCGTGCTTGCGGTATCGAGCCTGAAAGATCCGGAAGCGGTGGCCGTCCTTCGGCGCACGATCCAGACACGCCGCCCCGACGTGATCGTGACGACGACCGCCTTCTCGTCCCGCGACGACGAGAACTTCGTGCTCGACGAAGCCGATTGTCCGATCCTTCAAGCCATTCCGGTCGGCGGCGCGATGGAAGCGTGGGAGGCATCGCCGCGCGGCCTCTCCGCCGCCGATCTTGCCATGCAGATCGCCCTGCCCGAATTCGACGGGCGCATCGCAGCGGGACCCATATCGTTCAAGGCCGAAGAACCTGCTGATCCGGCGCTCGCCTTTTCGCGCCGGGTGCAGGCGCCGGATGTGGCGGGCATCGATGCGGTTGCAGACATGGCCGCCGCATGGGTGCGACTCGCCCGGATGCCGCACCGCGAGCGGAGGCTGGCGCTCGTTCTCTCCGATTATCCTGCGCGCGGCGGCCGCGCCGGTTTCGCGGTCGGGCTCGACACGCCTGACAGCGCCTGCGCGATCCTCGATCTGCTGCGCGACGCCGGCTATCGGGCCGAGCGTAATTTCACGGCCGATGACTTGATGCCGCGCCTAACTGAAGGCGAGGAGGTCTTCGACGTTCCGCTGCCTCTCTATCGCGCATGGCTCGACACGCTGCCTTCGGAGCAACGGGCTGCCATCGACGAGCGCTGGGGCTGCGTCCACAACGATCCGTCATTCGCGCACGATGTTTTCCGCTTCCGCGCCATGCGTGCCGGCAACGTGCTCGTCGCCCTTCAGCCTGATCGTGGCCACGGACTCGACCGCAAGGGCTACTACCACGATCCCGAATGCCCCCCAAGCCATGGCTATCTTGCCTTCTATTGCGGATTGCGAACGATCGAGAACATTCACGCCCTCGTGCACCTGGGCACCCACGGCACCACCGAGTGGCTGCCAGGCAAGGCGGTGGCGCTCTCGGGCCGGTGCTGGCCGCGTCTTGCCGTCGGCCCGTTGCCGGTGATCTATCCCTTCATCGTCGACGATCCGGGCGAAGCCGCTCCGGCCAAACGCCGCATCGGCGCCGTGACAATCGGCCATCTCACGCCGCAGACGGGCGACGCCGGCCTGCACGGGGAGGCCGCAGCCCTGCGTGAACTGGTGGAGGAATTCTCTTCAGCCCAGGTGCTTCATCCGGGGCGCGCCGCGCTTGTCGCAAGCGAGATTCTTGAGCGCGCACGAGCGAGCGGACTGGCCGCGGCCTGCGGCGTCGATGACGGCATGCCGATGGATGAAGCATTGACGCGCCTCGATGCGCATCTCTGCGATCTCGGCGAGGTGACGATCCGCGAAGGCCTGCACGTTTTCGGCAGCGCCCCTGAGGGTTTCGAAGCATGTGCTGCCGGTGAGCGCCACGGGTTGCTGAACGCTCTCGACGGCCGCTTCGTAGTGCCCGGCCCCTCAGGTTCGCCCTCCCGCGGGCAAACCGACGTCATGCCTACGGGGCGCAATCTCGCGACGCTCGACCCCCGGTCAATCCCGACCCGCGCCGCCACCGAACTCGGCTGGCGCGCCGCGGCGGAGGTCGTGCGCCGCCACCTGCAGGAGCAAGGCGATTGGCCGCGCCGGATCGTGATGGACCTTTGGGCCTCGCCGACCCTGCGCTCCGGCGGTGAGGACATCGCCCATGCGCTTGCGCTCATGGGCGTGCGACCGACCTGGGACCATGCCTCGACCCGCGTCACCGGCTTCGAGATCGTGCCGCAGCCGTTGCTCGACCGGCCCCGCGCCGATGTGACGATCCGTGTCTCCGGCGCCTTCCGGGATACGTTCCCTGACCAGATTGCGCTGCTCGATCAGGCCGCCCGCGCGGTTGCCGCGCTCAGCGAGGACGATGAGTGGAACGAGCTCGCCGCCGCGCGCCGACGCGGCGCGGCGCTCGCCCGCGTATTCGGCTCCGCACCCGGCACCTATGGCGCAGGCGTTTCGGCGCAGGCCCTCGACGGCGAATGGATGACGAAGGACGATCTCGGCCGCACCTATCTCGAAAGCACCTCGCATGCGTTCGGCTCCGGCGGCGAGGCACGGGCCGATGAGAGTTTCCCGCAACGCGTCGAACAGGCCGAAGCCTTCGTGCATGTGAGCGACGTGGCCGAACGGGATATTCTCGATGGCGATTCCGCCGCCGATGCCATCGGCGGCTTTGCGGCAGCGGCGCAGACCTTTGGTGCCTCGCCTGCCCTCTACAGCCTCGACACGAGCCGCCCGCAGCAGCCGAAAGCTCGTACTCTGACGGAAGATGTCGATCGTCTCGTGCGCGGCCGCCTGACGAACCCGCGCTGGATCGAGGGCCAGCTTCGGCACGGCTGGCGCGGCGCAGCGGAGATCGTACAGGGAGTGGATGCGCTCTTTGCTTTCGCGGCCACGACGGACGCCGTTCCCGCCGCGACTCTCGATCTCGTCTTTACGGCGCTGATGGCCGATGAGCCAACCTGGCAGCAGATCTCAGCCGCCAACCCTGCCGCCGCGCAGGCCATCCGCGACCGCCTGGCCGATGCACGCCGGCGCGGCCTATGGGAGAGCCGCCTCAATTCCGTTGCAGCCTTCTTCGACGATGAGCGAAAGGAGGCCGCCGAATGAACCCACAGCCGATCAGCGAAAGGCGTCGGGGCTGGTGCCCGGGCGTGCGCCGCCCGATGGAGACCGGCGACGGGCTGCTCGTGCGCCTGCATCCGTTCGGCGGCAGGCTTACGGCCGATCAGGCGCGCCTCATTGCGGGGGCTGCACGCGAGAACGGCAACGGCGATCTCGACATCACCGCCCGCGGCAACCTGCAGATCCGCGGCGTGAGCGAGGAGAGCCATCCAGAGTTGCTCGCCCTCCTCGAACGCGAGGGCCTGGCCGAGCCGGAGGGTGACGGTCCGAACAGACTGACCGTCATGTCGCCGCTGACAGGCCCGGATCATGGCGATGTGCTCGACCTGGCCCAAGAGATTGAAGACAGAGCCGTTCCTCTGCACGGTTTGCCTGGAAAATTCTTCGTCACCGTCGACGATGGCGGCCCGATGCCTCTCGATGCCCTTGGCGCCGATCTTCACGTTGTCGCGACAGGCGAAGACTTTGCCATCGCTTTCGGCAGCGCCGAGCCAAAGGGGCTGCAATGGATAGGCACAGCCAGCCCCGTCCGCGCTGACGATGCTATCCTCTTCATCCTGGCAGACTTTGCGCAGATGAGAATCGAGGGCAGAACGCGGGCGCGCAGGCTGCGCGATCTCGAACCTGCTCTTGCCGCGGAACTCGCGGCTTCGGCCGAACTCTCGCCCGCGACGCCGCCCCTCGAACGTCCATCAGCTCCGCGGGCCGGCTCGTTCCAGATACGGCACGGGCATGCCGTCCTTCTGGCGCTTCCCTTCGGCCGCTGCAGCGCCGCGCAGCTGGATCAGGCCGCTCAATGGAGCGAGCGCTTGGGCCAAGGCGAAATCCGCCTGTCCTTCACGCGCGGCATCCTGGTGCCGGGCATTGCAGGTGAGCATGTCCTGACACTGCTTGCGGAAGCCTCCCGAGCCGGCTTCATCACCGACGGCGATGACCCGCGCCTGTCATTGATCGCCTGCCCCGGCAGGCAGGGCTGCGGCAGCGCATTGACCCCCGCTCCCGCCGATGCGCTGCGGATCGCGGAGTCCTGCGCGGACATTCTCAAGGACGGCGCCATTCTTCACGTCTCGGGCTGTCCGAAAGGCTGCGCTCATCCGGGCAGGGCCGAACTCACGCTGGTAGGCCGCGAGGATGGCCGCTATGACGTCGTGCCCAACGGCTCCACCCGCGATGCGGCCTCCCTTCATCTTTCAGTCGACGATCTCATGACCCGCTTATTGCCTTTGGCCACTCTGGACGACCTGCGCCGCACGTTTGCGGAGGACGCGCAATGAGCCCATCCCGCGACTACATCCGCGAGGGCGCGGAGATCTACCGCCGCTCGTTCGCGATCATCCGGTCCGAGGCCGACCTGTCGCGTTTTTCCGGCACCGCCGAGCGCGTCGTCGTGCGCATGATCCATGCATGCGGCATGACGGACCTGCCACGCGACATCGATCTTTCGCCCGATTTTGCAGAAGCTGCCGAAGCGGCCCTCAGGCGCGGCGCACCGATCCTGTGCGACGCCAAGATGGTGGCGAACGGCATCACCCGCGCGAGGCTTCCGGCGAATAACGAGGTGATCTGCACGCTGGACGATCCGCGCGTTCCCGCGCTCGCAACCGAGCTCGGCAACACCCGCTCGGCCGCTGCCATGAAGTTGTGGCGCGAGCGGCTCGAGGGTGCGCTCGTGGTGTTCGGCAACGCCCCCACCGCCCTCTTTCATCTGCTCGAATTGCTCGATGCGGGCGCCCCGAAGCCTGCCGCCGTGATCGGCATTCCGGTCGGCTTCATTGGCGCAGCAGAGTCCAAGGAGGCGCTGGCCCGGGACGGACGGGTGCCATATCTCGTCGTCCACGGCCGGCGCGGCGGCAGCGCCATGGCGGCGGCTGCCGTCAATGCTCTCGCAAACCCGGTCGAGTGAGGTGGGCATGACTGAACACACCGCCCGCTTCTTCGGTTTGGGCCTCGGCCCCGGCGATCCGGACTACATGACCGTGCGCGCCCGCAAGGTGCTGGAGAGCGCCGATAGGCTCGTTCATTTCTGCAAACGCGGACGGCGCGGCAATGCGCGCACCATCGCGGATGCCGTGGTCGGCCAGAGCCCCGAGCGGGAAATCGCCCTCGTGTATCCGGTGACGACCGAGATTCCAGCCGACCACCCCGAGTATGCCGCAGCCCTCAACCCGTTCTACGAGGAAGCGGCGTCACGGCTTCTCGCCGAGGTCGAGGCGGGACGCACCGTCGCCGTTCTGTGCGAGGGCGACCCGTTCTTCTACGGCTCCTTCATGCATTTGTGGTGGCGCCTGAAGGACAAGGTGCCGACCGAGGTCGTGCCCGCCGTCTCCGGAATGTCGGGCGCCTGGACCCGCGCCGGCGCGCCGATCACCTGGGGTGACGACGTGCTGACGGTCTTGCCCGGAACGCTATCCGAGGCGGAGCTGACGCGCCGTCTGTCAGGAACCGATGCCGCCGTGGTGATGAAGCTCGGACGCAACCTGCCGAAGGTGCGTGCGGCGATCTCCGCCGCAGGTCTCCTGGAGCGCGCGATCTATGTGGAGCGCGCCACCATGGCGCAGGAGAAGATCGTTCCGCTGCCCGATCTGCCTGAGGATTTCGACGCGCCGTACTTCTCGCTCATCATCGTGCCGGGGCAAGGGAGGCGCGTATGACGGGCCTCGTCACCATCGTGGGCCTCGGTCCCGGCGATCCGCGTCTTCTGACGCCGGCTGCCTCGGAGGCGCTCGCCTCCGCCACGGACCTCGTCGGCTATGGCCCCTATGTGGACCGCGCGCCGGAATGGCCCGGCCAGCGCCGCCATTCATCGGACAATCGCGTCGAACTCGACCGAGCGCGCTTTGCCCTCGATCTCGCGACGAAGGGTGCGCACGTCGCCGTGATATCGGGCGGCGATCCCGGTGTATTCGCCATGGCAGCGGCCGTGTTCGAGGCGGTGGAAAATGGCGATCCCTCCTGGCGCAGCCTCGACATCCGCGTGGAGCCCGGCATCACGGCGATGCTCGCGGCGGCCGCCCGCGTCGGCGCACCTCTCGGCGGCGATTTCTGCGCCATGTCACTCTCGGACAATCTCAAGCCCTGGGAAACCATCGAAGCGCGGCTGCGCGCGGCGCTCACGGCGGATTTCGTGGTGGCGCTCTACAACCCGATTTCCTCAGCCCGCCCCTGGCAGCTTGGCGCAGCCTTCAAGATTGTCGCAGAGACGCGCGAGCCGGACACGCCGATCATCCTGGCACGGGCCGTCATGCGGCCGGACGAGCGCATCAGGATCCTCCCACTCTCGGAAGTGGAGGCTTCCATGGCCGATATGTCGACAATCGTGATGATCGGCGCGAGCACCACGCGGCTGATCGAGCGGCCTGAGGGCCAAGCGCCTTACGTCTACACGCCGCGCTACTATGGGGTGCGCCCGTGACGGCGCTCGAGCCAATCGAAGGCTGCTTCGGCGGTGGCGACTTCCTCCACGCCGCTGGGCTTTTTCGGCCGTGCGACGACGATGACAGGAAGGCCGAGATCTCGCGCCGCCGCGATCTTCGGATAGGTCGCGGCACCGCCGGAATTCTTCGTCACCACAACGTCAATGCGCTCGCGCTCCATGAGCGCCCGCTCGGCCGCCTCGCCGAAAGGCGCGCGGTCCCGGATCGCGATGACGTTCGGCACCGGCAGCGCATCGCCGATGGGTTCGATGGTGCGCACGAGATAGATGTGCTGCGGCGCGGCGGCGAAAGGCGGGAGTTCGAGACGACCCACAGTCAGGAAGACGCGGCGGGGAGTGTCCCCCAATGCACGAACGGCCTCCTCCATCGATGCGACCTCGATCCAGCGGTCGCCCTCCTGTTGCCTCCAGGCCGGGCGTCGCAGGGCAAGCAGCGGAACGCTCGCATTTGCGCAGGCCTGCGCCGCATTGCGGGACATCACGGCCGCGAAGGGATGGGTCGCGTCGATCACCGCCTCGATCCGCTCCTCGCGCAGATAAAGCGCAAGGCCTTCCACGCCGCCGAAGCCGCCGATGCGGGTCGGGATCGGCAGGGGCCGTGGGTCGCTGGTGCGTCCGGCCATGGACAGGACAGGGCTGAAGTCGGATCGGCCGGCAAGAAGCGCCGCAAGTGCGGAGGCCTCCGTCGTACCGCCCAGAACGAGAATGCGCATGCGCCCCTTTTCCCTGAAATCTGATGCGGAGTCGAGCATGACGAAGGCTCCCTGGCTCACCATCATCGGCATCGGCGAAACCGGACGCGCCGGGCTCTCCCCTGCGGCCCTTGAGGCTCTCGACGGGGCGGAGTTCGTGATCGGCGGCGCGCGGCATCTCACTCTTGCGGCACCGCTGTCCGGAAAGACGCAGACCTGGCCGAGCCCCTTTGCGGAGGGATACCCCCTGATCCTCGCCCGCCGGGGCGAGCCGACCTGCGTGCTCGCAACGGGCGATCCATTCCATTTCGGAGTCGGTGCGGAACTCGCCCGTCTCATTCCGTCCGACGAAATCGTCTGCTTCCCGCAACCCTCCGCCTTCAGCCTTGCCGCCGCGCGGATGGGCTGGTCGCTGCCGGATTGCGATTGCATCAGCCTTCACGGTCGTGCGCTGGAGCGGATCATCCCTTCTCTGCAACCGGGCGCGCAGCTTCTTGTGCTGTCCTGGGACGGCTCGACACCGGGCAAGCTCGCCGAGCTACTGAAAGCCCGTGGACTCGGAGCCTCGACCATCACGGTCCTGGAAGCCATGGGCGGCCCGCGCGAGCGCATCCGCCAGGCTGCGGCAGACACCTTCGACATCGCTGACATCAACCCGCTCAACACCGTCGCGATCGAGATTGTGGCATCGCGGGATGCCCGCATCGTCCCCCTCGCGCCCGGTCTTCCCGATTCTTGGTTCGAGAACGACGGTCAGCTCACGAAGGCGGAGATCCGCGCGCTGACATTGGCGGCGCTGGCACCGAAAGCCGGCGAGCTTCTGTGGGACATCGGCCTGGGCGCGGGCTCCGTCGGCATCGAATGGTGCCTGCGCCAACCGCGCAATCGCTGCATCGGGATCGAGGAGCGGCCGGAGCGCGCCGAACGTGCGCAGCGCAACGCGCTGGAGCTGGGTGCGACGGCACTGGACATCCGCATCGGACGGGCGCCCGAAGCGCTGGCCGATCTGCCGGTGCCGGACGCGATCTTCATCGGCGGCGGGGTATCGGAGCCCGGCGTGTTCGATGCGGCATGGACAGCGCTGAAATCCGGAGGGCGTCTCGTCGTCAACGCCGTGACGCTGGAGACCGAGACGCTGCTCGGCACGCTTTATGCGCGTCATGGCGGCAGCATGCGGCGCTTGGCGCTCTCGCGTCTGGAGCGTGTCGGCGGCATGCACGGCTGGCGGGCGGCGATGCCCGTTACGCAATGGGTGGTGACAAAGCCATGATCGTCGCAGGAGTAGGGTTCAGGCGCGGCGTCGCCGCCGATGAGATCGTGGCGCTGGTCGAGCAGGCGCTGGAGCGTGCCGCTCTTGCAACGGATGCGCTGGGCAAGCTCGCCACCGTCGAGGCCCTGGCCGCCCTGCCCGCCTTCACGGAAGCCGCGCGCCGGCTCGACGTCGTCGCTTCACCGGTTGCCGAACCCGACCTGTCCGCAGCGGCTCCCCGCCTGCGCACGCAATCGGCCCGATCCATCGCCGCGCATGGCGTCGGATCGGTAGCGGAAGCCGCCGCCCTTGGAGCGGCAGGCCCCGGTGCGCAGCTCATCCTGGAGCGCATCGCCTCGGCCTCCGCCACCTGCGCGCTCGCGCGTATGGAGACCCGCTCATGACCGTGCATTTCATCGGGGCAGGCCCCGGCGCCGCCGATCTCATCACCGTGCGCGGACGCGCACTCATCGAGCGCTGTCCCGTCTGCCTCTATGCCGGCTCCATCGTGCCGCCGGAGATCCTGTCCTGGTGCCCGCCCGGGGCGCGGCGCGTCGACACGGCGCCTCTCGATCTCGATGCGATCACAGCGGAATACGTGCGGGCGCACGAGCGCGGCGAAGACGTGGCGCGGCTCCATTCCGGCGATCTTTCGATCTGGAGCGCCATGGGTGAGCAGCTGCGCCGGCTCGATACCCGCGGCATCCCCTACACGATCACGCCTGGCGTTCCGGCCTTCGCGGCAGCCGCCGCAGCGCTCGGGCGCGAACTGACGGTGCCGGAAGTCGGGCAGTCGGTGATCCTGACGCGCACCTCCGGCCGGGCGTCCGCCATGCCGGAGACGGAGCGGCTCGCCACCTTCGCGCTGACGAAGGCGACGCTCGCCATTCACCTGTCGATCCACGTGATCGAGCAGGTGGTCGAGGAGCTGCTGCCCGCCTACGGCGCCGATTGCCCGGCAGCAGTGGTCTGGCGCGCCTCATGGCCGGACGAGCGGGTGATCAAGGGCACGCTGTCCACCATTGCCGCCATGGTCCGTGCGGAAAAGCTGGAACGCACGGCGCTGATCCTCGTGGGGTGGACACTGGAGGCGAAAGACTTCCGCGACAGCGCCCTCTACTCGACCGATTACGACAGGCGTTTCCGAACCAGCGCCCAGGAGGGCCGCCGATGAGCGGCGCGGCCTCAGGCAACGGGATGGAACGGCACGCGGCCGACGAGCTGTCCGTAGCGGTCGAACACGATGATTTCGAGAGCAATGTTCGCGCCACGCAGCGCTTTGGCGGCCGTCTGCCATGCATGCTGCGCCACTATGTCGGCAAGAGGAAGGCCGAGGTTTTTGGCTGTCTCCAGCACTTCGAGCGCCGTGTTGGCGCCACGCGCCTGCTCGGCGATGAAGGGCTCGGCACCGGCTTCGAGCAAGCGCCCGGACAGCCAAGCGAGATCAACCGCGCCAGACCGCGAATGCAGGTCGAGCAGGCCCTGACCGAGCTTGGTCATCTTGGCGATGCCACCGGCAATGGTGACTTTCGGAACCGGGTTGCGGCGCAGGTATTTCAGCATGCCGCCGGCAAAGTCGCCCATGTCGATGAGGGCGTGGTCCGGCAGGTTGTAAAGAGACTGGACCGCCTTCTCGGACGTGGAGCCCGTGGCGCCTGCGACATGGTCGAGGCCTCCGGCGCGGGCCACGTCGATGCCGCGATAGATGCTGTGAATCCAGGACGAGCAGGAATAAGGAATCACGACGCCGGTCGTGCCGAGGATCGACAGCCCGCCCACGATGCCGAGGCGTGGGTTGAGGGTCTTCCTGGCAAGCGCCTCGCCGCCGGGAATGGCGATTTCGACCTCGATGTCCGTGGGTCCGCCGACGCTGCGGGCGGCCTCTTCCAAGTTGTCGCGGATCATCTGGCGCGGCACGGGATTGATGGCGGGCTCGCCCGGAGGCAGGGGGAGGCCTGCACGGGTGACGGTGCCCACCCCCTCGCCCGCCCGGAATGTCACGCCCGAACCCGGCGCACCGGCGCGGATGGTTGTGATCACCAAGGCGCCATGGGTCACGTCGGGATCGTCGCCTGCATCCTTGACGACACCAGCCCGCGCGCCGCCTTCGACAGGCTCCGTCAGCGCCAGGGAAAAGGCTGGCCGCGCTCCGCCCGGGAGCACGATCTCGACAGGATCGGGATAATCGCCCGTCTGCCAGCCGAGATACGCCGCCCTGGCCGCCGCCGTGGCGCAGGCGCCCGTGGTCCAGCCACGGCGCAACGATCCGGCGGGTTTACTCTCGTCCATAGGCTCTCTTACATCGTCCCCATGAATTCCAACAGCCATCTCGGGATGGCCGGTCACGATCGGAGCTTCGCATGACCGCCCTCTCCCGCCTCTCGCCGCCCTTTGCTCCCGGCACAGTCTGGCTCGTCGGCGCAGGTCCGGGCGATCCCGGCCTGCTTACGGTCCATGCTCTCAATGCCTTGGCGAAGGCGGATGTGATCGTCTACGACGCCCTCGTCGACCCTGCCGTCCTGTCCTTCGCCGGTGAAGGGGCCGAGCTTGAATTTGCAGGCAAGCGCGGCGGCAGGCCCTCGGCCGTCCAGCGGGACATATCCGAGCGGCTGATCCAGCTCGCCCGCGCGGGCAAGCGCGTGCTGCGGCTCAAAGGCGGCGACCCCTTCATCTTCGGGCGCGGCGGCGAGGAGGCCTTGGCCCTGTCGGAGGCAGGCATCCCGTTCCGCATCATCCCCGGCGTGTCGAGCGGGCTCGCCTCGCTCGCCATACACGGCGTGCCGGCGACCCTGCGCAGGACCAACCACGCCGTGATCCTCGCCACCGGCCACCCGGCTCCGGATGCGGAAATCGAATGGACGTCGCTTGCCCGCACGGGCGCGCCGATCGTGCTCTACATGGCCGTGTCGAGCCTCCCCTCCATCGTGGAGGGCCTCATGAAAGGCGGCCTTGCCGGCGACACGCCGGCGCTTGCCGTGCATGGCGCCACGACCGCCAAGGAGAGCGTCGTGGAGGGGACGCTGGAGACCCTGCCGCGGCTTGCCGAGGAAGGGCTTATCCGCTCGCCAGCCATCGTGGCCATCGGCGCCATCGCGGCCTTCCGCTCGGCCATTGCCAACCATCTGCTCGAGTTCGGAAGCGAGGCGGCGCAGTGAGTTTGAGCCCCGGCCTTCTCGTCGCCGCGCCCCGCTCGGGATCCGGCAAGACGACCGTCGTGCTCGGCCTCCAGCGGGCGCTCGCCCGCCGGGGCCTGCGCGTACGCGGCGTGAAATGCGGTCCCGATTACATCGATCCGGCCTTCCACGCGGCGGCGACCGGCACCCCGAGCTTCAACCTCGACAGCTTCGCCATGAGCGGGCCGCTTCTCGGATCGATTGCAGCGCAGGCTGCCGGCGACGCCGACCTCGTGATTGCGGAAGGCTCGATGGGTCTCTTCGACGGCATCCGCCAGGAGACCGGACGCACGGGCGCGAGCGCCGACATCGCAGTCCTCTTCGGCTGGCCGGTGATCCTCGTCCTCGACGTGTCGGGACACGCGCAATCGGCCGCTGCCGTCGCGCTCGGATGCGCGCGCTTCGACCCGCGGATCGACGTGGTCGGCGTGGTGCTGAACAAGGTCGCGAGCGAGCGCCACAGGAGGCTGGTGGAGGACGGCATGGCGCGCATCGGCCTGCCCGTCCTCGGTGGCCTCATGCGCAACGCCGAGCTGACCCTGCCCGAACGCCATCTCGGCCTCGTTCAGGCGGGCGAGACCGAGGAACTCGACGGGCGACTTGAGCGTCTGGCCGATGCGATGGAAGGCGCCATCGATCTTGATCGACTCGTCGCGCTCGCCCGGCCGACGCAGATCACGACGCGTGACGGCGCGGTGCCCCTGCCTCCTCCGGGCCAGCGCATCGCACTGGCCTCCGACCGGGCCTTCTCCTTCGTCTATCCGCATGTGCTCGCCGGATGGCGCGAGGCGGGGGCCGAGATCGTGACCTTCTCCCCATTGGCCGATGAGCCACCTCCCTCAGGCTGCGATGTCTGCTGGCTCCCCGGAGGGTACCCGGAGCTCCATGCGGGTCGCATCGCCGGCGCCCAGCATTTCTTCGAAGGTTTGCGAAGCTTTGCCGAAAGCCGCCCGGTTCATGGGGAATGCGGAGGCTACATGGTGCTGGGGCAGTCCTTGGAAGACGGGTACGGCCATATCCATCCCATGGCGGGCCTCCTGCCGGTCGAGACGAGCTATGCCAAGCGCAAGATGCATCTCGGTTACCGGGTCGCGCATCTCGTCCATGGCGGGGTGATGGGACCGGCAGGTCAACGCCTCGTCGGCCATGAATTCCACTATGCCTCGGTCACGCAGAGCGATCCCGCGCGAGAGACGGCTTTCGCCATGGTCCAGGATGCGGAAGGGAACGACCTCGGCACCGCCGGCCATCGGCGCGGCCTCGTCACGGGCAGCTTCTTTCACGCTATCGCGCAAGGATAGCGGATCCTCGGCCTCCAAGCTGGTCCGTGAACCTCTCCGGAGCCGGAGAGTTGAACAGGACCATGAGAGGAGACTATCCATGCGTCTGAGAGTGATTCTGCCCCTGGCCGCCCTGCTCGCCCTGTCTGCCTGCGGCGAGGACGGGCCGAACGAGACCGGCAGCACGGACAACACCAATCAGCCCGCCAAGACGATGCCCGCAAATCCCGCCGCTCCCAGCCAGCCTGCAGGGCCGCCTGCACAGTAGGCTGATCATCATCGGTTTCCCGCTTGGGATGATGGCCAGCCGACCCAACCCCACTGCAGGTAATTTTATCCCATGTTAATGCGCCGGCATCTCATCCGCGTCTACTTGATGAATGCATGCTGGATCGGGGACGGCATCATGCCGCGGCACCGGCCGAAGTGATGAATTGTCATCGTTTCGCCTCAGGCTTCCTCCCTAATCCCGCGCGAAAGCTAGAAGAGGGCCGAGGAGGACATCCGAGCTTGACGGTTCGAACCGTCAAGCTCCTGTCCATCGCACCCGAGGGCATTGGAGGCGCCGATGAAAGAGGCATTCCAGATCGGACAGCTTGTCCGCATCACAAGACCTGCTTCGGGTTACGCGGATCATCGCACCTATTGCATCGTCTGCCTGGTGTCGAAGGCCGAGGAATACGCGGTTTATCGGGTCAAGAACACGGTCGGTGTCGAGCGCCTCGTGAGGGCCGACGAGATCGAGCCGGCGGCCCTCACGGCGGTGCCCTAGAAAGCTCAATCCGAACTTTGTCCCGGAAGCTGCCGGAAATTGCCTCCGGCAGCCTTATTAGCCCATGGTAGCGGGTGCCCGCACCTTGCTCTCTCCTGACCGGCGCGACAGAATACCTCCCAACGAAGCCCGCGATGGGCAGCCGGCTTGAGACCGGCGAGGTGCATGCGCCGGCACGGCCACGCATCAACAGGGAACGAAGCGATACCGCGCCGAAAGACGTGCGGGGGCCAGGGAGGTTGACGTCTTTGACGACGGCATCAGACGCGCGCGCAGATACGTTTCCGAAGCTCCTGGTACGCAATGCGCGCGTACGCCCGAACCGCACCGCGTTTCGGCACAAGGATCTCGGAATCTGGCAATCCTGGACATGGAGCGAGGCGCACGAGATCGTGCGCGCCTATGCCAGCGGCCTGCAATCGCTCGGCCTGAAGCGTGGCGGCAAGATCGCCATCATCGGCTACAACCGGCCCTATCTCTATTGGACCATTGCCGCAGCCCAATGGCTCGGTGCGGTCCCGATCCCGGTCTATGCGGATTCGGTGGCGGAAGAGATGGCTTACGTGCTCGCCCACGCGGAGGTCACCCATGCCGCCGTGCAGGACCAGGAGCAGGTCGATAAGCTCCTTTCCGTCTCGGACCAGCTGCCGCAGTTGGAGCATGTGCTCTATGACGAGCAGAAGGGCCTGAGGGATTACGACCACAGCCGTCTGCACGCGATCCAGTCCGTCGTGGAGGAAGGCCGCGTGCGCCTCGCCGATGCTCAGGAGGCGGAAAACATTGAGCGCTCCCTGCAGGACGGCAAGGGCTCGGAGCTCGCCATCATTCTCTACACCTCCGGCACGACGGGCCGCCCCAAGGGCGTGATGCTCACGTCCGATGCCGTGATCGCGGCGGCGGAGATCGGCTGCGATTTCGACAAGCTCAACGAGACCGACGAGATCATGGCCTATCTGCCGATCGCCTGGGTCGGCGACCACATCTTCTCCTATGCCCAGGCCTTCCTGGCGGGCCTCTGCGTCAACTGTCCCGAGAGCCCGGAAACGGTGGCCGACGACCGACGCGAGATCGGCGCGACATACGTCTTCGCCCCGCCGCGCATCTTCGAGAGCATGCTGACGCTCACCATGGTGCGCATCGAGGATGCGAGTGCGCTCAAGCGGCGCATGTTCCATTACTTCATCCAGCACGCGAACAAGGTCGGCGAGAAGATCCTGAACAGGGAGCCAGGAATCGGCGCATGGGACCGCTTCCTCTGGAAGCTCGGGAACGTGCTCGTCTATGCGCCGCTTCGCAACCGCTTCGGCATGACGCGCGTGAAGGTGGGCTATACGGCAGGCGAGGCGATCGGGCCCGAGATCTTCCGATTCTACCGCTCGATCGGCGTGAACCTGAAGCAGCTCTACGGACAGACGGAGGCCTCCGTCTACATCACCATGCAGCCGGACGGTGAAATCCGCGCCGACACCGTGGGCCGTCCTGCCCCTCAGGTGGAAATCCGCATTGCCGACAATGGCGAGGTGCTCTACCGCTCCCCCGGCATCTTCGTGGGCTATTACAAGGACGAGGAGAAGACGGCGGAGACGAAGACACCCGACGGCTTCGTGCATTCGGGCGATGCCGGTTTCTTCGACTCCAACGGCCATCTCAAGATCATCGACCGCGCCAAAGACGTGGGCAAGATGCGGGACGGCTCGCTCTTCCCGCCGAAATACGTCGAGAACAAGCTGAAATTCTATCCCAACATCAAGGAAGCGGTCTGTTTCGGCGACGGGCGCGATCATGTGGCCGCCTTCATCAACATCGACCTCGTGGCGGTGAGCAACTGGGCCGAGCGGAACGGCGTCACTTATGCCTCCTACCAGGAGCTCGCCGGTCATCCCCGCGTCTATGACATGATCGAGAAGCATGTGGACGAGGTGAACCGTTCGCTGGCCTCCGAGCCGCGCATGGGCGGCGCGCAGATCAGGCGCTTCCTCATCCTGCACAAGGAACTCGATGCGGACGACGGCGAACTCACCCGCACGCAGAAAGTACGCCGCGGCTTCATCGCCGAACGCTACGCCCCCCTCATCCAGGCGCTCTACGACGGTTCGACGGAGGCCGACATCTCGACGGAGGTCACCTTCGAGGACGGACGCAAGGGCGTGATTTCCGCACGGGTCAAGATCCGTGACATGAAGCTCTATCCGGCCTCGCACACCACGTCTCTTCCGGAGGCCGCAGAATGAGAGCGCCCGACCATCCCGTCATGAGCAAAGGCGACGTGCTGCTTGCGGTGGAAAACGTGTCGCTGCGCTTCGGCGGCGTGAAGGCGCTCACCGATGTGTCCTTCGACATTCGGAAGAGCGAGATCCGCGCCATCATCGGCCCCAACGGCGCCGGCAAGACCTCGATGCTCAACTGCATCAACGGCTTCTACTATCCGACCGAGGGACGCATCACCTTCAAGGGCGTGAAGCGCCCGAAGATGCGCCCTTACGTGGCAGCGCGCGGAGGCATCGCCCGCACCTTCCAGAACGTGGCTCTCTTCAAGAGCATGTCGACGCTGGACAACATCATGGCCGGGCGCTCGATCAAGATGCGCTCGAACTTCTTCTGGCAGCTCTTCCGGCACGGCCCGGCCATGAAGGAAGAGATCGAGCATCGCAGGTTCGTGGAGGAGATCATCGACTTTCTCGAGATCCAGCACATCCGCAAGACCCCTGTGGGCCGCCTTCCCTACGGCCTGCAGAAGCGGGTCGAACTCGGGCGCGCGCTCGCCATGGAGCCGGAGCTCCTGCTCCTCGACGAGCCCATGGCCGGCATGAACCTCGAGGAGAAGGAGGACATGTCGCGTTTCATTCTCGAGGTGAACCAGCAATACGGCACCACCATCGCTCTCATCGAGCATGACATGGGCGTGGTGATGGACCTCTCCGACCGGGTCGTGGTGCTGGAATACGGGCGCAAGATCGCCGACGGTACGCCGGCCGAGGTCAAGGGAGACCAGCGCGTGATCGATGCCTATCTCGGCGTGGCGCATTGAGGGCGGGCGATGGACATTCTCTATAAGATCTTCATCGAGCCCTTCGTCTTCATGGGCGAGGCGCCGGATCTGCTGATCCAGACCCTCTGGGAAGGCCTCGTCTCCGGCGTTCTCTATGCGCTGATCGCACTGGGCTTCGTGCTCATCTTCAAGGCCTCGGGCGTGTTCAACTTCGCCCAAGGCATCATGGTCGTGTTCGCGGCCCTGACCCTGGTCGGGCTCTACGAGAAGGGCGTGCCGGCCTTCCTGGCGCTGATCCTGGCAGCTCTCGCGATGCTTGTGCTCGCCGTGGTGGTGGAGCGGGTGGTGCTGCGGCCCCTCGTCAACCAGCCCGACATCATCCTGTTCATGGCGACCTTCGGGCTCACCTATTTCCTCATCGGCTTCGGCGAGCTCATCTTCGGCGGCAATCCGAAGGAGATGATCACGAGCGCGCTCCTCCTACCGCAGGGCACGACCGAGTTGGACATGCTGGGCGGGATGGTGCGCTTCCAGCACCTCGACATTGCAGCCGCCGTCATTGCATCCATCATGATCGGCCTGCTGGCGGTGTTTTTCTCCAAGACCCGCATCGGGCGCGCGCTTCGTGCAGTGGCGGACAGCCACAAGGCTGCGCTCTCCGTCGGCATCTCGCTCAACCAGATCTGGGTGATCGTGTGGTTTGCCGCCGGCATCGTGGCGCTGGTGGCGGGCATCATGTGGGGCGCCCGCTCGGGCGTGTCGTTCTCGCTCCAGATCATCGCCCTGAAGGCGCTGCCCGTCCTCATCCTTGGCGGCTTCACCTCCATTCCCGGCGCCATTATCGGCGGCCTCATCATCGGCGTGGGCGAGAAGATCGGCGAGTTCTACTGGGGCCCGCTGGTGGGCGGCGGCGTCGAGACCTGGCTCGCCTACGTGATCGCCCTGCTTTTCCTGCTCTACAGGCCGCAGGGTCTGTTCGGCGAAAAGATCATCGAACGGATTTAAGGGGGATTTGTCAGTGCTCTACCGCGAGGCCGGCCAGTTCAAGACCAACTACGCCGCGGACAGTGCGATCTTTCCCCTGCGCCAGGACAGGCTCGGGCTCGGGGTCATCATCCTCGCCGCCTATGCCCTCGCCTTCATCGGCAACAGCTTCCTGCTGCAGGCGGTGATGATTCCGTTCCTGGTTTTCTCGCTCGCTTCCATCGGGCTCAACATCCTCACTGGCTATACCGGTCTCCTCTCTCTCGGCACCGGCGCCTTCATGGGCGTGGGCGCCTATGCCTGCTACAAGCTGATGACGGCGTTCCCGGGTGTGAACGTCATCATCTGGATCTTCGCCTCAGGCTTCTTCTCCGCGGCCATCGGCGCCCTTTTCGGGCTGCCCTCCTTGCGCATCAAAGGCTTCTATCTGGCCGTTGCGACGCTCGCGGCGCAGTTCTTCCTGCAATGGTGCTTCATCCGCATCCCGTGGCTCGTGAACTACAACGTCTCGGGTGCCCTCGATGCGCCGCTGCGCACCCTGTTCGGCACGCCGATCATGGGGCCGAACGCCACGCCGCAGACGCGTTATCTTGTGGTGCTGACCATCGTCATCCTGCTCACCTGGCTCGCCTCCAACCTCGTCCACGGACGTATCGGGCGCATGTGGATCGCGATCCGCGACATGGACCTGGCGGCCGAGCTCATGGGCATCCGCCCGCTCCAGACGAAGCTGCTCGCCTTTGCGGTCTCGTCCTATTATTGCGGCGTCGCCGGCGCGCTCCTCGTCTTCCTCTGGTATGGCGGCGCGGAATATGATGTCTTCAACATCAACCAGTCCTTCTTCATCCTCTTCATGGTGATCATCGGAGGCCTGGGCAGCCTGATCGGCTCATTCTTCGGCGCCGCCCTCATCTTCATCCTGCCGATCGTCCTCGGCATCGTGCTGCCGGCAATGCTTTCACCCTTCGGCATTTCGGTGGGCGCAGACGTGATCGAGCACCTGCGCTTCATGATCGTGGGTGCGCTCATCATCTTTTTCCTGATCGTCGAACCGCACGGCCTCGCGCGGCTCTGGCAGATCGGCAAGCAGAAGCTCCTGGTCTGGCCGTTCCCCTACTGACGGCGGACCACAAGGAGACGAAAAAACGGAACAAGAATTCGACCATCGGTCGATACAACGGGAGGAAACGCAAAGATGTCGTTTCGCAAATTAGGTCTTGGATTAGCCGCCGCGACAATGCTCGCGGGCATGGCCCTGCCTGCCTTCGCGCAGGATTCGGTCTATGTTCCCCTCTTCACCTACCGTACGGGCCCCTTCGCGGGCTCCGGCACCCCGATCGCCGACGGCATGCACGATTACCTGCGCATGCTGAACGAACGCGATGGCGGCATCGGCGGCGTGAAGCTCGTTCTCGAGGAATGCGAGACCGGCTACGACACCAAGAAGGGCGTCGAATGCTACGAGTCCGTGAAGGGCAAGAATCCGGTCGTGGTCAATCCGTGGTCGACCGGCATAACCCTGCCGCTCATCCCGCGCGCCTCGGTGGACAAGATCCCGATCCTGTCCATGGCCTACGGCCTCTCGGCCTCAGCCCGCGGCGACATCTTCCCGTGGGTGTTCAACCCACCGGCCACCTACTGGGACGGCCTGTCGATGATCGTCAAGTACATCGGCGAGAAGGAAGGCGGAATCGACAAGCTGAAAGGCAAGAAGATCGGCTTCCTGCATCTCGACGCCAGCTTCGGCAAGGAGCCGATCCCGCTGCTCCAGGAACTGTCGAAGGAGCTCGGCTTCGAGGTCGCGCTCTATCCGGTGGCTGCCCAGGACATGCAGAACCAGTCCTCGCAGTGGCTCAGCGCCCGCCGCGACCGTCCCGACTACATGATCATGTGGGGCTGGGGCTCCATGAACGGTGCAGCCGTGAAGGAGGCTGTGCGCTCGGGCTATCCCATGGATAAGTTCTACTCGGTCTGGTGGCCGGGGGAGGATGACGCCCGCTCCGGCGGCGCCGGCGCAAAAGGCTTCAAGATGCTCAACTGGCATGCTGTGGGAACGAACTTCCCGGCGATCCAGGACATCCAGAAGCACGTGGTCGACAAGGGCCTGTCGAAGGCTCCGAAGGACAAGGTCGGCGAGCTGCTCTACAACCGCGGCATCTACAACTCGCTGCTGATCGCGGAAGGAATTGCCCAGGCCCAGAAGCTCTCGGGCAAGAAGGCCGTGACCGGCGAGGACGTGCGCCGCGGCATGGAGAACATCAAGCTCGATCCCGCGCGCCTGAAGGAACTCGGGCTCGAAGGCTTCACCGATCAGCTGGCCCTCTCCTGTGCCGATCACAACGGTCACCGCGCCGCCTTCATGCAGGAATGGGACGGCACGAAATGGGTGAAGATCTCCAACCCCATCGAGCCGATGACCGACCGCGTGAAAGGTCAGCTCGATGCCGCCGCGAAGGACTATGCCGAGAAGAACGCCGGCTGGCCCAAGCGGACCGAGGCTTGCGACAAGGCAAGCTAGTTCAAGCGCGCCTTACCCTCTCCCCTATGCGGGAGAGGGTGGCGAACGGAGTGAGCCGGGAGAGGGGCAGCAGATGTGAGCACAGCCCCTCTCCCACCCTGCTTCGCAGGGCACCCTCTCCCGCTGAAGGGGAGAGGGAAAGGAGAGAAGCGCACATGAGCAGCGCCATTCAGATGCAGCCGCAATCGGCGGACACCGTCCTCACGGTCAACAACATCGAGGTCGTCTACGACCACGTGATCCTCGTGCTGAAAGGCGTCTCGCTCACCGTGCCCAGGGGCGGCATCGTGGCGCTCCTCGGTGCGAACGGCGCCGGCAAGACGACGACCCTGAAGGCCATCTCCAATCTGCTGCATGCGGAGCGCGGCGAGGTGACGAAGGGCTCGATCGAGTTCAACGGGGAGAGGGTGCACAAACTCTCCCCCAACGAACTCGTGCGCCGCGGCTGCATCCAGGTGCTGGAGGGCCGCCACTGCTTTGGCCATCTCACCATCGAAGAGAACCTGTTGACAGGCGCCTTCACGCGCAAAGACGGCAATGCCGCCATCCGTCGCGACCTGGAGGCCATCTACGAGTACTTTCCGCGTCTCAAGCAGCGCCGCACGTCGATGGCGGGCTACACCTCCGGCGGAGAGCAGCAGATGTGCGCCGTCGGTCGGGCCATGATGTCCAAGCCTTCCATGATTCTGCTGGACGAGCCTTCGATGGGCCTCGCGCCGCAGATCGTGGAGGAGATCTTTGAGATCGTGCGCAAGCTCAACGCGACGGAAGGGGTCTCCTTCCTGCTGGCGGAGCAGAACACCAACATGGCGCTCAAATACGCGACCTATGGCTATATTCTCGAGACGGGTCGCGTGGTGATGGACGGGCCGGCGCAGATGCTGCGCGAGAATGAGGACGTGAAGGAATTCTACCTCGGCGTATCGGAAGGAGACCGTAGGTCGTTCCGCGCGGTGAAGAGCTACAAACGCCGCAAGCGCTGGCTGGCGTGATGCTCAATGTGCCGAACCGCACTTGACGCAACGTCATATCTTTTCTTACGGTCTACATCGTGAGCGATGCAGTGCTCACGTCATACGTATCAGGGGGCAATTCAATGGACTTTGCACAAGCCGTCAAAACCTGTCTCAACAAATATGCCACTTTCTCGGGGCGCGCGCAGCGCTCGGAGTACTGGTACTTCTTTCTGTTCATGATCGTCGTGAACATCGTCGCGAGCGTTCTGGACTCCATCATCTTCGGCGATATGCCGCTTCTCTACCTGATCGCCACGCTGGCGCTGATCGTTCCAAGCATCGCCGCTGGTGCGCGCCGCCTGCACGACACGGACAAATCGGGCTGGTGGCTGCTGCTCGGCCTCATTCCGTTTGTCGGAGCCATCGTCCTGATCGTGTTCTTCTGCCAGCGGGGAACCGTTGGCCCGAACCAGTTCGGAGGGGATCCCCTGCAAGTATCGCTTTCGAACCCGCATATGGCCCGCGCCTGACCCAGCCATTCGCGAGGCGATGGCACGCCATACCGGACACACCGTCGATCATTCGACGGTGTGTCTACGAAAACCAACTCATTTGAACGAGGGACATGCTTTTGGCAGATCACTACGATGCTCTCGAAGCTCGCGCTCCCATTGAGCGCGAAAGCGCGCTTTTCGCAGGGTTGCCGGAGGTTTTGAGACAGGCAGCGCGATCTCCAGCCTATGCGGAGCGCCTGCAGGGCATGGATCTCGCCAGCATCACCAGCCGCGAGGCGCTGGCCAGTCTGCCCGTTCTGCGCAAGGCCGAGTTGCCCGCCCTGCAGAAGAGCGCCCTCCCCTTCGGCGGCCTCGTAGCCGATGCGCCAGGATCGTTCGGACGCCTCTTCACGTCGCCAGGACCGATCTTCGAGCCGGAATCCGCTGTCGCTAATCCTTGGCGTTCCGCGCGCGGTCTGTTCGCCGCCGGCTTTCGAGGTGGCGACGTGGTGCTCAACACGTTCAGCTATCATCTCACCCCCGGCGGCTTCATCATGGATTCAGGGGCGCGCGCGCTCGGCTGCGCGGTCATTCCGGCAGGCCCGGGCAACACGGAGCAGCAGTTCGAGTTGATCGAAGCCTATCGTCCGGTGGCCTATTGCGGCACGCCGGACTTTCTCAAGATCCTGCTGGATGGGGCAGCCGCATCAGGGCGGGACGTCTCCTCGATCAGGCGAGCTCTCGTGTCCGGCGCGGCCTTTCCGAAATCCCTGCAGGAGGAATTCTCTGCCCGGGGTATCGAGGCCTATCAGGCTTATGCCACGGCGGATCTCGGCTTCATCGCCTACGAGACCGCCGCCCGCGACGGGCTTGTTGTCAATGAGGACATCATCGTCGAGATCGTTCGGCCCGGGACCGGCGATCCCGTGCCCGATGGTGAGGTCGGTGAGATCGTCGTGACCACCCTCGATCGACACCATCCCTTCATCCGCCTGGCTCTCGGCGACCTCACGGCCGCGATGGCGGGGGTCAGCCGGTGCGGACGCACCAACATGCGGATCAAGGGCTGGATGGGCCGGGCCGATCAGGCCACCAAGGTCAAGGGAATGTTCGTACGGCCCGAGCAGGTGGCGGAGATCGGCCGCCGCCATCCGGAACTGGGGCGTCTTCGCCTCATCGTCACCCGAGAGGGGGAAATCGACGTGATGACCTTGGCTGCGGAATCGAGCGCACCAAGTGATGACCTGGCCGCAGCTGTGGGTGCAACGCTTCAGAGCGCCACAAAGCTTAAGGGGGCGGTGAGATTTGCCTCTCCCGGCAGCCTACCGAATGACGGAAAGGTCATTGCGGATGAACGGAAATACGACTGATCTGCTGTCCTTTCATTCCGACAATCCGGCTTTGCACGGATGCACAAACAGCCAAGCTCATAAGGCTTGAACCCATGACTCACAGTTCATAATCTCAAGCTTATCAGTGATTCGAAAATCAGGAAAAGACGAGCGTTTCCAAAAAGAAAGAGCACCCGGAAGGGTGCTCTAAGGTGTCCGGCCGTAGGGGCAAAAGTGACCGGAGATGCCTATTAACGTCGGTTCCTGCAGGTGGTTCCAAAAAAATCTAAAATTTTTTTATGGTCAAGCCAGTGCCTCAATGAGGTCACGTTTTCACAGTCTAGAACTGGGCTTCCCGTGGGGGCAACTACGGGCCGGGGCCGCGACCAAGATCCGATCAAGGACGGTCGCGGCCAATTTCCTTTTCCACCCTTATCTGTGACTTCGCCCTTTTGAAGCCCTGAAGGGTTTGAAAGGGGTCCGAAGCTTTCCGGACCCCTGCCGGCACAAGGCCGACTGGCTCTTAGTAAGTGCCGAACTTGAAGTTCAGCTTGGCGCGCGCGACGAAGAACTCGTTGTCGTCATCCCGCCCGATCGGCGCGACCACCGGAACGGCAGCCCCTCCCCCATCAGGCGTGAAGGTGCCGACAACGCCATCGAAGTCATCGTCATCATTATCGAAGCTGAGCCACAATCCTTCGAGGCCGAAGGTGACGGCCGAGGAGCCGAACCAGTTCACTGGCAGCGCCCATTCGACGCCACCACCCGCCACCCAGCCGGTGCTGTTGTCCGAGTAGGCCAGACCGCCTGTGGCGTAGATCAGGACGCGGTCGAAGGCCACGCCGGCGCGGGCACGAACGGTGCCGAACCAATCCGACAGGTTGTTGTCGAACGTGCCGGGCACGAAAAGGCCGCCGCCGCCGGCCGGAACGAACCTGACGGCCTCGCCCTCGTCGGTGTCCGCCCACTGGATGTCGGTCTCGAGACCGATCACGAAGGAGCCGATCTGGTAGTTGTAGCCGATCTGGGCGCCGCCGGTGAACCCGCCGTCGCCGCTGTCCGGGAAGATCAGCGTGCCAGGAACCACGCCAGGAGCGGGCGCCAGGACGACCGACTCTTCATCATCGCTGCGCCAGCCCCAGCCGGCATTCACACCGGCATAGAAGCCGGTCCAGGTGAAGATCGGAGCAGCCGCGATGATCGGTGCCGGAGGTGCTGCGCGAACCGGAAGGTCCGCCGCGGAAGCAGCGGCGCAAGCAAGCGTCAAGCCGGCAACCCCTGTCAGGAAGCCAAATACGCGTTTTCTCATAACCGTAACCCCTTGCTGTGAGGACTCACGGGAGAAACATTCATACCTTACGTTGAGGAAATCTATTGCAAACCGGCAACACTCTTAAATTCTTCAAGTATTCAAGAGGCGAAAAAGTAGTACTCCCTCTGATAAAAGAATATTGTCCAATGTTAATGAAAATAAGTCCTTTAACGTATTATTAAAAATCGAATTGACACTACTTGCTCTGCATGTCCTAATATGCCTGTTTTCGGCTTGACAACCGAAGGCGAGGAGATCACTCAACCCTGCCCATTGGGCGGGGTTTTTTCTTGATGCAGCTACCCCTGTCCGGCACCGCTCAAAGGTCCCCCAGGAGGAGCTGTGCCTGAGGGCTCGGCTTCGGACCTGGGCTCTTTCTGCTGGAAGATGAGCCGGGCCTGTTCTCCGGCGCTTCCCGTCGCTTGGAGCCGCTCTGGCTACGCATCCTCGCCTTGGCCTTATCCCGCGCGACGGCCTCCGGCGCGTCCGGTTTGGCATCCAGCCATTTGCCGCGCTTGATCACCTCGTTCACCCTGCCTTGATTGACGCTCAGCTCGAACGCTATCTCCTGCTGGGTCATCTCGGTCGTTGCGTGGAGTTCCAGGATGCGCCGGGCCAGTTCAGGTGTCATCTTTCGACCGGCGATGCGTCTGGCGGGTGTAACCGAGCGCTTGGTGCGGTCCCGCTCGCGAAGCCTCTGCAGGATGGCGAGAGCCATATGCATTCCCTGCTCGCGCAGGGCGTCCTCGAATTCCTTGAGCGTGGTCAAAGCGAACGCACTCCTCCAGAGAAGACAATCCCTACGGTATGAGGAGCCGCGGTCTTTTCACCCCAGCACCTCCAACGAACCAACGGCTACGCTCCAGCTAAGTTTCAGCCAAAGCCGGGCGGCTCAGTCCTCTTCCTCCTTGCAAGGCCAGGATTTCGGCTGAGCGAGACCCGGTGGCAGCTTGGTCTGAGCGGTGCCGCAGGCAATGTCGACCTGAGCCTGTGTCAGGCCGGTAGCCTTACTCAGATCCGAGCCGCCGATCTGGGTGAGGAAGAGATATGTTCCTGTGAAATTCACACCCTGAAGATCCAACCCGTCCAGCCGCGCCCGTGAGAGGTTGGAGTAGCTGAAATCCGCCCCGGAGATCTTCGAGCTTTGGAACAGCACCCTCGCGAGCTCCGCCTTGGTCAGGCTGGCTCTCGTCAGGTCGGCCCCACTGAAGTCTGATCGGTTCAGCTCGGCCTTCGTGAAGTTCGCTCCGGCCGCCTTGACCTGGGCGAAGTTCGAGCGGCTCATATCCGCAGAGACAAACGCGGCACCATTGAGATTGGCCTGGCCGAAATTGGCTCGCCAGCCGAGGGCCTTGGTAAAATCGGCCCGCGACAGGTCGGCTCCCTCGAAGCGGGTGCGGCTCACTTCGGTTTCGCTCAGGTTGGCTCCTGCCATCTTTGACGAAGCGAAGTCGCTCAAGGTCAGCAGAGAGCGCTGAAAGATGGTACCGGTCAGATCCTCGCCCGTGAGGACAAGGCGAGCTTTGGAGCATCCCGACCAATCGACACCGGGACCGGGCGCATCCTGACACTTGGCCGCCGCAGCTCCTGCACCCATGACCAGGACGATCAGGCTCTCCGTAAGCCGGCGGACGGCCTTCGCCCCGAGCGACGGCACCCGCACCTGCAAGCGTTGACAATCCTCCATGGCCTCCTCTTACGGCTATGATCATGAAATAGGCTTCGCTCCCCTAAGGAGGAGGCCTGGCGAGCAACTTTCCTGGATTTGCGCGAGACTCGACTTCCCCTTCCTATGGTCTAGCTTCTGCAGCGATTCTTGTGGAGCAAGACATGCGCATCATCGTAACCGTTCCTGCCATTCTGCTTGCCGGTCTTGTCCTGAGCGGCTGCGTTGCATCCACGGCACCGGTCGGCGTGCTGCCGCGCGATCCCGTGCCGCCTCCTCCATCCGTCTCCGGGGAAGCGCCACGGCGCGCAGGCAGCGAGGGTGCAGGCACCATGGGCCAGCGCCGTGGCCTGAGCGTTCCAAGTCAGGCTACCCCTCGGCGCCCTTGATGCCACCAGCTGCCGCAGCCTCTAGATCCAACGGCGGAGCCTCTCCTTGAGAGCTTGCGCCACTGCGCCAATGCGTAGCTGGCGCAGATTCCTATTCCGATGGTATATGCCGGAACGGTACATAAGAATCCGGGATAAATGTCCATGACGTGGGTTGAAGCCATCGGCTGGTTTGGGGCAGCCCTTGCCATCGCAGGCAGCGCGATGAAGACCATCATTCCGCTGCGCTGCATCGGGATCGGGGCCAATCTCTGCTCCCTGACCGTTTCCGCATTCCTGGGTAATATTCCAGGCGTCGTGGCCAATCTGATCCTGCTGCCCATCAACAGCGTGCGCCTCTATCAGATGCTGGGCCTGATCAAGCGTGTGAAGAACGCCTCCAAGAGCGACTTGTCCATGGAATGGCTCAAGCCGTTCATGACCCGCCGCAAGACGAAGACCGGCGAATTGCTTTTCGCCAAGGGCGATATCGCGGACTGCATGTTCTTCACGATTTCCGGACGCTATCGTCTGAAGGAGATCAATATTGAACTCCTGCAGGGACAGGTGGTCGGCGAAATGGGCTTCATGTCGCCGAGCAACACCCGTACCCAGACGCTTGAATGCCTGGAAGAAGGCGAGGTGCTGAGCATATCCTATGACGAGGTGCGTCAACTCTACTTCCAGAACCCGCAATTTGGCTTCTATTTCCTGCGTCTGACCAGCGAGCGCCTGTTCCAGAACATGGAGAGAATGGAGGAGGAGATTGTCCGCCTCCGCGAGGCCCTTCCGCAGATCGAGACCGTTCAGAAAGCGGCTTCAGCTTAGAAGAATTACAAGGAATGCTCAGTTTAGAATTCCTATAAGTTATTGATTTTAATCTGCTTTTTGGTTGACCGCAAAGTGTGTTTGTGGTTCTTGCAGCATCAAAGGGATACGGCACCATGCCGCCCGAAACCGATTCTGAAGGAACTCATGATGGCGAACATCTCGTTTGCACGCGGTCTGCTCTGCGGGGCCGCTGCTCTTGGCGCTCTGGCAGGTTCGACCCTCTCCGCCTCGGCGGAGGAAGTGCTGAACATCTACACCACCCGCGAAGCCGGCCTGATCAAGCCCGTCTTGGATGAGTTCACCAAAGAGACCGGCATCAAGGTCAATACGATCTTCATTGCCAACGGCCTCGAGGAGCGCATCCGCACCGAGGGTCAGAACAGCCCGGCGGACGTGATCATCACGGTCGATATCGGCCGCTTGCAGGCGGCCAAGGATTACGGCGTCACGCAACCGGTGAAGTCCGAAGCGCTCGAGAAGGTCATACCGACGGCCTATCGCGATCCGGAAGGCCATTGGTTCGGCATCGCCCTTCGCGGGCGCGTCGTCTATGCCTCGAAGGAGCGCGTGAAGCAGGACAAGATCTCTTACGAGGAGCTCGCCGATCCCAAGTGGAAGGGCAAGGTCTGCATCCGCTCCGGCCAGCACCTCTACAACATCAGCCTGATCGCCGCGATGATCGCCCACAAGGGTGAGGCGAAGGCCGAGGAATGGCTCAAGGGCGTGAAGGCGAACCTAGCGAAGAAGCCTTCGGGCGGCGACCGCGAGCAGGCCAAGGACATCCTGGCCGGCGTCTGCGACATCGGTGTGGGCAACACCTACTACGTCTCGCTCATGCTCAACGGCAGCGACGCCGAGCAGAAGAAGTGGGGCGAAGCCATCAACGTGATCCTCCCCACCTTCGAGGGCGGCGGAACCCACGTGAACGTCTCCGGCCTGGCGCTGGCGAAGAACGCGCCGAACAAGGCCAACGCCGTGAAGTTCATGGAGTACATGGTCTCCGATGAGTCTCAACGCATCCACGCCGACCTCAATTCCGAATATCCGATCAAGGCCGGCATCAAGATTCACCCGACCATCGCCTCCTTCGGCGAGCTCAAGGCCGATAATGTGCCGGTCGCCGAGATCGCGAAGCTCCGCAAGAAAGCCAGCGAGTTGGTCGACAAGGTCGGCTTTGATCAATAAGACTGGAGGCGGCTCTTCCAGCCGCCCTCACCTTTTCCAGAGAGGCGCTGCCGGCAACGGCGGCGCCATTCCCATTTTGCCGTGACAGCACAAATCCAGACCGCATTCCGCTCCTCGCCGCAACGGAAGGCGAAGCGCATTCCCTGGTGGCTCTCCGCTGCCGTGGCCGTGACCGGTCTGCTCGTGCTCCTGCCTGTCGGCGCCCTCATCGGCATCGCCGCCGAGGGAGATGCGGAAATCTGGCCGCATCTCATCGCCAATGTGCTGCCAGCCAGCACGATCGACACGCTCGCCCTGCTCATCGGCGTCGCCGTCGTCGCAGGCTCCATGGGCATCACCACGGCTTGGCTCGTCACCGCACATCGCTTTCCCGGCCGCGGCATCCTGGTATGGCTCCTGCCGCTGCCGCTCGCTGTGCCGACCTACATCACCGCTTATATCTACGTGGAAGTCTTCGACTCCGCAGGCCTCCTTCAGATCGCCTTGCGCGATTTCATGGGCTGGAAGTCGCGGGCGGAGTACTGGTTTCCCGAGATCAGGTCGCTGCCCGGCTGCATCCTCGTGATGTCCGTGGTGCTCTATCCCTACATCTACATCGTGGCACGGGCGATGTTCCTGACGCAGAGCGCCAGCATGCTGGAGGTGGCGCGGACCTTGGGCGCGAGCCGCATCAAGCTCTTCCGCATCATCGCGCTTCCCCTCGCCCGCCCTGCACTGGCGGTGGGCCTTGCGCTGGCCTTGCTGGAAGCTCTCAACGATATCGGCGCGAGCGAATATCTCGGCGTCCGCACCCTCACCGTTTCGGTCTACAACACGTGGCTCAACCGCGGCAGCCTTGCGGGAGCGGCGCAGATTGCCTGCGTCATGCTGGCCTTCGTGGTGGGCCTAATCCTGATCGAGCGTTACGGTCGGCGCGACAGGCGCTATGCGCTCTCGCCGAAGCGCCACCGGACCGTGCATCCGGTGCCTCTCGCCGGCATGCGCGCCTGGGTGGCGACGCTGCTCTGCGCGTTGCCCGTCCTCATGGGCTTCATCCTGCCGACGGTTTTCCTGCTGCGCGAAACCCTGCGACGCGGCCTTCTGAACCAGCTCGACAGGGATTTCCTCGCCCATTTCATGACGACCATTGGATTGTCGGTGGCTGCGACGACCGCGGTGCTGGTCATTGCCATCATGCTGGTCTCAGCCGCCCGCCTGTCCAAGAATTCCCTGACCAGGGGGGCTCTCTTCTTGGCAGGCCTCGGTTATGCGCTCCCCGGCACGGTGCTGGCGCTGGGGCTCATGACGCCGTTGGTCGGCTTCGACAACCTGATCGGCACGGTCTGGCGCCACCTGACCGGCGAGCGCCTCGGCCTCCTCCTCATGGGTGCTGCGGGCGGCATCATCATCGCGTACGTGATCCGTTTCCTGTCGATTGCGACGGGCTCGCTGTCGGCCGGTCTGGACCGCGTCTCGCCAAGCCTGGAGGATGCTGCACGCACGCTTGGAACCTCGCGGCGGGAGATGGTGTGGAGGATCCAGATCCCCCTCATGCGCCCGGCGCTTGCGAGCGCCGCCCTGCTGATCTTCGTCGATTGCATCAAGGAACTGCCGGCAACTCTGCTGCTGCGGCCGCTCAACACCGAAACCCTCTCAACCCTCGTCTACACCTATGCGTCCAGGGGGCGTTTCGAGGAAGGATCGCTCGGCGCCCTCGTCATCGTGCTGGTCGGCTTGGTGCCCGTCATCCAGCTGGTGCGCAGCGCGGAGGCTCGCCCGACGGTTGCGGAAGGCCCGAGTTCACCATCAGGTTCCACAGGCTCTTGAGTCCGACGATGGCTGCGGGCTGATGATGCTCGTCTCCTCCTTATTGTAATGGGCGTCAGGGACCAACGCCGTCATCCCAATTCGAAGGTTGAAATCCCGTAGGTTCGGGGCAGAGGCAAGTCTGGCGTCTCTCCACGATACATCCTCGCGGTCTCAAAGACCGGCGACAGGCCGTAACGCACGGCCAGCTGGACGGCCGTCTCATTGGGCGCAGGCAGGTCCAGG
Organism: Microvirga arvi; assembly: GCF_016892765.1. GTDB lineage: Bacteria > Pseudomonadota > Alphaproteobacteria > Rhizobiales > Beijerinckiaceae > Microvirga > Microvirga arvi. Next base: position 83,703 of record NZ_JAFEMD010000010.1, read on the forward strand.
AAGATCGGAGCGCCTCTGGCCTGAGATGCAAGCGCTCGAAACAGCAGATCAGCCTCGTTCTCGCCATCGGCGAAGAGCGGCCCGATCTTATAACCATAGCGGCAGGCTCGTACGACCCCATAGCCCTTGATCGTCCCGTCTTTTACAAAAGCCATCGCAGTGCGTTTGTCCGGCTTGAGCCAGCAACGCAAAAAGGTCTCGCGCGGCGCGGCAAAGAACGGCCGGTCATAGGCCAGAACGGCCTCCGTGATCTCTGGAGTCATCCTCCGCAGGCAATCGTTCCGAGGGGTTTCGATCCGAGGGGCTCCGCTATAGCGAACGTTGCGGTGGGCCAGGACGAAGCCTGATCGCGCATAGTTCTCCTGCTGGGCCACGACGCCGTCCAGACCCACCGTGCAGCCCTCGAGATAAGCCATACCGGTCTGCCAGAGATGGTATCCGAATCCTTGCCCGCGATAATCCGGCCGGACAATGTAGAAGCCGAGGAAGCCAAACGCGCTGGAGTACCGAACAACCGAGATGGAGGCGATTGGCTCGTGACCCAGAGTGCCCATGAGAAAGCCTGTGGGGTCGGCGGCGTGGAAGCACTCAGCGTCATTGAGGCCAGGGTTCCAGCCCTCGGCCGCAGCCCAGTTGATCGCTTCTTCGAGATTTTCACGATCCATGACACGGATCGTCATGGCGTCTAGGTCTGCTCGTGCCATTCAGCCTCGCCATGCATTTTATCGCGAGCGGAACCACCGCATGACTTCATCGACAGCATAGAGTGACCCTGATGCCAGGCAAGCGCGCCGCGGGTTGTGCGATCCCGGAGTCGAGCACCCGATCTTCATCGCAGACTGGGAATTGTCGATCCGCGCAAAAGCAAACAGACCCCGGGAAACCCCGGGGCCTGTGCGAGGAGCGCTGATGCCACGCTCGCCATTGTCTTTCCTCAGGCCGCGTTGGACTGGCTACCGAGCGCTACTTTGAACTCGGCCTGAGTCTTCGCCTTGATCTCGTCCACCGTCACCCCCTCAGCCAGCTCGATCAGGGTCATGCCGGAGCCGCCCTTCTTGTCGATGGAGAACACGCCGAGATCGGTGATCACCAGGTCGACCACGCCGGCCCCGGTCAGCGGCAGGGAGCATTCCTTCAGAAGCTTCGGATCTTCTGAGCCGTCCTTGGCTTTGGCCACGTGCTCCATGACCACGACCACGCGCTTGACGCCGGCCACAAGGTCCATGGCGCCGCCCATGCCCTTGACCATCTTGCCGGGGATCATCCAGTTGGCGAGATCGCCGTTCTCGGCGACCTGCATGGCTCCCAGGATCGAAAGATCAATATGGCCGCCGCGGATCATGCCGAAGGAATCGGAGCTCGAGAAATAGCTCGTGGTCGGCAGCTCGGTGATCGTCTGCTTGCCGGCATTGATCAGGTCCGCATCCTCCTCGCCCTCGAAGGGGAACGGCCCCATGCCGAGCATGCCGTTCTCCGACTGGAGCTGCACGCGCATGCCCTTGGGGATGAAGTTGGACACCAGCGTCGGGATGCCGATGCCGAGATTCACGTAGAAGCCGTCGCGCAGCTCCTTGGCCGCGCGGGCGGCCATCTGTTCACGGGTCCAGGCCATCAGACTTCCTCCCCTGCTCCCGCCGGCACAGCCTCCTCGGCGCGCTTGCGGGTCGTGCGTTGCTCGATGTGTTTGACCGGGTTCGGCACATGCACCATGCGCTTCACGAAGATGCCTGGCGTATGGATGCAGTCCGGGTCGATCTCGCCGGCCGGCACCAGATGCTCGACCTCGGCGATGGTCAGCCGCGAGGCGGTCGCCATCATCGGATTGAAGTTGCGGGCAGTCTTCCGGTAGACGAGGTTGCCTTCCGTGTCGCCCTTCCAGGCATGGACGATGGAGATGTCGGCAAACAGCCCCGTCTCCATGACATATTTCTCGCCGTTGAACTCGCGAACCTCCTTGCCTTCGGCAATGAGGGTGCCGACGCCGGTCTTGGTGTAGAAGGCCGGGATCCCGGCGCCGCCGGCGCGGATGCGCTCGGCCAGCGTGCCCTGCGGGTTGAACTCGAGCTCCAGCTCGCCGGAGAGGTACTGCTGGGCGAAGAGCTTGTTCTCGCCCACATAGGACGAAATCATCTTGCGGATCTGGCGGGTTTCCAGAAGGCGGCCGAGGCCGACCCCGTCGACACCCGCATTGTTCGAGATGAAGGTCAGATCCTTCGCCCCCGAATCACGAATCGCCTCGATCAGCGTCTCCGGAATGCCGCAGAGACCGAAGCCCCCAGCCATGATGGTCATGCCATCCTTGACCAGGCCAGCCAGCGCCGAGCGCGCGTCGCTGTAAACCTTATCCATCAAATCCTCTCCTTGTGGGCAGATTTCCGCCCGTTCGAAGTGTCGCGGTTCGAATGGCGGCCACCCTGCAACTTGGCCTCAATTTAGACAATCCCTTCGTATGGATATATGGAAACGATTCAACGGTTCGCCCTGTCCTGAGGACATCTCCTCTTCACCGCTTGCGGGACGGGGCTCAAGGTTTACAACATTCATTCCATGTCCCGCCGCATCTTCTTCCTCATTGCGCTGATCTCGCTTGCCGTCCTCGGGACGGCGGCGTCCCCCTGGACATTGCCCGGGGGTGGCCTGTCGGCGGAGCTGAAGGACCATGTCAAGACCCGATATGGCCTGGACCTGACGGTCAGGGGACGGAGCACCTTCGCCGTGCTTCCCATCCCCCGGGTCAAGTTCGAGAACGTGACGCTTCAGTTTCCTGACGGGGCACTGAAGGCCGAGGGCGGCACCCTTCGGGGCGAGTTGCGCCTCCTGCCCCTCCTCTTCGGACGGATCGAGCTTTCCGACTTCGACTTGGCGGAAACCCGCATCATCGGCTCGGTACAGAAGCTCCAGGCCGTCAACTGGGCCGAGATCTTCAAGGAGCGTTCGACCGAAACCCACGCCCGCCGGCTCGTGGTGTCCAAGTCCTCGGTGCGCTGGACCGATCTGAAGGAGGCCAACCTGGATCGGCTCAATGCCGTCATGCGCTGGGCCGATGCATCCGAACCTCTGGCTGCGACCGGCTCGGCGATCTGGCGGGATGAACCGATATCCCTCGATCAGGTCTCGATCTTCCCTGACCTGCTCGCATCCAACAAGATCAGCCCGTTCTCCATCACCCTCACCTCCCCCAGCGCGCGCCTCTCTGCCGAGGGCGAGGCTCAGCTTGGCGATACCCCCCGCCTGACGGGCGAGAGCACCATCGAGGCGAGTTCGGTGCGCGACTTCACCCGCTGGAGCGGGGTCGATCTCCCGTTCGGGTCGCTGCTGCAGGCTTTCTCGATCAGCGGCGACTTCTCCATGGACCGCCGCCGCCTGTCCTGGCCCGCCGTGTCGATCGCCATGGGATCCGACAAGCTGGAGGGGACTTTGGGCGTTCGCTTCGATACGGAGCGGCCTGTCATCACCGGCACGCTTGCGGCCGATACGCTCAACCTGGCGGACCTGTTCGCCCCCTTTTCCCAGACCCGCACCGATTCAGGCTCCTGGAGCGAGGAGACGATCGACCTGACCCGGGCGACCGGTACCGATCTCGACCTTCGCCTCTCGGCGACAACCGCCAGTCTCGGGCGCCTGAGCTTGGATGACATGGCAGCCAGCGTGCTCGTGCAGCCCGGCCGAATCGAAGCTTCCATCGGGCGGGCGGCCTTCTTTGATGGCACCCTGAAAGGACGCCTGTCCCTGGCGGCGCAGAACGGTCAGGTGGACTTCAAGAGCCAGGGAACCTTCTCAAAGGTGAAGATCTCACCCTTCCTGGCCGCACTCGGCGAGCCGCGCTGGATCACGGGCCGGGCTCAAGGACAGTTCAGCTTCGACGGAAAAGGCAGGAATCCGGCAGACGTCATCCGTCAGGCTCAAGGCCGTTCCTCGATCGAACTGTCGGAGGGAGAGGTGGTTGGGATCAACCTTCAGGATGCCCTGCGCCGGGTGGACAAGCGGCCTCTCCTCGCCTCGCTCAACTGGAAGGGCGGACGCACGCCTTTCGAGAGAGCCGATGCCCAGATCGTGGTGCAGAACGGCGTCGGTGAGGTCGTCGAGGGCAAGCTCAGCGGGCCTGCGGTCCAAGCCCGCCTTCACGGACAAGTTCTCCTGGTCGACCGGACCCTTCAGATGATAGCGGGAATCTCGTCAGCCGAAGCGCCGGCCGGGCAATTGCCGGCTCTCGCGTTCGACGTCACGGGCGACTGGGACAATGTGGCGGTCACCCCGCAGGTCCGCTCCCTCATCGAGCGCTCCGGCGCGGCCAAGCCCCTCTTCCCGCAGGACCGTGTTCCCGCCAACGAGCAGGGGCCCCAGGCCATCGCTCAGTGAGCATTGCGGCGCGAGTTCAAGGTCGAGCGCTTGCTGAGCAGGGTGGCTGAGATCACGCCGAGCGTCACGATGCCGATCAGGATCGCCGAGGCCGCATTGACCTCGGGCGAGAGCCCAAGGCGCACCTGGCTGTAGATCTTGATCGGCAGGGTTGTCGCACCCGGACCTGCGTTGAAGCTCGCGACTACCAGATCGTCCATCGACAGCGTGAAGGCGAGCAGGAAGCCCGCCACGATGGAGGGCGCGATCAGAGGCAGCGTCACCGAGAAGAACGTGCGCAGGGGTGGTGCGCCGAGATCCATGGCCGCCTCCTCCAGCGACCGATCGAAGGTCATGAGTCGTGCCTGCACCACGACGGTCACGAAGCACATGGTGAGCGTGGTATGCGCGAGCGTGATGGTCCAGAAGCCGCGATCGAAATCGACCGCCACGAAGAACAGCAGCAGCGACAGGCCGGTAATGACCTCCGGCATGACCATGGGTGCATAGACCATGCCGGTGAACAATGTTCGACCGGGGAAGCGTCCATAACGCGTCAGCGCGAGCGCCGCGAGCGTGCCGAGAACGGTGGCCAGCGTCGCGGACAGAAGCGCGATGCGCAGCGTCACCCAGGCAGCCTCCATGAGGGACTGATTACGGAAGAGCGCCCCATACCATTGCGTGGAGAAACCGCCCCACACCGTGACGAGCCGCGAGGCATTGAAGGAATAGATCACCAGCAGCAGGATCGGCAGGTACAGGAAGGCAAAGCCGATCACGAGCGAGGTGACGTTGAAGAGGCTCAGGCGCCGGTTCATGGCCGCGCCTCCACGCGCCGGGCCTCCACATCGCGGTAGATCACGATGGGCATGACAAGGATGATGAGCAGCAGGATGGCGACCGCGGAGGCCAGCGGCCAGTCGCGGTTGGAGAAGAATTCGCTCCAGAGCTGCCGGCCGATCATTAGGGTCTCCGAGCCGCCGAGCAGGTCGGGGATCACGAACTCGCCCACGGCCGGGATGAAGCACAGAAGCGAGCCGGCAACGATGCCCGGCATGGCGAGCGGCACGGTGATCGTCCAGAACGAGCGCCACGGCGTGGAGCCGAGATCGAGCGCTGCCTCGAGGAGCGTATCGTCCATCTTCTCCAGTGTCGCGTAGAGCGGCAGCACCATGAACGGGAGATAGGCATAGACAATGCCGATATAGACGGCAATTTCCGTGTTCAGGATGTCGAGCGGCTCCGAGATCAGCCCGATTCCCATGAGCGCCTGGGTGAGCAGCCCTTCAGGCTTGAGGATGGCGATCCAGGCGTAGATGCGGATGAGGAAGCTCGTCCAGAACGGCAGGATGACGAGAGCGACCAGCAGCGAGCGGTAGCGCTCCGGCGCACGCGCCATGCCATAGGCGATGGGAAAGCCCGCGAGCAGCAGCAGCAATGTCGAGACGGCAGCGATGCGCACTGACGAGAGCGTCGCACGGAAATAGAGATCGTCCTCGGTCAGGAGTGCAAAGTTCTCAAAATCGAGCGCACTGAGGAAGCCCGCGATGTCGCTCCACTCGAAGACCGGCTTGTAGGGCGGCTGGGCCACCGCCGGGTCCGAGAGGCTGATCTTAAGAACGATCAGGAACGGCACGAGGAAGAGCACGCCGAGCCAGAGATAAGGCACGGCGGGCACGAGACCCGAGGTCAGGCGTCGTATGAGGGAGCGCTCGATCATGGCTATTCCGCCAGGATCACTGCCGCATCCGGCGCGAAGGTGACATAGACCTGCTCGTCCCAGTCGATGGGGTTGTCTACGAAGCGCGAGGCATTGGCGCGGGTGACACGCAGGATCTCGCCGGTGACGAGTTTCACGCGGTAGACCGTCCAGTCCCCGAGATAGCCGATATCCCAGACCTCGCCGGTGAGCACGTTGATGGCGCCAGGGCCCGGCGGGTCACGTTGGATCACCATTTTCTCGGGACGGATGGCAATCGCCACGGGTTGGCCGGAATGCAGCACCTCATCCGGATCGTCGATGGTGAGCGGCGCTTGAGCCGATGGCGTCTTCACCCGCCAGAGGCCGTTTTCCTGGCCCTGAACGTGGCTCTCCAGGATGTTTACGTCGCCGACGAACTCGGCGATGAAGCGGGTCTTGGGCTGCTCGTAGATCTCGCCGGGAGTGGCGACTTGGACGATCCGGCCATTGTCCATGACCGCAATCCGGTCGGCCATGGTCATGGCCTCCTCCTGGTCGTGAGTGACGACAACGAAGGTCATGTTGAGGTCGTGCTGAATGTCCATCAACTCGAACTGGGTTTCCTCGCGCAGTTTCTTGTCGAGGGCGCCGAGAGGTTCGTCGAGGAGGAGAACCTTGGGCTTCCTGGCAAGAGCCCGGGCCAGAGCGACGCGCTGACGCTGGCCGCCGGAGAGCTGGCTCGGATAACGCCTGGCGAGCTTCTCGAGCTGGACGAGGCGAAGCATTTCGCCCACCCGGTCTGCAATCTGGCCCTTGGGCATTCCGTCCTGCTTGAGCCCGAAGGCGATGTTCTTCTCGACACTCATATGCGGGAAGAGCGCATAAGACTGGAACATCATGTTCACGGGCCGGCGATAGGGCGGCACGCCTGCGAGATCCTGCCCCGCCAGCGTGATCGTGCCCCCGGTCGGTGTCTCGAAGCCGGCCAGCATCCGCATCAGAGTGGTCTTGCCGCAGCCGGAGGGACCCAGCAGGCAGAAGAACTCGCCTTCGAAGATGTTGAGGGAGAGATGATCGACCGCGACAGACTCGCCGAAACGTTTCGTGACGTTCTCGAAGCGAATGAGCGGCTTGGCATCAGGACTGGCCCAAGGGGCAAAAGAGCGGCGCACGGCGCCGACGGAAGCGGATTGACGGGCTGGAGGAGGCAAGATTCTTGAACTTCACCTGTCTGAGAAAAAACCAGCGCGCAAACTAGGATGTTTGGACAGCAAGAACAACAGCTTAAAAGCCCTGGTCCCTCAACCTTTGCGCAGGGCGCCACGAACCAGAGGAATGGCTGCGTCGCTCGATCGCGGAGGCTGAAAACCGCCAGCCAAGAAAAAAGCCCGACCTAAAGCCGGGCTGAAGTTTGGAGGTTAAGTCAATGGCCGCCGGCGCCAGCGGGAGCCGCACGCGGTTTCTTGATGAAGGGCAAGGCGAGGACCAGCCCCAGAAACAGCACGGTCAGTAGCAGGAACACGTCGGCAAAGGACATGACCAGCGCCTCGCGATGGACCATGTTGGACATGGTCTTGAGGGCGGCAGAGCCGGCATCCGTCCCGAGGGACTGGAACTTCAGGGTCATGGCGTTCAGTGTCTCGACCGCCGTCGACCGGCCCCAGTTCAGGCTCTCACGCAACCGCTGGACGTGCAGGTCCAGACGGTCGTTCAGAGTCGTGTTGATGATCGCCAGGCCCACGGCACCACCCAGATTACGGGTGAGATTGTAGAGACCCGACGCGTTCTTGATGCGCTCCGGCGGCAGGGTGCCGAGTGCGATGTTGTTGATCGGCACCATGCAGATCATCAGGCCGACCCCGCGGAAGATCTGCGGCACGAAGAGCTCCCAGAAATCCCAATCCTTGGTCAGGCTGCTCATCATCCATGTGCCGAACGCGAAGGCCGCAAAGCCGATGCCCATCATGACACGCGGGTCCATCCTGCGGGACAGGACGCCCGCCACCGGCGCCATCAGGAACATGGTCGCGCCCGACACGAACATGGTCTCGCCGATCTGCAGGGACGAATAGCCCCGCACACTGCCGAGATAGACAGGGTAGAGATAGGTCAGTCCGTAGAGGCCGATGCCCATGACGAAGCTGAAGGACGAGCCTGCGAGGAAGTTGCGGTCGGCAAAAGCGCGCAGATCCACGATCGGCTGCTTTGCGGTGAACGCCCGGTAGAAGAAGCCCAGGCAGCCGACGACGCAGACGATGGTGAGGATCAGCACCGCCTCGTCCTGGAACCAGTCGTTCAAAGGCCCCTCTTCCAGCACATATTCAAGGCTGCCGAGGAAGGCCGCCATGAAGCCGAGGCCCGCCCAATCGAAGGACTTGAAGAGGCTGAAATCCGGTTCGTCGAAATCGACCAGGAGGTAAGTGGAGATTGTGACGAAGATGCCGGGCACGATATTCACGAGGAACAGCCAGTGCCAGGAGAACAGGTCGGTGAGATAGCCACCCAGCGTCGGGCCGATCGTTGGCGCGAGCGTTGCCACGAGGCCGATGATCGGCGAGATCACGGGCCGCTTCTCCGGCGGGAAGATCGTAAAGGCCGAGGCAAAAACCGTGGGAATCATGCCGCCGCCGATGAAGCCCTGCAGCGCGCGGTAGACGATCATCTGCTCGATGTTCGTTGCCGTCGCGCACATGAAGCTCATGAACGTGAAGCCGCCCGAGGCGATCACGAACATCCACCGGGTGGAGAGCACGCGCGAGAGCGTGCCCGAGAGCGGGATCATGATCACTTCCGCGATCAGATAGCTGGTCTGCACCCAGGAGATCTCCTCCGACGAAGCGGAGAGGCCGGCCTGAATCTCGGCAAGCGATGCGGAGACGATCTGGATGTCCAGGATCGCCATGAACATGCCGAAGACCATGCAGAAGAACGCAAAGGTCCGGCGCCTGCTCACGGGCGCAGGCTTCGCGACAGGCATGGCGCCGTGCGGCTTGTTCGGGATGGCAGCGGAGGCAGCCATGGTTCCTTACTCTTTGAGGCTTGCCGTCTTCTCAGTCTCGGCCGAAGTGCGCGTATCCACATCGACGACAACCGACAGGCCCGGGCGCAGCAATCCTTGCTGAGCGACCTCGGGGTTCACGGAGACACGCACGGGCACGCGCTGAACGATCTTGGTAAAATTGCCGGTGGCGTTTTCCGGCGGCAGCAGGCTGAACACCGCGCCGGAGGCCGGCGAGACGCTTTCAACCGTGCCGACGATGTCGGCGTCCGGGAAGGCATCGACCTCGATACGCACCTTCTGCCCGACTTTGAGGGAGGCGAGCTGCGTCTCCTTGAAGTTGGCATCCACATGCACGCTCGTCAGAGGAACCAGCGCTGCGAGGCGCGCGCCCGGCTGCACATAAGTGCCGACCTCCACCGCCTTGTTGCCGATGACGCCATCGGCCGGCGCGCGAATTTCCGTGAAGGAGAGATCGCGCTGCGCCTTCTCGACAGAGGTCTGCAACTCGGCGGCAAGGCGCTCGCCCTCGTTCCGCTGGGCAGCAAGAACCTCCACATTCGCCTGAGCGGCGGCCAGTGCGGCCTGGGCGCTCCTCACATTGGCATCGGCGCGGTCACGGGCGGCCTTGGCATTCTCGAGGGCGGCCCGGCTGGTGTAGTCGGAACGGGCGAGCTGCTGCTGGCGGGCATAGTCGCTCTCGGCGCGCTCGGCCTCCGCCTGAGCAGCGGCGATCTGCGCCTGGGCCTGGGCCACGGAGGCACGGCTCGCCTCGATCTGGCGACCGATGCGCGTGATCGCACTCTGCTGGGTTGCGAGCTTGTCCCTGGCCGACTGCAGGGCAAAGCGATAATCACCGTCATCAATCTTGGCGATCAGGTCACCGGCCTTGATGCTCTGATTGTTGGTAACGGCAACGGATTGCACATAACCGGAGACCTTGGCCGACAGGATCGTGATGTCGGCCTGCACATAGGCATCCTCGGTCGAGATCATGAAGCGGCCGTTGGTCCACCATTCATGCCCCTCATAACCTCCGAAGGCGAGCGCGGCCGCAAGCACGGCCAGGATTGCGGGCTTCTTGCCGAAACCCTTCTTAGGCGGACGGACGGCCTCGGGGGTCTTCTGCTCCAGCTGAGGCGCAGGCGCGGACTGCCCTTCCCTGGCGGTCTCAAGGTCGCTCTTCGCGCCCTGCTCGAACTCTTCACGGTAAGCCATCTGAACCTCTGCAAAGCGAACACAAAGCCCGTAGGACCAAAAGGTTCGAGCTTGTCGTTACAGCCTTGATCTTCCTCGATTGCCTGCCATATATGAGTTGACCGAACCGTTCGGTCAATAGCAAGAAGAGGAAATTCTACGAGCCATGAGCGACATGCATGACAGCATCCTGGATCAGGAGCTCTCCTCCGCCCTCGAGGACGGCATTGAGAGCGCCAAGCGCCGTCAGATCCTGGAAGGCGCTCGTAAGGTCTTTCTCGCGCGCGGGTTCGACGGGGCCAGCATGGGCGAGATCGCCAAGGTGGCAGGCGTCTCCAAGGGTACGCTCTACGTTTATTTCGACAGCAAGGAGAGCCTGTTCGAAGCCCTGACGACGGAGGAAAAGCAGGGCTTGGCCGAAGTGCTGTTCAAGCTGGATGCAGAAGATCCCGATGTTCGCGGCGTCCTGAGGAAGCTCGGCCTAAGCTACCTGCGCCGCATGGGCAAGCCCGAGCATATTTCCTCAATCCGGATGGTTATGGGCGCGGCGGAGAAGTTCCCCCGCCTGGGTCAGGCCTTCTACGAAGCCGGACCGTGCCAGGGCATCGCTCGGCTCAAGTCCTACTTCGATCGGCAGGTCGAAGCCGGACGCCTCTCCATCGAGGATACCGGCGTGGCCGCTCAGCACCTCCTCGATCTCTGCGTCTCGGGCATGCTGCGGCGCCTCCTCTTCTCGGTGGGCGATCCACCGACCGAAGATCAGATCCAGAAAAACGTCGAGAACGCGCTGCGGGTCTTCTTCGCAGCCTATGGACCCGACGCCCCGAAGCAATAAGAACCGACCGGAACTTCCCCGCTGCCCTGCCCTTCATTAGTCTGATCCTACAGATGGCTGGGAGGGGTGATGGTGAGGCGCGAGAGCGGAGCGGGACACGTCGCGGCCTTTGCCTTGATGGCGCTGATCTGGGGCCTGACCTGGCTGCCGATGAAAATCGCCTCCGAAGCCGTGCCGCCGATCTTCCTGGCGGCCGTCCGCTTCCTGATCGCCGGGTTCTGCTATCTGGCCTTCATCCTCGCAAAAGGCCTGCCACTCAGGGCAGAACAGCTGGGGCGGGTCATCACAGCATCACTGCTCATCACTACCTGTTCCTACAGCCTGCTCTTCTGGGGCGTCGCTCGCGCGCCAACCGGCATCTCATCTATTGTCAATCTCGCGCTCACGCCTGTCTTCGTGATCCTCGTTGCGGCGCTCTATGGCGAGGAGCGAATTACGAAGCGCCGGGTTGGAGCGATTGCGCTCGGCATCGCAGGTCTCGTGATGCTCTTCTCGGGGCGCGCCGGCTCGGCGCAGGACGGAGCCATGATAGGCCTCGCAACAGTCGCGGCAGCCACGCTCAGCTATGCCTGGGGCGGGGTTATCAGCCGTCCGCTCATGCAGGCGATGCATCCGATCACCCTCGCCTTCTGGGAGACGAGCATCGGCGCTCTCGGTCTCATACCTCTGTCGCTCCTGGTGGAAGGCTACGACCAGTCCTACTTCGCAGGGCTGATGGACTGGCGCGCCCTGTTCGGCCTGAGCGTCCTTGTCCTCGGCGGTTCGCTTGGAGGATTCTCGATCTATCTCTGGCTGGTGCGGGACTGGGGCGCCTTCCGGGCCGGCCTCTACTCGTTCGTCAGCCCGGTCGTGGCCGTCGCGGTCGGCGTCGTCTTCGCGAATGAAGCCTTCGGCTGGCCGGAGGCCTTAGGCATGGGCGTGATGCTCGCCGCCACCGCGCTTGCGCTTACCGAGGGCAAGCGCGCGGCGATATCGGCCTAATGATCGGTCCGGAAGGCCTCTGCCACCCGGGCCTTGAGCACATCCGGCTGACGCAGGATCAGGGCACCTCTCGTGCGCTCGATCAGGCCCTCCTGGGACAGCATCGTGAACTCCCGCGTGATCTGCTCGCGGCGGCAGCCGATGCGGGCGGCGACGATGTGATGGAAGGGGGGCGGCGTGATCACCCGTTCTCCCGACCGGTCCTGCCGCGGCGTCGACAGGCGCAGGAGCTCCGAATAGAGCCGGTGCCGGAGGTCGAGGACCGTCTGCTCCATGAAGCGGGCATTCAGCTCGCGGATGCGGGAGGCCATGAGGCAGAAGAGGCGTTCGGCCACGGGCTGGTGGGAGAAGAGCAATTCCTTGAAGACGGAGGCCGGCATGACGCAGGCTTCCCCACGGGTCAGAGCCGTGACATTGGCGGAGCGCGGAACGCCGTCGAGAGCGGCCAGCTCGCCGAACAGGTCGCCAGACCTCATCTCGTGAAGAATGACCTCCTTGCCCGAGGGGGTGCGCATGAGAACCCGCACCTCTCCGGAGAGGAGGAGGTAGACATCCGTGGAGGGCTCGTCGAAGTCGACCAGAACCTCCTCGGGGTCGAACCGGCGCCAATTGGCCCGTCCCTCGAACGAGGCAAGGTCGATCTCCAGCCCCTTGAACAACTTGATCCCGGTGAGCCGTGCCATCGGCCTCCTCCCATGCCTGCATCTTGGCTATACCATGAATCCCGTGCTTGCGGTACGGAATAGGCACCTATGCCTTTCTCAGGCCTTGGGGATTTTGTCACTGGCGATTTCGGCTATCAAGGGGCGGACGGGATAACATCCCTCCGGTTGCCGCCTGAGCCATTCACCACCTTGCCAGCGCCGTGATCCCACGCCAAAAGGCGGCATGCTCCATGTCAACGACCTGACCTACCGCATCGGCGACCGGCTGATCCTCGACCGCGCCTCCTTCAACCTCCCCACCGGAGCGAAGGTGGGGCTCGTCGGGCGCAACGGCGCGGGCAAGACCACCCTGTTCAAGATCATCCAGGGCGATCTCCCCACCGAGAGCGGCTCCGTCACCCTGCCCCGCGGCATGAAGATCGGCGCCGTGGCCCAGGAGGCGCCGGGCGGGCCCGAGACCCTGATCGAGGTGGTGCTGGCCGCCGACAAGGAGCGTGCGGCGCTGCTCGCCGAGGCTGAAACGGCCGACGGCCTCCACCGGGCCGAGATCGAAACCCGGCTCACGGACATCGGAGCGCATTCGGCCCCGGCCCGCGCGGCCGCCATTCTCCATGGCCTCGGCTTCGATGCGGAAGCGCAGAACCGGCCCTGCTCCGACTTTTCGGGCGGCTGGCGGATGCGCGTGGCCCTTGCCGCCGTGCTCTTCACCGAACCCGACCTGCTGCTCCTGGACGAGCCGACCAACTACCTCGATCTCGAAGGCACTCTCTGGCTCTACGACTATCTCGGCCGCTATCCGCACACGGTGCTGGTCATCAGCCACGACCGCGAGTTGCTCGACACCTGCGTGAACCACATCCTCCATCTCGATCGGGGCAAGCTTGCGATCTACCGCGGCGGCTACACCTCCTTTGCCAAGCAATATGCGGAGAAGCGCGAACTGACCGCCAAGATGGCGGCCAAGCAGGAGGCCGAGCGCAAGCACCTTCAGGCCTTCGTCGACCGCTTCAAGGCCAAGGCCTCCAAGGCCCGGCAGGCACAGTCCCGCGTGAAGCGGCTGGCCAAGCTCGAGCCCATCGCCACCATCGTGGAGGACGACGTGCTGCCCTTCAACCTGCCGGGGCCTGAGCGCCCCGCCGCGCCACCGCTGATCGCGGTCGAGGGTGGGGCCGTCGGCTATGGCGAGCGCATCGTGCTCGACCGCCTGAACATCACGATCGCGCCGGACGACAGGATCGCGCTGCTCGGCTCCAACGGCAATGGCAAGTCCACGTTCTGCAAGCTGATCGGCGGCAGGCTCGTGCCCATGAAAGGCGAGATGCGCACGCCCACGCGCATGGATGTCGCCTATTTCGCCCAGCATCAGCTCGACGAGCTGAACCCGAAGGCGACGGCCTACGACCATGTGGCGGAGCGCATGCCCGACACCCCGATCGCCAAGATTCGTGCCCGGACGGCGCAGATCGGCTTTCCGGGCGCGAAGGCGGATACGCCGGTCTCCGCGCTCTCGGGCGGAGAGAAGGCCCGCCTGCTCATGGGTCTTGCCGCCTTCAACGGACCTCACCTGCTCATCCTCGACGAACCGACGAACCACCTCGACATCGACAGCCGCACGGCCCTGATGGAGGCGATCAACGACTATACGGGCGCGGTGATCCTGGTGAGCCACGACCGATTCCTGATCGAGGCCTGCGCCGACCGGCTCTGGATCGTCGGCAGCGGCAGCGTAAAGCCCTTCGACGGCGATATGGACGATTACCGCCAACTCGTCCTTTCCGGTGAACTCGATTCCCAGAAGCGGTCCGACAAGCCGCAGGCCCCCAGCGCATCGAAGGTGGACGAGCGCCGCGCCGCCGCCGAGCGCCGCATAGCCCTCGCCCCCCTGCGCAAGAAGCTGGAGGCGCTCGAAACACGGATGGCGAAACTTACGGACGTGATCAGCAAGGTCGACACGGCGCTCGCCGATGGCACGGCCTTCCAGAAGGACCCGGCGAAGGCGACCGAACTCTCCAAGATGCGCGCCGAGGCTGCTTCCGCCTTGGGGATCCTGGAGGAGGAGTGGCTGGCGCTCAGCAGCGACATCGAGGAAGCGAGCGCCTAGGAGATAGCGCACCTCGCCTTCCGTCTACTCCCCTAGAGCAGCGGGGCTACCTCCTCCGAGCATGCACCGAATCAGAGCGGGGCCGTAAGCTCTTTCGAGCCTTAGGGGAGGCTGACACATGAAGCTCCTGATTTCCGCCTGTACCGACAAGGCCTTCGAGGAAGGCCTCATGCCGATGGCTCATCTGACGACCGGCACTGCCTGCGCCATGAATGACAATGCGATCCGGTCGCAGGCCAAGCGAAGGCACCGTCTCCACTACCCGAGGCATGTGGTCGGTCCTGCGCGCCAGGTAGCATCATAGAGCCGTCGTGCGGCGGAGCACATCGGGCTGTTCCGATCAGGGCTAGTTTTCGGCTGCCTTTGGTGGAGGTTCCGATGGCTCAACGCCTGTCCTACTGCAGCGCGAAGATATTCGCCCACGCGATCCTGCCTCTCGTCCTGGCCCAACCGAAGCCTATCGCAAGCGCGAATGACGATGATCCCCTGGCTTCGCTCCCCTGCATATGGCGCTAGGCGAAGGCTTTGAAGGTTTCGAGGGGGCATGGTCGCTCCGCCGCGTCTCCCGAGATTCCCTCATCGCACCACATCTGACCTGTGCGCGTTCAAGTTGTTCCTGCGGCGTTCATCATCGGAGGCGCAGATTGGTGCGCCTGGAATGGAGGACGACCATGGTTCGTGCGGCTTTGGCTACAACAGTGATGATCATAGGAATGCTTCTCGGGACAGCCCCGGAAGCCCTGGCGCAGGGATTGGTCCCTTGCGCACGGGAACACGAATTCTGCCGTGTGCCCTATCCCACCCGTGTCATCTATGGCGTTCCGGGACGAAGCGTGGAGGTCTTCGTTCGAGGCGGCGGTGTTCCCTGCTCCAACAGGATGTTCGGCGACCCGGCTCCCGGCATCGTCAAGCGCTGCGCCTATGTCGCCCGCGGGTACGACAGAGGCTTCAGGGACGACAGAGGCTACGATGAAGGCTACCGGAGACGCTACCGGGACGATGGCCGAGGCTATCGAGATTACGATGACGGCTATGGTCGTCCTTCCGGGAGATACGAGGTTTACTGATCCGGGCAGCGAGGTGGCCGGAGATCGTCCCTAGAGCCAAGGGAAGAGCGCGCGATCGTTGCAAGAGAAGCACATCCAACATTGCCGTGAGCAGATGCGATGCAACCGCGTCTCACATCTTCTGCATCCCATGCCCTCTCATTTCATCGTGTCTTCATAAATCATTAATCATGATCCTAGTTTACCGCCGAACGCACGGCTTTACGTCCGATGAACAAGCCGCCTTGCCGCCATTCAGCCATCGTGCCCGATGATCGCGTCACGAGGGGTTAACCAGCCCATGGCAAAACTCGGGGCTGACACCTTCGACCGGCCTCCCGATGGGAGCACCCCGGGAACGGAAGATCGCGGAGACAACGATGGCGAAAATCTACGGAGACGATTTCGACGACGATATCGATGGCTATTCCACCTCGGATATCATCTACGGCTATGACGGTGACGATCTGATCTACGGCTGGAACGGGCATGACGACATCTATGGCGGCTACGATCAGGACACGATCTACGGCGGTTATGGAGATGACTACCTGAGCGGCGCCGCCGGCCATGACGATCTCTACGGCGGAGCCGGCCTCGACTATCTCCTGGGCGGCTCCGGCGATGATTTTCTGTCCGGCGGAACCGGACGCGACACGTTGAGCGGCGGAACGGGAGAAGACTACTTCGCCTTCAAAAGAGGCGAGTCGGGCCTCACGACGAGCACGGCCGATACGATCACCGACTGGAACAGGTCCTTCGATTTTATCGACATGACAATCAAGGGGACATCACGCAACTACCGTGAAGTCATGACGGATGCGTCATCGATTTCAACGGCGGCCTCCGACGCGGACTATCTGTATGGCGACACGAGCATCAGACACGTGTTTCTCTACAATCCCGACATCGACAGGGGCTTCCTGGTGTCGGATCTCAATGCCGATGGTCTGTTCGAAACGGGTGTCGTTCTCAAGAATGCCGGGCTCGCATCCGACATGAGATATGATTATATCATCTGAGCGCTCATCACTTCCTCAACGTCATGGCCGGGTTCGCCCCGGCCATTCGTGTTTTGGAAGTTGCAGAACCTGAATCCCTGGAGCGAATTCTGCGGATAAAGGATCAGTTCAAGGCTTCACGACCCGATCGAGCTTGTTGTTGACGAAGAAGTAGAGCTCGCGGCCGCCGGGCTCGGAATAGAGAACCTGCACCTCGCGCTGTCCCTTGCCGCTCTCGCCCACGAGCACATCCGTCGCAGGCTTGCCCTTCAGTCGCACGAGGTCGCATTCGGTGATGCCGGGCTCGATCGCAGTGGCCGTGCCCGCAGGATTTCCGGTGCAGCGGCCATCAGGCCCGAGGACGGGGCCGTCAATTACTGGACCTACCGTTGCGGAAGGCGCTGGGATTGCTGCTATGGGCACACCCGCGGATGGCGGCTCGCTTCGTGTGCTGTTGCAGGCTGACAGAGCAAGAGTCGCAACGATTACGCTCGACAGAACTTTCACACGCATCACCATCAATCCCTGTTATCGGCTGCCCTCGCCTGCAGGGCCTCGTCGAAAAGCCGCTGCGCATCGGCTTTGAAGACCTGCCGCGACGCCTGTCGCGAATAGAACATGTGGCCGCCTTCGTAAACAGCGAGCCCTACGCGCTTCTGGGGACCGAGGTCGGGCAGCTGGTTCAGCAGGAGCTGGGAGGTGAAGTAAGGCGTCACCAGATCGGTGAAGCCATGGGCCACAAGCACGCGCAGCTTGCCGTCGAGCGAGAGCGCCTGCCGCAACTCTTCCAGGTTTTCAGGTCCGTTGCGCCCGCCACCCCAGCGCCACGCGCCGTTGATGGAACCGTTGAGCAGATTGTAGCGCCCTTCCGCCTTGTAGTTCAGGGTGTGGGTCAGGTGATGGATGATGGCGCTCGACAAGGGTGCCGTCATGCCGTCGAGCACCGGATCCTCGAATCGGGAGGTCTGTGCATTCGGATTCGGGTCGGCGATGGCGGCATTGGTGTCGTAGGCGCTGACGATCTCGGACGTGCTGCGCCGCAATTCCCTTTGGGCAGCCCGCATGTCGATGCGCCCGGCAAGGCGGCGCGAGACCTCGGGGCTGAGCCCGCTCAGCTCGGCCACCCGCCGGCTGACCCGCTCGACCGCCTCCTTGTCCTGAAGGCCGCGCATGAGATCGACGAGATACTCGCCCGACGCATAATTCTCAGCCTCCTTCAGGGCATCGCGCGAGACCGGTCCTTTGCGGGACAGATTCGCCGCCGCGAGCGAGGGCAGGAGTGTCGCGCTCGCCCAGGGCGCACCGGTGCCTTGGTCGAGCCAATCGAAATCGAAGACCGGCGAGATCAGGATCAGGCCACTGAAACCCACGCCCTGATCGCCCTGGAGCTTCTGTGCCAGCAGCGGTCCTCGGAAGCCGCCATAGCTCTCGCCGGCGAAGAATTTCGGCGACATGAGCCGGTTCTTCTCCTTCAGCCAGCGGGCGACGAAAGCGGCAAGGCCGTCGATGTCGCCCTGGACGGAGTAGAACCGTTCCCGCACCTGATCGCCGCCGACCACGCGGCTGTAGCCGGTGCCGGGCGGGTCGATGAAGACGAGGTCGGTGAAGTCGAGCCAGGTCTCGCCATTGGGTACGAGCGCCGGTGGAGCCGAGGGACTGATCGTCGGACCTTCAAGAGGCAGTACCCACGGCCCGATGGCGAGCAGGTGGAGATAGGCCGAAGATGCGCCCGGCCCGCCGTTCACGACGAAGGTCACCGGCCGTATCGCCGAGTCGGCATCGTCACGGGTATAGGCGACGAAGCCGATCTCCGCCTGCGGCGCGCCTTGCTGGTCAGCCAGCGTCAGGTGCCCGGCCGTTGCCGTGAACGACAGGGTCCGGCCGGGAAGCTGGAGGGTATGCCGCGTCACCGATTCCGGCGGCAGGGCCTGAGCGTCCCTGGCCTCGGGTCGAGGCCGGCGCTGCTCCTGCTGCCCTTGCGGCTGCGCCTGGGGCTGCTGCTCCTGGGCTCCGGCTCCAAGGGGCATAGCCATGGACAGGAGAAGAGCGGCGTAGAGGGGAAGGCGCAGCTTTCGGGTCATGGGAACATCCTTGTGGCTGCCCTGAAACTGGAGAGCCACCCTCTCGTTGCAAGCGCCGGAGTGATGAAGTCTTCGTGTTTGCGGGCTGCCTTTCCAGCCCGCTCTAAGCCTTCTTCTGCCAGCGCCCGCGCTCATCCTGCTGCCAGTAGGTCGCGTTGTGAGAGCCCTCTTTTACCGCGCGCCACTGGTCGCGGGCGAAGGCCAGCGCTTGGATGTCATTGCCGTCGAAGAGGATCGCCAGCCGCTCGTAGGAGGCGATGTCCTCCGGCAGTTCCGCACCCTCCACGAGAAAGCGGATGGAGGCGCCATTGGGATTGGCGCCCGACAGGGTGATGAGGACCGGCTGATCCGCCGCATGCGCCTCGCGATCCGTGCCATGCGGCAGGAAGCTCTCGTCGGTGAATGTCCACAGGTGATCGTCGAGGGCTGACATGCGCTCCTCCGTCGTTACCTGCACCACCGCGCGCCAGCCCCGTTCCAGCGTCTTCTGCAGGAGCGTGGGCAGCACGGCCTCGAGCGGCTGATGCTGGAGATGGTAGAAAAGGACCTCTGTCATCTCAATCTCACCGCTTGAGTGCGAATGTCGCCGCACAACGGGCAGTGAGATTCTCCAGTTCCTGAAAAAGCTCCGGATCGGGCGACTTGAAATTGAAGCATGTCTTCCCTTGGCGCCGCTTTTGCAACGGCTCCGACAGTCCTGCGCCGAGCTCCGGGTGTTCATAAAGCGGGATCAGGTGATAGGCGACATAGGCGCGTCCGTTCTTGATCCAAATAAAGGGCGTGGTGGGCTTATCGCGATAGGGCCTATCAAACTCCACCACATAGATGTCCGGCGTATCCGCGGTCACGATGAAAGGGACGGAGGCATAGACCTTAGCCAGCTCTCGCAGGGCTGCGAAAGCCTCTATCCTACTGCCCGGTCCCTTTGTCATGCGGTTGCCTTTACGTTTCGTAGTGGTCCCGAACGAGGCGATCGAGGAGGCGCACGCCCCAGCCCGAGCTCCAGCCCTTGTTGATCTCGGTCGCCGGCGAGCCCATCGCCGTGCCGGCGATGTCGAGATGAGCCCAGGGCACATCGTTGACGAAGCGCTGGAGCAGCGCCGCCGCCGTGCTCGAACCACCTAAGCGGCCCGCCGAATTCTTCATATCCGCGAACTTGGAATCGATCATCTTGTCGAATTCCGGCCCCAGCGGCATGCGCCACACGCGTTCGCCGGTGGCCTTGCCGACCGTTGTCAGACGCTCGGCCAGTTCGTCGTTGTTCGAGAACAGACCCGCATATTCCTGGGCCAGAGCGACCAAGATCGCGCCCGTCAGGGTCGCCAAGTCGATCATGAACTTGGGCTTGAAGCGGTCCTGCACGTACCAGAGCACGTCTGCCAGGACGAGGCGGCCCTCGGCGTCCGTGTTGATGATCTCGATGGTTTGGCCGGACATGGTGGTGACGATGTCGCCGGGGCGCTGGGCGTTGCCGTCAGGCATGTTCTCCACGAGCCCGATGGCGCCGACCACGTTGGCCCTGGCCTTGCGGCTCGCCAGCGCATGCATCAAGCCGACGACGCAGGCGGCGCCTGCCATGTCGCCCTTCATGTCCTCCATGCCGGCGCCCGGCTTGATCGAGATGCCGCCGGTATCGAAAACGACGCCCTTGCCGATAAAGGCGATGGGCTGGTCGCTCGCCTTGCCGCCGTTCCAGCGCATGATGGCCACCCGGCCGCCGCGCACGGAACCCTGGGCCACGCCGAGCAGCGCCCCCATTCCGAGTTTCTTCATGGCCTTGTCGTCCAGGATCTCGACCTCGACGCCGAGCTTGGTGAGGGCCTGGGCGCGCTCGGCGAATTCCTGCGGGCCCAGCACGTTCGGCGGCTCGTTGACGAGGTCGCGGGCGATGATGACGCCTTGCTGGACACCTTCGCGCGACTTGTATGCCTTCTTGACCGCCGCGGGATCGGCTACGCTGAAGACCAGCCGACCGCCGCTCTTGGTATCGTCCTCGCCCTTCTTTTTGGTCTTGTAGCGGTCGAAGCTGTAGCGGCGCAGTTGGACGCCGAGCGCCATATCGGCCACCGCTTCCGGTGTCACCTCGATCTCGGGCAGGTCCAGCACCGCCGTAGCGAGCTTGCCGTTCACCTTGCCGGCGATCAGGCCGCCCAACTGGACGAAATCCATATCCTTGCGGTCTTTCTCGCCGCCAGTGCCGATCACGATCAACCTGTCGACGGCGAGGCCTGCGGGAACCACGATCGACATGGCGGACTTCGCCTTGCCCTTGAAGTTCTCGGCGGCAGCCGCCTTGGCGATGAGATCGACGGCCTTCGACCCGAGCTGCTTGGCCACGCCGGGCGCGGGCTTGAGATTCTCCCCCACGAAGACGATGAGATCGCCGGTTTCGACCTTGCCATGGATCTGGAAGTCGATCTTGAAGCTGTCGGCCATGAAATCCTCTTGTTCTGATGCACATTCCGGTCTTGGGGCCGGCTGCGATGCTGACATTTCGGACATATATCATATTGCGCGCAAGCGCATCGTTCGGAAAAGTGGACTGGTTTTCCGCCCCCGGCGATGCGCCAGAAGAGAGAAAGAAGCTCCACTTTTGGGTCCGGATGCTCGTGACACGGGGAAGCTGCCGTGAAATCGGCGCAATCTCGGTCTGTTGAAAACGGCTGTCTTGCCTGAGATCCTGTGACACGATACCCAGGGCGCACCGCCCGGGGGCGAAGGGCCTTATGACACTTCTCGAACGCTACATCCTGAAAATCACATTCAGCGCCTTCGCCGCTTGCCTGGTCGCTCTCACCGGCGTGATCTGGGTCACGCAGGCCCTGCGTGAACTCGATCTGCTGACAGGCAAGGGCCAGACTCTCCTGATCTTCCTGACCGTAACGGGCCTGTCCCTGCCGGCTCTGATCAACGTCATTGCGCCCGTCGCCCTGTTCCTGGCGACCATCTACACGCTGAACAAGCTGAACGGCGATTCCGAATTGATCGTCATGAGCGCCGGAGGCATGCCTCCGCAGCGGCTTCTTCGGCCCTTCCTGGCGCTGGCAGCCTTCGTCTGCCTGATCGTCGGCATCATTTCGATCCACATCATGCCTGCGAGCTTCCAGGAGATGCGGCAGCTGTTCACGAAGATCAGGGCCGACTTCGTGGGCTCCATGGCCAAGGAAGGCCAGTTCATCAGCCTGGATAACGGCATCACCTTCCATTACCGGGAGCGCCAAGGCGATGCCCTGCTGGGAATCTTCATGGAGGACCTCCGGGAGAAGGATAAGGCCATCGTGTATCTGGCCGAGCGCGGCCAGACCGTGGAGCAGGGCGGAACGGCCTATCTCGTACTCCAGAAGGGCAGCGTTCAGCGCAAGGAGCCCAACAGCCGCGATTCTTCCATCGTCGCCTTCGAACGCTATGCAGTCGATCTGTCCGCCTTCAACAACGAGGGAGGAGAGGTCGTCTACAAGCCGCGCGAGCGAAGCACCACCCAGCTTCTCTTCCCGGACAAGAGCGACAGCCTCTATCAGGAGCAGAGAGGGCGCTTCCGGGCCGAACTGCACGAGCGGCTGTCCTCCTGGCTCTACCCGCTCGCCATGATGATGATCGCTTTCGCTGCCTTAGGGGAAGCCCGCACGACCCGCCAGGGGCGTGGCTTGGCCATTGCAGGTGCTGTCGTAGCGATCGTTCTTCTCAGGATCCTGGGTTTTGCCGCTTCGAGCGCCGTTGCTCGAACATCCGTAGCCATCGTGATGATCTACGGCATACCGCTCTTGGGAATCGTCGTCAGCCTTCTGCTGATCCTGAAGGGACCAGCCATGCTGTCTGCACAGGCCAAGCTTCAGAAGGCACTCCGCAGGGTGCTGCCGTCACGCTCTCCCGTCATCCAGAAAGCCTGAGCATGCTGATCGGCCGGACCCTGGGCTTCTATTTCTCCCGTCAGTTTATTAAGACTATTTTCCTGGTCTTTGCGACGGTCTTCACGCTTGTCTATACCCTGGATTTCGTGGAGCTCATGCGCAGAGCCGGCGACGCCCCGAGCGCAACGACAGGCGTGATCGCCCAGCTTGCCCTGTTCCGCACCCCGGCGATCGCCGAGCAGGTGATGCCCTTCGCGGTGCTTTTCGGCAGCATGGCGGCGCTCTTGCAGCTCAGTCGCAAGCTCGAACTGGTGGTGGCGCGGGCCGCCGGCATTTCCGCGTGGCAGTTCCTCCAGCCCGGGCTACTCATTGCCCTGCTGATCGGGGTCATGTCCGTCACGGTCTACAACCCGGTCTCGGCCACCCTCAAACAGCACGCCTCCACGATGGAAACGAACGTTTTCTCTCGGAACGTACAAACCCGGGAGAAGCCGATCTGGCTCCGCCAGAGAAGCCTGGACGGTCAAGCCATCTTCCGCGCGAACGGTTCAGCGACCGATTCCGCGACCCTCTACGGGGTTACCGTCTACGCCTTCGATCATGGAGGTACCTTCAGCCACAGGGTCGAGGCCCGGGAAGCAGCCCTGCACGAAGGCTTTTGGGAGCTGAGGGATGCCAGAATCCTGTCCGCCACGGAGGAGCCCCAGTCGCACGACCGGTACCTGATCGCCTCGAGCCTCCAGCCCTCGGAGGTTCGACAGAGCTTCATCGACCCGGATGCGGTCCCCTTCTGGGATCTGAAGGAGACCATCAACCGCATGGAGCAGGCGGATATCAACACCACGACTTATCGCCTCCACTACGACCTGCTCCTGGCCCGCCCTCTCCTGTTCATCGCCATGGTGTTCGTGGCTGCATCCGTATCGTTAAGATTCTTTCGATTTGGTGGTGTAGCCATGATGGTTCTGGGTGGCGTCGCGGCCGGGTTCATGCTTTATGTCGCCACTGAGCTTATGGCGGAGCTTGGAGCCTCCGGGATCATCAGCTCCCTTGTTGCGGCCTGGTTCCCTGCTGTAGTAGGCAGTCTCTTAGGGACCTTGGCCTTATTGTACCAAGAGGACGGCTGACCGTTGTCCATAAGAAGTATTGCGAAGGAGTGGGGATGCGGCGGCTTAAGACAACGATCGCAATGTCTGCGGTCGCAGCGGCTTTGGTCTACGCCGCTGGGTCGACGTCTGCGCTTGCCCAAGCCACCCTCAACGAGGCCATCGGCGCCCGTGCCCAATCGGGATCGGGGGAGGATCGCCTCCTCGTCGATGCCAAGGAAATCGTCTACGACAACGACCGGAACACGATTGCCGCCGCCGGCGACGTTCAGATGAACTACCAGGGCCGGACGCTTCAGGCCGACCGGGTCACCTATGACCGGAACACCGGCCGCGTCTTTGCGGAGGGCAATGCCCGCCTGACGGACGCCAACGGCACGGTTGCAACCGGTGATCGCTTCGAGCTCACCGACGACTTCAAGAACGGCTTCATCGATTCTCTGAGGGTGGTCCAGACCACGGTGGAACAGGGCCGCCCGCTTACGACCCGTTTCACCGCCCCGCGTGCGGAGCGCGCCGAGGGCGAGACCACGGTCTTCGAGCGCGGCACCTATACCGCCTGCGAGCCCTGCAAGGACAATCCGGAACGCCCCCCGCTCTGGCAGGTGAAGGCGGCAAAGATTATCCACAACAACAGCGAGCAGACGATCTACTACGAGGACGCCTCCCTTGAGCTCTTCGGCATACCGGTCGCCTACCTGCCCTACTTCTGGACCCCCGATCCCACGGTCAAGCGCAAGACCGGCTTCCTGTCCCCACGCTATGTCTATTCGAGTGCGCTGGGATATGGCGGCTCGATCCCGTTCTTCTGGGCCATCGCTCCGAATTACGACCTGACGATCACCCCGACCGTCCTGAGCCGGCAGGGCCTGCTCGGACAGGTGGAGTGGCGCCACCGGTTGGAGACGGGCACCTACAATATCCGTGCCGCCGGGATCAACCAATTGGAACCCGAGGCCTTTCTGCCTCCTCCCCTCGGAGCGGGAAATCGGGATTTCCGTGGCTCTCTCGAGACGGCCGGCAATTTCTACATCAACAACAATTGGCGCTGGGGCTGGGACATCGCTCTGGTGTCGGACAAGTGGTTCCTGACCAACTACCGGATCCGCAGCGAGAGCCTGAGCAGCTATTACGTCAAGGAATCGATCTCGACCCTCTATCTCCAGGGCCAGGGGGATCGCTCCTTCTTCGACGCGCGGGGCTACTACTTCCAGACCCTGTCCACATACGACTGGCAGAAGCAGCAGCCGGTCGTGGCTCCGGTGATTGATTACAACAAGCGCTTCACGCCTCCGACGATCGGCGGCGAGTTCGCGCTTGATGTGAACGTAACCAGCCTCTCCCGCGAGGCAGCACAGTTCGATCCTCTCTCCCAGTCCAACACGACCTTTTTCGGGGTCGCGCGGACCTGCATCGTCTTCGATCCGTCCGCCTGCCTTGTTCGCGGCATCAGCGGCTCGACATCCCGGGCCTCCGTGACCGCCTCGTGGCGCCGCGAGTTCATCGACGCGGCCGGTCAGGTCTGGACCCCGTTCGCCTATCTGCGAGCGGATAGCTTCTGGGTCGATCCCGATATGAAGGGCTTCCAGAATCCGCAGCTGTCCAACTTCATCGATGCGGATGACGATTATATCTTCCGCGGCACTCCTGCGATCGGTCTTGAATACCGCTATCCCTTCATCGCGAGCCTCGGCACGTCGGGCCAGCAGATCCTCGAGCCGATCGCCCAGATCATCGCCCGCCCTAACGAGACCCGGATCGGCAGCCTTCCCAATGAAGATGCGCAGAGCCTCGTTTTCGACGACACGTCGCTCTTCGACTGGGACAAGTTCTCCGGCTATGACCGGGCCGAGGGCGGCGTGCGCGCCAATCTCGGCGTGCAGTACACCGTCACAGGCGCTGACAACTTCTATGCCAATGTGCTGTTCGGGCAGTCGTACCAGATCGCGGGGCGCAATTCGTTCCGACAAGGGGATCTGGCCAATGTGGGCCTGGACTCGGGCCTCGATTCCCGCGCCTCGGATTATGTCGGCCGCTTCCAGGTCTCGCCGAACGCCAACTTTGCCTTCGTGAGCCGTGCACGGATCGATCAGGAGGACTTCAGCCTGAACCGGTTCGAAGCCGGCATCCGGGCGAACTTCAACCCTTACCTGCCGGTCTCGACGTCGCTGACCTACGCCCGCTACGCGGCCCAGCCTGCCATCGGCTTCCCAACCCGCCGTGAGGGCCTGCTCGGCTCGGCCCGGTGGGACATCACGCCGAACTGGTACGTCTCGGGCTCGGTTCTCCTCGATCTCGACCGCTACCTCGTGGCACGCGAGACATACCGCGTAGCCTTCAATGCCAACCCGGCAACGGCTGTTTATGACCGTGAAAACGTCGGCTATGTCGCTGGCATGTCGCTGGGTCTCGGCTACGTCGACGAATGCACGACCTTTGCGGTGAGCTACAGCATCACCCCACGGGACGTCACGTTGAGTTCGGGCGAGAGGGGGCAGAACCACACCATTGCCTTCAGCCTCGAGCTCCGCTCCCTCGGTGAGGTGGGCTACACCCAAAAGCTCGGTGGCTCCAGCAGCGATGACTGATCGCGAAGGGTTCCTGTGTCAGGCTTGAGCCAGCACCTTCTCCTGCTTACGCAGGGTGACCCCGCCGGGATCGGACCGGAACTCGGTCTAAAGGCCTGGATCGAGCGCGATGAACGGGCTTTGCCACCTTTCGCGATCGTGAGTGATCCCAAGTTCCTCGCGCATGTTGCGCAGGGCTACGGCTGGACCATCCCGATCACGGTGGTCCGGCCAGAGGAAGTTGTTGCAACCTTCCCACACGCCCTCCCCGTGATTGCTTTGGAGGCATCGGTCTCGGCGCAACCGGGTCATCCCGATGCAGCCTCGGCCCCGTCGGTGATCGAGTCCATCGAGACGGCGGTGCGGCTGGTGCGAGCAGGCGCAGCTTCGGCCGTCGTGACCAGCCCCATCGCCAAGCACGTGCTCTACGCGGCCGGCTTCCGGCACCCGGGCCATACGGAATTCCTGGCGGATCTTGCCTCCAGAGGCAGCGGCGGGAGCTATCATCCCGTGATGATGCTCTGGAGCGAGCAATTGGCCGTCGTGCCTGTCACCGTCCATATTCCCCTCTCGGACGTGCCCTCCATCCTGACCACGGACCTGATCGTGCTGACCGGGCGGATCGTGGCCAAAGAACTGAAGGAACGCTTCGGGATCGCACATCCGAGGCTCGCCCTTGCGGGCCTCAACCCCCATGCCGGCGAGAACGGCGCCATGGGCACGGAGGACGGCAGCGTCATCGTCCCGGCAGCCGAGATCCTGCGTCAGGAGGGCATCGCGGTAGAAGGCCCTCTGCCGGCGGATACCATGTTCCACGCCCGCGCCCGCAGCCGCTACGATGCGGCGCTCGCCATGTATCACGATCAAGCCCTCATCCCGATCAAGACCATCGCCTTCGACGAAGCGGTCAATGTGACACTCGGGCTGCCCTTCGTGCGGACGTCGCCGGATCACGGCACCGCCTTCGACATTGCAGGTCAAGGCATCGCCCGCCCCGACAGCCTCATGGCTGCTCTGAAACTTGCGGCTCGTCTGGCACGCTCATGAGCCGGATCGATGATCTCCCTCCTCTGCGCGAGGTGGTTCGCACCCATGGCCTGATGGCCAGGAAGTCCCTGGGCCAGAACTTCCTCTTCGATCTCAACCTCACCAGCCGCATCGCCCGCTCCGCCGGAAATCTGGAGGAGGCCACCATCATCGAGGTCGGCCCCGGACCCGGCGGCCTCACCCGAGCCATTCTTGCAGCCGGTGCGAAGAAGGTCATTGCCATCGAGCGCGACACCCGCTGCATGCCGGCGCTCGCCGAGATTGCAGACCACTATCCCGGTCGGCTGGACGTCATCGAGGCCGATGCCCTGCAATTCGACCCGCGCCCCATGATCGGCGACGGGCTCGTCCGGATCATCGCCAACCTGCCGTATAATGTCGGCACGGCCCTCCTCACCAGTTGGCTCACCGGCGAGGCTTGGCCGCCCTGGTGGACCTCGCTCACCCTCATGTTCCAGCGCGAGGTCGCCGAGCGCATCGTAGCCGACGAGAGCGACCCGAAGAACTATGGACGCCTCGGTGTCCTCTGCGGCTGGCGGACGGAGTCGCGCATTCTCTTCGACGTGCCCCCTTCAGCCTTCGTTCCGCCGCCGAAGATCACGTCCAGCGTCGTTCACCTGACCCCACGGACCAGCCCTCTGCCGTGCCGCCTGGCGGCGCTGGAGGCGGTCACGCGGGCAGCCTTCGGACAGCGACGCAAGATGCTGCGCCAGAGCCTGAAAGCCCTTGACCCGGATCCTGCCGCGATCATCCAGGCAGCTGGGCTCGAGGAGACGATCCGGGCCGAGAACATCCCGGTTGAGGGGTATGTAGCGCTCGCCAATGCTCTTGATGCCGTACGCGGCGCGAGGGGGTAAAACCGTCACCTTCGCTCGCCTCGCTGCCGCCTTCGCCTATATGAGGTCGCTGGACCGGCACAGGGACAGGGTTTTCATGAGACCTTAACCGCCCCTGGCCATCATCGTTTTCATGGGAGCGGCCTTGCGGCTGCAAGAGGAGGAGCGGGCATGACGCAGCCGCGCAAGACGATCGGGCTTCTGTTCGGAGGACGTTCTGCGGAACACGAAGTCTCGAAGCTGTCGGCGGCCAACGTCCTGCGCGCCCTCGATCCGGACCGCTACGACATCATCCCCATTGGAATAGGCCGCGATGGACGCTGGCTTCTCTGCGACAGCGGCAGTGGCGGCGGACGGGGCGCGACATCCCTGGAGATCCCTGAGGGAGCACCTCAGGTGGCCCTCCTGCCTGGGGGTGGCGGCGAGATGATCGTCCTCAGTGACAATGCAGGTTCAACCACGCTTCGCCTCGACGCCGTCGTGCCCGTGCTGCACGGTCCGAACGGCGAGGACGGAACGGTCCAGGGATTTCTTGAGCTCGCCAATATTCCTTATGTGGGCTCCGGCGTGATGGGCTCGGCCGCCGGCATGGACAAGGACGTGGCCAAGCGGCTGTTGCGCGACAACGGCCTGCCTGTCGTCCCCTTCCTGACCCTGACGCCGCGCACCCGCGTCGACTACCGGGCAGCGATGGATGCGCTCGGCACGAGCGATCTCTTCGTCAAGCCCGCCAATATGGGCTCATCGGTCGGTGTGTCCCGCGCTTCATCGCCGGATGAATTCGACAAAGCCTGCGAGCGCGCTTTCCGTTACGACAGCAAGGTGCTGGTCGAGCGCAGCGTCACGGGAGCGCGGGAGATCGAATGCTCCGTGCTGGAGGATGCCGCAGGCAAGATCAAGGCCTCTCCGCTCGGCGAGATCGTGCCCGCCGGCAGCCACGGCTTCTACAGCTATGACGCCAAATATATCGACGCCGACGGCGCCCTCCTGCGCATCCCGGCCGAGCTCCCTGCCGACCTCGCCCGCCGCATCCAGGACCTCGCCATCGAAACCTTCCGCACCTTGAGCTGCGAGGGCTTGGCGCGCGTCGACTTCTTCGTCGATCCAAAGAACGAGCACAGCCTCTTCGTGAACGAGGTGAACACCCTGCCCGGCTTTACGGCAATCAGCATGTATCCGAAGCTATGGGAGGCTGGCGGCCTGCCGCAAAGCGATCTGATGGAGATCCTGATCGGCCATGCCATCGCCCGCCACGAGCGCCGTAATGGATTGGCACTCATCTGAGACCAAGTCTCTGAGAGCTTGGCTCGAAGCTGTTGGGCTGATCATACGTGCAGTACCACGCTATAGGCTGGCAGGGGCTGATCCATCGGATGGTGCTAGAGCCAGCGCCGGACGCGCGAGCGGTAGCCGCGGTACTCATTGCCGAACTTGCGATCGAGATAGGCTTCCTCGCGAGCTACGACGCCATAGCGAATGACGAGCGCGAAGGGTGCCAGCGTCATCAGCAGCCAGAGATTGTCGAATATAATCGCCAAACCGATCAGACCCAGGAACATACCGAGATAGATGGGGTTGCGCGTGAAACGGTACGGCCCGCTTTCGACGATGGTGGTGGTCGGTCGGTTGGTAGGGACGTTCGAACCGGCCCTGGTCATGGTCATGATAGCCCAGGCGAACAGCGCCAGTGCGAAGATGAAGACCATCGCGCCAAGCCAGCCAGCAGACAGGTCGGCCGGCAGGAACGGCAAGGGGGCGAGCCAGTCCAGCGCCAGTCCAGCCATCACGGCAAGTCCCCATGCAATCGGCGGCCGAATGACAACCTGAGCGGTATCTGCCTCGTCAGCCATGGCGGGACTATGGAACCCAATGTCGTTGTCTACGTCACTTGCAGACTACCATCAAATGGCCTGCAAATCTGCCCGCAGCCCCGGACCATCATACCCCCAACCTGGCGATTGGGCGCACCAGTTCCGGTGATGGATGGAGGATAGAGGTGGATCACAGAGACTAGTCAATCTTCTCCGCAAGCAGCCCTTCAACGAAGTCCGAGAGACCGACGAGACGGTCGCGCTTGAGGCGCTCCGCTGCCTGGATGGCCTTGAGGCTCTGGAAGGAGCGGTCGAGATCCTCGTTGACGATCACGTAGTCGTATTCGACCCAGCGCTCCATCTCGACGCGGGCATTGGCGAGCCGCTTGGCGATCACCTCCGGTGCGTCCTCCGCCCGCCGTTCCAGGCGTGCCTTCAGCTCCTTGAAGCTCGGCGGCAGAACGAACACGGTGACCACGTCGTCGGGCAGCTTCTGCCGCACCTGGCGGGTCCCCTGATAGTCGATGTCGAAGACCATGTCCTGACCGGACGCCAGCGTCTTTTCCACGGGCTTGCGCGGCGTGCCGTAGAAATTGCCGTGCACCTCCGCCCATTCCAGCAGCTCATCGCGGTCGCGCATCGCCTTGAACTCGTCCACGTCGATGAAGTGATAATGGCGGCCTTCGATCTCCGACGGGCGCTTGGGGCGCGTGGTGACGGAGACCGAAAGCACGCCCGCCCGCTCTTCCACAAGGCTGCGGGTGAGCGTCGTTTTGCCGGCGCCGGAGGGTGACGACAGGATGAGGATGAGGCCGCGACGGCCAACCACAAGCTTCGGATCTTGGCTCACCGCATCACTCCACATTCTGAACCTGCTCGCGGAATTGCTCGATCACGGCCTTCAATTCAAGGCCGATCCGCGACAGGGACACATCATTGGCTTTCGCGCACAGGGTGTTCGCCTCTCGCCCGAATTCCTGCGCCAGGAAATCGAGCCGCCGGCCGACCGCTCCACCTTCCAGGACCAGCCCGCGAGCCGCATCCACATGGGCATGCAGACGGTCGAGTTCCTCGCGAATGTCCGCACGGGCTGCGATCAGCACGGCCTCCTGGTGCAGGCGTGCCGGGTCGAGCGCATTCTTGCCGTCCATAAGCTCGGCGATCTGCGCTTCCAGCCGGATGCGGATGGCTTCCGGCTGCCGGGCGGGTGCGGCCTCGGCCTCGTCGACAAGACGCGCAATCTGATCGAGTTGCTGCCCGAGGACGGCTGCGAGCGCCTGCCCCTCCTTCAGCCGGGCCGCTGTGATGGATTCGATCAGCGCGCCCACGCCAGCCCTCAGGGCCGCCATCAGTGCTTCGTCCTGCGCCGGATCGGCTGCGTCGTCATCCAGCTCGACCACCCCACGCACTGACAGGAGCCCGTCCAGGGAAGCCGGCTTCACGTTCTCCGGAAGAGACAGACCGCCGATGGCTGAGAGGAGCGATCGCAGAACATCCTGGTTGACGCGCAGCGTCGGAGCGGATGCCCCCTTGCTTAAGGAGAGGTTGAGCTGTCCCTGCCCGCGGGTGAGCGCTTTGAGAATCTGCCCCCGCGCCTCCTCGCCCAGGGCATCGAGACCGGAGGGCGTCCGAACGCGCACTTCGAGCCCGCGGCCGTTCACGGTCTTGAGTTCCCAGGCCCATTGATAGGCGCCGGTGACGCCGGCCTCACGGGCAAAGCCGGTCATGCTCGCAATGGACATGCGTGAAACCTCGAACGGAATGAAAAATCGGCGCGACCATAATGCGCGCCGATCCAAGAGTCGATTGCATGGATTTGAATTGCGTCAGCCGTCACGGCTGGCGCAAGACCGGCACGTTCTTTGGGTTGCTCAAGTCGAACGTCTTGTTCTTGAGCGGATCCTTGTTGGTGCCCTCGCTGGCATCGAAGCCGCGCCCCTGTCGGCCGGTCGGGCGGCCTCCCACAACCGGCAGTGCATTCGCGGTGCCGCGGAGTTCAGGAGCGGCCCCAGGAGGCAGGCTGGTCTGGTCTGCATCGGGCACCACCCGGTCCACCTCGGTGGCGTCGGGTGTCGGACGGCTCTTTTCCACCTGCCGCCAGCGGGTCACGTTGCGCTGATGCTGCTCATAGGTTTCGGCGAAGGCGTGACCACCTGAGCCATCGGCCACGAAGTAGAGATCCTTGGTCCGGGACGGATTGGCGACCGCCTCGAGCGCGGCCCGGCCGGGATTGGCGATGGGGCCGGGAGGCAGGCCTTCCACCACATAGGTGTTGTAGGGCGTCGCCGCCTCGATCTCGCTCCGCATGATGCCGCGGCCCAGGGTGCCCTTCCCGCCCACGAGCCCGTAGACGATGGTGGGATCGGACTGGAGCTTCATCCGCTTCATGAGGCGATTGATGAACACGCCGGCGACGCGTGTGCGCTCATCGGCGCGGCCCGTCTCCTTCTCCACGATGGAGGCCATGATGACGAGCTCCTGCGGCGACTTGATCGGCAGTTCAGGGGAGCGGCGCTGCCAGATCTGCTCGACCGCCTGACGCTGGGCCGTCTGCATGGTGCTGATGATCTGCTGGCGTGTCGTGCCGCGCTCGAACTTGTAGGTGTCCGGCAGGAGCGAGCCCTCACGCGGGGTCTCCGTCACATCTCCGGTGAGGATCTCGTGCTCGTAGAGACGGGCCACGATCTGCTCGCTGGTCAGCCCTTCGGGAACCGTGACCGTGTGCAGGATGGCCTTGCCCTGGATGAGCGTGTCGATGGCCTCGTCGACGCTGGTGCCGGCCTTGAACTGGAACTCGCCGGCTTTGAGCTGCCCGCGCTGGCGGTTCATGTAGGCATAGGCCTGGAACAGAAGAGGCTGCTCGATGACGCCCTCCTGCTTGAGGATCTGGGCGATCTCGCCGGTGCCGGTGTTGCGGGGGATCACCACGACCTTGTCGCTCTGCAGGGGCCCTTTGGACGTCACCTCCTGCTGCAGCATGGAGAAGCCGAAGATACCGGCGATCGCAAAAGCGACCAGCAGGGTCAGCAGGCCGCTGAGGAGAGACAGCATGCCTCTGCGGCGGCGACGGAGCCTGGGCGGCGGCGGCGGAGCCATAGAGGGCTTGATAGCCTCGCTCGGGGACCGGGGCGCCAGACGGGGCTGCGACGATCCCTGATTGTCGGAATCGTCAACGGGAGACAGGAGGATCTTTTTCTTGCGTCCGAACATTACGCCGCTTTTCTGGTACCGGCCGGCGGTCCTGCCGGTCCGCCGACACCCTAGCAGGGATTATGGCGAAAAGCCGTAACGGCCCCGCCTTTCTCGCATCGGACTCAAAAGTGGAGTCCACTTTTGGGATTGATCTGATGCTCAATCTCCTTAGTGGCGCATCGTTGAAGCGGAAAACCGGGCCCCACCTTTCCGTACGATGCGCTATGATACGCGACGAAGAATGAGCGAAGCGTTAGTTCCGCCGAATCCGAAGGAATTCGACAAGGCTACGTCGACGTCCTTGCGTTTGGCCTGCTTCGGCACGAGATCGATAGCCGTCTCCACCGACGGATTGTCGAGGTTGATGGTCGGCGGAATGATGCCGTCGCGGATGGCCAGGATCGAGAAGATCGCCTCGACGGCGCCGGCGGCGCCGAGAAGGTGGCCGATGGCCGACTTGGTGGAGGACATGGACAGCTTGCCGGCGGCATTACCCATGATCCGCTCGACAGCCTTCAGCTCCAGTTCGTCGCCGAGAGGCGTCGAGGTGCCGTGAGCATTGACGTAGTCGATCTCGGAGACCGGAATGCCGGCACGCTTCAGGGCTGCGGCCATGCAGCGATAGGCGCCGTCGCCATCCTCGGACGGCGAGGTGATGTGGTAGGCGTCGCCCGAAAGGCCATAGCCGATGACCTCGGCATAGATCTTGGCGCCGCGGGCCTTGGCGTGCTCGTATTCCTCGAGAACCACGATTCCGGCACCCTCGCCCATGACGAAGCCGTCGCGGTCCTTGTCATAGGGGCGCGAGGCGCGGGTCGGGTCGTCGTTGTAATTGGTCGACAGGGCCCGGCAGGCGGCGAAGCCAGCGATCGAGAGCCGGTTGATGGGCGATTCCGCACCGCCGGCCACCATGACGTCCGCATCGCCCAGCGCGATGAGGCGCGCGGCGTCGCCGATGGCATGGGAGCCGGTGGAGCAGGCCGTCACCACCGCATGGTTGGGACCCTTCAGGCCGTGCTCGATGGACACGTAGCCGCCGGCCAGATTGATGAGGCGGCCGGGGATGAAGAAGGGCGAGATCCGGCGCGGACCACGCTCGATGAGAGTGGCGGAAGCCTCGTAGATGCCGCCGATGCCGCCGATGCCGGAGCCGATCAGCACGCCGGTGGCGCACTGGTCCTCATAGGATGTGGGCTCCCAGCCGGAATCGCGCAGCGCCATCGTGGAAGCCGCCATGGCATAGACGATGAAGGGGTCGACCTTGCGCTGCTCCTTCGGCTCCATCCACTCATCGGCATTGAAGGTGCCGCTGGAGCCGTCGCCGCGCGGGATCTGGCAGGCAATCTGGCAGGCCAGGTCGTCGACCTGGAAATCCGTGATCTTGCCGGCGCCGCTCTGCCCCTCGACGAGGCGCGACCATGTGGCATCGACCCCGCTGCCCAGCGGAGTGACCATGCCAAGACCTGTGACAACTACCCGGCGCATGAATTCCTGCCCTATCGATTGATAAAATTCGGGCGTCGGATGAGTCACCCGACGCCCGGCCAGCTCTTTAGGCTGCGTTCTTCTCGAGGAAGCGGATGGCGTCACCGACCGTAACAATGGTCTCAGCCGCGTCGTCCGGGATCTCGACGTTGAACTCTTCCTCGAACGCCATCACCAGCTCGACCGTATCCAGGCTGTCGGCGCCCAGGTCGTCGATGAAGTTGGCATTGTCGGTCACCTTGTCGGCTTCGACGCCGAGGTGCTCGACAACAATCTTCTTCACGCGATCAGCGACGTCACTCATCGTTTTTTCCTCAGTGGCTGCCGCCTCAGGATTGGGCGGATTAAAGAAATCAAATTAGATCAGCTGTTCAGCTGACAACGCTGAAACGGCTACCCTGCGCCGTGCAAAGCCGCATTTTTTAGCGCCGGTCAACCCCTTTGACCTGATCGAAACCATGCTTAACACAAGCTTATCCCGTCTGGCGAGGGGTGAACGGCACCTGCAAACAGATTCCGGAAACGGCCATAAGTTCCTTTAGAACATGGCCATTCCGCCATTCACGTGCAGGGTCTGGCCCGTGACGTAGGCGGCCTCGGCGGACGCAAGATAGACGACGGAAGAGGCGATTTCGTCGCCCTGACCCAGACGTCCCATGGGGATCGTGCCCAGGATGCCCTCACGCTGCTTGTCGTTGAGGACGTCGGTCATGGGCGACTCGATGAAGCCCGGAGCGACGCAGTTCACCGTGATGTTGCGGCTCGCCACCTCGGCGGCGAGCGCCTTGGTCATGCCGATGAGCCCGGCCTTTGAGGCGGCGTAGTTGCCCTGCCCGGGATTGCCGGTGGAGCCCACCACGGAACCGATATTGACGATCCGGCCGTAGCGGCGACGCATCATCCCCTTCACCGCCGCCCGCGACAGGCGGAAGGAGGCGGTGAGATTCACGGCGATCACCGTATCCCACTCCTCGTCCTTCATGCGCATGAACAGGTTGTCCTTGGTCACGCCGGCATTGTTGACCAGGATGTCGAGCCCCTCCATGGCCGCCTCGGCCGCCGGGACGAGAGCCTCGACCGAATCCTTGTCAGAGAGGTTGGCCTCGACCACATGGACCCGCTCGCCCAGCGACGAGGCGAGCTCGTCGAGGGCAGCGCGGCGGGTTCCGGAGAGGGTCACGGTCGCGCCCTGGGCGTGGAGGGCGCGGGCGATGGCGCCGCCGATGCCGCCCGTGGCGCCGGTGACGAGAGCCTTGCGGCCGGTGAGATCGAACATGCAGGGCTCCTCTTATCCGTTCAGGGACGCCTTGAAGGCGGCAATATCCTCAGGCCCACCGATGGCAGCGGCCGAAGCCCCTGCCGCGATGCGTTTCACAAGGCCGGTCAGCACCTTGCCCGAGCCGACCTCATAGAATGAATCAACGCCCTGAGCCGCCATGTAAGCCACGCTCTCGCGCCAGCGCACGGTGCCGGTGACCTGGCGGACAAGGGCATCACGGATCGCGGCCGGATCGGTGATGGGGGCTGCCTCCACATTCGCCACGACCGGAACGACCGGGGCGCTCACCTTCACGCTGTCCAGAGCTTCTCGCATGGCGTCAGCCGCCGGCTGCATGAGGGCGCAATGGAAGGGGGCGGACACAGCCAGCATGACGGCGCGCTTGGCGCCCTTGGTCTGAGCCAAGGCCACCGCCCGCTCGACCGCGGCCTTGTGACCGGACACCACGACCTGGGCCCCGCCGTTGTCGTTGGCTGCATCGCAGACCTCGCCCTGAGCTGCCTCGCGGGCGACTTCGAGGGCCGCGTCATATTCGAGGCCCAGAAGCGCCGCCATGGCGCCCTGCCCCAAGGGAACGGCATTCTGCATGGCGTTCCCGCGGATCCTCAGAAGCCGGGCCGTATCGGAGATGGATAGGCTGCCGGCAGCGGCAAGCGCCGAATACTCGCCGAGCGAGTGGCCAGCCACGTAGGCAGCATGCTTCTTGAGATCAAGACCGGCCTCGGCCTCCAGGACGCGGATCGCCGCCAGGCTGACCGCCATCAGGGCTGGCTGGGTATTGGCCGTGAGGGTCAGGTCCTCCGCCGGCCCCTCCCACATGAGGGTGGAGAGCTTCTGGGAGAGAGCCTCATCCACCTCGTCGAAAACGGCCTTAGCCTGCGGAAAGGCATCGGCAAGGGCCTTGCCCATCCCGACCGTCTGGCTTCCCTGGCCGGGGAAAATGAATGCGCGCGTCATCAGGAATGGAACCCTCAGTTCAACGAATCCGCGCGGGACTCGCACCCGGAAGGCAAGGAGTCAAGGCGGAGAGCGTTCCGCTTCGCACTTGACCTGTGATCAGATAAGGCGCCGCCACCCCCGCAGCATCTGCCGGTTGACCGGAGGCCTCTGCAGGCTCAGCTGGCTCAGGACATCGTCAGGACATGACCGAGACTTCTCAGAACGGAACTCAAGGTTCTCAAGATCAATCCTCTCAGGCTTAACCTTAGGAAACACTACCCAGCCCGGATTACCTCCGCCGTGCGCCCTCACACGTGACCGCCGGCTTGGGGCCAAGCTCCTGCCACAGGACGCATCCTCTTGTTTTCTTGAGACAACCGGTGTATCCGGTCCCCCTTCCGATATTCCTTGAACCTGAAGAAGGAGCCCCGCATGGCTCGCGTGACCGTCGAAGACTGCATCG
The DNA here is from genome assembly GCF_016892765.1 of Microvirga arvi. Classification (GTDB taxonomy): domain Bacteria; phylum Pseudomonadota; class Alphaproteobacteria; order Rhizobiales; family Beijerinckiaceae; genus Microvirga; species Microvirga arvi. The sequence continues at coordinate 121,200 of NZ_JAFEMD010000010.1, forward strand.
ACAAGGTCGACAACCGGTTTGAGCTCGTGCTGCTGGCCAGCCACCGGGCCCGCCTCATTTCGTCGGGCTCGCCCCTCACCATCGACCGCGACCGCGACAAGAACCCGGTCGTGGCGCTTCGTGAGATCGCGGACGAGACCATCGCTCCGGACGACCTGAAGGAGCAGCTCATCCACTCCATGCAGAAGTATGTCGAGGTGGATGAGCCGGAGGCCGAAGCCGTTCCGATGCTCAGCAACACCGCCGCTGCTCCCTCCACGGGCAGCGACAACGACGCAGACGTGCAGTTCGACCGCATGAGCGAGGACGACCTGCTCCGGGGCCTCGAGGGCCTCGTGCCCCCGAGCAGCAGCGCGGACGACGACGACCGCGAATAAGCGGCCAATAACCCTTTTTCAAAAGCCCGGCTCTCGGCCGGGCTTTTTTGTTGGCCGCGGCTTAACCACGACCTGCATGCCTGCCCTGCGGCAAGCTATTCAGCTTGCGATCGGAAGACGTTGTACAATATCTTCAATACCTTCGTGACTTCAGCAAAATAGATCGGGCCAAAGGAGATTCCGGCCGCATGATGCGCCAGTACGAACTCGTCGAGCGGGTCAAGCGCTACAACCCCTCCACCGACGAGGCGCTTCTCAACCGTGCTTACGTGTATGCCATGATGGCCCATGGCACCCAGAAGCGCGCATCCGGCGACCTGTTCTTCGGCCACCCTCTCGAGGTGGCCGCCATCCTGACCGACCTCAAGCTCGACGACGCCACCATCGCGGCGGCTGTCCTTCACGATACGGTAGAGGACACCCAGGCGACGCTCGAGGAGATCAACAGGACGTTCGGTCCGCAGATCGGTGCCCTCGTCGACGGCCTGACGAAGATCAAGCGGCTCGACCTCGTCTCCAAGCGGGCGGCTCAAGGGGAAAACTTCCGCAAGCTGCTTCTGGCGGTTGCCGACGACGTGCGCGTCCTCCTGGTCAAGCTCGCCGACCGCCTGCACAACATGCGCACGCTCCAGTTCATGCCGCCGGAGAAGCGCAAGCGCATCGCCGAGGAGACCCTCGACATCTATGCGCCGCTGGCCGGCCGCATGGGTATCCAGGAGATGCGCGAGGAGCTGGAGGAGCTGTCCTTCCAGAACCTCGATCCGGAGGCCTATGAGGCCATCAAGCGCCATCTGCACGAGCTCTCCACCAAGAGCGAGAAGCTCGTCGACGAGATCGAACGCACGCTGACCACCAAGCTGCGCGCGCAGGGGATCGAAGCCGAGGTCACGGGCCGCCAGAAGCGGCCCTATTCCATCTGGCGCAAGATGGAGCGGAAATCCGTCTCCTTCGAGCAATTGTCCGACATTTTCGCCTTCCGGATCATCGTCAACACCATCGACGAATGCTACCGGGCGCTCGGCATCGTCCATACCAGCTGGCCCATGGTGCCGGGGCGGTACAAGGACTACATCTCGACCCCGAAGCAGAACGACTACCGCTCGATCCACACCACGGTGATCGGCCCCGGCAGCCAGCGCGTGGAACTCCAGATCCGCACCGGGGACATGGACGAGGTGGCGGAATTCGGCATTGCGGCGCATGCCCTCTACAAGGAGGGCGTCAACGACAATTCCCGCCTCGCCAAGGAAAGCCGGGCCTATCAGTGGCTGCGGCGCACCATCGACCTCCTGGCCGAGGGCGACAATCCGGAGGAGTTCCTCGAGCACACGAAGCTCGAACTCTTCCACGACCAGGTCTTCTGCTTCACGCCCAAGGGCCGCCTGATTGCCCTGCCCCGCGGCGCGACGCCGATCGACTTCGCCTATGCGGTGCACACCGACGTCGGCAACACGGCGGTCGGCTGCAAGATCAACGGCCGCATGGCGCCGCTTCTCACCGAGCTGCAGAACGGTGACGAGGTCGAGATCGTGCGCGCCGAGGGCCAGACGCCGCCGGCGGCCTGGGAGTCCCTCGTGGTCACCGGCAAGGCGCGCGCCTCGATCCGCCGCGCCACACGGGCGGCCGTGCGCCGCCAATATACCGGCCTCGGCCACCAGATCCTGGAGCGTGCTTTCGAGCGTGCCGGCCGGCCCTTCTCCGACGAGAAGCTCAAGGGCGCCCTTCCCCGGCTGGCTCGAGCCTCCGCCGAGGATGTTCTGGCGGCGGTCGGCCGTGGCGAGATGTTCTCAGGCGACGTGGTGCGGGCCGTCTATCCCGACTATCTCGAGGAGAGGCGCTCCGGCAGCGACGGCAAGGGCGGTGGGCAACCCGACGGCGCGACCAAGAAAAGCGCGGGCGAGCATTCGAGCGGCATCCCGATCCGCGGCCTCAACACGGACATGCCGATCCACTTCGCCCCCGAAGGCGGGGCCGTGCCGGGCGACCGCATCGTCGGCATTCTGACCCCCGGCGAGGGTGTGACGATCTACCCGATCCAGTCATCGTCGCTCGCAGCCTTCGACAATGAGCCCGACCGCTGGATCGACGTGCGGTGGGACCTGGAATCCGACTCCACCCAGCGATTCCCGGCGCGCATCAAGCTGCAGTCGATCAACGAGCCCGGATCGCTGGCCCAGATCACCCAGGTGATCGCCGATCACGACGGCAACATCGACAACGTCTCCATGAAGCGGCGCACGCAGGACTTCACCGATATGACCATCGACCTGACGGTCTGGGATTTGAAGCATCTCAATGCCATCATCGCCGAGCTGCGCGCCAAGCGCGTGGTGAGTCGCGTCGACCGCGTAACCGGATAGAACCCATGTCAGCTAAACCTCGCATCGCCGTCATCATGGACGAGAACACCAGTGGCGACGGCACGCGCTACGAGACGACGAAGGCTTATTTCGTCGCCGTCCAGCGCGCCGGAGGACTTCCCTTCGGCATTCCGTATGTCGATGAGATGATCGATCTGGTGACCGAGGAGTTCGACGGCTTCGTGAGCGTCGGCGGGCGCATCCGCTTTCCTCGCGACTGGTACGCCCCCGGCGATGAATCACGCTATCCATCCTCGGAGCGGCTCGAGGTCGAGCAGGCGCTCATGCGCGGGTTCCTCGATCGCGACAAGCCGGTGCTCGGCATCTGCAACGGCATGCAGATGCTCGCCTGCCTCCATGGCAGCCGCATGGTGCACGAGGTGCGCAAAACCGGCTCGCATATTCTCATCCATGACGATCGGACCGCCATGCACTCCGTCGAGATCGTGCCGGGTACGGTGCTTTCGCGCATCCTGGGCACAGCAAGACTCGAGGTGAACAGCCGTCATCAGGAAGCCGTCGTTGCCGTGTCCGATCAAGCCGTCGTGGCCGCCAGGGCGGATGATGGTGTGATCGAGGCCGTCGAGATTCCTGCCAAGCGTTTCGCCATCGGCGTCCAGTGGCATCCGGAGGCCTTCGCGACCCAGGACAATCCCGGCAACAGATTGTTCAGCGCGTTCGTGCAGGCAGCGCAACGGCGCCCCTGAAGAGGCACCCCAGGAATCCCCGATGACCGTCACCGTTCTTGGTCTCGATGCCGACGACACGCTCTGGCACAACGAAACCTTCTACCAGCTGACGCGCCAGCGCTTCAACGAACTGCTCTCGGACTTCGTCGATGCGGAAAGGCTCGAAGGGGAGATAACGGCGACGGAAAAGCGCAATCTCGGCCTCTACGGCTATGGCGCGAAGGGCTTCACGCTCTCGATGCTTGAGACTGCCCTTCTGGTGAGCAACGGTAGTGTCTCAAGCCACGCCGTCAGCGAGATCCTCGCCGTGGGCCGTGAGCTGATGAACCATCCCGTGGAGCCACTGCCCGGTGTTCATGAGGCGCTCGAAGCGCTCTCGGCGGCATACAGGCTCGTGCTGATCACCAAGGGCGACCTGTTCCATCAGGAATCGAAGCTCGCCGCCTCCGGCCTCGGCCGTTTCTTCTCGGGCGTCGAGATCGTCAGTGAGAAGAAGGCAGAGACCTATGCCCGCATCTTCTCGCGCCATGGCACGGGACCTGAGCACGCTGCGATGGCCGGCAATTCCGTGCGCTCTGATGTGCTGCCTGCCCTCGAAGCCGGCAGCTATGCGGCGCTCATTCCATTTCACTTGGTCTGGGCGCATGAGGATGCGCCACTCCCCACCGACCATCCACGCTTCGCCGAGTTGCCGTCGCTCGCGGATTTGCCGCGATGGTTGTCCGGGGTATCAAATGAGGGTGGCCTCTTCGGCCGCTCATGAGATCCCGGTGAGAGGGCCTTCTTCTCGCTTTCCCTTGCCTCTCGTTCGACAGACTGCCAAAAGCCCTTGAGCAGGAGACGCCCCATGACCCCGAACGATGTTCTCGATGAATTCCGCTCCGCAGGCGCGCTTCTGGAGGGGCACTTCGTCCTTTCGTCGGGTCTGCACAGCCCGGTCTTTCTGCAGAAGATGTTCGTGTTCCAGGATCCGGCACGGACCGAGCGAGTCTGCAAGGCGCTGGCGGAGAAGATCAAGGGGACATTCGGGTCTGTCGACTATGTGGTCTCCCCGGCTGTCGGCGGCATCGTTCCCGGCTACGAGACGGCCCGGCATCTGGGCTGCAAAGCGATCTTCGTCGAGCGGGAGAACGGGGTTTTCGTCCTGCGCCGCGGGTTCACGATTCCGGAGGGCGCTCGCGTGGTCATGGTGGAAGACATCGTGACGACCGGGCTTTCCTCTCGGGAATGCCTGACGGCCTTGCGTGAGCATCCCGGAACGCTCCTTGGAGCGGCCTGCCTCATCGACCGCTCAGGCGGCAAAGCGGACCTCGGCGTGCCCTTGGTTTCCCTCGTGCAGCTCGACATTCCCGCCTATCCTCCCGACCAGCTCCCCCCCGAACTGGCGGCCCTTCCGGCCATCAAACCGGGCAGCCGAAGCCTGAAATCAAAATAGCTGTTTATTTGTCACACAAAGGGTTGACTGCCTTGGTTCTGACAACTTGACTCTTGGAATTTACACGCCATTAAGTATTTTCCATTGTCAGGTTTACTCGTCCGAAGGGTTAATAACAGCCTGTTCTTGGGCACGTCATACTTTTATCGCGCAATTATATTGCCAGCGTAAATAATAGATGTCGCTTGAATAATGAAGGTTGTTATGCTGCTCCGGCAGATACAAATAGAGAATACTTATGTCAGGCCAGCAGCGGATCGCGCTCTTCATTGATGGAGCCAACCTATACGCTACTACCAAAACTCTCGGCTTCGATATCGATTACAAGCGCCTCCTGAAGGAGTTTCAGGGTCGCGGCTCGCTCGTGAGGGCCTTTTACTACACGGCGCTTGTAGAAGATCAGGAATATTCTTCCATCCGCCCCTTGATCGATTGGCTTGATTACAATGGCTATCGGGTGGTGACGAAGCCGACCAAGGAATTTGTCGATTCCGCCGGCCGCCGCAAGGTCAAGGGCAATATGGACATCGAGCTCGCCATCGATGCGCTGGAGCTCTCGCCCTACATCGATCACATGGTCCTGTTTTCCGGCGACGGCGATTTCCGCTCCCTCGTCGAGGCCATGCAGCGCCGGGGCGTGCGGGTTTCGGTCGTGTCGACCGTCACCACGCAGCCGCCGATGGTGGCCGACGAGCTTCGCCGTCAGGCTGACGAGTTCCTCGACTTGTCGCAGTTGGCCTCCCGCATCGGCCGCGATCCCTCGGATCGCCCGCAGCGCCCCATGGGCGAGAGCGGCGAGCGTTCGCGCACCCAGCAGCCGCCGCGCAATGGCGCCCTCGAGAGCCGCTACGGCATCCGCCAGCCGCAGGACGACGATCTCGACGTCTGAGACTGCAGCATTCTGCCGGAGGACCATCGTGGCCGGGCCTGCCCCGGCCATTTCCTTTTGGATTAGAGCGAACTCTCCTCGACCTCGCAGTTCAAGCCGAGCGCACCGGCGGTATTGCTGACGGTGGCCAGGCATAGATCCGTCCGCTCAGCCGGTATCGAGACCGCGAAGCGCGTCACATAGAGCCCGCCTTCCGCGTCGGGAAGCTTGCGCGCTTCGAGGCGCACGATGTTCGCCCCGTATTGCTTGAAGACCTCCGCCAGACGCGCCACGAGACCGAGCTGGTCGCCGCCGCTGATGGCGATGCGGTGCGTGACGCTTCCCGCAGGACCGGGACTCGGATCGAAGGCATAGGGGACGGCTCGGATCTCCGCGCCCTCGAGTTCCGGAAGCTGTTTGAGACCGGCCTCGACCTCGCCTGCCGCCAAACCCGGAGGGAGCTCGCACAGGGCCACGAACTCGGCACCGGATCCGAGAGCCGCAAAGGTCGTGTCCCTCAGGTTCACGCCGATGTTGAACAGGTGCTCGGCGATGGCCGCGACGAGCCCGACCCGATCGGGACCAAGAACCGAAACCAGAGCCACGGACGCCATGACTTCCTCCCAAGCAGGAGATAAGGACATAGCGCACAATGCCGTTGCGTCAGCCCTTCTCGCGCATGAGGCGAGCCTTCTCCCGGTTCCAGGAGCGCTCTTTCTCCGTCTCGCGCTTGTCGTGGAGCTTCTTGCCCCGTCCGAGGCCGAGTTCCACCTTCGCCCGCCCGCGATCGTTGAAATAGATCTTGAGCGGGATCACGGTGAACCCCTCCCGCTGCGTGGCGCCGATCAGCTTGTTGATCTGGTGCTTGTGCAGGAGAAGACGCCGAGGCCGCTTGGTTTCATGATTGAAGCGGTTGGCCTGGAGGTACTCCGGGATATAGGCGTTGAAGAGATAGAACTCCTCACCCGACGGGCCCGCATAGGCCTCGCCGATGGTCGCCTTTCCCTGACGCAGGGATTTGACTTCCGTGCCGGTGAGCGCGATCCCTGCCTCGTAGGTGTCGAGGATCTCGTAGTTGAACCGCGCCTTTCGGTTATCGGCGACGGTTCGGTTGGGACTCTTCGGGTCTTTTGCCATGAGCTCTGTTTTTATGCGTTGATCAGGCCCGCATGGACCATGGCCGAGCGAACGGCCTGCTTGGCATTCTCGGAAGCGGGCACCAGCGGCAGGCGCACATCATCCCCCATGAGACCGAGCAGTGATGCCGCGTACTTCACCGGCGTCGGATTGGTCTCGATGAAGAGATTCGTATGCAGGGGCATGAGCCGGTCCTGCACCTTCAGGGCCGAGGCGTAGTCACCGTTGAGGCAGGCATTCTGCATTTCCGCGCAGAGGCGGGGCGCCACGTTCGAGGTCACGGAAATGCAGCCATGGCCGCCATGGGCCATGAAGCCGAGAGCCGTGGCATCCTCGCCGGAGAGCTGGATGAAATCCGGCCCCATCATCTGCCGCTGCAGGCTCACCCGCGCCATGTTGGCTGTGGCGTCCTTCACGCCGGCGATGTTCTTCAACTCGAAGAGCCGCGCCATCGTCTCCACCGACATGTCGATCACGGAGCGGCCGGGAATGTTGTAGATGAAGATCGGGATGCCGATGGCGTCGTTGATCGCCTTGAAATGCTGATAGAGGCCTTCCTGCGTCGGCTTGTTGTAGTAGGGCGTCACGATCAACACTGCATCGGCACCGACCTTTTCCGCATTCTTTGAGAAGGCGACGGCCTCCGCCGTGCTGTTGGAGCCGGCGCCGGCGATGACGGGCACCCTGCCCTTCGCCTCCTCGACGCAGATCTCGACGACCCTGTCATGTTCCTTGTGGCTCAGCGTCGGGCTCTCGCCGGTCGTTCCCACCGGGACGAGGCCGCTCGTGCCCTCCTGAATCTGCCAGTTGATGAAGGCCCGGAACGCCGCCTCATCGACGGCCCCGTCCTTGAAGGGGGTCACCAGAGCCGTGATGGAGCCTTTGAATTGAGTCATGATGTTCCTCGGTAAATTGCGCCGGGGTCCTAAGGGCCACAAGGGTTTAACACATAGGAGGTGCGGCGCATGCGCGCAAACGTTCGTTCGGGGAGTTGTCCTAGCTCGGCTCTTAGTGTTTCCTCAAGAGATACGTCGTCACAATCGAAAGATGGGCGGCAGCAAAGGGGTTAGCGGGTGAGCCTCAATATGCGTCTTTTCATACGTCTTGTGACATCCGTCGCGCTTGTCCAAATCTCCACACTTGCGGTCCAGGCCACGGAAATCCCCCCGGCTCGAACGGACACCTCCCAGGCCACGACCCTGGAGAGCTTCGTGCCTGCCAGTCCGGTGCTGGGAGACCTGGAACACTTAGCCGGGATCTTCAAGGCCTATCGGGACAACGATCTGACCGAGGCTCAGATCCTCAAGACGAAGCTTTCCCATCCAGCCGCCCATGCCCTTTCGGAATGGTTTGCCATCCGCAGCGGCACCCCTGTCGGCTTCGACCGCATCATGGCCTTCCAGAAGGATTATCCGGACTGGCCCGTGACCAGCCAGCTCCGGCGCAGAAGCGAGGATACATTGCTGGCCGAGCGCAGGTCGCCGCCCCAGGTCCGCTACTTCTTCTCCAAGCAGCCTCCTCTAACTGCCGCCGGGCGGATCGCCCTCGCCTTTGCTCTCAAGGCGGATGGTCTCGAGCAGGAGGCGAACGACACGATCCGCCATGCATGGCGCGAGGACACTTTCGGTCCCGATATAGAGCGCCGCATCCTCGATCGCTTTCCCGGCGTGCTGACCCAGGCCGATCATCGCTTCCGTATGGAACGGCTTCTCCTGAAGGAGAACTGGGGCGGAGCGCAGCGGGCGGCCGGTTACGCCGGCAGGGACCACGAGCTCCTCGTGAAAGCCCGCATGGCGGTCTTCCAGGGCAAGAAGAAGGCTCAGAAGGCTTTCGCCGCCGTGCCAGCCTCCCTGCGAGACGACCCTTCTTACCTGTTTTCCCGCGCCCTGCTGCAGCGCCGCAGCAACAACCTGGCTGAGGCTGCCAGCATCATCATGCAGGCGCCGCGCGATCCCGAACTCAGGGTCGACGGCGACGAATGGTGGGCCGAGCAACGCCTGATCACCCGTGAGCTTCTCGACAAAGGCGACGCCAAGACGGCTTATGATGTCGCAAGCCATCATGCCGCCGAATCTCCGGTGCAGCAGATCGAGGCGGAGTTCCATGCGGGCTGGATCGCCCTGCGCTTTCTGAACGAGCCGGCAAAGGCCGTTCAGCATTTCGCCGCCGTCGCCAAGACGGCCTCGACTCCCATCTCCATCTCCCGCATCGCTTATTGGCAGGGCCGCGCGGCGGAAGCCGCCGGTGAGGCGCAGAATGCAAGGCTCTTCTACGAGCGCGCCGCCGACCAGCCGACGACCTATTACGGGCAGCTGGCTCAGGCGAAGCTCGGTCGAACCATTGCCTTGAGGAAGGTTGCCCCTCTGACCGAGGACGAGCGCAAGGCCTTCGATGCGCGTGTCCCCGTCCAAGCCCTGCAATGGCTGCAGCAGATCGGGGAGCAGGACCTGACCCTCAGCCTTTATTCGGATCTCGCCCAGACCCTGAGTGATCCCGGTCAGCTCGATGCCCTGGCCGGCCTTGCCACATCGCAACAGAACCCCCGCGCCGTTCTCGTCATCGGCAAGACCGCTCTGCAGCGGGGCTTCCCCCTCGATCAGCACGCCTATCCGCTGGCTGCCATTCCCGATTTCGTATCGGTCGGCGACGAGGTGGAACCCGCCATGGTCTATGCCATCGCCCGGCAGGAAAGCGCCTTCAACCCGCGCGCCATCTCGAGTGCCGGGGCTCGCGGCCTCATGCAGCTCATGCCGGCCACCGCCATGAGAACGGCCAAGCGCTTCGGCGTCGGGTTCGACTTGAAGCGCCTGATCGAGGATCCCTCTTACAATGCGAAAATCGGCTCGGCCCATCTCGGCGAACTGATGGAAGATTGGAAAGGCTCCCACATCCTTGCCTTCGCGTCCTACAACGCGGGCGGCGGCAACGTGATCAAGTGGGTCAGGTCCTACGGCGACCCTCGCAAGCCGGACGTGGACGAGGTTGATTGGGTCGAGCGCATCCCCTTTTACGAGACCCGCAACTATGTGCAGCGCGTCCTCGAGAACCTCAGGGTCTACCGGCAGCGCCTGAACGAAAGAAACCTACCGGCGGCTCCGGCCACTGCGGATGCGGCAGGGACAAACTAGCGCCTTTTTCAAGAGACGATCCCTGCATAGCGCCGGAACACACATTGAAGACGAGTTGCGCATCATATGGAAAACCGGACGCTGCCTTTGGATCCCATGAATTCCAGATGCACTATGCTGCTCATCTAACCTTTCTGACACTGGATTGAGATGAGCAGTTCCTATCGCGATCTTTTCGTATCCGCAGCCGATGGTCTGCGCCTTTATGCGCGCGATTACGGGCCCGACACGGGCGGCGCCCTGCCGGTCGTATGCCTTTCCGGCCTTGCCCGCTCGTCCGAGGATTTTCACGAGCTGGCCCAAGCCCTGAGCAACGACGAAATCCGCCCTCGCCGGGTTCTGTCTCTGGATTACCGGGGGCGGGGGCGCTCCGAATGGGACAAGGATTGGCGCAACTACGACGTCAAGGTCGAGCTAAACGACACCCTGCAGGTTCTGACGGCGGCCGGTATTGAGAAGGCCGTCTTCGTCGGCACCTCTCGGGGCGGCTTGATCACCATGGCCCTGAGCGCGGTCCGTCCGACGCTCATTGCCGGTGCGGTTCTCAACGATGTTGGCCCTGTTCTTGAGGCCGGGGGCCTCATGCGCATCAAGGGTTATGTCGGCAAGCTGCCGACGCCCCGCAGCTTGCAGGAGGGCGTTCAGATCCTGCGCCAGTTCTCCGGATCTCAGTTTCGCGGATTCACGGACCGGCAATGGGACGCCATGGCGCGGGGCACCTGGCGCGAGGGGGAGAAAGGGCTTTTCCTCAACTACGATCCGAACCTGATGAAAACTCTTGAAGGTCTCGATCTTGAGGCACCGTTGCCGGATCTATGGCCTCTCTTCGAGGGATTGAAGCCCTTTCCAGCTCTCGTCATCCGTGGCAGCCATTCCGACCTGCTCTCAGCCGAGACTATCCAAGCGATGCAGGCACGCCACCCACGTCTCAGTGCCGTGACGGTGCCCGGTCAGGGTCACGCCCCTGCCCTCGACGGCAACCTCATCGAGATAATCCGCGTCTTCATCGTCGAGGCAGAGGCCTCAGTCTAGCGCATCGTGCGGACCTCCGGGTCCGCTCCGAACGATGCTTCAGCTCAGAGAGTGTGCATCGGAATGAATCCCAAAAGCGCAAGTCCACTTTCGGGTCCGATGCTTTAGACAGCCGCAGACCCTCTCGGACCTCACGAGGGCTTGTGCTCTCCCAGCAGGGACGAGGTGCCTTCGGGCTGTGGCTAGGAAGGCGGCAAAAAAGAAAAACCCCGGTGTTGCCACCGGGGTTTCCCTGTCCAATCAGACGAGCTGATTAGAAGTCGCGCTGGATGCGGAGACGGCCCGACCAGATGTCGTCGTCGCCACCG
>NZ_JAFEMD010000110.1 GCF_016892765.1 Microvirga arvi
GAGAGAACCATGGACCCGGCAAGGATGCTCACAGAGAGCTTGACCCCAAACCCGGAATTAGAGAACAGGCTGGGTCAGGCACGGTAGTTCCCTCGCTCTTCAGGAACGTCCGGTATTCGCTGCTAGAGCTGACACGCACCTCACTTCAGAGAAGTGCCAGCTCCTGACGTTCTCTTCCAGCGGCTCCCTGCGCGAGTGATCCTCTGGGTTAACGGGGTGATTACACACCTGCCCGATAGTGCCGATCCACATACGGCAAAGGAGAAGCCATGAGTGACGTCGTTGGAATTCCGGGCAACCGGATCCGCTCGTTCGTGGAGCGCATTGAGCAGATCGAGAACGAGATCAAGGAACTGAACGAAGCCAAGAAGGAAATCTTCTCCGAGGCCAAGGGTGAGGGCTTCGACGTGAAGATCCTCAAAGAGATCATCAAGCTGCGCAAGCAGGATCAGGACGAGCGCGACGAGCACGGAAGCCTGCTCGATGTCTACATGCGCGCCATGGACGAAGCGGGTCCCGCTCCCGTCGCTGAGGCGGCCTGATAACGTCTTCGATCTTTCGGTAGTGAGGCGGCCTTCTCACTTTGTCTCGTGATGCAGTGCCGTCCGATCTTCAGCCACAAGGCTGGCTACTCGCTAGCCGCCAAGGATTTCTTCCGTGAGGAGGACCGCCTGCCGCCTTTCCGGCTGGCGCCACTGCCACCGTCCCCGCCTGGAGATCCGCCAAGGGCGCTGGTCACGACCTCGCCTGCGGCACCAATGGCAGCCGCGGCGACCTCCAGCGGAGCAGCAACGATCTCGGCGCCAAGGCTTCCGGCGGCCGACACGGCATTCCGGCCTTCTTGTGTTCCGCCGCCTTGGCCTTGCTCGCTGCCCTGCGGCTTCTCCAGCACGTTCGCGACGGCTCTGAGGGCCTCTGCCATCACAGCCCGTGCCTGTGGGGAGGTGAGCGTTGTCTCCAGGGTCGAGAGCCAGGCCATCGGGTTCAGCAGGCCGCCCTGCGAGCGTGATGCGGAGCGGGCCTGCGTCGTGGACCGCGATCGCGATGTGCCGGAGGTCGAGCGTGCTGCCGTGCGCGATCCTGCGGAGGAGCGGGCCTTCGTGGGAACAGCCTGGGACTTCGTCGCGGACCGGGAGCCAGCCATTGCTTTGGGCTGAGCACGCTTGGTAGCGCCCGTTTGCTTCTTGGTGGCAGACCGCGAGGAGGATTTCGTCGTGGACCGCTCCGGCGTTTTCCGGCTTCTGCTGGGTTGGGAAGTGTCGTCCTTTTTGGTTCGAGCCATTGTCATTCTCTCATCTGCTGGGCCGCAGGCCGGCCGTACCGAGGAGTGGTTGTCCTCAACCATAACAATGACAGCGTGGCCGTTCGGTTCATTGGCACAAACAAGCGAAGGAAAATTAAGTCCGCCTCAAGAACTCCAGGCCAGCCGGAAGATCGTGCTCCTGCCGTGCCGGTCGCATGGCCTTGATGGACGCTCTAGCTTTTGGTGGCGCCAACTCGGCGATCCAGGCGGCTTTGCCATCGTGTGTCTCCAGCGGACATGCCGCTTCGACATGGAGCATCGCTTCCTGCAACCACTCGGCCAGTTGCTCGGCAGAGAATTGAGACAGGTAGCATCGGTCTCTCTCATCAAACGCGATCTCCAGGTTCCCGCCGCCCTTGTCGATGACCTGGATCATGATGTGATCGAGGAGGCGTTCCTCGATGAGATACCCGTCCATCTGGGCGGCCGCTACAGGACCGGTGACCGTGACCAACCTCTTCATGCCATAACCCCCTGGAAGGCTCAGGCGAGTGTAGGCAGCACCTTTGACAGAGCGGTACGCAATCCTGCAAACATCCTTAACTGCATAACTCTGCTCATCCCCAGCACCACGTCCGAGAAGACCACGTCGCAACGCATGGTCCTCCTCCAGTACACAACATCCGCGGCCATCCTCGTCCGGGACCTTTGCTCGTGCTTGGCGGGCGGCTACTCCCGCGCGGCCACCTTGTCCTGGGTCACGGTGCCGAAGTCGCTGGGGTCATGGCGTTCGTGCAACTGCTCGGACGGCTCGCCTGAAGTGCGGTTCACAGTCCGCCCACGCTTGACGGCGGGACGTTCGCCGATCGCATCGGCCCAGCGTCTGACGTGCCGGTAGTCCTGCACGGACAAAAACTCGCCCGCCTCGTACAACCGCCCCTGAACCAGGCCGCCGTACCACGGCCAGATGGCCATGTCGGCGATCGTGTACTCGGGCCCTGCTACGTATTCGTTGGCCGCAAGCCGCCTGTCGAGCACGTCGAGCAGCCGCTTCGTCTCCATCGTGAACCGGTCGATCGCATACTCGATCTTCACCGGCGCGTAGGCGTAGAAGTGCCCGAAGCCGCCTCCCAGATAGGGCGCGCTACCCATCTGCCAGAACAGCCAGGACAGGCATTCGGCACGCGGACCGGCCGCCGTTGGGAGGAAGGCTCCGAACTTCTCCGCGAGGTAGAGGAGGATCGCACCAGACTCGAAGACCCGGATTGGGGCCGGGCCGGAGCGGTCAACCAGGGCGGGAATCTTGGAGTTCGGGTTCACCGCCACAAAGCCGCTGCTGAACTGGTCGCCTTCGCCGATCCTGATCAGCCAGGCGTCGTACTCCGCGCCGGAATGACCCAGCGCCAGCATCTCCTCCAGCAGGATTGTGACCTTCTGGCCGTTGGGGGTTCCCAACGAGTAGAGCTGCAAGGGGTGGCGGCCGACGGGCAGCTCCTTTTCATGGGTCGCCCCCGCGGTCGGGCGGTTGAGGCTTGTGACGGGGCTCCCGCCGCTGCTCTTGTTCCAGGTCCAGACCTTCGGCGGCACGTAATCGGATGAATCGGTCATTCCTGCTGCTCCTGAAACTGGGGGAATTCATCTGAATCGACGAACCCCGCGGCCGGACGGTTGTAACGCATGATGAGGCCATGCGCCTCCATCGGTGAAGTTGCGAAGCCTCAGTCTCGCATCCGGTGGCGCGAACCCGCCGTTGGGATCTCTTGAAAGTGAACGAGCGCCTTGAAGGTTCATCCCTGAACGTCTCGACACTATGATATCTCAGCGATTCCGTGACCTTAAGCTTTCCAAGAACAACCACGAGCCGCGCCATGACCCAGCACCTGAAGATCGACTTTGTTTCTGACGTGGCGTGCCCGTGGTGCGTCATTGGCCTGCGGGGGCTTGAGCAGGCGCTGGCCAACGCTGCGGACGCGGTCGAGGCCGACATCACCTTTCAGCCGTTCGAGCTCAATCCCAATATGCCCGCAGGGGGACAGAACCTCGGGGAGCATATCACGGAGAAATATGGCTCCACGGCAGAGCAGTCGGCCGCCAGCCGCGCGATGATCCGATCGCGCGGGGCCGAGGTTGGCTTCACGTTCAACATGTCGGAGGAGAGCCGGATCTACAACACGTTCGATGCCCACCGCCTGCTGCACTGGGCAGGGACTGTCGGGCGTCAGCAGGAGCTGAAGCACTCTCTGTTCAAGGCGAACTTCACGGATGGCGCGAACGTGTCCGACCATGGGGTGCTGGTGGATGCGGCCGTCGCGGCGGGTCTCGACGGGGATGAGGCGCGCGAGGTCTTGTTGTCGGGGCGCTATTCCGAGGAGGTTCGTGAAGCCGAGCGGGAATGGATCTCCCGCGGCATCCGCTCGGTCCCCGCCGTCGTCATCAACGGGAGATGGCTGATCTCTGGCGGTCAGCCGGCCAGCGCCTTCGAGCAGGCGCTGCGCGGCATCGCCGCAGAGCTTGAGCAATCCTCGGCCGGCACCTGACCGTGCGTTGAATTCGGGCGGAAAGGAGTTACCGAGATCACTGGAATTCACGGCCGAACTGAGGACTCCCCTGTTCTTTCCGAAGGTCCGCTCAGGCTGGACGAGCAGTCCAATGCGTTGCTTCCGCCTCGTGCCATTCCTGGTCTTTCGAGAACTCATGGAACCTAAGCAGATGACCTCTCGCTATTCAGCGTGACGGCCAGAAGGCCGCCCCCAGCGGTACGACGGTGGCGTTCGTGTTCACCCCGAGGTATACGGAGGCACGTTTTGGCAGCTCTTCCCCGTCCAGGACAATGGCAAGCCGTTGATCGTAGCCTATTGGGCCAGAGTGGCATTCAACGTCGTCAAAATGGTCGGCAACTCCCAGACATACGTCAAGCCTCAATGTCCGGTGGCCAGCATGGCCAGAACCCTGGACGCGCCTGTTGCCATGTCAAAGTGCTCCAAGTTTACCAACGCGGTGAACAGGATCCGGCAACGAGGGCCAACTGGCTATGGGCTGGACCGGGCGCAAGTGCCTGGTCCAGCCCATTCATCATTGAGCCCCAGAGACCGCCAGCACGGTAGTCAGGATCGTTTTCTTCACATTGTGGTTGCTCTCCGGATCGGTGTCGATCCACTCATCGAGCGAGTGGGAGCGGTCCGCCTTGCCGACACGGGGGATCGTGACCGCCGGTATGCCCAAGCTCATGGGCATGTTCGAATCGGTCGAGCCGCACTCATAGGTCGGCTTGCTCCCGTTCGCTAGGAAGGCGGCCGTTGTCAGTTGCACCAGGTCTGTCTTTTCGTCCGTTCGCCCGGCGGGTCGGTCACCCACGAGTTTGATGTCCGCCGTGATCGATCCTTCCTTGGTCGACCGGGCGAAGTTCTCCGTCTCCAGGGACTGGTTCACGATGGCCAGGAAGCGCTTCTCGAGCCGGTCGAGTTCCTTGGCGTCCTCGGAGCGCATGTCGAACTCCATCCAGACCTCGTTCGGGATAGAGTTCACGGACGTGCCCCCTTGCGTCACGCTCGCAGAGTACGTGGTCTTCGGCTTCGCGGGTGTCTGGATCTTGTACATCTCGACCACCGTCTGGGCCATTGCAGCCATGGGGTTGACGAGCCCGAACGCGCCAAAGCTGTGCCCGCCAGGACCCTTGTAGGTCACGCGGTAGCGCTTCGACCCGACGCCGCAGTTCGTGAGGCGAGTCGTGCTGCTGCCATCAAGCGAGTAGAAGTACTTGACCTGGTCCTTGTACTTGCCCTTGGTGAAGAAGTAGCGCACGCCGCGCAGGTCGCCGAGGCCTTCCTCGCCGACGTCGCCCAGGAAGACGATGTCGCTCTTCGTCTTAATCCCGGCGGCATCCATCGCGCGGACGATGCTGAGCAGGGTGGCGAGTCCAGCGCTGTCGTCGCCGACCCCTGGGGCCGCCAAGCGGGTGCCGTCCCGCTTGACCTTGACGTCCGTTCCCTCGGGAAAGACGGTGTCGAGGTGGGCGGAGACAACCACCAGGGGCCCGCCTCCAGTGCCTTTCCGCACGCCGATGGCGTTGCCTTCCTCATCGATCTCGACATCGGTCAGGCCATGGGCCTTGAGCATCTCCGCATAGGCCTTGGACCGCTCCTGCTCCTTGAAGGGTGGAGCGGGGATCTCCGTCAGCTTGATGACCTCGCTGATCCAGCGGTCATGGTCCTTCTGGAGCGCGTCGACGGCTGCCTTGAACGACTGGCTGTCCACGATGCGCTTCACCGTTTCCGTGTGTGCTGGTGCAACCTCTTGAGCAATGGCCGGGCCTGCAATCAAAGTTCCGACCACCAGAGCGTGTCTCAGTTTCCTTAGAGTCGAATGCATCGATTACTTCCTCCTGGTTGTTCAGTGCTGGGATCAGCACCGATGGAAAAGGCAAATGAGCGGGAGCTTTGTTTAGCTCTCTGCAAGGGACATCGCGAGCGATCGTCGCTGAACAACGTATGCGGGCAGAAGAGCCAAGATCCATCCTGTAGCTAGTATGCTGACTGCGATGAGGTACTCGCTTGAGGCGAGTGTTGGGGTAAGCTCCACGCCTGTATCAGCGGCAAGCCACTGGCTTACTCCGTACGAGAGCCCATATCCGGCCACAAGGCCGAGCACCACACCGGCGAGCACCAACGTGGCGGTAAAGCCCCAAGCAATGGCAGCAATGAAGAGCCGAGGAGCGCCCAGAGCCCTTAAGGTGATGAGCTGTGGTACGAGAAACCGAAACAACAATAGCACACCCATCACGATGGCCATCAAGACCAGCGCTTGTGTGACGATGGCGAGCAAGCTCATGAGCTGGCGCAAGTCGCCCATCACAGAATAGAGACGGGTCAGCGCTTCGGCGGGAAAGAACGCCATGGACTCGTTGGTCGTATAGGCATTGCGAAGCTGATACGCGGCGGCGATCGTAGTAGGTCTAACCACTGCCGCCGGGACGCCGGGCGTCCGGGTAGGATCGAAGGGCGGGCCGACCGCTTCATTGCCTTCCTCATGGCCATCAGGGAGTGAATGGAGCTGCCATACGTGCTCGACCGGCATCATGATAGCGCTATCCCACGGCGAGCCTGTCGGCTTCATCCGGCCTACGACCGTGATCATCGCACCATGCTCGTGAGGATCAGTGTCTTCCTCCGAGTTGCCGTCCCTCGGGATGCCGTGCGTCGGTCGGAAAGTCTCCCCAACTTTCACGGGCGAGGCAGCTCCCACAACCGCTTCCGCTCGACGGGCGAAAACCCGGCCTTCCTGCAATTCGTTCGATAAATGAGTGACGAGCTGGCTTGTTGTTCCAATAATGGGCACACCGCGGTGGCTGTCTCCAAAGCCGATAGGAGCCACAAACGCCGCCCGTTTGTCGTTTAAGAGCCGCACCGTTACTTCTGGAGGGAGCAGTTTGGTTGTTCCAGGGCGCAGAAACACAGCAGTGAGCAAGACATCGGTTTGGCTCCCGGGGGCTGCCACGATCAGATCGAAGCGGTCGGCCGCACGGGCGCTGCCGTTGCGCAAGGCCCGTTCTTGCGAGATGAGCGCTACCGCAAGGCTGACACCTGCTGCAACAAGGAAGACGAATGCGAGGGCGGCCCAGCGATGCCGGACGAGGAACGCACGTACAATGGGCCAAGGATTCATGCGAGGTCTCCCGCTCGGAGCCCAACGAAAGGATCCACGGCAGGCGGGCCCATCCGCCCAGCCTTCAATGAAATCACCTCATGTGCCCGGGAAACGAGCAGGTCATCATGAGTAACACATACGACAGCCTTCCCCTGTCCGGCGAGGCCCTCAAGGGTCTCGGCGACCGAGGCGGCATTTGCGCGATCAAGGCTGGCGGTCGGTTCGTCCGCGAGGATGATCGCGGGGTCCATCAGGAGAGCGCGGGCAATGGCAACCCGCTGCCGCTCGCCACGAGACAGACGCGACGTCGGAACGGAACGCTCCAGCAATCCGAAATCGCGAATAAGCGTGCGGGCCCGTTCGCGCAGGATCGAAGGAACCCGATAGTGACCGAACAGCGCCGGCGTTGTGACATTCTCGAGTACGGTGAGTTCGTCGATGAGTCGGAAATCCTGAAACACCATTCCGCAGTTGTGACGCCGCCAGGCGTCACGAGCGCTCTCCCCTAAGGAGCTGACGACCACGCCACCATGACGAATCTCGCCTGAACTCGGAACCAGAATGCCCGCGATGCAATGCAGGAGGGTCGTTTTTCCAGAACCCGATGGGCCGACAATGGCGGTAATTTGACCGGGTCTGAACTGTGCAGTGATGCCAGACAGAGCATTGAACCGGTCGCCAGTTGCGTCGCAGAAGGAAACCTCAAGCTGGAAGACTGAAAGCCCGACCTCAGCGTCATGCGGGCTCACGCACCCGCCCTCTGGAAGACTGCGTCTGTCAGCCTGACCTTACTGACGAAGCCAGTCGTCGGGTCAGTCGCAGGGCCAATCTCAAGCGTTCCCTGCACCAGGATGAGTGTCCCAGGCGCAGCCATCTCCTGCCTGGCGCGCATGCGCACAAACACAATCGAGTCGATCCATTCACCCTCCGATGCACAGAATGGGCAGGTCTCAACCGGTGTGTTCGACAAGATGAAGAAGTCGGAGTCAACCTTCAGATGGGGTGCCATGAAACCCTGCATGGCAATGCGTGTCCCCTTCAGCTCATCTGCGCGTGGAGAGAAGGACCCGTCGTGATTATAGAGTTCGCCCATGCGGATCCTGGTCGCAGCTAAGCTCGCTTTTGGAAGAAGTCCGGCCGCCAGGGCGGCTGTGAGGAGAGTTCGTCTGGTCACCATTGCCAGTATGCCTCCTGACACGCTTCGCTCAGGTTGACGGCTGGGCTTGAAAACGGCCCAAACCAGCCTGCGATTGTGATTAGACCCATGAGTCGTCGATTAGTTCAATGAACTTGAGCCTATCCTTCACGACCAAGGTGTCAACGGTCATAGCCTCGATCAAGGCCTTCAAAGATGGGTCTGCACGAATGGTGATAAGACATGCTGCCGTGCCTTGAGCGAGCGTAGCATCAGCATTCCCTACAGCCAGCAGGAAGGACGAGCCATACCGCTGCCTGAGGTCGCATATTGATAGCTTACTTCATAGCTCGTTGGATCCACATGCCAGTGATAGCCAGCATCAAGCTTAGATTATAAGTACTTTGGCTGATCCAGCAGCATGTCGGCTGTAGCGCAGCCCAGAGGTTGCTATTCCTTGCTCTCACGCGCACTTTGGAAGGTCTGCTCGGGGTCAACCAAGGAAATTGCGTGTGCCTTCGGAATGTCTCCTCCTCTCCGCTATTGCAGACATTCCGCCCACTTCAGCCCATTGCCAGGAGTTGACCTTCCTGGTTTTTGTTCATGGCGCGGAAGGCTGTTCTATGGAACCCGCGTCAACACACCTGCACAGCCTGTGCTATACTGTTTTCTATTGGTGAACCTGAAGGTAGCTGATGCGACGGCGGGAGTTCGTCATCGGTCTTGGCTGCGCGGCCGCCGTATGGCCGCTCAGGACGCGCGCCCAGC
>NZ_JAFEMD010000111.1 GCF_016892765.1 Microvirga arvi
GCCTTCCTCTACGCTGCTTCCGTCATGCTCCTCGTCCGCCGCTTGGGACGGTGCTCATGATTTACGGGACGGACTCTAAGCACTTGGGATATCATCCCATAAGAGGTATTTTGATATTTCTTCACAATATTATAATTCGTAATACATGATTGTCCTTGAGAACACCTGGCTGAGTTATACACAAGGGGTTACCACTATGCAGTATCTCAATTGGTCTGGAGAATTCATAGCTGAAAAATGGGGAGATGTGGGCAGCCCAGGTGACCTTCCGACCGAACCCTTCTGGGGACAAGTGCAGGGCATTGCCAGTTTTGACACTGCTTGGGGCGATAGCCTCGGTTCTTATACGATTGTCGGTACATCGAATGCGGACCTCATCTTTTTGGACAGAATCGGATATGACACCCCACGGCTAAATAATATCAAACAGGTCAATGCCGGAGCCGGGAATGATTTGGTCGACTTTACCTCCACCCGATTCACGTATGGAGCGGTAACGATCAATGGTGGGACCGGAAACGACTGGCTTTTGGGGAACTCAGGACGTGACCGTCTCTTCGGCAATTCTGGAAGCGACAGAATGAAGGGTTATGGCGGCAACGATTACCTGAGTGGCGGGGACCTTCACGACCATCTGTATGGTGGTCGAGGAAACGATAAGCTGATCGGAGGGTTAGGACACGACTACCTAAGAGGTCAATTCGGCAGGGATACTCTCACGGGTGGAGGCGGAAACGATAAGTTTGTTTTTGATGTCGCTCCTACTAAGTCGAATTTGGACACGATCACCGACTTTTCTGTGAAGTACGACAGCATCCAACTCGCTGCATCAGTCTTCAACAGGGCGGGATTGAAAGGCAGTCTCAAGGCAAAGGCCTTCTGGAGTGGATCAGCCGCGCACGACCAAGATGATCGCGTCATTTACAATAACGAGACCGGCTATCTCTACTATGATCCCGATGGTACAGGTGGCGCTTCGCAGAAAATGATTGCAAAGCTCTCCAAGGGTCTTGCGGTTACGCATAAAGACTTCTTCATCGTCTAAGCGGCTGATTCAGTAAAATTGGCCTTTGAGGGCTTTACGAGGCGCATTGGCAGCATTCGAACATCGGCCATGAACATGAAGAAAGAAGCTACCTGGCTTCCAATAGAGGCATCAAGGTCCTTTGCCAAGGCTGTCAGAAAGGAGCCAAGGCCTACAACCGCAGTTTAGACCTCTATTACCCATCATCAGGGGAGCCGAAGGCAGTCGGCACTCTGTTTGTCTAAGACAGGTTGCGGCTGGTTTGTACGCCATTGTTGTTAGAACGGCGTGGAGTGGAGAGCGGGTGCTACAGACATTGAAGCAGCACCAAAAATTAATACTAAATAGAACTTTGCTCGTGGTTTTATTTTGCAAAGATTTAATCCCGCATGCAGGGGGGCATGAGGCTCCTGGTTGCCTCGTCGCTTTCCAAGTTAATAGGATTATTTGCCGTGAACTTTCATTTGGCGCTTGGTAAAGATCATATAAGAACGAGTACTGTCCGTGACTTTGATGCTCTCGCTTCCCACGTTCCGGCTTGGGATCGCCTAGCCTCAAAGGCTTCCCAACAGGTTCCAACCCTGCTGCCTGGATGGGTTGACGCCTTCTTGCACCACCGCCTCCGACCGAATGAGAGTTGGTTCTGCAGTTTTGTCTATGCCGGTGACGAGCTAATTGGCGTGCTGCCGGTGATTGTCACTCCGCACCCGATCATGGGGCGTCGCTGGCCGCTGCTGCGCACCCCGTTTGATGATTATACACGGTCCGGCGACATAGCGCTGACAGCAGATCAACCGGACTTGGCTCTACATGGATTGTTAGCCGAAGTGCGTCGGGAAGAGCCAAGGCATCTTAGGCTCGACCTCCACGCTGTTCGTCAAAACTCTCCTATCTGGTCCGCTCTGAAGAAGATGCCTAGCGGCTACGTCATGCGTTTTGGCTGCGTCAGGACATGCTCGTTCCTTGACGTGCGGGGAGATTTCGCGAGTTTTTTAAGCAACTTCGGGCATATGGGCCGGAACCTAAGGCGCTTCCGCAAGAAGCTTGAAAAGCTAGGACATGTCTCGATTGAAATCCGGCGAGGATCAGATGCAGGAGAGGACTTGCTGCTGGAGTTCTTAGCTCTCGAAGCGTCTGGCTGGAAAGGTCGCAATGGCACTGCTATTCTGAACCATGCAGACGTGACAGGCTTTTACACCTCATTGGTACGCAATCTATCTGCACGGGGCAACCTGGAATGGCATGTAATCCGGCTTGGTGAGAGGCTCGTTGCGGCGCAAATGGCTGTTCTGTGCGGCACGTCCCTCTTTCTTCTATGTTACGCTTTTGATGAGGATTTCGCTGACTGCAGGCCTGGCACTCTCTTGACCGAAGTTACATTCAGAGAGGGATTTTCACGTCCGGAAATCGATGAGGTCAATCCCATGAGCGACTTCGAGACGCACCGGATCTGGCACATGCCTCGTGACAAGTATGTTGATGCATACATCATTCGCCGAAGTGTTCTCCCGGTCCTGCTTCAGCTTCCGCAGTTCGTGTATCAGAACCATGTGCGACCTCGCATTCCCGAAGTAGTGATGAAAGCTTACCGCAAATTCGGACGCGATAGATATCACAAACCTCGCCGGGCCTCGGAGGCTGCTCGGCTCCGACAGGAGTAGTCTACCAGAGGAAATTCGAGTGATAGGGCTCATACTGCTATTCCTGATGCAGTTGCGGCCCTCATCGAGCGATAAATCACCGAGTGCCTCAATCTGCAGGCGCAGGGCGGTGGCAGCAAATACGCTCGGGTGTAACCGAACCGGCTCCGCGCGGCCACCGCATGAGCTTTACGGTTGCCGGGTTGCGACGAGCGGCACCTCGTGGATCGGGGTGCCTTTCTGAACACTGCGGGCAATGCTCCGGCGGGGGTCGTGGGAGTATAGTGTAGACATGGCTAGCCCCTTTGCTCACTCTCCCGCCACTGGTATGTTTTTGGGTACATGTTGTTGCTAGGTGCTGCATTAGCGTATCATCGGTTACAGATCTTGTGCTGATCTCGACATTTTCTGCCAGGAGGCTTCTTTATGGAAACCGTCGTCATTCCAGCGAAAGATTTGAGAGGCGATTTAGCTATGCGCTGGGCTGAAATCCAAAAGCATAACCCTAGCCTTTTCAGCCCGTTCTTCCGACCTGAGTTCACTCAAGCTGTGGGAACGGTTCGGGATAACGCTTTCGTTGCCATAGTGGATGGCGGCGCCGCCTTTTTTCCATTTCAACGTAACTCCCTAGGTTTTGGGCGACCTATTGGTGGTCGTGTATCAGATTATCACGGCTTAATCGCTGCATCAGATTACAAATGCGATGTCGCATCTCTTATGAAAGATTGCAGGTTGCGAAGTTGGTACTTCGATCATGTACCCTCGGATCAATCAAACTTTGTTCGTTGGCGCACCCTCAATGCAGGATCACCTGTTGTCGACTTAGACCAAAGCGCTCCTCCTGGCTCTTCTCGATTGCACTCTGATCTTCGACGCCAATGGCGCCGTCTTGAGCGTGACTTCGGGCAAGTTGAGGTCGAACTCGAAGTGAACGATCCCTTGATACTGGAGAAATGTCTTGAGTGGAAATCGGATCAATATCACAGGACCGGTCTACCTGATCTCTTCGCTAGACCGTGGGCACGGTCGTTAGCTGAGGTGATCGCAGCGAAGCGAGGGCCGGAGTTCTCTGGCATACTTTCAGTGCTGCGTGCAGGCGGCCGGCCTGTCGCGGTTCATTTTGGCATGAGATCCGGAAGTGTCTGCCATTACTGGTTCCCCGCCTATGACACACAATTTCGATATTACTCGCCAGGAATGCTTCTGCTGTCTGAAATGATCTCACAAGGTTCAAAGATTGGGATCAAGATGATTGACCTCGGGAAGGGTGACACCGAGCAGAAGTCAAAGCTCGCGAACAGACGTGTTCCACTTATCGAAGGAGTTGTCGCAAACAGCCCATTTGTCTTCTGGATCGCCAAGAGCAAGGTAGATGTTAGAGAGTCTCTACAAAAACATCCGACAGTAAAATCCATCTTGTCACCTGCTTACCGGCTTTATCGGAGAACGAACTTGGGAGAACTGGCACAACGATTTTGGACAGCGGGATAAGTGAAGTTTCTGCGTGATGACAGCCAGTTGGGTGTGAGTTCTAATCAGGTTGTTCCGGCGAGAGCCTGAGCCCGTGTCGTCGGCTGAGACGACCATGTGGGCGTTGCTGATTGTACCATGTGAGCCACCGCGGCAGATCAGCAGCCCGAGCATCCGACGAGACGAATGGGATTGCATAGGCCCATTCTCGCAGAAGTGTCTGAATGAAGCGCTCCGCCTTACCCTTGGTTTTCGGCGTATAGGTCCGGGTTCGGATGTGCCGGATCCCGAGCCGCCGCAGCGCCTTGCGGAACAGCCGTGCGACGTAACCTGAGCCACTGTCCGTCATCATCTGCTCGAACCGGATGCCTTGCGCTCTAAACCAGGGCAAGATTCGGACCAGATAGGGTGTGGTCGAGCGGCGGTCTCATCCGGCAGCACCTCGACATAGGCCAGCCGGGTAGAATCATCGATGGCCACATGGAGGCAGTCGTAGCATCGCTGAGCATTGCTCCAACTTGACGCGGAGGAGCAAAACGCAAACCGATCCAATCAGTTCAAGTTATAACACACCCTAGTCCCTATGATTGCGGGGCGAAGGCGGCCTGTCATCCGATATGCAACGGTACGAGGGTTAAGCCGGCACAGCCGGTGCAGAGCCTCATACATAAGAGACGGGCCTGATGAAGCATACCAGATTTGTGGGATTAGATGTCCACAAGGATCAGATCTCGGTCGCGGTGGCCGAGAGCGGGCGCGGCGGCACCGTGGAATACCTCGCCAGATTGGCAAAGATCCGGCGGCCATTAGCAAGCTGTGCGCCTGACTCGCGCGACCCGGCGCCACCCTGTCGTTCGGCTACGAGGCTGGCCCCTGCGGCTATGGTGTTCATCGCCAACTCACCGGCCTCGGCCATCGCTGCGCTGTGGTGGCGCCCTCCCTGATCCCGACACAACAGAACCGACCGTCGCGACGCCACCACGCTGGCCCGCCTCAATTGGGCCGGGGAGCTCACGTCCGTCTGTATCCCGAATGCGGCCCATGAAGCCATGCGCGACCTGATCCGCTTGCGCAGCACCGTGCGCCACGTGCTGACGCGGGCTCGTCAGCATCTACAGGGTTTCCTGCTGCGACACTGCCGCTTACAAGGGGCTGCGAGAGCCTAGAGCGTGGCCCACCGCTGCTGGCTGTCGACGCTGGCCTTCGACTATCCCGCTCAGAAGATTGTCTTTCAGGATTATGTCGATGCCGTCAGCGATGCGGAGCAACGCCAAAGGCGGTTCGAAGAGCAGATCCAGCTGCTTCTGGCCTATTGAGCCCTGTGTCTGGTTATCGAGATCCTGCAGGTTCTGCGCGGCATCGCCCTGATCAACGCAGTGGTGCTGGTCAGCGAGGTCAGCGACTTGACCTACTTTGCCAACCCGCGCCAGCTGATGGCGTATTTCGACATAGTGCCGAGGGAACGCTCGACAGACCTGGCGGTCCGTCGCGGCGGCATCACCAAGACCGGCAATGCGCATGTAAGACGAGGGCGTGTCGAAGATGCTTGAACGTTCTGCCTGAAGCCGCGGGTCGGGCGCCACAAGGCCGACCAGATCAAGGCCTTGCCCGAGCCGGTGCGCGAGATTGCCTGGAAGGCGCAGGTGCAGCTGTGTGCCCGCTAGCGGTGGCTGACTGCGCCGAGCAAGACCGTCAATGTGGTCACCGTCGCGACCGCGAGGGAGATGGTTGAATTCGTCTGGGCGATTGCCTGCACGGTCCAGCCACCTAAGGCTGCATGAGCGATCGTCCGCAACCTTCCAGCAGAGGAGGACGACCGAACGTGGAGTAGACCCTCTCGGTGCGGTCCATGACGCTGGGGGACAATGCCGGGATGCTGACATAGCCGAAGGCGAATGGCGGGTGGCCGCAGGAACCCTTTCGCACCAGTGCGCTACCCAGAAATTGTCGTCGCCTAAGACAAAGCTCGGGTTTCTTCCTTTTCTGGCCTGAGCAATACTCCTGCATGGTTTGTGGGGAACCAGAGTTGACCAAATGAAGCACAGATCAGCATCATTCGACGTCGTGATAATTGGTGCAGGATTGGCTGGCACAACTCTCGCGGGCGGTCTAGCCCGATCTGGCAAGAGCGTTGCCCTCATCGATATACATTCGGTTCATCCTCGCGAATTCCGGGGCGAAAAATTCGGGCCCGAGGTGATGACGGCATTCGAGGAACTCGGATGGGGATCGACCGTCCGCGACTGTGTAAGCGTTTTCGATGCAGTACGCGTCGTGCATTTCGGCAGATTGGTTGAAACGAAACATGAGCGTGCGTATTCAGCCTACTACTCGGATTTAGTAAATGGGCTCCGCTCAGGGTTACCTAATACCATTGAATTGACCATCGGCCGGGTGATTGGAATTGAACTCAGCTCTGAGATTCAGACGGTGAGATTAAAGGACGAACAAGAGTTTAAGAGCCGTCTTGTAGTTCTGGCGACTGGCCTTGGCGAGGCGCTACTTCGCGAGGCAGGTGTGTTGCGACAGGTGGTCAATCCGCGACACTCATTAGTGATTGGCTTCGATATGGCTGCGCATCGCGAGTGCTTTCCCTTCGTAGGCCTGACCTACAACCCGGAGTCTTACAAGCACCGCACTGCCTACTTAACCATGTTCCCGGTAGGTGACCGGATGCGCGCTAACTTGTTTTCCTATCGAGAGCCCAATGAACCCTGGACCAAGGCTTTTCGCGCAAATCCTGAACGCGAACTAGCCTTGCTGATGCCAAGGCTACGCGGGCACTGCCCCAACCTTTCAGTCACAGGGCCAGTCGAAATCCGGTCAATGGATCTAGTTTGCACAACAGGCTACGATCGCGACGGCATTGTTCTTGTTGGCGATGCCTTCCAGACCGCTTGTCCAGCTTCTGGTACAGGGATGTTCAAGGTTGCAACCGATGTTAAACGCCTAGCTTCCATTCATATCCCGAACTGGCTTGCCACTCCCGGCATGAGTTGGAGCAAGATTAAGGCCTTTTACAGTGATCCAGTAAAGCGTGAGTGTGACAATGCAAGTATGCGCTCCAGCCTCCGCGAGCGAGCAATAAACACCGATTCAAGTATTGTTTGGTCTCTACTACGTAGCCGGAGATACTTTGGTAGGCATGCCTATTATGCGCAACAAAGGACTGTAATGGCACTTATTAAGTTATTAGGGGCATCAAGTGCATCAAAGTGGATCTCATCAAGCCCGCCGGACTTTCCTGTATAAGTAGAAAAAATGGAAGGTGCAGAACCGCCTGACAGCAGGCTTCTGGGAGGTTAGCAACTTCAGAGAGCAAGAGGTGACGACCGCCAAATTCTGCCGGATTGCTTTGCTGTACCCTAAACCTCAACTACTCAATTTGGAATAGATTGTCGTACGGCACTCCACCCTCATCGACAAGGCTAGTGAACCGCTACACTAACTTTGGCATTGACGGGTGACAGGATAACTATCCTAATAAGCCTTCGCCTACCCGATAGAGGACAAAGCCAAACGGCGGATGGGTTTAGCCTTCGGTTTTTTGAGGGAATACCCACCCAGGCGAACCGTGTGGGAGGCACCAGGTCATAGTGGATAATCAGGGCCTCGCCTGAGAGGTCTGACGATCTGATTGAGGGTGTCAGACTTTCGGGATCGCTCTTAGTCGTTCATTTGCCATGGAACTTAGCATTCGAATATTTGCCCCAACCGACTAGAACGAAGCAGTTGGTGCGTGCACGCTCCCGAACTGTCCATGCGACAGATCGGTCCTTTCGCGCAGCGCCGTCGCTGCTGCCGGCGTTTGCAGTTCCAGACGAACGGTGTCGGCTGTGGATTCCAGTTTCGCACCGTCTGCTCAAACCAGCGGCCGATTTCGTCCGGGCTGTGCGGATGCTGCCCGATGAGCGCCCGACGCTCGAGCAGGCGCTGGATCGACTCGGCCATGTTGAGCCAGCTGCCCCACAGGCGTGTGCAACGACTTGATGCCATGTGCACACAGCCACAGCACCAACTCGGGCGTCTTGTAGCCGATGAGATTGTCCCACACCAGCAACAGCCGCAAAGGGCGGCAACTCCTCCGGCAAGGTAAAACGGCATCGCCAGTCCCGCCTGCCAAAGGTCCCACGTCGTGTGCGTGGTCGATGGATCACGGTCTTCGGGCACCGGCAATTCTGCTATGATCGCGATGAGACGCTCGCGCGGCCAGGGATGCAGCACCGCGTTCGTGCAGTGTTGTGCTGCGTGCAGCCATACTTGGCCGGAGACGGGATGTAACAGGGTCAGGATCTTGGTCGTGCCAGCGCGGACGTATTCACAAGGTTGCTTGGCCTGATGAGTTTGCGGCTGCCACAAGGGGCGGGGATGCGGCACCGCCTGGAACGGGCCGGCTTGACTACCTCATTGTGCGCCAGTTTGTATGCCTGCTCGATTAGCTTTTTTGACTGTCGCATCGGAATCGCTGACGCGCCGGGCCAGACTTGCGCTGCGGATACCGACGCAATCCGTCCATGTGTACCGACTTGAAGTCGTCCCCGGTTCCGATTTGATCCCGTCCAC
>NZ_JAFEMD010000112.1 GCF_016892765.1 Microvirga arvi
GACCACTCCGCGCCCGGCCTCGGCTCATGCCTCAGCTTAACGACACCGTCTGTCAGATTAAGTCCAAACTACTTCACGTGATCCATACGATCCCGCCGCTCCTGCTGGCCAGCCTCGCTATCGGAGCGAATCCCCGTGGGGCTGGGCTACCGGCGCACTGGCAGTGATCCTTGTCGTTGCCGCCATATTCGTCTGGGGCCTGCCTGCCGACGAGCCCCTCACGACAGGTGCCGTAGCTCCGTCTGTTGATGCAGCCGCGCCAGCCACTAGGCCATAGCGGCGCCGCCTTATGATCATCCTCTGAAAAGGAGAGTTCGATGGAACACAGGGATATCAATCAGATCCGCGGTCTCGCAGACGTGCAACCGAGCCTGCCACAAGTGCTAACCCGGCGGGAGCGCCTGGAGCGCTGGGCCGAACTGCTCGATCGCGATCCTAACCGCCGACTCAGCACCCTGGGCGAGATCGAGTTCGCGCCGAGGGCCGAGCGCCCCTCCATGCGGGCCGACAACTCCCCCCTGGCGGTTGCCTTCGAGGATCCGGTCCTGCGCGCTGCCGGACTCAGGAGCGATAGGCTTGGCGACGCAATGGCCTTCTTTCAGATCTCGCAGGACGGCGCTCATTACATCATGTGCTCCTGTCTTTTCGGCCAATCCATGTCTGCCGGCACGGCTGCCGCCCGGGTGAGAAGCATGGATCAGGTGCATTGGCTCGTTCCAGCCAGTGTTATGGCCGGGCTGGCCAGTATTCCTGTTCTTCTCCACCTGCTCGGATGAAGAGCATCCCGATGGCTCCATGCGCGTCGGATAAAAACCGCACGCGGGTTTACACCGCTACGGCTCCAGCGCTCGCTCCAGCTCCACATTCCTGAGGGCACAAAGGGGGCGGCCCGGATGATCATCCAGGCCGCCTCGCAGAGGGTAAAGGCGTTGCTACAGGGGGCGTCTGCCTGCAGAATCCGGGCGCTTGATGGGAATGTAGGGTCGATCAGATTCAGCGCCCTCATTATAACTCGCTCTTCAGTCTGAGGTCGCCCTGACCAACCCCTTTCACCATCCTGTGCCGGCTATCTCTCTCCCTTGGCTGCGCCGTGATCGGATCATGGGAGCGTCCGCGGCCAGCTGGGTTCCACCGGCACCCTGTGGGCACAGCCACATCACGGCCGAAGAGCGGATCTACCCGCTCCCACGCGTATCCAAATCGTCACGCATGCCCTGCATCTGGTTGGGCGTCAGTGGGCGTGGTTCATAGATGAAGCCCGTGCGCCCATCCACCCGAATGTTCACCTCCCGGCCGCGCCAATCCGCCGTCGCGGTATAGCTGTAGCCATCCCTGCTCAGGTTCGAGATGTCGGAGAACCCGCGCGACTGCAGATCCCGCCGCACCTGGTCAGGATTCAACAGGGGAGCGGAGAATTGGTCCTGACTGGAGGCCATTTCAGGGGTGCCGTTCGAGCCGAACTGCTGGCTAGGAGCAGATGCGCCACCTTTGCCCTGATTTGAGTCGGAAGGCTGGCCCCGCTGGCCTATGGAGGCGGTCGTTCCCGACGCGGCCATCGGCGGAGGATCGACCAACAGCAGCACAGACCTTCCATCTGGGGTGCGGGCCTGAATCAAATAGGTGGCATTCAGGATCCGGATGTTCTGGAAGCCGGCTTGGCGCAGCTGACGCCGCAGCGCGGAGCGCTGGTTGAAGCGGTTCTGCCCATCGAGACGACTTTGGCTTTGTGGACTCTCGCCCGCAGCCGAAAGATCGCCCGCAGGCCAGGTCCTGTTGTACTGCACAGAATTTTCGTGGCGCTCCGCAGCGGGAGAGAGTGGACCGGGGATCCAGTCTCTTTTGATGCCCGGCGCATTGGAGCCGAAGATCTGGTTCCGCACGCCTTGGTTCTCCTGAGAGTCGCTGGAGCTCGATTGGGCGAGCGCGACAGTCGAGCCGCCCGCCAGCAAGGTGGCCGCGAGCGCGGCAACTGACATCTTCCGCATGTTCACCTCCTGTGACGTCCCAAACCTGACTAATGGCTGCTGATGTCAGGAGATCCAGGCAAGGCTACGAGTCCGTACGACACCGGACAGAGAACCAGTTGGCGGCACCTTCATGGACGGCTTCGGGGCAGCGGCCACTCCGCACTGTTAGGGACATGAAGTGTCTTGTTCATCTCCACAGGCACACTCGGTTGCATCCCAGCCTGTGGAGATGGCCAGTGTGGTCTGACCTGGAGCGCCCTCTTTGTCAGTCGGCCGCCTCGGTTTGGCGGTCCTCAAGGATCAGGTCCGCCACAACGGGGAAATGGTCCGAGCCCACACGCGGACCTGTCTCAACAGCCGTGAGTACGATGCCTTTCGGAACCAGCACATGGTCGAGCAGGACGATCGGGATCAGCCGATTGGCTGGCCAACTCGCTGCAAACGTCTGTCCCCATCGCAAGTTCGCCCACTCGGCCAGCTTGATGAGCTTCCATGAGAATGGTGTCAGGTTGAAGTCGCCACCAAGGATCAACGGCGCTCGTCTTGAGCGTGCAAACCTGATGAGCCGGTCGATGTCACCAGGTTGGTGCCGCCACTCGAACGGATTTGCGGTATGCACGCTTGCGATCTCGAACAAACGGCCATCCTGCTCAAAGCGGGCCCAGACGGCCAATGGCCGGCCCCGTCCGCTTGGAATGATCCCACTGTCGGACCAACGCCACTTCGACAGTAAAGCAGGCCCGGAGCGGGAGTGCTCGTCGAACAGAACATAAGGGTAAGCGGAGGCAAGCTGATCGAGGACAGCGGCCTGGTCACCTTGACCGACTTCTTGGAGCAGGATCACATCCGCATCGGTCTGTTTGATGAAATCCATGATCCTGTTTGCCTGTCCCCTCATGACCCAGGTGTTGAGGGTCGCCACCCTCAAATTGGGCTCAGCGGCCGGATCTTCCGGTGCGCCATAGCTGAGGGCAGGGACGATCAGCAGTGCGAGGTTGACGGCAAATAGGACAACTGCCGTGGCAGTGAGCCTCCGGGAGCGGAGCCCGAGCAGGAGAATCAGCAGCAAGCCCGCGCCCAGAGCCAGGAACGGACGGAAATGGTTGATCAACTCAAGGGCTGGCCACAATGGCGCCAGCAGCCCTGCGACAGTCAGGGCGGTGCCGAGGCTCAAGCCTGCGTCAATCAGGTATGAGGAGAGTTCCCGCACGGATTCCTACCGCAATTGGCAGGGGTGATTGCGCGTCACAACCGCCACCCCTGTACGACAGTGCTGCCACAGCGACACGACTGGCGCGGGTCGGTCATGCTAAGACAGGGTTAATTCCCGAGCCGGTCCCTGATCTCGGTCCTGTCAGAGATCTACAGGGCCCACTCCATCGCAAGGCCAAGGCTGAGCAGGGTGGCGGCGTCCCGTCCTCGCGTGATGATGTCTGGAGTGTCAGATGGGTTGCCGACATTGTGATAGCGCTTGCTGACGTTTCAGCTTTCCTTCTCGTACAGCCCCTCTCATCAGCGCCGTCGATCGCCTTGCGCGCTGGCCGATTGCCATCTCCATGGAGGCCGAGGCCCCTAAGCCTCCTGCCGCATGAACCCGAGTGCGGATCCGACCAAAGCTGCTCACTCTTTTGGCCCGGAAGGCTATCGAAGACGAGAGAGGACGGTTGAATTTGCTTCACCATGAGGGGGACCTCGACTGGCTCCAATAGGAACCAACTCTTTTCTGATCAGAGACATTGTCAAATATAAAGTACCTTAAGCTGCATATAGTGGCACACCAATCAGGTAAAACCTGAGTGAATTCTTCTATAAAGCAAGCAGAGTACGCTATTGTACAATCCAAAGATCGAACAAGTAGGGAAATCGCTCGTTGCTTTTTTAGTGTCTGAGTGTTGTGACGCGATGATGTCTTGCGTACCTGAGCTCAGTCCCCACTAAGCAAAGGAGATTGTCCCATGAAACTGTTCAGCAATGTTTCCCGTCTCGGAGTGTGCGCCTTTGGTCTGATGCTGTTCGCAGCTCCCGTGAGCGCTGCGGAATTCGGCGACTGGGACGCGAATGCAGATGCGCGGCTGACGAGCGAGGAGTTCCGGATGAACTTTGAAGAGGTTGGTGTCTTCAACGCCTGGGACGAAAACGACGACCTGGGTCTGACGGAAAGCGAGTTTGAAACCGGCCTTGGAGACGATGCTACAGCTTTTAACACCCGCTTCGGCGATAAGGCGTTTGACGAGTGGGATGTGAACGACGACGACAGGCTGTCGAACGATGAGTTCTACGACGGTGTCTATGCCTCCTACGACAGCGACGGCGACAAGATCATTGAGGAGCCCGAATTCGGCGACATCGGCGACGGCGGCTTCTGGGACGTCTAAGCCCGTCACAAGCGGAGGCGGGCTGCGGATACCCCTGGGCCGATAGGACAACGCAGCAAGGGCCACCACACCGCAACTGTGGTTTGCAGACCCGCCTCTTCCAGCATCGGGCAAGCCTTGGGCTCGCCCACCTCAACAGATGTGGAAGGTTCCTCATGCATACGATCCTGCTTTCGACCGTCGCCGCCTTTGCCGCCGCCGTGTCATCCTCCTCGTTTGCTCAAGAAGCGTCAGCCCCAAAGAAACAGCCGATCCCGCAGTCGGCATCCGACGGCGCGAATGCGACGCCCAGTGGAGCCGCTTCGCAAGGGTCGGCCCCGACCAAGCTTCCGCAGACCAGCGGCCCTTCGACCGACAGGGTTCAACCTGATTCCGGGAAGGCGAACTCCTCGGCAAGTGCGCCCGCAAGCGGATCCGATCAGAAGAAGCCGATCACGGGGGCTGGGGGGGAGCGGAACGGGTCACCAACCGGACAGGCCCGCCACCAAGCTTCGGAGCAGCCGTCCGCGGCACAGGCTCAAGATGCCGGCAAGTCCAACAGCTCCGATGCTACGAAGAAGACAACCGCGTCCAATGGGGAGGGGCAGGACAAGTCCCGCAAGCGCGCGGTCGACAAGAACGGCAATGCCGACCAGAAGACATCGCCGAGCACAAGCGCCAGCGATGATAATGGCGACAGCGGCAAGACCGAGCAGAGGATGCCGACCTCGGGAACCCCGCGCGGGACCAGCACCGAAAGCAACAGGGCTGGTCAGGCCACGACCACGGAGACTGCACCCTCGGAGACTAGCCGCTCGTCCTCCAGCACGCAGCAGAAGTCCCCGAATTCCGCTCAAGAGCAGAACGCCGGTGCCGATACCGCAAGCTCGACCTCTACCAAGCTTTCAAGCGAGGAGAAGACGCGTGTTGTGCAATCGTTCACCACTCGGGAGGTTAAGCCCGTCGAAAATGTCAGCTTCTCGGTCTCGGTTGGCGTAAGCGTGCCTCAAGACCTGAACCTGCATCCAGTGCCAGCCGACGTCGTGGAGATCATTCCAGCGTACCGCGATTATCGCTATGTGGTGGTCCAGGATCAGATCGTGATTGTGAACCCGAAGACCCGCAAGGTCGTGGAAGTCATTGAGCAGGGCGCCACAATGGCACGCGTCGGGACCTCCCAAGGATCGGGCTCGCTGAGCCTCTCGCAGGAAGAGGAGACTACCGTCATCAAGACCCTTCGCAGCAATACCTCGGCCGTGTTCCACGAGGGGGCGACCGTGCCGCAATGCGTGGAGTTGAGGCCGATTCCAAGCGCCATCGACGTGCCGGAGCTCCGGTCGTATCGCTACGTGGTGGTCGAGGACGGTGTCATTCTCGTCGAGCCGGACTCCCGGCGCATCGTGAAAATTCTCGAGTAGAGGTCCGACAGGCCAGGGTCGACAATCTCGGCCCGGCTGGGCCGAGATCTTTACTGGCATTGCCGGAGCCATCGGCAGAGCGGCAGCCTACAGAGGCCACTCGACCGGAAGGATACGCATGCCTACCGTGAGCAACCGCGCCGGCAGCGTGGCGTCCGGCTCCCGGGTCTATGACCGCCGCTCGGTCGAGGAGGCCCGGCGCGATCTGGCCGCCTGGATTGCCAAGTGGGAGGCGCGCTACCCGCGCTTGGTCGCCTGGGCCGAGGAGACGATCGAGGAGACGCTGACCTTTTATCGCCTGCCACGCCAGCACCACAAGCACCTCAAGAGCACCAACATGCTCGAGCGCCTGAACGAGGAGATCAGAAGACGCACCTATGTGGTGCGGATCTTCCCCAGTGCGGCCTCATGCTGCCGGCTGGTACGGGCTGGCGGTGGAGACGCACGAGAACTGGCTTGAAGCCCACCGCTACCTCAACATGGACGACTTGAAGGAGCATAAGAAAAGCACTCTGCGCGAAGCCGCTTGGCCAGCCTGACCGGTCGCCCCGCTTTGCAGAACTTGACGCACACAATCTAGCATCTGAGCCGGCTATTCCTCCGGAGTTTGGAAGTCCGCCTTGAAGCAATACCATGGCAGTTGATGCGGGCGCGGTCGATCGGGAAGATGTTGCCGTCGACTATTTACCCGCTTAGGCTTGGCTACAAAGTTGCGCAAGTCGTTGTCGCACGCCGACCTAGAACAGACCGATTCTAAGTAACTTGGCATAACGACAACTCAGGCCTACAGTGGGCCCGCCGCATGTGGCCAGTTGCAACAGGTGGTTCCCACCATGGTTGGATCAGACTCCCCAAACCGCGATGTTGCCCGGTTCCCTTTGGTAGGAACCGACAAGTCCGAGTTGACTGGCCTTGAAGCTGTCCTTCGGAGGCTCGCAATCTCCATCTCCTCTCAAGAGGTGATGGAGATCATCGCACAAGCAGCCCGTGCCCTCCTGCACGCGGATGGCGTCACCTTTGTGCTACGGGACGGCGACCGCTGCTACTACGCGGAGGAAGACGCAATCTCCCCCTTATGGAAGGGTAAGCGATTCCCTATGGAAGCATGCATTTCCGGATGGTGCATGATCAACGGGCAAGGTGTCATCATTCCTGATATCTATGCTGACGCCCGGATCCCGCACGACGCATATAGGCCAACGTTCGTCCGCAGCTTGGCAATGGTGCCGATTGGACAGGATAATCCAATAGCAGCAGTCGGGGCCTATTGGTCTCGGTTACGGGAGATTCCGCCTCCCGAGCTGGACCTATTACAGGCGCTTGGGAACGCCGCCGCCCTAGCCCTCTCCCATGTAGAGCTCCGGCGGGCGCGGGAGCACGAACGAGAGCTTCACAATGCTGAAGGTTCAGTCGGCCAGCCTTCAGAGAGGTGTCCTACTCCGCCAGCGTCAGGCCCGCCACATCAGGGGCTCACGACTTCGGCCGGTTGGCAACCCGCTGGCGGGCAAGTGTCTGCGTCTTCCGTGAGCACCGTCTCGGGGAGTCGCGTCGCACCTCCAGCGAATGCGGAGAGCTGGCTTTCATTCGATATACAGCCACATTCGCCAGCCGCCTACGCGGCAGCTATCACGTGCGTCTTGTTAGCGACTTTGACTCGCCTCTCATTCGGGTGGTGGTCGACGGCAGAGTTAGCCCCATTCACCACGTACTTTCCTGCCGTTCTCGCGACAACGCTCATTGCCGGAGTGCCGAGCGGTGTGCTTTGCTTAGTGTTAGGAGGAGCTGTCAGCTGGTGGGCCTTCATGCCTCCCGAGTTCAGTTTTGCTGTGGGATCGCCGGCTCACATTGTGAACTTCTCACTTTATGTCATCTCATCCATCATGATTCTTTGGGTCGCTGAAAGGTACAGGCGCGCCCATCGCAGCCTGAGGCAAGAGCAGGGATGGAGGACGCTCCTGCACGAAGAACTCCAGAATCGTTTGAAAAATGCGCTAGCTGTCGCGCAAGCAGTCGTCAGCCATACCCTTGAGACTTCTCCCCAGAAGGCTCGCAAGATCAACAGGCGACTTGCGGCGCTGATGGCGACTACCAGTTCCGCCGGGGTGCCGCGCCAGCAGGAAGTTGACCTTAAGAGCCTGGTAGCAGCTGAACTGGAGCCCTATGGAACGGCTCGTATCGAGATCAAAGGTCCACACGTCGGCTTAGAACCTAAGCTCGGTCAGGCCCTTGCTCTCGCCCTTCACGAACTCGCGACGAACGCAGCGAAATTCGGTGCCCTCTCCGTTCCGGAGGGAAATCTAGCAGTCATTTGGTCGATTTCCGCTGGTCAAGTCCACCTCACATGGGCCGAACATGGCGGCCCGCATGTAGTCATTCCAAAGACACGGGGATTCGGCACGTCTTTCCTTGAACGGATCCTATCTGATGTTGATGCCACGATCGTAATGAGTTTCGAGCCCGAAGGCTTGGTTTGCGGGGTCAGGTTTGTCGCTGGCCCAGCAGGCAGGTAACTAGCAGAATCAGACCGAGTTCGTGCCCGCAATCCTGCCATCGAATGTCTTCTGACTCATGCATTGGATTGCCATTCCCGAGATCGAAGATCATCTACAACATACTCGGGCCGCGCTGACGTGATGACCTGATCGTCTTTCATTTCCCAATCTGTCTGCCATGCCAATCACATCCGACCCACCGGAAGGCACACGTTGAGCGGCGGCACCGCAACCACCTCGAAGGTGGCTGATGCAATCCCGATGCACGCTTGCTCCTAATGATCTTCACGGTAGGCCGGTAACGGAAAGACCTGCATGGCGGAAGAAGCGGACGATCATTTCGGGGTGACGTTTGAGGCGGTCGAACTCGCGACGGGCGAGCCGATGCAGGTCGTCGACTGAGCCGGGCAGCGCGTTGGCCATGGCGCGCTTGACCAGGGCATTGCACTG
>NZ_JAFEMD010000113.1 GCF_016892765.1 Microvirga arvi
CGCGAGCCATCGAAGCGCCACGTATAGGTCTCAATCGCCCAACGCACCTGATCCCAACAACGTTCCGCTACCAAACAATTAGAGAGAATACCTCAAGCCAGGGAATGCCCCTGCTGGGGATCGCGGCGCCAAACCGCTCCCGGTGAGCACGGAGAGCCCAGACCAAGGATCGTGCGAGGCAAGCCGCTGCGAACGGCCCCTCAGAGCAACCGCTCTCACACAATGTAAAAGTCGCTTGCTTTCAGTTTCAGCCCCTTCTCAAGCTGGGCGAAAGTGACCGCCGCTGTCTCTCCAGTGCCATCGGGGTCGTACGCGATGTAACCTGTCTTGCGGTTGTAGATAATCCGATCACCCGCATCGTGGGCCCAGCGTTCGGAGGTGGTGATGTGCAAGGCCGCGGACGACAAAAAGCCTGGCTTTTCGAATTCCTTGAACACGCGGTGATCAAGTCGGAGTGTGTCATCCCGGACTGAGAAATCGATGATCCGATCTACATTGCTGCGTTTATTCAGTGGCGTGTCGAACACGAAGGCATCCCGCCCTTCGCCACCGATCAGAGTATCGTGCCCCCCCTTCCCGCTCAGAACGTTGGATCCGGCATTCCCGGCAAGGGTGTTGGCGTATGCACTGCCCGTGAGCTTGATCGCCTGTTTGGCGGTGCTGTTCGCTGCGCTCAGGACCTCGATCCGCGCTGCACTTTTCAACGCATAGCTGACACTCGTATAGACTGTATCAACGCCCGACGTATCGGCGACAGCGTCCTTGGCCGTGTTGACATAGTATGTGTCATTCCCTCGACCGCCCTCCATCCGGTCTGCCCCCCGACCTCCATCGAGGACGTTGGCGCTGCTGTTGCCGATCAATCGGTCATTACCCCGTCCGCCGGTGGCGTTCTCGATCGCTGTCCCATTGGCAATGGTAAAACCGCCCCCGATGACGCCCGCTTGCGAGACAAATCCTCCCGCGCCGGCTGCACCTGTTGCCAGGGTCGCTGCACGCAGGTCGATGACAACGCTCTGTGAGGACCGCACGCCGCTGACGGTATCGATGCCGCCGGCATCCCAAATGCACGACCACCCTGTGCCAACCGTGTTCACCACAGGCAGCTCATAGACGTCATCGCCCGTCCGCGTGCTCATATTCGCTCCGTAGAGAGCCTGAAGGGCCGCGATGTCGAATGCGCCCAGGCCTGCCTGCCCTCCGAACAACGGCGATTGCGCGGCCCGATCGTAACCATCACTGTAGGACATCACGCTCCAGATCCCTTGGCTGAGCCCGCGGTCCGCGGTCTCCCACCAGAGAATGCCAGGAAAGATGGTGGCATCCGGTTCGCCTCCGCCATCATGGGGATGAGCCAGACCAAAAGCATGGCCCAGCTCATGGATGATGGTCGTCAGCCCTCCTCCGCCTGGCTGAAGATTGCCCCAATAGGATGGAATGTCGGGGTTGAAATAGCCCCAGATCTGGCCCTCTGACGGGGTTTCATGCATGCCGAGCACATGATCCCCCAGCCCGGTCTTCCACCAAACGATATCAGCGCTGTCGGCGGATGCGTCCGGGGCGAAGGTCAGTTGACACACACTGGAGAATAGCCTGAGGGCATATTGGAAGGCGTTGTTTTCCGCAGCACTCCAGCTGTTGAGTGTTGCCGCATCGAGGTCAAGCTCGTGCTTGTTGGCTGGGCCCGCTGTCGCCAAATCTGCTGCTGTCTGCCCGAAATAGTAGGTGATGGGGCTGCGCGTGGCATCCCAGGCTGTTCCACCCCAGATCAGGCTGTCGATATAGACGCTGCCATAACCTGATCCTGGCACAGACGTGCGTATGTTGGCCATAAATCCCCCAGTGTAGCCCAGCATTTAAACGCTAATAGCTGAAGGAAAAATACCTACCGGTCAGGTCGAATGAGCACAACCGGAATGTTCATGGCGGTCGAGGCCTCCCAGGCAATTTCCAAAAGGAGTGACACTCCCAGTCCGTGAAGGGAACGAGCTTCATGGTTTTCCAGGCTGCGCAGGGTGGCGCCTTGCGGCGCGCCGGCGATCCGCGGCTGTCCATTTGTGGCTTTAAGCTTCTCCCTGTGGAAGAAAGGCTATAGGCAACTGCGGTGCTAGCCGGGCAAGCTCCTCCGACAGGCCTGTGTCCGGGCTACTACGACACCACTCCGCTCGGCATAGGGGTGTTCACTCCCCGTGCCGCTCGCATCGTGCCGACTCGTCGATACATCACGAAAGCGGGAAACGTAACTTTGTATCTCACGCTTGAATAGTGAGAACCGCCACGCATATGCCTCAGCAGATTAGGTCCAGAGCCAAGCGTGACACGCGCCCTTCCCGAGTTGCAGACTTCCTGCAAAGATGGCTGCGAACCGGTGGCGCTGCCGTACACCTCACGACCGTCCATCAGAAGGGCTCCTGCTCATAAGGGCGGCAGGACAGGACTGGGCACAGACCTGCACCCGGCCAGATCGTCACAATCCCAAGAGCCGCTTGTCACATGGGTGCCATCTGCAGAGCGCGTTCCACATTTCATGCGGCCGCTGCGCGGATCGGATCAGTCCAAGCCTTCACCGCTTCGAGGAACATGACGCCGTGATTTGCCCCTCGATTCCACATGAGACGCGACCGGACCCTCAGTCCTCGGCTTGGGATTTCTAGCTCGAACTCGGATGGCATCTCAGAGATGTCGGCGAAATAGACCCGGGCCCCGGTGTCGGAGAGGTCCCGCACGATACACTCAATGGATTTAGACCTGCTGTTAGACCTGATGTGGGCTGCAAGAACAGTGTGCCAGCGTTTGGCCGAACGACGCTCACTCACCACAATTCCTCCTGAACTCTTCCGCGCATTGTCCTGTGTGCCTATGTCACTATGACGCACAGTGACTAAGGAAAAGTTTCTGGATGAGTTGGGGATCGGGCAACAGAAAGGTCTCCTGACCCATAGGTAACAATGGGTCAGGAGACCTTTCTGTTCTTGGAGGGGCTTCCGTAATCAGAAAGATAACGATCTTCACGATTCCAACCCATTTGGCCCGGGCATGTTTCAGCTCGGCTCA
This sequence comes from Microvirga arvi, assembly GCF_016892765.1. GTDB lineage: Bacteria > Pseudomonadota > Alphaproteobacteria > Rhizobiales > Beijerinckiaceae > Microvirga > Microvirga arvi. The sequence goes on from NZ_JAFEMD010000113.1 coordinate 3,055, forward strand.
AACATGACCGGGCCGGATGCGGCAGGGCCGAGGATAGTGCTGTGCGACTGAGCCAGCCCCAATTTGCCACTTTCGAGGCTGGTAATCAGGCCTGTGGCATAAGCAGTCTTCTCCTGCTTCCTACCCTCTCTGAAGCCTTTCTCCCTCTCGGCCTGCTGTAAGGGAGTTTTTTCGTGGAGCAACGAGAACAGAAAAAAGCCCCTCACAAGAAATTGTGTGAAGGGGCCTGAAGTGAGGCGATGGCTGAAGTTGAAGGGTCGAATTGCCTTCGTGCAGGGCTAACGATTCAAGGCCAAGAGTTATTCCACCGGCCAGCGCAACCACTATCGGTGAGCCACTATGTAGATCTTGTGGCCTTACATCGTATGGAGCGTCTATCGAGCTGCATAAACTGATCCAATATTGTCCTACTGCGCGGTTGAAGGAGGAAATCTCGGGATGCCGAACAGATGCTCGAACAAGATCCCGATCTCTTCGAACGCTTGAGCATCCTTCGGCCGGATCTCGGTCACAGCTTTCCCGACGGTCTGCGCACTGCCGAAGGCATTCCGTCCGACGAGCACTGCCGGCAGGAGTTCTGGCGCAGGCTTGGTCCTGATGTGATCGGCTGCGCAGCTGTTCTCTGATCCGCGCGAGTCGGCTCGGTTGAGGAATGCGCGCGCCTTGTCGAGGTTGATCGCATGGGGTTCCTCGTTCAGCGCGACCGCCCTGCCGAGTGACCAGATGTCGAAAGATCTGGCAACGAACGGGATCAGGGAGGTGTGACAGACGGCAGGAGCTATGCGCTGGCTGGCTGTGTCGCGCCCGTCTGTATCCACGACAATTTCCTGGTACCTCGGTGCTCTGCGCTTGATCCCGGTCATGACCGACATCCCTGAAGGGACACGTATGTGTAGCCTGCCCCACCTGGCCTGGTCTCGTATCGATGATGGGTGAAGTGGGTTGATGTCTCTCCGTTATCGGCATCCACCACAAGCACGTCACGCCCAGTAGAAACTACGGCAATCCTCAAGGCGCTGCCTATGGGTCGCCGATCACAATTTATCTGAACGCGTTCGCGCGATGCCACACCCGGGAACGAAACGCGTTCATCGACTTATACCGTCGTATATTCAGCACGACTTAGGGTTACATGCCTAACACTTCTGCCCAGCCGAACTACCAGAATGGCGCCTTCCCGAAGGCGCTCGATTTCTATTAACCATAGCGGTGAAACGTTATGGACCAGATCATGAGTGGCCTCAGGCCGGAGGATTCGAGCATGTTCAGGCTTGCAGTGGAGGGCTTCATCTTTGGCTTTGTGTTCAATGCGGTGTGGATCATGCCCATCTGATCTTAACCGAGCATTAGGACCGCTCCGTCCGCCGACGACCTCACAGCACGGACCTGCTTCTCAGTCGCCCGGTTGTCGCTTTAGATCGACAACTCTGATGTTCGTTGTCAATGAGCTTGGACGTGGGCGCGCGATTCCAGGGCGGGAACCGGGCGTGGCAGAATGGAGCGATTGCGCAGGGCTGGTGGCAGAGCGGTAAAGACGACGGTTAAGCAAACTCTGATGCGCGGGTTGGTCCGCATTCCGTGTGTTCGTCCGGGGCTGCCCCGATCTGCCAGCGGGCGTCGATGAAGGCTCGTCAATCTCGCCGAGGAAGCGGATCTCGCCCTGGCGGCCCTGCACGGCCACAGCGACGGAGATCTTCAGTTTCGAGGCATCCAAACCGGCAAACACTTTGCTCTTCTGCTGCATGGCTCGTCCCCCTGTGCGGGAGGCTCGGCGCCGGCCTATCAGGCGCAACCCTCGCAATTGCATAGTGTGGACGAGCCACCCCGCTGACAATGAACATACGGTCTGTCCGGTGTATGAACGCGGTTCCATCAGCGCCGATCACACTTCGGAATATTGCGGGCGTGCCGATCCTCCGCAGGGGGCTAAACTCGCTCAGAACTCGATCTCTAACTTCAACCGCACCGTCTCGACCGGCACACCCGCGATATGCGCTATCCGGCGGCGGGCCTCTTCGAGCACATCCTGGATCGTCGGAGCCGGCCCATCGATCTCGCCTTCTTGCGGGGAGCTCTTGTCCGGAGCCATAGTTTCCGCGAACGCGGCGGGAGAATCGTCGCGAGCCTCATCCTGCGTTGCTTCGAGGAACATAATTCCGTGGTGTATGCCCCTCGACCACATCACTTTGGCCCGAGTCGACAGCCCTTTTTTGGGAATTTCCAATTCAAGCTCTGATGGAAGCGACACCGGGTGGGAAAATGTAATCTGCGCTCCGGTCTCGGAGAGATCCCTTACGGTGCATTCGATCAGCGAAAACCGGTTGTTAAAGACCACCCGACCCTGAAGAATGGTTCGGGTGCGTAGCGAGCGACGATGCTCCATCAAGACTTCTCCTGTAGCAACGGGAGGCTTTATAGGTGGGTTAACCAATCTTCAACGGAATAAACCTACTGAGTGTGTGCCCTCCACGGGCCGGGCGCCACAGATCCTGTCAGCCCCGTCGCTCCTGTCCACCCAAGGTTCGTCGGGCGAAAGCGCGGGTGCCCTCCACGGAACACGAACAGTTCTCCCCTGCGCTCCTTGGATTGCGCCGGTGAATGTAACTTATGCCGCCCGGCTTGGTGTCAACCATGTTTGTCTCAGGTCCCGCCCCACGCGGGACCTCCAACCCGAATGCAGACAAAACTTTGAAACGCCATCGAAAGCGGGCTGAGCCCAACCGGAAAACAGGCTCCCAATCCTGCATGGAAGGTCGAAGGCTCTGCCCTGGCCCCAGCCTGTGGGCTAAGAACCGACGCACAGTGGGGATGCCATCGGCACTCTCTTGAGCCCTGACAGCGGGGCCCAAGTGAAAAGATCGCCAGGCACAGACATTCTTTACGAGACGGCATTCACGCCTGGAACGCATTATCGCGGAAGACAATGGTGTGTCTGGCGAGACAGATTAACGCCAGCTCAACCAATCATTGCACCGGTTAGGCCGATCCAGCAGATGCCGCGAGCGGAGTAGCGGCCGTGGCGTGTATAGGCGGATCCTGGTATGGCCCGCTGTATGCCCGGCTCTCTTGGGTTTGTTGCTTCGCCGTGGCTCAGGCTCGTAGATACCCCATCCAGTCGGCAGGAATTTTCAGTGTTCCAAGCTTCCGAGTTCAAACTGCAAACCGATCTGGCGAGGACCCGGCTTGCCGTCACATCCTGAAAATTCAGACCCATCGCCGCGGCACGGACATCGGTTTACACACTTCGCATTTCTGGGTGGGGTCGAGGCGCCGGGTCGCGGCAGGAACGAGACACCGCTTGGCCCCAACAACGCATCATGCAGCGCCGCAGCGTATGGGAATGCAGCCGGGATGGGTGTATGGGGAATGTGCACCGTGAAATGCTCCCCTCCTCTCATGGCCGAGTTGAAGTTTTCCGGCCGGAGCACGAGCGCAACGGCTGCCCGGAGTGAAGGCTGGCCCGGCCGTGAAGCCAATCCCCTTGATGCTCCAAGGTTCAACCTTGGTGCCGCGGCAGAGATCGTCCCGCCAAGGATCTGGGTGTGCTGAGTACCGATCAGCCGAGTGCGAGAATTCCAGACCATCAGGATCCCTGTAGGATGGCCTGCCAGCTTCGTTCAGCATCGACCGAAGGTGCATGCTGGACACGTCGTCGCATCTCGGCTCGAGCCCTGCTATAACACTCCCATGGATCCTTTTGTTCGTCTCACCATCTGGCTGTGGCAGCTGTCTCGGCAGCGCCTCTCCCGCCAGGAACTCCTTATCTATGCTATCACCCTCATCTTAGCTCTTGGCATCGGCCTGATCGAGTGGGCGGGCTACTGGCCTGACAGTTGGAAAGTTCAGCGCAACGCGATGCCGAAAGTCACCCCGCTTTAACCTCTGTCGCGCTTCGTGCGGTACCAGCAGCCGGCACGCCTGACCTGAGAGAACCTGTCAGACGCCTTTGGTTTTGGTCTGTCACAAGCCAAACGCGACGGCGAACAGGGCGGTCGAGAATGCGGGCGTGTGAGCGCCGAAGACGGAAGGCAGGCGGCGGCCGAGCCGAGACCGGCATTGCTCTATTGATTGATCGGGCAAGAGCAGGAATTCGCAATCGCTTCATGCGGTCGCCACCGCGGGATGTTTGCATGACACCGAGGTCAGGACCGACCTCGGCGATTGAGGGAGCGGCCCCTCAAGGAAAGCAGACCAGCGTTGACCCGATGTGACGGCACCGCAGGGCTGCGGCTGCAGCCCTGCGGCTCAGAACCCTTAGACGAGCGGGTCCAGCCCGGTCACCGTGACCCCGTCCAGCACCACGATGTTGTCGGCAGTGAGCGTGTGCAGGCCGCGGATGTCGATCTTGAAGTCGGCCTGACCGTCGCCCGTGACATCGCCCACCACGTAGGTGTTGCCGTTGTCCTGGAAGTACTTCACCTGACCGGAGCCGACCGCGTTGCTCACCGCCCCCTGGCCCACCCACACCAGGCTCTGGTGCCCGGCCTGGGTGCTGGCGTCGATGGCGCTCAGGTCGAGCCTGTCGCTGCTCTGCCAGTCGGTGATCACGTCCCGCTCGGCCGCACCGGGGCGGCTGTCGGCAACGCTGGTGAACACGAAGGTGTCCGCCCCCGCCCCGCCTGAGAGCGTGTCCTTGCCCAGACCGCCGGTGAGCGTGTCGTTGCCGCCCTTGCCGACCAGGGTGTCGGCCCCGGTGGTGCCGGTCAGCACCAGCGGCGCATTCGGATCGACGCCGCCCAGAATCTGTCCTGCGGACAGCGTGTGCAGGCCGCGGATGTCGATCTTGAAGTCGGCCTGACCATCACCCGTGACATCGCCCACCACGTAGGTGTTGCCGTTGTCCTGGAAGTACTTCACCTGACCGGAGCCGACCGCGTTGCTCACCGCCCCCTGGCCCACCCACACCAGGCTCTGGTGCCCGGGCTGGGTGCTGGCGTCGATGGCGCTCAGGTCGAGCCTGTCGCTGCCGTCCCAGTCGGTGATCACGTCGCGCTCGGCCGCACCGGGGCGGCTGTCGGCAACGCTGGTGAACACGAAGGTGTCCGCCCCCGCCCCGCCTGACAGCGTGTCCTTACCAAGACCACCCGTGAGCGTGTCATCGCCAGTTCCCCCCATGATGACATTCGCCAGAGTGTTACCGGTGCCGTTGAACGAACCTGTGCCAGCAAAGGCGAGGTTCTCGACATTGACCGCCAGCGTGTAGCTGGCCAGCGCAGTCCGTATCGTATCGGTGCCTTCGCCGGCAGCCTCCACGACCTGATCACCCACATTATCGACCACGTAGGTGTCATTGCCGACACCGCCGCTCATCCGATCAGCCCCGAGCCCGCCATCAAGAACGTTTGCTGCTCCATTGCCGATGATCGTGTTGGCGAGTGCGTTACCCGTGGCATTGATAGCTGCAGCCCCTGTAAGGGTCAGATCCTCAACGTTGGCAACAAGGGTGTAGGAGATCGACGTCAGAACCTTATCGGTGCCTTCGCCGGCAGCCTCCACGACCTGATCACCCACATTATCGACCACGTAGGTGTCATTGCCGACACCGCCGCTCATCCGATCAGCCCCGAGCCC
>NZ_JAFEMD010000114.1 GCF_016892765.1 Microvirga arvi
CCATGATCACGCTGCCCTGGAATGGATGATCACGATTATCTGGAACCCGTGATCACGATCGCGTCGAACGCGCAGGCAAACCGATCCGATAGTGCATGATGGGCCAGAGCGCCCGGTTGGCGAAGCCGTTATAGTACTCCTGCCGATCGAGCGACGTCAGGTCCATGACGGCGTACTGCACCTGTCCCTTGTCGATGATCTTGGGCTGGGCTGCCGGATGGGCTGAAACCTTGCCGCTCCAGCCGAACCACAGCCCCTTATAAGCTTGGAAAGCCTCGTGCAGGGCCACGGCCAGACCTCCTGCAGCGGCTTTTCCGGTAGCGTCCGGGATCGCCACGCGATTGGAGATGACAACGAGCCGACGCAAATGCATCTCCCTTATAGCAAGGGAGAGGGTAGCCTAAGGATGAACACCGTGGCAAATAGCGCACCGGCTTAAGTCACATCAAGCAGTAAGAGACTATTCTAGGCCGGGACTCAGCAGGTCAAAACCATTGCTCAAGGTCCTGCCCTTCGAGTCGTGCCTGACCACTCATCCTGTGACGTCCGTCTCCGGCCGATCCGCCCCCAGAGAGACTTCTTCGTGCCAGTCACCTGCTTCGTCCTGGTACTCGATGTCTTCAGTCACGCCCGGCAGCCTCTGTTCGGCGGCAGCGCGCTCGGCTGCCTCGCGTGCTTCCTCATGGGAGGCGTAGCGTTCTGAGAAGACATCCCCGGCTTTGTAGGCCCATCCGCCTTCGTGCTCGACGATCCTGTAATGAACATTGGCCATAACTATTCTCCTGGGAGCCTCAATGCGGGCGAACAACCTGCGAGGAGCGGCAGTTCCGGATTCAGGCACTGGGGCGCTCTGGGCTCCAGATAAACACCTCATCGCCATTGTGGTCCAGGATCCGTACGGCATCCGGCTTCTGCGGCATGTCCAAGGTCTCGAAGAGGGACAGAGCTCTCACTTTCGCGTCCTCCAAATCCGTTGCGTCATGTTCAACCCGATCCAGGATCGCATGAGCTTCGTCTGTTCCACGCACGCGAAAGAACTCAATAATAAACATTAGTGAGGCTCCGTCTCGCACAGAACTGCACCATCAGCATCGTTTCGCGCCAGAAGTGCCTGCAGGACTGCCAGTGTGGCTTCATCCGCCGCCGCAGCCGCAAGCTCAAAGACGGCAATGGCGTATGTTTCAGCGTCATCGGCACGAACCCCCATGAGGTGAATTTTGTGCCGTTCGGTCCAAAGAGGGTGGCCCATAGCAGAGCCGGCCTTTTTCTCCGCGAGCCACGTCTTAACCCTGACATTGGCTGCTTCAACGGTCACGCGGTTGTCATAGATACGCTGCTCAACCCGGTCGAGTTTGCTTTCAAGGACATCCTGAGACTGGTCAAAGGTGGCCATGCCATTCGATTTGAGCACTTCGAGGCGACGGTCCATGCCGTGAAGCTTGATCCGCAGCTCGTCACAAAGGCGACCGATCCGCTCACTCATTGGTGTCTCCTGTAAGATCCCATCGGGCGATGATTATAGCGGGAGTGAGTTGGCGCCGTCCTTCGATGGCCACTCGGCGCTGAACTGACTGATAATTCCTGTGCTGAAGACCTTGGCTCCTGGCCCGGCAGACTGGGCCTCCGTCACGGCGGCATTGATGGCCGAGACACGCGAGCCATATTCCCCGTGGTGTTTGCCGTTCACCCGGATGCGCCAGGCGCCATGATGTCGGACGACGTAGAATTCGGTTGTCATTGACTGATCTCCTCGGGCCATAAGCCTCGCCCACCGATTCAAATCGGGTGACGAGGTTAGAACTGCTTGCCCGACATCCAGCTTTGAACGTCGGCCCTGGCCTTGTCATCGGGCAGGCTACAGCGGACCTTTACCACTTCGATTAACTGCTCCTCGTTCTTGATCTCTGACAGATCCAAGGTGGTGAGGCCTCTCCACTGCCGCTTTGCATCGATGCGGTAACCTGTCTTGCGGGTGACGGTCTCATCGCTTTCGCCGCCTCTAAAGCCAAACATCGTAGCCTCCGTCTTTAGGGTGAGCCCCGCCGTGCAGCAGCCGGCTTAAGCCATTTGCATGAAGCCAGCACAAGCCCGTTGGCGTGTGGGTGCTCGTTCCATCCGAGAGTCCCGTAGCCGATGCGGTTCTCCGCAAGAGCGGTTGATCGGGGCCTCAGGCGGCCGGCGTTTCCTGGTGGGCTGCCGCCAGTTCCAGAGGATCGACCCTGACCGCCTGCACCGAGCCGTGGTTCCCTTGGACCAAGGGGAGGTAGATGGTGGTCGCAACGCGCCGGTAGGCGAGAAACGACAGCCCCTCAATCAGTTCCTCGTCGATGTCGACCGCGTATGTGCCGGCAGGTTGTACCTTGTCCACGGCCATCAGTGAGAACGGGTGGTCGAAGGTCAGTGTCTCTCGGGTCGTGCGCATGGGGTGCTCCTAAGCGGCGATCTTGTCGGCGCAATCTTTGGCAACCTGGCTATTGCCTTCCGCGCTGCCGGGCATGGTCGCCCACCCATTCTTCAGGACAAGGTCGCCCCTATTCCAGGACGAGGCCGTCTTGATGGCAGCAACACGCTCGGCAAGCTGTGGGTCGCGCTTGGATTGATCAACGCAGATCAGGGATAAAGCCGTGACGATCTCGGCTTTCGATTGATCGGCGGCCATTGTTCGAGCTGTGCCGCCGGTGACCCAACCGCCCCAGGAAAACCCGATAGCGGCAAGCGCGACAGCACCACAGGCGGCACCGTAGAGGCCAGGCTTCAGCCATTCTGGGGTTTTCATGATGATTTCCTAGGGATGATGAAGGAAACGCCTTGTTTCCTTAAAGTTCACCATAACACAGTCTAAGATTTTAACTCTGTTTTATATTTGATTTGGGGCCTATTTATTTAGATTGCGCATACCCACATCTTTCAACAGATCGATGCAAGCTTCCGGCCTGCGGGATCAGGTTATTGCTGACCAGGTGACACGACTTGGGTTGCCCAGAGCCTAAAGCGTCCCTTGAGACGCTCCGCATTGAGGAGGCTGCCATGAGATTTCTGGTCCAGTTCAAAAGGTTTCGACGTGGTGTTCCCGAGGTTATTGGAACCCTGCCCATCGTGGCCGCTGACGGTGCCGCAGCCTTGGCATTAGTCCGGAGCCTTGCCGGAATGAGACGCTGGCCAACCCGGACCGATGCTCTGCGTCTGATGGACGATGGCGGCCGTACGCTGCTTGACTGGACAGCGCCGGTAGCAGCCGCGGAGCCGGTCTCATACGTACCTACTTCTACTCCGGGGAAGCCAACAGGCGACGTACCCCGCCGCGCTCCGCCAAGAGTGGCGGAGCACCCAGAAGAGAACCAATTAATGCTCGCCTCAGGGGAGCACCTCTTTGTCGTGGGACAAGCCATCTCTTACGCGGAGGATGGTCAGCCCGAGACCTAGAAGGGCGGCTATGAGATCGTCAGGCTCGATGATCCACAACGTGAGCCGCAATACGCGATCAGAAGCGCGGTTCAGTCGTATGACCGGATCGTGCATGAGCACGAACTCCGCGGGGACCTGGGCGCCCGCGCCCGTGACCGTTGAGTCTCCACTTCCGGTTGGCCTCCAGACCAGTCAAGAACCTGCACCAAATTGCCGAAGGCGCACGGCAAATCTGGAGCCGTTGGTTTCAAAAAGGAAAGCGAGCGTGACATGGCACAGAACATTCTCACTTTGGCAAAATCGATCATGCGTGAGATTTGGCGTGCGTTGACGCCGGCCCCAGTTCCCTCTGCGCAACCACGACCACAGCTCAACGGAAGGCGGGGTTACGGAGACGACAGCATCAAACCGCCCAACTGAGGTCTGAGGGCGCGGTCGCTCGGGGGGCTGCTCATCAACGCCTCTCGCAGCTGGGCGAAAGCTACGAGAAGCGGGGCATGTCGATGAAAGGCGTATCTCTCCCGGTACAGGTCAGTTCTAAGAGGTATGGGCCATACTACTGTGCTGGCGACCGCCTCGTTTCGCGGCGGATGTTTTCCAGCTCGTTGTGGGTACGTTCCATTTCCCGCCGGACGGCGCCGATATCCCGGCGCAAGTCCTCGATCGAGCGCACAATTTGTTGCGTCGCTTCCCGCAGGTCACCGCGGGTGATCGATGCGTCAGTGCTGTCCTGCTGAACGCTCGCGCAGTCTGGTGTGCCGTCACGACGGTAGCGCAGGCTCAGGGCATCTCCCACCTTGAGATACACGCACCGGGTATCCGGGTCGCGCCAGGTCGATGGCGGGGCCTCCTGTGCTGTTGCTGGGATGGCGAGGGCCAACAACCCAACAGTGATTGCGACTTTGATCATCAGTCCTCCCTGGAAGGATGTGGGTGCCGGAAAATCCGTGTCTCTTCCAAGAGCCGCATCCTCAATGAACGAACACGGCCTTCGATGTAACCGTAAGGCCCCGCCCTGCTGAGGCAAGTGCTCCTCCCGAGCCATGCCAATGAAGTTCGCAAGAGCATGATCAACCATAGGACGAGAGCCGAGGTGTTGCCTCGGCCCTCTTCTGGTTTTCTCAGCACGAGGTGCCGCAACGCATCAGGCAGCGCGGCTGGCCCTCTTCGTCTCAGCCTTGAGTGTCAGGCCGGCCTCGTTCGCCACCCGTGTGGCAACCTCGGCGATCCGGCGGGTGCCCTCAATGGTCTGCTCAAGATTGTGCCGCATGATGGTGCTCTGGGCTGCCATGACGTCCGGGAGGGACTGGCAGCGTGCCAGCACACCAAAATCCTCGACGTTCTTCTGCAAGCGCTCCTGCGTAAGGCTGAACCACTCGCGCGAGAGGTCATGCACTCCACGCGTCAGCATGGTGCTGGCCTGCGTCATCATCTCAAGGCTCTGGGCCCCCTGACGGGTGAGCTCCTCGCGGCCCTCGCCCGTGATGCCATAAGCCTGAGTGACCTGATCGGTGAAGCGCCGGGTGTTCTCAGAGGCAGAGTTCAACCCAGACCGCATGGCGTCTTGCGCCTTCTCTGCGCTGTCGCGAATGTGTTCACCCGCAAATTTAGCGTGATCATTCGCCTGATTGTTTGTATTATTAGCGAAAGCCATAGGGGTAATCCTAGCTTTGATAAATACAAGTACGCATAATCCCAGCCTTGCGAGCCAAATCGGAAACAGCTTGTACTTAATTGTTGTTTATTTCCTCTTGAGCACGGTCGCAGAACTTTACGTTTAGAATGCGGCCTTCAGGAGTTTTTACTATGTATAGACAATTCTACCTCAACTTTTTTCGTGTGATCCTGCGCACGAGCTGAAGGTTGTCCCACACATGCTTCTCAGAAAACCCATTGCAGGTGCCGCTCTTCCGGGCGGTGCACAATCGCTATCCTGTAGAGGACTTGGCAGAAGGCATCACAACGGGCCACCCCACCATGCCCTAGTTCAAGCTCGATCCGGCCCAGATCAACGACCTGCGCGTCCATCTGGATTCCGTTCAGGGCTAGAGCCTGAGTTCACTCAGCGCACCACGAGGACCGGAACCTTCGAGTGGGAGAGCACCTTCATGGTCTCGCTCCCGAGGAAAAGGGCCGAGACCCCGCTGCGTCCGTGCGACGCCATCACGATCAGATCGCAGCGCTGGCCTTCCGCCGTGCGGATAATCGCCTGGTAGGGCGCGGCGTCTTCCATGTGAAGGGTTGTGGCATCGACACCAAGTTTGCGCGCGATCTCCGAGGCTTCCGCCAGGGTGCGCTCGGCGTGCTTCTGCATATGCTCTCTGAACGAGGCCGGCGTATCCCCGAGTTGGTCAGCCTCAAGCGCGAAGACATGGAAGCGCTCAGCCACAGTGAGCAGCAGGACCGTCGCTCCTACAGCCTTTGCCAGGTTGGTTCCATGCTCGACGGCACGGGCTGACAAGGATGAGCCGTCGGTCGCAATCAGAATGTTCTTGTACATGCAGGCCTCCCTCGTTGAGGAGTGAAGCCCCCAAACGCGGTGCCCTCTTTCGTTCAGTACGAGAGGAACAGGGGCACCGGGCAGTTCTTCAGCAGCGACCGCGTCGTGCCACCGAGCATCATCTGGCGCAGGCGCGAATGCACATAGGCTCCCATCACGATCATGTCGGCCCGGATCAGGCCAGCATGATGGCGCAATGTCTCGGCGACGTCACCATCCAGGGCGGGCAGGGTCAGCTCGCCGACCTTGATGCCGTGGCGGGTGAGATGCGGGGCAAGGTCAGCACCAGAGACAGCCGGCGCCAGATCCTTTTCTCCCGTGACGCTGACCAGTTCGACGTGGGAGGCCTCCCGGAGAAGGGGCAGGACATCATTGAGCGCCCGTGCCGCCTTGGCGCTGCCATCCCACGCCACGAGGATCCTGTCTCCAGCGAAGACCTCGTGGCCTTGGGGCACCACGATGAGCGGGCGGCCGCTGTCGGTGAGGACCGCCTCGATCAGCCCGCGGTCGACGGCCAGGGAAATCGGCTCGGCGTCCAAAACCGTCAGGTCGTGGGCTCGTGCCAGGGCGGTGAAGCTCTTCACCAAGTCCGGATAGGCCAACTGCGGGGCCTGTGCCGTGCAGGCGAGGCCTGAGGCTGCTGCGACCTGCCGCGATGCATCCGCGGCGGCGTGAGCCAAAGCATCGAGCCGGCGGTTCTCGGCGGCCACGAGTTCTTCGGCGATGTTGCTGATGAAAGCATGCGTCAGTGTAAGCTTCAACGAGGCGGCCTGAACGGTGACGTGGGCACCTGCCTCTTTGGCCAGCGAGAGGCCATAGGCGAGGGCCGAGGATCGCTCCTCCGCATCCCCTTCTTCCGTCACCCCGATCAGGATGCTGTGAATGTTCTGGAGCATCAAAATTTTCCTTTGTCAGTTGAGACCAGGCTTACGCTTCCGAGTTCTTTCGAGCCAGTGCTGCACCAGGGATCAGAACGGCGGCGCCTTGCAAACGTCCTGATCACAGACCTTCCAGAGCTGATCAGCAGCGGCATGTCGTGCAAACTGCCTGCCGCCGGTACAGCCGGTGGTAAGCGATCGTCGCACAAGTTCTCATGAAGTTTGGCGATCTGGGGGATAAGGCTGCGGCGACCGTCAAACCACACTGAAGAAGACCAGCGTCGTACAAGGCCAAAGCGCCCGGGTTTTTCCCGGGCACTCTCCACATTCAACCGGGCAGCATCTCAGGCCGCGATCTGAGCCGGTGTGGCCTCCAGGAGCGTGCTTGGGCTTGTGATTGGGATTGCCCGAGGCTTCATCGCCTCTGGAAGCTCCCGCACGAGCTCGACGTGGAGAAGCCCGTTGTCCAGGCTCGCACCCTCGACCGCAACATGGTCAGCGAGTTGGAAGCTACGCTCAAAGGCCCGTGCCGCGATGCCCAGGTAGAGCACTTCGGAGGTTTCCTCCTTGGGCTGCCTCGCGCCGCGGATCGTCAGCCTGTTCTCCTTTGCCTCAATCGAGAGATCGGCCTGCGAGAAGCCGGCTACTGCGACCGAGATGCGATAGGCATTCTCACCTATGCGCTCGATGTTGTAGGGCGGATAGCTCGGTGCTGAGCTTTCCACGCCGCCGGGTTGGTCAAGCATGGACAACATCCGGTCGAAGCCGATGGTTGAACGATAGAGGGGAGCAAAATCATATGTACGCATAGCATGACCTCACTGAAGGAGGGGCATGCGAAGGGTCCGCCCAGAGGGCCTGACCGTCCGTATCACGCAGCCAAATGGCCTGCACCTCCAGTATTTAGGGGTAAGGTCAAGTGATTATAAGGAGCAGCGGCAAGTATTTGCCATCATCTTACTTCAACTAAAGACAACGATGTTCCAAGAAAATTTGTGTAATAAGGGGTGACGCGCCGAGGGGGTAGTTTATCGGCCCATAGCCTGCCAAGATCCGCACGTGACAGAGGGCAAACCTTAACTGTGTTTCCGCAGTGGAGGGACGGGCTGGCCTCGATGAACTCTGTTTTATGTTGCATTTTGGCTGAGGCTGGATAGGCCGCGGAAGGAAATCATTGATGGAAGTTGAGCGTTCCAGTGGCTCCGCTAATCGGATGAGGGTCATCTGCTCGATCTCAAAGGTCTGTTCCTGGCACTTCTCGGAAGTAGCGCCCTGGTCTGCTCATTGACCCGCCCCCATGGAGTGGTCCGGTTGGAATGTTAGTGCAGTGACGGCCTGTCCGCCAGTGCGGGCGGCGCGGCT
>NZ_JAFEMD010000115.1 GCF_016892765.1 Microvirga arvi
CAGCCTGATCCTGCCGGACAGGCTCAACCCGATCACTCTCTGACGCTGAATGTCAGATCAAATGCCGACTACTACACGCGGATGCACTTCCATCCTTGTCCCTCACCCAATCTCATCGATCACAGCTGCAATCAATTTCCGCTTCAGTGGCTCTGGCGTGCCACCTGCGCGATGTCGTGCCTGGCAATGCCGATGTCAGACAACTCACGATCAGACATAGCCTTCAATTGCCGTGCGATTTCATGGGCACGCAACCAGCGACGCAGGCCTGACAGAACGACTGATAAAAACATGACGCAACCTCAATATTGAGCCGTCCAAAGCGCAAAGGCACTGCGCACCGGCTGTGAGAAAAAAGGCCACCTTTGAGGGTGGCCGAGTTTAGGGAGGGAACCCGCCACTGGGAGGCCGTGGCGGAGAGGGAGTCATCTACAGTGTACCCGTCTCACGACAAACCCGCTTGAGCCCAGCCATGGCATGCGGAATGAGCATGGAACAGATATGGAGCGTTTACTCCTCGTTTACGGCTGCCGGACAGCTCACGCAGGAACCTTCCCCACGATCCACGCCGCCGCCACCGGGCTGAAGCCGATTTCGAGCAACTCCTCCTCAAGATCCTCAACGGGATCAGGCTCGAGTGTAATCGAGTTGTCTTCGGCTTCTGCACCGGGCTTCTGCCCGCCCTCGTCCTGCTCCGCATCTTCGAGGGGTGCTACCGTGACGCGCACGACCGGGTCTTCGTCGCCATCATCATCACCCTCGTAGACCTTGAGCGTGACCCAGCGCTCCTCGACCTCGTCCTCGTAGACCGTCTTCCACTCGCCCATGTTCCCCTCCTGAATCAGGCACCGGAGAAGGCCCGGCACTGATGCCGTCGCACTCTAGCGCTTAACGCCATCACGTTGTCGTGCTTCAGCGCCCTAGCGCCATTGTGTGCCGACAGGGCACCCCCATGTCCTCAATGCGGGGGCAAATCCCGCAACCCCTTGACCGCCTCCATAGATTTCAGCCCCGTTCAGACCAATTCCGACGGGGCTTTTTCATGCCCAGTGCCCGCAGGACCTAGATCAGATCGCGTGGTGTTCCGATGCGCGGGTGCTTAATGCGACGCGGAGCTATCGAGGGGAATGCTCTGCACTGCGCGACCTGCCGCATCCACGATTTCAAGCTTCCAACCCTGCCATTCGTCCGAGTTCGATGCATCCTGAGCACGAAGCTCCTCTACAGCTTCCATGGCGGAGATCACGGCTGCCTGGAGACTAGACGCCTCAACGCCCTCCTCATCCCGGATCACGGTCTCGCCGTCGGTGAGGTTGAAGTAGTAGCGCAGCAGCGCTGAAGGGTCCGGCGTCGATCCAGGTGAGGAGCTAACCGGCAGCTCAACGTCAATGAGCCCTTCAGTTAGCACCGGCTTGCTGTTGGGAATGCTGCTCACAATTCGGACGCCTTATTGAACCGCCGGGGATGAAAGACTGTTGAGATCCACCCAACCGGTGCAAGTTGGGAGCTCAGGGACAAGGTACGCGCGGTTTCCTTCGACCCTCTCAACCCGGCAGGGATAGGCTCTCTTGTCTCCTGGAGGGCGGTACAGGACCAGGCTCCCTGCCGAGACACCATCATGCGAAGTGAGCACTTGGTTCGCCTCCAGGTTGGTTTCACACTGCGTGACCTTGAGCTCACCACGTGGGGTGCCTTGCTTCGCGGCCCGGACGCGTTCAAGCGTGGCAATGGCCAGGCGAGCACGGTCGCGATAGCGGTCCATGACAAGCTTCAGAGGGCCGCGCTCTCCTCCTCGATGCCAGGAGACGCCTCCGGCTTTCGCAAGCTCGGCCGCAACCGCCTCCACCTCATCTTCAGTCATGCCAGCCCCACAACACCAGACAGAAGCTAGGGCTCCTGTCCTAGACAGCAATGAGCGGGAGACAACGGGCACGGTGGAACATCGTTCCTGTCTCAGAGATGGTTCCAGAAGGAAATGCCCCTACGCGAAGGGCTCGCTCCTGGCATCAATCGGATGCATGGAGAGCAAACGCCTCGGCTGAGGAGATCGGGTTCAAGGATCCTCAGCCGAGGCGTAGGCGGTTCTGTGGAACTGACACCGCAGGGCAACCTACGCCGGTCAACCGTGGCTATTTCATGAGGCGAGCCAGAGGCTTCTCTGTCTGTCCACAGCCGCCGCAGGTTAACCGCACAATGTGGAACAGATGAGGTTCAACTCGTGCAGGCTTGCCTCAGGGATCCTGTGCTGAGTAGAGCTTCTGGTGGGAGGCACGGTCCGCCATCCATCCGACTGTCCTGCTGCTGTCGGTGTTCTCTCCAGAAGGTTCACGATGGCCTACAAACTCTCCCGGCTTGCCCCTGGCAGCTATGATGTGCTGCTCCATGGGGTGATCATCGCCAGCCTGGTCCAAAGCGGCAGAACAGATGACGCGACCTGGACGGCAGAACTCCTGCTCGACCTGCCTCCTGGAGAGAGGCCTGCACCGTTCACCGAACTTGAGCATACATTTGGCAGTCTTGAAGAAGCCCAGCGATGGCTCGGCGATGCTGAGATCCGTGGGGCAACTGGAGAGGACTAGGCATGGCAGAGGTCATTGCGTTTCCCCAGCGTGTGGAGACGAAGACACTCCACTTTGATGAGAAGCATGCCTTCGGAGAGATCGGCGGGCTGATGCTTTCTCTCGTACAGGAGCAGGACAAGGCAGATGCGCCCTACACGCTCGTGCTGTTCGGTGGGAACGACGTGTTCTTCCCGCTGGAGTCATTCGAGCCAACACCAGAGGGCTTGGAACTCGCCACAATCGCTGGCGACATCACATTGCGTGCACTTGCAGTCGGTCACGATAACTGGGCTGAGTAGTCTCGCGTTCACAAAGGCTGCGCACAAAAACCAGACGTCGAGCAGGGGTACCCCCCTCATTCAAGCACCACGCCGCAGCTTGCTTTCTCCTGGAAGGACAGACGTCAGAAAGGCCAACGCAACATGGCAGACAATCCCGGCAAACAGACTCTTCTGGCAAAGCACAGGCGAGACGATTTGGATGAGGCCCGCGAGGCATACCTCCTCGAACACACACCCGGTCTGAAGGAGCACGATGCAGCACAGCACAGAGCCTTCCTCCAGATTGAGGAGGATGCACTGGCCCGCCATCCCGATCCGACACCGGACGACATCGCCGCTGCGGAAGCCGCGGAGGCTGCCCTCCCGCCCAGGAAGAGGACGGAAGTTCAGCTACGACGAAGCTTCGAGTCGCTGGCTGTGCATCTTCCCAAGGACGCCAAGCGCAAGCGCAAGAACTTCGTCCAGCGCGCTCAGCGCGCGTGGAACAGAGCCAACCCGACACCGCTGACATCGGAGCTGGAGCGAACCCTGACAGTAGCCTTCATTAAGGCTTATGGGCACTGACTGCTTATAGGACCATCAGAAGGCGGCGCATAAGCTTGAGACGTCGAGCACGGGAAAGGGGAGGTTTATCCCCAACGCCGCTTCAGCACCTTCCGCTGACGCGAGCGGGGATGAGGCTTCGCTCTTCATTGCCGTTTCATCCAGCCTCTCCGGACGCGCCCGTCAGATCCGAACGCCTGTTCTGCCGCCGCACAGGCCCGCATCTCTGACATGCGGGAGAGAAGGCCGCCATAGTAGGACAACCGTTCGTCGAAGAAACGGGAGTGGCGCCCACCGTCCTGCCAATCAGCAGGCTGAGAGTTGAGCAAAGCGCGTGCGAGCCTCAGCCAGGTCGATCTGCCAGGTGGGCATTTGGTGCTCAGCATTCTGGCCGCGGCGAAGTCGTCCAAGGCAGCTTGCTGTGGGTCGCGCGTCTGCGCGTCAGTTGGGGATGACAGAAGAACAAGAGCAGAGACAACTGCCGCACACAGACCAGAATGTCGGGAGCTTGTGGCCAAGACTGCCGACTGGCTGGGCTGTGCCCTGAGACAGAGCTGGTGGCGGTGGGCCCGCAAACCTGCCTCCTCGGAATGCAGCCCATTTTATCATACCGGGCATTTCCAACCGAGGCCTCCTGAGCTGGAGGCAGCATATGGCTGCGCCTTGTAACCTGCCCAAGCTGAAGAGATGCATCCATGCTCGCACTCGGAGCCTTTGAACTGGACATCCAGTCCCGCTGGGATCCTCGGGAGGCATAGCAGCTTCATCCCTCATGTGGTAGTCCTTACAGGCGCACAAAAGCCACACAAGAACGGTAAAGCTTAACCAAGGCGTTGCGAATCAAAAACCTACAAGAACGCCAGCCACGGGAGGGACAACATGCGGTCCGTTCATCACTTGGCTCCAAGCACATCCGGGACGAGCAATAGCGCCTACAACCTGTTCAGAAACAGGCAGCGGCCCGAGATCCTCTGTGCGATACCGGAGGACCGCCCGATGCCGCGGTTTGTCGACCGTGAGCAATGGACATATGCGGGCTCTCTTCAGCCTCAGGATCCCCGGCCATCAGGCTTCCACGACAAAGCGGCATCGGCTGGCGTGCGGTTTAACGGCTTCTACCTGTTTCAGGTCACTGTGGCACACGGCAAAGCGAGAACTAAGGAACAAAATCTTGTGGCTCGGACAGATCCGCTGCCTGAACCCGAAGCCGGTGAGAGCATCCGCCAGCATGTCAGAAAGATATTGCTGCGCCTCCTGGCCAGACACGGCAGCCCTGACCAAGTGATTGAGTACCTCAGCCGTTCCACAGCAGATCAGAGATTGGCCGAGGTGCGGTATGCCGACATGCTCGCAGCTCTCCCTTTTGCAGTGTACACGACGGACGCGACGGGGCGCATCACCTTCTACAACGAGGCTGCCGTGGCTCTATGGGGACGGCGTCCGGTCCTCGGGCGGGACCGCTGGTGCGGCTCGTGGCGCATTTACACGCTCAATGGCGCACCGCTGCCGCATGACCACTGCCCCATGGCGGTGGCAATCCACGAGGACAGGAGGATCCGGGACGTGACAGCGGTTGCCGAGCGGCCGGATGGCACCCGGGTTCATTTCCGGCCGTTCCCCACCCCCTTGCACGACGCCAATGGCAACCTCGTTGGTGCTGTCAACGTGCTGATCGATGCTCAAGTGGCGGACGCAACAGAGGGGAGGAGTGCATGACGATCACCGCTCTCGTTGAAAAGACCTGTACCCCGTGCCGCGGCGGGATCCCGCCGCTGAGTGCAGAGGAGGTTTCGGTCCTCCACAAACAGGTACCGGAATGGGCCATCCACGATGACGCTCGCCGGATTGAGCGGGCCTATCCGTTCAAGAACTTCGCGCACGCCTTCACATTCGTGCACAAAGTGGCTGAACTCGCAGAAGCCGAGGGACACCACCCGGATGTCAGCTTCGGCTGGGGGTACGCGACGGTGTCCCTCCAGACCAAGAAGATCAAGGGCCTGCACGAGAACGACTTCATCATGGCCGCGAAGCTGGATGACATGGCCGAGAACATCCCGCTCGGCCCATAGCCTGGGTCCTACCAAGGTGCTGGAAAAAATCTCTCATCTGTTCTTTGCCCCTGAAGCGTCAGAGGTCCGTCCAGTGTGTGGCCTTCATTTCTCAGCTCTCGCTAAAGCTGGATTTTTCGCCGGCACTGAAGTTGCCATCGCCCGACATAGCTCCACTGGCTGTGGTGTCGGACAGCTGGTTGAGGCTGCGGGTCAGTTCCTGAATGACCCAGCGTTTCGCCCGGCGTGCTGAGGATCGTTTCATCACTACCTCCTGGCACTTGCGAAGTTCATCGGCGGGGTCTGCTCGACGTATCGATGGTGACGAGATTTTCGGTGATCGGATCGAGAATGGTCATGGGCAGTTCTCTCCCGTTCAGGCACAGGGCCAACGCCGTGCCTTCCGGTTTCGATCAAGTGCGATTGGAGTTGTGGTTACGAGACAGTTACTGCACCAGGACGCTCACATCTCCAAAGCAGACCGAGGCGGTTCATCCGCACCCCGGCTGCTTTGGAGAAGAGGGCTGATCCGAAACCCAGCGGATCAGCCGGACCATCGTCGCCGCAATATGGTTAACGGACTGCTTATACGCCTCCACACTGTTGCCCTGTGCCTTCTGCAATCCGTTAACGGTCTGGTAACCACCTTGAGCGCCGAATGAGGGTGCTTCCGAGGGGTATGGCCGTTGCTTTCTCCAGTTCCTTTCGGATTCGTTGCGTATTGCCGCCTCTCGACCTCGCATGTGCTTGCGTGGGTGCCGTGCCTCCTCACGGCCTCTCTGGAGAACTGCCAGCGATGAAGAAGCCAAGGCCAAAGCATACCAAGGCAAAGACAAAGGCCAGACAGGGCAGGGTGCTCGTGGTGACCTCCGGCAAGGGCGGGGTCGGCAAGACCACCTCCACGGCGGCACTGGGCGCGGCCCTCGCTCAGAGCGGGCAGAAGGTGGTGGTCGTCGATTTCGATGTCGGCTTGCGCAATCTGGATCTTGTCATGGGCGCCGAGCGCCGCGTGGTCTTTGACTTGATCAACGTCATCAAAGGCGAGGCCAAACTTTCACAAGCGCTCATCCGGGACAAGCGCCTCGACACGCTGGCTCTTCTGCCGGCGTCTCAAAGCCGCGACAAGGACAGTTTGACCGAGGACGGGGTGGCGCGGATCATCGCAGAGCTGCGTGCGCAGTTCGACTGGGTAGTCTGCGACAGCCCGGCTGGCATCGAGAAGGGAGCGATGCTAGCCATGCGGCATGCGGATGTGGCTGTCGTCGTAGTGAACCCGGAGGTCTCCTCGATCCGCGATGCCGATCGAATCATCGGTATGCTCGACGCCAGGACCGCCAAAGCCGAGAGCGGGCAGTGTGTCGACAAACATCTGCTTCTCACCCGCTACGATCCCGTGCGTGCCCGGCGTGGCGAGATCATGAAGGTAGAGGACGTGCTCGAGATCCTGTCCATTCCGCTGCTGGGTATCATCCCGGAGAGTGGGGAAGTGCTGCTCAGCTCAAACGTTGGAGCCCCGGTGACATTGGGCAGCCCTGGCAGTGCACCGGCCCAAGCCTACCTTGACGCGGCTAGACGGCTAAAGGGTGAGGATACCGGAATTGTTATCACTACCGACAAGCCTCGCCTGCTGCACCGGCTGTTCACCCGACGAGCTGCATAGACCTGCTCAGCCACCTCACAAGAGCGAGATCAGAACCAGTGATGGAGCAAACTCCATGAGGCCTTGATCTTGAACCTACACAAGCAAACTCTGTCGAGATCAAGAACTCCCGCTTTCAAGGTCAGCGTAGCCATCTCCCGCCAAGACGTTTGTTTGCGACAACCCCAGCCGAGGCCCCAAAAATCTTCCAGAAGGAAGAGCCTCAAGTGGTGCCCGAGCCAGCTGCCGCCCCACGCATTCTGCCGAGCATCGTCGAGCCTGCGTGGAGCAGTGCAGAGCCCGTTGAGACTGCCCGCCGCAAGCGCCCTTCAGTCGAGGCCAACCGAGGGCAGATGGAGCTCAATCTGGATGCAAGCGCCTCTGAAGACGTCGCAGATGCACCCGCCGCAACGCTGGTGAGTGACGAGGCCATGTCACAGACACCCGGTGCTCTGGACGATTTAGAGGACACGGGAGGTGTCTATCCGGTTCAGCCCGCACAAGGTGAGGGTGTGAGGGTCAAGTCCCGGAAGCCACGGAAGAAGGCTTCGGGAGCTGTTGAACAGGAGATAGCATCCGAGCCAATTCCAGAGACAGCGATGACCGCTTCAGTTGTGTCATCGAAGGCAATTCAGCGCAGGATGACGAAGCGCCTGGCCGCGGCGGCTCAACTCTCGCGCCATGAACGCTGGAAGGGGCGTCTTCATCTGTAGTAGTCGGCATTTGATCTGACATTCAGCGTCAGAGAGTGATCGGGTTGAGCCTGTCCGGCAGGATCAGGCTG
>NZ_JAFEMD010000116.1 GCF_016892765.1 Microvirga arvi
AAAGGAACCCAGAACGACTCCAAGTACTGCAACCCGGAGGTGGATCGCCTGCTGAACGAGGCGCGGCTCACGCCGGATGTTGAGGCACGTAAGAGCCTCTACAACCAGGCACTGGGAATCCTGCAGAGCGAACTGCCGATCATCTACACCTATTATTCGCCTCTCATTTACGCAGTGTCGAATCGTGTCGCCGACTTCAAACCCTATCCCGACGGCATGATCCGCCTCCGGGGCGTCCATCCGGCCAAATAGGTAGCATTATGCTAGCGCATCGGACGATCGGTTAAGCCTATCTGCTTCATGATGGAGTAAAAGCCGCGCTGCGCATCAGCCCCACAACTTCCATCGCCCGAGTGAATGAATATGCCAGCCGAGGTCGATGGTTCAGGAGGCTGTGGGGCAAGCAGGCAGCGGCTTACCGCCCGCCACCATCTGATTGCTCAGCTGCACTGAGCTTCCGCCGTCTTCGAACAGTTCAATTATCTCGAAGCCAAGGCGGAGGCTCAGCGCTTGTGGCACCAGTGCAGGCCGCCTCGACACAAGCCGCGAGGCTTCCGAAATGGAAGCCTCGTCCCGTGAGGCCCGGGCCGTAATGGGCGTACTTGCCGGAATTGGTCATGATCGTTTCAGCTGTCGGTGGAACGACCGGCTCGGTGATCATGCACCAGCAGGTATCCGTGACCAACTGAACCCCGAAGCACTCGAGCTCCGACAGGATCCCGGCTTCCCGTATCTTGTCGTGTGTTGCGCGCCCACAGGTCACGACAACCGTTACATCCTTATGCTTCGTGCGACCGCGGCAGAGAGCGGCGAGCTTTTCGCATTCGCTGAAGGAGAAATGCGGATTGCCGAGCGATACGAGATCGACTGAAAAACCGGGGGCGCTGTCGAGCTCGCGCCAGCTCCGAAGCAGGTCCTCAATGGAAATCTCGACAGTCGGAACGCTTGTCCCGCCGGTTGCATCGTTCAATGTCACTGCCTCGGGTGTCACGCCGAGAATGTGGAACATGGGTGCGCTTGAGGTGGTCGCGAACGCAGCCCCGAAGGCCTTGAGGTCATCCTGTGAGGGTGCAGCCTGTTCAAGCCCAGTCAGGACAGGAATCCGGTTCGCGGCCACGAGGCCGACGTGATAGCCGAGCAACGGGTAGAACGCGTCGTCAAAATCCTTGAGCTTCGGCACATTGATTTGGAGAGCCGCCCTCCGGCCGCTCTCAATATGACATCCAGCCAAAGGTGCGCGGCCCGTGAGCGCAATGCAGATATCGAGAAAATCGGGATATTTCATCGTCCGTGCGCCGAGCACGCTGTTGGCATAGACCACGGCGTTGGACTCAGCCCAGACGATCTGTTCGCCCTTTTGCGGCGCAGATTCGAGGAGATAGGGCGCACACGTGAACGTGGGGTGCGCCCCCATATCGATATACGCGTCACCCAACTGGCTCGCCGGCTCTCCAAAGGCTGGATCGATGCCCTGTACACGCCAGCGGCGGTGATCGACGGAGATGGAATTCAGGGTCGTCGGCACCGTAACCCTCCCGCCCCAATCCCGCAATTGCTGCGCGAACCTCAGCGACCCGTGACCGGTGTAGACGCAGCCATCGATATGCGCTTGCGTGACGTCGATCAGCTGATTGGCGCCTTGCAGCTGAGCCATGCGTAGAATGATTTTCATAGCTACCTGCGCGGCCTTACCGTAGGTGCCATCCAGATATGCCTCATCCGCTTTGCTTAAACTGAGATCAGAAACATTGTTTCTCGGTTCTCTTTCGGCAAGCGGCAGCACCCGCACAGCGTCGGGATCATTGCCACATACGACGCGATTGCCGTCAACCCGTGCAGAGCGTGCTGTGGTTACCTGAAGGAATTCTCTTGGGTTGAGTACGACAACGGGAATGGATTTCCCAAAGACTTCTTCCGCGATCACAACGCCGAGGGTGAGGATATCGTCTTCACGCTCGACCACTATGGCTGCCGGTCCCTTTCCCGTGAGAAGAAGCTCCAGGATAACCCCGCTGCCTGAGCAGGAGCCACGTCCACCGGGAATGACAAGCACCTTGCCTGTCAGGATCTGGCCACTCAGGGGATGATGCCGGTCGATGACTTCACCGCTGAATGGATCGACGCCGCCCCAGAAGCTTAACTCCACATCGCTTGCGATGATTTCTCCCGAAGCCTCGCCATGAACGAAGGCGGCACCGGAGAAAACGGCCTCGTTCATGGCGGTTCCTTTCATTGGCGAGGCAGGAGAGCTTGCAGGTCGTCGTAGAGCGCCTTGGGAATGCGCACCCCGTTTACCTTGCTGCGCTCACGGGCCTCATAGCGGCGCTGCGAGGGCAGGCGTGCGCCCTGTCCGACGATCGACTTGAACATCGTTTCGGCCCGGGCCACGTGCTGCGCGGCATCGGTGCCGAGGAACACCTTGGGATCGAAGGCGAGGATCAGTTCGCCATGACAGGGGGTGGCGCCGACGCCTTCATCGAAGGCCATGGATTCCGCGCTCGTCATGTCGCCGATCAGAGGGCCCGCCATCAGCTCGATCATGGCCGAGAGTGCCGAGCCCTTGTGGCCGCCGAAGGTCAGCATGGCGCCCGCGAGAGCAGCCGCCGGATCGTTGGTAGGATTGCCCGCTCGGTCGACGGCCCAGTCGGTGGGAATGGGCTTGCCTGCGCGCCGGTGCAGCTCGATCTCGCCCCGGGCAATGGCGCTGGTGGCGAAGTCGAACACGAAGGGCGGTCCATCGGGGCGCGGCCAGGCGAACGCGATCGGGTTCGTGCCGAACACGGGCTTACTGCCGCCCGCAGGCGCAACCCAGCTGTGGCTCGGGGTCATGGCGAGCGCCACGAGTCCGTCCGTGCTGATCGCCTCCACCTCCGGCCAGAGAGCGGAGAAGTGATAACAGTTGTTGATCGCCATGGCGGCGAGGCCCGTCCGGCGAGCCTTCTCGACGAGCACTGGCTTGCCGCGCTCGAAGGCGAGCGGAGAGAAGCCGAAACGGGCATCGACGCGCACGACGGCGGGCGCGTGGTCCACCACGTCAGGCACCGCGTTCGGGTTGACCTTGCCCTCCTTCACGGAACGCACGCAGCCGAGAAGCCGGTACATGCCGTGGGAATGACACTCGTCGCGCTGGCCGGCATAGACGACGCCCGCGATAGCATGTGCATGGTCGTCGGAAAGACCGCCTGCCGTGAGAACGTCGATGCTGATCCGCTTGACCTCGTCCAGCGGGAGGGTGACTTCTTCATTCATTCGTCTAGGTCCGTTCGTGTCCGAGGCTTGCCAAAAGTGGCTTCGACAGGTCTACATCGGCGGCCAGGTATCCGACAGCCTGTAGCCATCAGGCCAAGGATCGTCGGGATCGAGCATGTGCTGGTGGGTGCCGGTGATCCAGGCGCGTCCGGAGATCGACGGGATGATGCCGGGCCTTCCACCCACCGTCACCTCGCCCTCGATGCGGCAGATGAACTCCGAATCGATGATCGAGCGCCCCACGAAGCTGTCGCCGACCTTCAGGATGCCGCGCGCGTGAAGCACCGCCATGCGGGCCGAACAGCCCGTGCCGGTCGGCGAGCGGTCGATCTTGCCGGGCCGCACCACCACGGCGTTGGCGCCGTGCGGAACGCCGTCCCGATCGACGAGCGGCGCCGCAATCTGGCAGAAGGAAATGTGATCCCAGCCCGGAAGCTCGGGATGTCTGAAGCCGATCTGCTCGTTGGCCGCTCGAGTGATCTTGATGCCGATCGCGGCCAGATCCTTCGCCTCGTCGGGGCGGATCGAAAAGCCGAGCGCCGTCGCATCCGTAATGACGAAGCTGTCGCCGCCATAGGCCGTGTCCACGGTGAGCGTGCCAACCCCCTCGACTTCGAGCTTCACGTCGAGCTTGTCGGCGAAGGAGGGCACGTTGCGGACCGTGATCCGCTCCGCTTTGCCAGCTCGGCAGGCTGCCGTGACCTCGACGAGACCGCCTGGCGCCTCGAGAGTGAGCCGGGTTTCCGGCTCCTGCATCGGGATGATGCCGGTGTCGAGCAGAACCGTGGACACGCAGATGGAATTGGAGCCCGACATGGGCGGGGTGTCAGCGGGCTCCATGATGATCCAGCCCATCTGCGCCCGCGGGTTCTTCGGTGGCACGAGAAGGTTCACGTGCCGGAAGACACCACCGCGCGGCTCGTTCAGCACGAAGTTGCGCAGGGTTTCGTCTCTGGCGATAAAGCGGGACTGCTCCCAGATTGTGTCGCCTGGAGGCGGCACGACGCCACCAACGATCACATCACCGACCTCCCCTTCCGCATGGCAGCTGACGACATGAACAACTTTCGACGTGCGCATTGAGCTCTCCGAGCAGGGGCTGTCTTACGATGAGTTTCCGCCAGGTCGATCCCTGCACCGTCAAAGAACCGATTTAAGGAAGTCGATGGTCTCGGGCTTCTGTGGTCTTCCGATCACCTGCTCAGGAACGCCGATCTCATGAATCAGGCCCTTGTGGAAGAAGGCGACCCGGTCGGACACATCCCGCGCGAAGCGGATTTCGTGGGTGACAAGGATCATGGTCATGCCCTCTTCCGAGAGCATCTTCAAGGTGTCCAGCACCTCGCCCACAAGCTGCGGATCGAGTGCCGAGGTCACCTCGTCGAAGAGCATGTAATCCGGCGACATGGCGAGCGCCCGTGCAATGGCCATCCGCTGCTGCTGGCCGCCGGACAGCTTGGAGGGATAGACCTTCAGCTTCTCGCCCAAGCCCACGTGAGTGAGCTGCTTGACCGCAATCTCCTCCGCTTCCCTCTTGCTCTTGCCCAGTACCTTGCGGGGCGCGAGCATGACGTTCTCGAGCACAGTGAGGTGTGGAAAGGCATTCCACTGCTGGAATACGATGCCGATCTTCTGCCGTAGTTTGTTGAGATCAGTTCCGCGGGCATGCACATCCGTGCCGTCGACAAGGATCTGCCCGCCTTGGATTGGCTCCAGACCATTGATACACATGAGCATCGTGGACTTGCCTGAGCCCGAACCACCAATGACGGACAGCACCTCACCCTTCTGAACCGAGAGGCTGACGCCCTTCAGCACCTCAAGGCTGCCGAAGTTTTTCCGAACGTCTTTCAACTCAATCATCTTCGCGCCACCGCTTTTCGAGCCGTGCCCCAAGCCGTGCAATCGGGAAGCTCATGAGGAAGTAGATCAGGCCTGCAATCGACAAAACGAAAAGCGGCTCCTGAATGCGGGTCACAATCACCTGGGACGCCCGCAGCAATTCGACGATGCCGATCCATAGAACGAGCGCTGTGTCCTTCATGACGCCGAGTGTCAGGCCGATCCAGCTGGGCAGCGCAACCCGCAAGGCCATGGGAAACACAATGTTCGTCAAGTCCTGTGTGTAGGTCATGCCCAAGGAGCGGGCGGCCCGACGCGTGGTGGGCGGGACAGCCAGGATGCCGCCGCGCACGATCTCGGCACAGTAGGCCGCCGTGTAGAGGGCAAGCACCACGCAGCCTACCGTGAAGGCAGATACCTGGAGCTTGAGGATGGACTTGAACGAATTTGCGAGCACGAACTGGATCAGGAGGGGTACCGAGCGCAGAATATCTAGCACGAACCCGATCGGCGCATTGACCCACCACGGCGACGTGGCACGGATGAGACCAAAGAGCATGCCCAAGATGGTGCCGCCGAGCACTGCCCAAAATGTGATGGTCAGCGTCGTTCCCGCACCCTGAAGGAGGAAAAGTACGTCGTTCCAGGTGAGACTTGTCTCGAACATCACAACCTCCCTTAGTACCGGAACAGGCGCCAAGCGAAGAGGCGCGACGAGAGGGTGATGAGCTTGGCCAGAAGGTAGTAGATGACAGCCGCGATGGCGAAGAACTCGAAGGTACGGAAGGTGCGCACGTTCAGGTCTTGTGTGACGCCGGTGAGATCGGTGTTGAGGCCGACCGTAACGCCAAGCGAGGTCATCAGCAGCGCCCAGACCATCTGGTTGGTCATGGGATAGAATACGATGCGAAACATCTGCGGCAGCACGATGAGGCGGAAGGCCTGTGGTGCGGTCATGCCGAGTGAGCGGGCGGCGCGTGTTTGGGTATGCGGGATGGCGCGAAGGCCGCCGCGGAACGTCTCGGCTAGATAACCTGCATTATTGAAGGCGATGCCAGCGAGAAGCGCCACGTAGGAATCCAGGTGAATACCGAAGGAACCCAAACCGAAGTAAGTCATGTAGATCTGAAACAGGGCAGGCGTGTTGCGCGCAAGCTCGACCCAGCCGGTTGAGAAGCCATAGAGGAATTTATTATCTGACTGGCGGCCGAGCGCAAGAAACACGGCAAGGACGACGCCGATCACCATCGACAGTACGGCAATCTGGAGAGACACCAGAGCGCCCCACAGCATGTCGGGAAGGGCGTTGAAGGCCGGGCGCCAATGAAATGTGTAATTCAGCATGATGAACGCGGTCCAAACGACTGAGGTGCGCTGAGAAGAGCGGAGGTTCTGCTTGCCTCCGCCCGTTCAGCGGCCAATCAGCGATAGACGCCTTTGACTGTGAGGTCCGGCGCCTCGCCGCCACCCACCCACTTGTCGTAAAGTTCTTGGTAGCGGCCAGTGCGAACCTGCTGATTCACGAAGAGGCTGAGGTAGTTCAGCAGGCCCTGCTCCTGGCGCAATCCAATCAAGGCGACATAGTCAGTCACGTAGGGGGCATCGCCCTTCACCACGAAGCCCTTGAATTTGCCGGACTTGACCGTGGCCTGAGCCACCGTGTTGGTAACAACGGTTGCGTCGATCTGGCCCTGGGAGAGTGCGAGGAACACGTCAGCCTGGGTCTGGTACGGACGGAAGGAGCCGCCACCCCACGCTTTCACGTCCTTCTCGAGGGCAATCGCCTCGAAAGTGCCGGAGGTCGAACCGGTCTTCTTGCCCTTTAGGCTCTCATAAGTGTCGATGCCTGTTCCTTCCTTGGTAAGGACGACCATCTTGAAGGCAAAGTACGGGATCGAAAAGCCGATGGTCTTGGCGCGCTCCAGCGTGTCGGAAGTCGAGGCAACGCCCACGTCTGCACGATCCGAGACGAGCGCCGGGATCCGGTCCGGGAACGGGGTTTCGACGATCTCGGCCTTCACGCCAAGGACTTTGGCAAGATCGTTGCAGGTGTCGACGTCGAAGCCGACTGGTTGGTTCTTCTCGTCGCGCGAGCCCATCGGCGGGAAGTCAAGTGTCACGGCACAACGCAGGGTGCCAGAGGCAATGATATCGTCGAGCTTGTCTGCTTTGGCAGGCATGGCGGCGAGCATGCCAATGAAAATAGCTGCCGCTGTTGTCCTCAGTTTCATTATTTAGTTCCCTATTGATTCATGTCCGAACCCGGCAATCCTCGCCTAGGATCAGCGCGCAGGACATTCGCATATTGGATACAATTTGCAATATGGAAATTTTTCTTTGAGGACTAGAGCATCGGACTGGAAATCCGACTCCCGGGTTTTTGCCTGGCGCGATCTGTGATTCACTCTCTGGACCGGGAGGTAGATCATGGGTCACTGCTATTCTCTCGATCTTCGGGTGCGGGTGGCTGACTTTGTCGAGGCGGGCCATTCCTGCCGGGCGGCAGCAGGGCACTTTGCCGTCAG
>NZ_JAFEMD010000117.1 GCF_016892765.1 Microvirga arvi
TGATCGAGCAGGGAGTCGACGTGGAAGGCGGCCGCCTCGGCAAAGAACATTTCCTTGGACAGGAAGCCGTTGAGCAGAGGCACGCCGGCCATGGCGGCGGCCGCGACCATCGCCAGGGTGGCGGTGATGGGCATGAACCGGAACAGCCCGCTCAGGCGCCGGATGTCGCGCGTGCCGGACTCGTGGTCGATGATGCCGGCAGCCATGAACAGCGATGCCTTGAAGGTCGCGTGATTGATCGTGTGGAAGATAGCCGCCACGGCGGCGAGCGGGCTGCTAAGACCGAGCAGGAGCGTGATCAGGCCGAGATGGCTGATGGTGGAATAGGCCAGCAGGCCCTTCAGGTCCTGCTGGAAGATGGCCGCATAGGATCCCAGGAGCAGCGTGCAGAGCCCGGCCGACACCACGATGTAGAACCACGCTTCCGTGCCGGACAGCACCGGCCAGAGCAGGGTGAGCAGGAAAACACCCGCCTTCACCATGGTGGCCGAGTGGAGATAGGCCGAGACCGGCGTCGGCGCGGCCATGGCGTGCGGCAGCCAGAAGTGGAACGGAAACTGGGCGCTCTTGGTCAGGGCTCCCAGCAGGACCAGGATCAGGGTCGGCAGGTAGAGGCTGCTGGTGCGGACTTGGTTGCCCGAGGCCAGTACCTCATCGAGATCGTAGCTGCCAACGATGTGGCCGATCAGCAGGACGCCGACGAGCAGGCACAGCCCACCGGTGGCCGTGACGGTCAGCGCCATGCGCGCGCCATCGCGCGCGGCGGCATTGTGATGCCAGTAGCCGATGAGCAGGAACGAGAAGACGCTGGTCAGCTCCCAGAAGAAGACGAGCTGGATCAGGTTGCCGGAGAGCACGATGCCCAGCATGGCGCCCATGAAGGCAAGCAGGAAGGCGAAGAAGCGCGGCACCGGATCGGAGGGCGACATGTAGTAGCGGGCGTAGAGCGCCACCAGGAAGCCGATGCCGGTGACCAGCATGGTGAACAGCCAGGTGAAGCCGTCCATGCGCAAGGTGAAGTTGAGGCCAAGCGTTGGTATCCACTCGATGCCAGTGCGCAGAACGGCGCCGCGATGAACGGCGGGATACTGGAGAGCCGTCAGGGCGGTGGCGCACAGGGCTATCGTGCCGGCGAGGACGGCAGCGCCATTGCGGGCATCCTGGCGCAGGAAGACGGCAACGAGGCTCCCGATGAAAGGAAGGGCGACGATGGCCAGGAGGGGCATGCCACTGGACATGGTTTGGGTGGTCTCCTTCCGGGTGGGGAGCGCGCGCAAAACTCCGAAACTGGGGCGATATCGCCCAATATGGTTGACATGGAAGCCAAGATGCAAGGGCACAGCCCATAAAAATAACATCTGGGCCGCTCAAGGCCGAAGTCGACTGGCGTGCGGTCCATTGGCCTCGTCCCAAAACACAAGCAGCATTGGGACTTTTCTGCCGGGGTTCAGTTGAACCCGAAGCGGTCATCAACGGAGGACGGGATGCGCGGCCCTCGCTTACTCCCTCGCATGCTGGGAATCTTCAGGCAGAGCTGGATCTACTTCCTTGGCGCATCGATCCTGGGCGTCGTGCTCCTGGGGAGCGCGCAAGGTTTGTGCAATAAACCTCGGTATCTTGGACGAAGCGTGAACATCCCTCAGGCGGCGTCTCGGTGGCGGACATTGCGGAGCGGACGCTGCTGGCCGGCCCCAGTAGCAGCATGCTGCCAGAGGTAATCACCGGTCAGGCTGATGTGTCGCCAGCCCAGTGGCGCGACGTGCGTGAGAAGCTCATCCGGCACGATCCGGCCTTGAGATCGCAGATGCTCCACCGCTCGACCCATGTAGAGCGTGTTCCAGTACACGATTGCAGCGATCACCAGATTGAGTCCCGAAGCCCGGTAGCTCTGGTTCTCGAACGTCCGATCCGTGATCCGGCCCTGCTTATGGGCAAAGATTGCCTGAGCCATGGAATTGCG
Organism: Microvirga arvi; assembly: GCF_016892765.1. Classification (GTDB taxonomy): domain Bacteria; phylum Pseudomonadota; class Alphaproteobacteria; order Rhizobiales; family Beijerinckiaceae; genus Microvirga; species Microvirga arvi. The sequence continues at coordinate 1,961 of NZ_JAFEMD010000117.1, forward strand.
GGCCTCGCCCTTGTTGAGGCCGACATGGCAGCGCCGCCGCAGGTCCGGACTCTCCAGCCAGTCGAGCGTGAACAGGCTCCGCTCGATCCTCCCGATCTCCTGGAGAGCGAGATGCACCCGGTTCTGGCGCTTGTAGGCACTCAGCTTCTTGAGCATCACCGAGGGAGCAACGGTGCCAGCTTTGAGGGAAGCGGCCAGATGCAGCACCTCGTCCCAGCCTTGGCGCACCACGTCGGCGCGGATTGGGCGGCCCATCAATGGCTGGAGGCTGCTCGGCACCTCCAGGCCCGCCATGGTAGCCAGCCGCCGATCCTTCAGATCCCGCAGGCGGGGCACAAACCGGAAGCCGAGCAGATGGCACAGACCAAAGACGTGGTCGGTGGCGCCGCCCGTGTCCGTGTAGTGCTCATGGATCGACAATTTGGTTCCGTGGTGCAGCAAGCCATCCAGAACATGCGGCGCCTCGCTCGTGGTGGCCGAGATCACCTTGGTGTGGAAAGGGCCCTACTGATCCGACAGGTGGGTGTAGAACTTCACACCAGGATCCGAGCCATACTTCGCGTTGACCTCGCCGGCTCCGGCACTCCTGCGCCCGGTGCGGAAGAACTGCCCGTCTGAGGACGACGTGCTCCCGTCGCCCCAGAGGGCTGCCAGCGGGAGACGTTGGTGCGCATCGACGATGGCGCCGAGAGCTGCCTTGTAGGTTTCTTCCCGCAGATACCAGGAGTGCACCCAGGTCAGTTGAGCCTTGGTCACGCCCTGAGAGGCATCCGCCATCCTCTCAATGCCCAGATTGGTCGCATCGGCCAGCACCGCTGCCAGAACAGCCGTCACATCATCGGCCGGCCTGCCGTCGCGCAGATCGGTAAAGCAGCGCGCAAAGCCGGTTGCCTGCGCGACCTCGTTCAGCAGCTCGGTAATGCGGATATTCGGCATCAGCAGGTCGAGATCGCGGTCAAGCCGATCCGCTTCTGGAGGCGTGAGGGCCCGCAATGGGGTCACATGCAGTTCCTCGCCACGCAGGGAGACGCCCGGGACGGCGTTCTTGCTCAGCCCTCGGGCGAACCGCTTCAGCCGCCACTCGAGAAGCTGGCTTCGCTCAGCAAGATACGCATCCGCATCATCCGGAGCTTTCAAGTCGGCAATCGCTGACAGGGCAGAGGCCGGAGGCAGCAGATAGGTGTCAAAGCGCTGGTAGTTGCGTGTGCCCTCGACCCAGATGTCGCCAGAGCGCAGTCGATCCCGCAGCACGGCGAACACGGCCGTCTCATACAGCCGCCGGTCCGGTTGGCCCGTTTCCATGATCAACTGCTGCCAGGTCTTCGGAAGGAACGACATAGGAGGCTTCTGGGGCAACTCCCGACGACGGGAGCGGAGGCTGTCCCGGACCACGTTGAGCGCCGCAAGGACAGGGTTGAGCCGGCTGGTGCTGCGTAAGGTGAAGGCTTCCAGAAAGGGCAGGGCAAAGCGGCGTACCGTCATGAACTTCGCGGCCGCCATGACAAGTGTATCGCCGTCAGCGAGTTGAGCCAACTCCTCAACCTGCGGCTGGACTTTGATCAGGCGGCTCCAGCCGATTTCCTCATCAATGATCTCGAACGGGTCGCCGCATGTAGCGCGGGCCGTGCTCAGCGCCGTGATGGTCGAGTGGAACAGGCGCATCAGGCGACTGACATCACGACCTGTGGTCTGATAGGCGCGCTCCTGGCGTCGGCGAGCACGGGTGAAGAGGCTACCCACCAGCCGATCGAACATCGCGATGGCAGCGTCGGCCAGTTTAGCCTCGAGTTCAATGATCTGCGCCACGAGCGTCGCCCGACGCCGGCGCACGCCGTATTCGTCGAGCAGGAAGGCTGGAGCAACAGATCCCTCGCGCACGAACTGCTGAAAACGGCGTTCGTGGACCCGGCTCACGATCCCGGGACTGATGTGGAGAGATCGAACATAGGTCAGTCGCTCAAGAAGCGCCGTCATGTTGGAGGAATTGGGTGCTTCGGCGATATCACGTAGCCAGGCGAGGGGAGTGCGCTTGAGTGTGGCGTCATTCACCAGCAGGGCATCGATCGCCTTGAGCTGATCCTCTGTCAAAGGCGCGAGAAGCGCCTCGGCAGCACGCCTGCGGGCCAGAGCTCGGCCGGCACGGGCAAGCCGCTCCAGCCTGTTGGGCGCTGGCAGGATGATCCGATGAGTACGCAACCAGTCGAGGACCGCCTGAACAATCTCGACCCCATTGTCCGTTGCCCAGGCTGCTTCCGCCGCAACACTCAGCATGAGCGGCCAATCCTCCTGCATTGCGGGCCGCAAGTTCAGGCGGGCCATCAATTCGGCGGCATGATCGAGCCGGGTTTGCGGCCGCCGGCTGTAGTCCTCGAAGACGTGAGGTGAGACCTGAAGCTGGCGTGCCAGGAAGGTGAGCATCTCTCGCGGAGGAGCCTCGTTGAGGCGCAGCCCAAACCCGGGATACCGCAGCAGACAGAGTTGCACTGCAAACCCGAGCTGGTTGCGGGCACCGCGCTTGCGCAACACCATGTCAAGGTCGTCTTGGCTGAGGGTACAGTGCTTGATGATCAGGTGTTGCTGCCGAGGCACACCGAACAGTAGTTGACGTTCATCCTCAGTCAGCAAGCCACGTTGTGCCATTGTACGCCCCTACATGGCCCCGGCTTGATAATTGAAGGGAGGCCGGGGTCTGGGACGGGATTATGGGATTGATGAGAGCGGGGCGCCGAATCCTGTTTGGCCGCTGTCCACAGAGTGAACGGGGAGGGCGGCGGCCGCCCCTGCCCATCACCTTCTATGTTCCCGCTTTGTCCGGTTTACCGAGGTTTATTGCACAAACCTTGCGCGCTCCCCTAGATGACGGGACCACCCTCGCTACTCTCGTGGCCCAAGCCTAAGGTCGGGCGCCCCCAAGAATGCCCCGATTACCTTTCGAGAGGCTGGTTTTGGAGACCTTGAGTGAGGGAAGCCTCGCTAAAATTCACACTGCTTCTGCTGTGATGATCAGGGGAGGGCAGGAGGCAGTGAGCTGCCCGCTGGGCAGTCACGACAGCAAGAGAGGGGAGGGCAAGTCAGGAGCGAAAAGCGGACCTTCGCACGGCCAAGCTGATAGGCAGTCCGTGACCCTTGCCGGACATTTCGCGGTGCAGATCGCGCCCGCGCCAGTTCAGCAGATCAACTTGCCTCGTCATGCCTTGTTTGCGGATGCCTTGGTGGAAGTGACTGCGCCAGGGAACACCAGCCTTGCTGGAACGGTTTTGCAGGCTGGGCCATTGATCCTGCGTCAGGAGGATTGTTCCGATGAGCGATCTGGCGACAGGCAGCGGCGCAGCCGCCAAGGTTGAACTTGAACTCAGCCTCCATCGGGTGATGGGACCGGGGCTTCTGCTCCTCTTCATCGTTGGCGACATTCTCGGCACCGGCATCTACGCGCTCACCGGGCAGGTGGCGAAGCAGGTTGGCGGGGTCGTCTGGCTGCCCTTCCTGGTGGCCTTCGTCGTCGCGCTCATCACTGCCTTCAGCTATCTCGAACTTGTCACCAAGTATCCCAAAGCCGCAGGCGCCGCCCTCTACACCCACAAGGCTTTTGGTATTCACTTCGTCACCTTCCTCGTGGCCTTTGCGGTGATGTGCTCGGGCATCACGTCGGCCTCAACCGCCTCAAGGGCGTTTGCGGCCAACTTCTCGTCTGGCTTCGGCCTTGGGCTTGAAAGCTTCGGCATCACGCTCACAGGCCTCCTGTTCATGGCACTCGTCGCGATTGTCAACTTCCGCGGCGTTGGCGAGAGCGTGAAAGCCAACGTGGTGCTGACCTGCATCGAGCTCACCGGGTTGCTCATCATCATCGTGATCGGCTTCTGGGCGATTGGCGCCGGGCAGGGCGATGTCTCCCGTGTCCTGACCTTCGAGCCGGCGGGCGACCGCGGCGTGTTCTGGTCCGTGATTGCGGCAACGACGCTCGCCTTCTTCGCCATGGTGGGCTTCGAGGACTCCGTGAACATGGCCGAAGAGTGCAAGGACCCCTCGAAGATCTTCCCGAAGGTGCTGCTGACCGGTCTCCTCGTTACCGGCCTCATCTATGTTCTCGTATCGATCTCGGCGATTACGCTCGTACCGGCAGCCGAACTGGGTGAGGGCGAGACGCCGCTTCTGAAGGTGGTTTCGGCCGGCGCGCCGGGCTTCCCGCTTGGCATCTTCGGCATCATCACAATGTTTGCGGTCGCCAATTCGGCGCTGATCAACATGCTGATGGCCAGCCGTCTCGTCTATGGCATGAGCCGTGAGGGCGTGCTTCCGCCTATCCTTGGCCGGGTGCATCGTGGCCGGCGCACGCCTTACATCGCGATTGCTTTCACCTCGCTCCTGGCCTTCGGACTGATCACCTTCGTCGGTGCCGTGCCGGCGCTCGGCGGCACAACCGCGCTGCTGCTTCTTGGCGTCTTCACCATCGTCAACATCGCGGTCCTCGTGTTGCGGAAGAACACGGTCGATCACGAGCATTTCCGGGCACCGACGATCCTGCCGGTCCTTGGTGCGGTCTGCTGTGCCTTCCTGGTTGGGCCCTGGACCGGTCGCCCATCCGTGCAATATGCGATTGCCGGCGTTCTGCTGGCCGTCGGCGTCGTGCTCTGGTTCATCACCGTGATGGTGATGCGATCGCAGGGGTTGGCTCCATCCGGAGACGAACTGCCACCGATCAGCCACTCCGGCCCGGTCAACTGACAGCGCGGTCTTGCGGTCGTAGGATCTTGCTGTAACGCCAGCGACGGCAGCACGCTTCCTCTCCAGGCTGATGGTATGTCACGGGGCGACCGTCTCGGAGATGGATCGGCCCAGGTTGTCCACGTGACCGCCGAGGGACTGCCGCGTCCGGGGGTCGACCACCGCCAGGGGCGTGGACACGGCCAAGCCAGCCGCCGTTCCGACGGCGGTGGCCGCACCGGCGGTGACGTGGATGATGCGGTCGCCCAGCCCGACCCTGGAGTCGGTCACCGTCTGCCCCTCGGCCAGGCGCTTGCCGATGAGTTGCACGACCTCGGGGCTCTCGGCGAACTTGCCGTGATTGAGGGCGTCACCGGCCTTGAGCTTGGTCAGATCGAGAACCGTGACGTTCGCCTGCTCGAGCTGGGGTCAGCGCAAGATCTGTGCCCAATTATACGTTCTTATGACCGTCATTCCGAGACGTCAGCATAGGATCCTGTCGCCGGTTGCGAGGCGGCGCAAGATAAAGCGACCTGACGGGTGTGCCGCGGCGCCTGATCGGACGACGATTGATCAAGCTCTCATCCGCGGATTGGCCACCGCATTCCCCAGTGTTTGTCGTGGGCCTTCCTCAGTCTTAGCTTCGTGCGTGAGCCGCAAGGCTTGCCTTAACGTATCTCGAGGATTTCCCATCGCTCCAGGGTGCCACGGCACGCCGGTCAGGTCGGTATCGTTCTCTGCTCGCTTAAACCTCCTCTGCGTGGGTGCGAACGCAGGCTTGGGTCAAGTTAGACGTCCCGAACCCTTGCCGCAGGGGCAACCTGGATCCCGCGGGCAATGTCCCACACGAACGGCACCGTTGCATTAACCTCGGCCGTATAGCGAGGAGCGGTTCATCAAGGATCCGCTCCCGTGTCTCTGTTCAAGCG
>NZ_JAFEMD010000118.1 GCF_016892765.1 Microvirga arvi
TCCTGACCTTTATTTCCGCTTAGCAACCTTCATCGATAAGATCTTCAAGGGGGCCAAACCCGAGGAGCTTCCGGTGGAACAGCCGACCAAATTCGAGCTCGTGATCAACCTGAAGACTGCCAGGACACTCGGCCTCGACATTGTCCCTTCGCTCCTGGCCCGCGCCGACGAGGTGATAGAGTAGAGATCTCGCGTGGGAAACCCGCCAAGGGGGATTCACCGTCCGGACGCTATGGATGTGGCGTCAATGGCATGGCGCACCATAGCGTCGAGGAGTTCTGGTACTTTGTCTCAGGCCGCGGGCAGATGTGGCGACGGTTGCATGCCCGCGTAGAGATTGTGGATGTGGGGCCTGGCGTCGCCATCACCATCCCGATTGGAACCCACTTCCCAGTTCCGCTCGATCTCGCATGAGCCGCTGGCGGCGGTAGGCACAACCATCCCGCCCTGGCCGGGCGAAGGCGAGGCGTTTGCTGTCGACGGAATCTGGGAGCCAACTGTTTAGCAGGCTCCGAGAGTATCGGGTGAAGGTTAGGCCTGCTTAGGTCGGGTTTTGAGACTGCCGTGCAATCAGTCCCACAGCAGTTGCAACCAAGCGCCCGGCCACCAGGGCTCCTGCACCATCCACATCACGGGCCGGCATAAACTCCACCAGATCAAAGCTCGCGATCCGGGCCCGCTCGGCGGCGCCGTGCAGCAGATCCACTGCTTGCCAATAACTAAGCCCGCCCGGGACTCGGCCGATCACCCCCGGCATGATGGCGGGATCCAGGCCGTCACAGTCAAAGGTGATCAGAACCTCAGAGGCCGGTTCAATCAGGCGCAGCACCGGCTCAAGCCCCTCCCGATGCACCTGATGGGCGCTGATGAAGTGAACACCCGCCGCCGTTGCGTCTGCCACATCCGCAGGACGGGCAGAGCCAACGCCACGCTGGCCAACCTGGATCATGCGGTCGATGTGGGTCATTTCGCTAGCACGGCGCATCGTGCTCGACAGGCCTAGCCGCTCACCATCGACCTCATCGCGCCAGTCAATATGGGCATCGATTTGCAGCAGCGTGAAGCGACCCCGCCCCGCAAAGGCTTCGAACAGCGGGATTGGAACCGAGTCGTCGCCTCCGAGCACAAGAGGCACCACGCCGGCATCGAGGACTGCGCCGACCGTGTCCCGGATCTGGGAGCGGTTTACAGCAGCCTCGTCTGCATTCGGCAGGTTGCCGGCGTCCACAACACGGACTCCTGGGGGCAGCAGCGGGCCATCGAAATCGAAGTCATGGTGATGAAGGGCGGCGGCATACTGGGCCATCACCGCGCGAATCGCATTCGGGGCGTCCGCGCAATACGAACCGACCGACGCGTAGGGAGTCGCGGCCGGAACGCCGATGAGAACCGCGGCAGCCTCCGGCCTCGAGAGGTCAAGGCAGGCTGGCAGGCCCATGAATGTCGTCGTTGGCGCACTGCCATACATGCTGCCAATTGTTTGCTGCGTTGGCATGACTTCACGCTCCTGCTGATGGCCCGCCCGGCACTGACACACTCACCCATGCTCCGACCCAGCGTGGCGAGAAGGCAGTAAGCCGGGTGGCGATGGCCTCGTCCCGCAGCCGATCCGCGAGGCTGTCAATGTCGACCTGCTCGGCCGAGGCCAGGCCGAGGCGCTCGATCTGTGGCAGCAGCGTGCGTACGGTCTCGGCAAACAGCCAGTAGAACCCGTCCGGCCCGCCACTGGCTTTCTGGAACGAACTCATATGTGGCCACGGCAGGCCCGCATCGCGGAACACCGCCCCCAGACGGGATCCCAGGGCTGGGTCGATGCCGCTGCCCTCGAAGGCCTGCCTGATCCAAGTCGCAACGGTGCGGAAGAGCGGTGCCTCCGGCACGCTCTCGATCCGAGTGACATCGAACTCCATCAGGGCGATGATGCCACCGGGCCGGACATGGGACGCGAGCCGCCGGAGCACGCCAGGCGGGTCGGCCAGATAAGGCAGCACGAAGCGCCCGACCACGGCATCATAGGCTGCCGAGGGCTCGTAGGTGTTGAGGTCACCCATCTCGAAACGCACAGGTACGTTGGCCGCGGCGGCAACCCGCTGGGTGGCAAGGGCAACGGAGTCAGCGGAGCGCTCGATGCCGAGGACGCTCCCGCCGGGGCGAACCAGCCGCCCCATCAGCAGAGCCACATCGCCAGCGCCGCTGCCGATGTCCAGGACATGCATGCCAGCCGTGATGCCGGCACGCCGGAACAACTCCTCCGTTTCTGGTTCGACCAGTGCCGCCTGTCGGGCGAGGCGCTGCAACTCTCCGGTGGACTCGCCAAACAAGTAGCTACTGGCTGACATCACGGCCTCCGGGCCAAAGGCCGCCAACTATAGCTCAAACCGCCACTGAGCGAAAAAGGCGAGCAGATGACGAGTGATCACCCTTCGGCCCACAATCCGAAAGGGCTGAGCCGTTTCGCCTTGGTGCGGCTTGTTCGCGAGGCTCTACTGCGCCTCGGGCCGGGAGAACCTGTGCGACGAGCCTCTGTTCACCGGATACACCCGGGATGGCGGCTTTGCATCTCACGCTGGCGCCGATGCGGCCTATGCCTTCCCGCTGCCGGACGACGGCGATCCCGTCGCTCTGGCTCCCCTCCTCTGTGCCGGCCTGATCGGCTGGCGGTCGCTCGTGGCAACGGGATCCGCCAGGACGGTCGGCATCTACGGCTTCGGGGCGGTCGCCCGAGAGGCTGGCGCGGCATTGTCAACTTAAGCAAGTAAGAGCTGCTTGAGGTCATCACGCCTGGCCCTAAGCCACTGAAAATACGTTACCTGCCCGGGCCGAAAATCCGCAAATAGCGAGCAAAACTCGTTAAGTTGACAATGCCGCTGGCGACGACATTGTCGTGCAGGATCAGATCATAGGCGCCGGGCGCCAGCTGGATCAGACGGTAGGTCATCCTGGTTTCTTGTCAGATGCAAGCTGGAGATCAATCCACTCATAGGCCTTGGCGAGGGCCGCCGCACGATCGGGAGCCATGATCAGGGTCGGGCGCTGCCTGGGCAGAGCCACGAAGGCCAGCCACTCGGGTCCGCTCGGGCTGAGGCGGATCTGATAACCCTTGTGCTCCACGAGTTCGGTATCTGGAAGGTGATGAGGATCAGTCATGGTCGATATGGCAGGTCATGGCTGTAGTGGCAGGCTTTGGACCAGTCTGTGGTGGGCCTGGAGGGACTTGAACCCCCAACCAGACCGTTATGAGCGGCCGGCTCTAACCATTGAGCTACAGGCCCTGGTCCGAAGAACCACACCGGATCCTCGGCGCTGCGGCTATACCAAGAAGAAGATGGCGGGCCAAGACTGTGTTGGTCTCCTGACCATCACGGCCTGCTACACTCCCGGCTTGAGGTGCCGGGAGTGCTTTGACGTTGACCATCAGGAGATGTGCCGACCTGCCTTGGGAGCCATGATCGTCTGGGTGGCCTCTTGGGCAACCTGGGCCGAGATCTGCGCGAGACGCTGGCTGTTGCCAATCATCTGCTCAACATTCTGACGCACGAGAGAGCCTTGGAGGCTCACGAGGTCAGGCACTGATCGGCAGGCCAGAAGCTCATTCACGGCATCCAGGTTCTTGAGTAGGCGCTCCTGCCTGAGGCCGAACCATTCCAGCGCAATGGTGCCAGCCCCACGAGCCAGGATCCTGTTGGAGCGGGCAATGGCTTGCACGTAGTGTGGCGCCTGATCCAGCAGGTTTGATGTCGCTTGAACCTGATCGGCGGCGACCTCTGTTGTGCGGTCGATGATCTCGGAGGCTGCACGTGCGGTGTCTTGAGCTGCCGCCTGAATCTCCTGCTCCACCTCCCGGACGACCTCGGGAGCAGCCTCAACTGGCGCCAGCAGGTTGCCGTTCGTGCGCTGTGCCCGTGCGGCCTTCCTGCGCCGCGCTGGCGGCTGGTCGTTGGCAGCACGCGTGGCCTCGGCTTCAGCGATCTCCTCCTCGACCTTCTCGACCACGGCCTCGACCTCATCTGCGTTGAGGACCTTCAGCACCACCGGCAAAAGCTCGTTCTTGTCGTTGCGGATGTGCTGCTGAAACACCTGTCTCAGCTCCTCGACCTTCGCCAGGAACGCATCGCTGTCCTTCGGCGTCGCCGCGAGTTCGTCCAGGAGAGCCCTGGTCCTCTGGTTATCATCGCGTGCCCCACGGACGAGTTCGGCGGTCTCCGGGTGGTTCTCCAGCACCGGAAACAGGTGTTGCTCCTGCAGGCTGGCAAGCAGGTCCAGCTCCTGTGCCAGGCTTGCGAGCAACTGTTCGCGGGCCTCAACGGCATCCTTGGGTGTGCCCAGCAGCTGGGCGAAGAGCTCGTTGGCTTTATCAGGCGGAGTTTGGCCGATGGTTCGGTTGATCATCATTCCTCGCAGAAAGGGCAGAGGATCCGGCCCTATCGACCGCACAGGGCATGCAGCGGTCGCAAAAGCTAGATCTCTCCGTGGGGTGAAAGAACGCCAGAGACACGTACGCGGAACTGGGCACGCAAGCTTCTTGGTTCATAAGGCGCAACAAAGATACAGCTGCGATCAGCAAGCGCGACCATTCATACGGCAGCGCAGCATGAAACAGCAAGCATCCGGGCTGATTTGGTTGAAAGATGCGGCAAAAAGGCCGGATTCCACATATTGTGCATCGCACAATACAGCTTGACTTTCATTGTGCGATGCACAATAAAGGGCCAGCCGAAACTGTCAGCGGCTACCAATTTATACCGGGCACAGCATCCCGTTTCGGAGAACCACCATGAACCAGCCATTTGAGACCGTCCAGAAGCTCGGCAAAGACAGCTTTGACGCAACCGTGAAGGCTCTTGAGGTTGCCACCACCGGCACTCAGGCGATCGTCGTTGATACCGCCGACTACGCCAAGAAGTCGTTCGAGCACACCGCCTCCACCTTCGAGAAGCTCGTCGGTGTCAAGTCGCTCGACAAGGCAATCGAAGTTCAGACCGCGTACGTGAAGAGCGCCTACGAGGGCTTCATCGCCCAGTCGACGAAGACCCGTGAACTCTATGCCAAGCTGGCTCAGGACAGCCTTGCGCCGTTCAACGCTGTCCGCTCTGCCGCGCAGTCGACCTTTACCTCTCCAAAGCCTGCTTCTCGCGCCAGGTAACAACCTGCGCCGCCAGCCTGTTCTGAACGCCCGATTAGCAGTCGGGCGTTCCTATGCGTTTGCTGTGGTGTCCAAACCTCCCAGATTTCCTTGATGCACTCATTTGATCACCCCCACGGCTGGCTCACCAAGCTGTAAGGCTGGAGAAGAACCAATGTTTGGAGCTTGGATCCGGCTGGCGACCGATACAACTCTTCTCACGCTGGAAGCGCAGAGTGTCATTGGCATGCGCTTGGCGCAGATTGCTGCGGGCCAAGGCACTCCGGCTGAAGCGCAACTGATGGTGACCGAGAAGATGCTCGCCTTCATGGAGGCTGCCACGACTGTTGCGGCAGGTAGGTCAGCCCACAAGGTGGTGAAGAGCTATCGACGGCGCGTGCAAGCCAATGCAAGGCGCCTCCGCCTGGCTTGAGACCCCCTTACGGAGCATCTTCCCCGATTTGTTTCTGGTGCTGTTGCGCCGGCAGATGAGCCCCCCTATGCGATTTGTCGCTGAACCAAGATGTGCTGATGACCACGTTTCGAGACGCGCGACATTTCCTGCTTGAGCACCGCACCGACTATAGCGCCGCCGTTGCTGGCTTCCGCTGGCCCGACCCAGCCCCCTTCAATTGGGTGCTCGACTGGTTTGATGGCGAACTCGCCTCCAATCCCGAAAGTCGTGACCGGCTGGCACTCTGGATCGTCGAGACCGCGACCGGCATTGAGACGAAGCTCAGCTTCAAAGAGCTGTCATGCCGGTCGAACCAAGTCGCAAACTTCCTCAGGGCCTCGGGTCTTCGCCGCGGCGATCATCTGCTGCTGCTGCTCGGGAACATACTGCCGCTTTGGGAGACGATGCTGGCAGCCATGAAGCTTGGGATCGTCATCATCCCAGCGACGACGCTTCTGACACGAGAGGAACTCAGCGATCGGCTGGAGCGCGGCCGGGTCAAGGCCGTAGTTGCCAGCTCAGATCAGGTCGCAAAGCTCGAAGGCTTGTGCAACAGCAGTGTCACCTGCGTTCATGTGGGTAGCGCTACACCCCCGGGGTGGCACGACTACCAGGACGTCTCCTATCACTCCGAAGCCTTTGCCCCGGATGACCCAACGCAGCCTGACGATCCTTTGCTGCTGTATTTTACCTCCGGTACAACGGCAAAGCCCAAGCTCGTACGGCACACCCAGCGCAGCTATCCGGTCGGGGCACTCTCTACCATGTACTGGCTTGGCCTGCAGCCCGGCGACATTCACCTGAATGTCTCGTCGCCGGGTTGGGCCAAGCACGCCTGGAGTTCCGTATTCGCGCCCTGGAATGCGGGCGCCACCGTACTGGCCGTCAACCAGCCGCACTTTGAGGCCAGAAGTCTCCTTGATGTCATGGCACGCTGCGGCGTGACCACGTTCTGCGCCCCGCCTACGGTCTGGCGCCGGCTGATCCAGGAGGACCTCGCGGGGTACAAGGGAGTTCTGCGCGAAGTCTGCGGGTCCGGTGAGCCGTTGAACCCAGAAACCATTGAGCAGGTTCGTGCCGCGTGGGGCCTCACCATTCGCGACGGCTATGGCCAGACCGAGACGACGGCGCAGATCGGCAACTCGCCAGGCCAGGCGATTAAGGTGGGAACCATGGGGCGCCCTCTCCCGGGCTATCCCGTGCGATTGCTCGACCTGGACGGCAACATGACGCAGGAGGGCGAGATCTGCCTTGCCCTGGGGGAACTCCGGCCTGCCGGGCTCATGCAGGGCTACCAGAATGCCGACGGCACAGTGAGTGGGGCCGAGGGAGCCCTCTATCGCACCGGCGACATCGCCTTTGCTGATGAGGATGGGTATCTCACCTTCGTGGGGCGTTCGGATGATGTGTTCAAATCATCCGACTATCGTATCAGCCCGTTTGAGCTTGAGAGCGTGCTGATTGAGCATGATGCTGTCGCGGAGGCAGCCGTAGTTCCGGCGCCGGATGCGATCCGTCTGTCCGTGCCAAAGGCCTACGTCTCGCTCATACCTGGAGTGGAGCCTTCGCCAGAAACAGTTTTGTCTATCTTCCAGTATTCGCATGCACGGCTAGCACCCTTCAAGCGCATCCGGCAGATCGAGATCGTTCCAGAATTGCCGCGAACCATCTCCGGCAAGATCAAGCGTGGGCAACTCAGGCGTCAGGAGCAGGCGAAGGACAGGGGAGGCCCTCTGCGCGGGGTTGAATACGCGGAGAGTGATTTTGCGGAGCTTCAGGTTCGACGCAGCCCGACGGGCCCCGCATCATCGGAATAGGCCAATTACAGACCCAAGTTCAGGCTGCTCGCAACAGGATCGGTATATCAGATCAGGCCATGTACTGGCCGCCGTTCACCGACAGGGTCGAGCCCGTGATGAAGCCGGCCTCGTCCGCAGCGAGATAGA
>NZ_JAFEMD010000119.1 GCF_016892765.1 Microvirga arvi
TGCCGTCTGTCCCACGTGGAATTACACGCTCTCGCCGCGAACTTGAATTGGCAAATAGTTGCCTGCCAAGCCCTAATGCCTGACGAGTGTGTTCGCTACTCTTCGGCGGAAGGAGCCCGGCTTCAGGCTTGCTTCGCCATCCGGATCTTGAGGGCGTCCCGGATGTGATCAAGTTCATCTCGCAAAGCCTCGAGATGGTCTAACAACTCAGCGTCCGTCAACTCGGCGTATGACAACTGGTCGGGTGAGGGAGGACGGGTTCGCTGGGGCGAGACCTTGGCCAGAGAGTGGATCTTCTCAACAGTGCTAGAGCCGATACCGGGAGTGCTCAGCCAGTACGTGTCGGGGATGCGGGCGACTTCCCGAATGGTTGGGCAACGGCCTCCAAACTCTTTCAGGATTGCGGTTCTGACAATCGCAGAGAACTGATCAAGGGGAAAAGGAGCATCCGAAAGCATTCGGGTCCTGCATAATAAATATGTGAGTCGAAAAGCAAAGTAATATTCAATGGGATGGACTATCGCAGACAAATTTTATTTGAAAAGGACTTAGTATACTTTGGAGACGTCTAATAATTCATACGGGTTAAGTCTAAATGAGTATTAGTAGGAGTCAAACAAGAATTTAATGATTACGATGAGACAGCATGCCTGACGATCTCCGCTCGCCGATCAAGCACCATCTGGTGCTGCACCGGATCGACCCAGAGCAGGGCATCCAGCGTTTCTACTCGCTGATGATCGAGCGGGATCTGTTCGGGACTGTGCGCTTGGTGCGCAACTGGGGCCGGATCGGCAGCAACGGGCAGGAGCTGGTCGAGGTATTCCCTAACGAGCTTGAGGCCGGCCAGGCCCTTGAGGCAATCGCCAAGGCGAAGCGGAAGAGGAGGTATCGGGACCTCTAGCTTGGCAATTAACCAAGGTGGCCTAATATATGACGCGAATCCCAGGAACAGAGGAGCAAGTGGGAATGGATGAGCGTCGTTCGAGCAAACGCTGGCCTACGGCTCTCAAGGCGCGGGTCGTGTTCAACAACCGCCGCTCGGTCCTCGACTGTACGGTGAGGGACCTCTCTGAAACAGGAGCCCGCATCTACTTTGCCGATATCTCCGCCATCCCGCCCGAGTTCGACCTTGAGGTCCCGAGCCGAGGCATCCGGGTGCGAGCATTCCGGATGTGGAGCCGCGGAGCCAATCACGGCATCATGTTCCTGGAACAGCTGAAAGTCCGGCCCGATCTCGCCGCCCGTACGATAGCCGCGTGAATCCGTAGCCGCGGCTACGGATTCTTTACACCAGCCGGAACAGGATGCCGGCACCGGGCGCGTAGCGTATCAGCCCGATCAATCTCCAAGCCCCCAAGGATGGAGCGACGCCCTGGCTGAGGGTCCACGACTCCCCTCGGCTGGGGCGTTTCTTTGCGCGCATGGGGCCGCGCGTAATTCGCGTAACACCCGTTCTGAAAAGCCGCTCAGCCTTGGACGTGAGCCGACGCAGACCGCGCCGGTGGGGATGAGGCGCGCAACGGCCGGTTTCCTCTGCGGAGTGAGGCCGGGGCGGCGCTCGAGAAGATGGCCTAGGCGAAGCGGCGGCGTGGGTATCGGGATCTGTAGCTATGACTGTGGTATAGTGCCTTGATCAGGAGGTGGACCGGAATGGCGCGCATGCGATGGACGTATGTTCCGCCTGCTCTGTATCTTGCCCTTGCCCTGTATGCCTGGATTGACTTCACCCGCACGGCGCATGACGGCTTGGCCAATCTCGGGCTGATGCTGGTGACCTTGCCCGTGACGGCCCTGGGGCTGCTGCTCACTTGGGCACTGGGCAGGATCGAGTTCGTGCTAATTCCGAGCGGACTGGGCTACTACACTGCCCACGCGATTTACTTCTGGCCCGCTGCCCTCCTGACAGCAGCTCTGCTCTATGGCGTCTGCTCAGCCCTGAACTGGCTTTGGCGGCGGGGGCTGCGCAGTGGGCGGCTTGGGCCAAGCGCCGGCGAGGCTATCGCGATCTGTAGAACGAGGCCATGCAGCTCGTGCGGGTGGGGAACGCGGTGGGGACGGGGCCACAAACGGCCCGGTTGCTCTCGGGAGGATGGCGGAGGCGCCGTCCGCCATACCGGCAGCAGAGGCGGATTTCGCGGAAGGCCGTGTATGGAACCGCTCTGAAGCAAGCAGGGATTATTTACCTTGAGTAAGGCTTTGTGCATATCCCATTGGATCATACCTGACAGCATGAGCACCCGCATGAGAGTACTTCGCGCCGCCCTCGGTGCGGTAATGGCCTTGACGTCGGCGGCACTTGCGCTTGAGGTGACGCTCGACGGCAACGTCTTCGTGGTGCCCGACGGCAGCACCCTGACGATGGGAGGAACGGCCGTCGGCCTGTCCAGCGTGCAGGCCGAAGCCAACGCGGTCCGCTCCAGGAGGCCCGGGGAGTCCGTAGCCCTGCTGAAGGCCTCGCCTCCTTCCGAGATGCATCCCTACATGCTCCTTCTGCGTGGTGCGGCGGATAAGGATGTCAGGACCAGCTGGCGCTTCAGGGCCCGGACGTCTGCGGTTCTGACTGGCGGCATCGGCAGGGTCACGATGACCATCGACAAGGACGATCCGGTGCGCCGCTATGTGGTCGAGACCGGCATTGGCCATGCACCAGTGGCCGACGTGTACTGCGGGGATGGCGACAATTTCTGCACCGTCGCGGCGGATCTTCCCGACAACCATGTCCTGTTCTGGGGCAGGGTCAGTTTAGAAGAGGGTGACCTGCCCGGGATGAAGGCGGCCGTCGTGAAGATCATCGGTGACGCTCTGCCGAACGGCTACCAGGGGATGTCCAAGCCCTAGGTCGCACCACGTACGGATTGGAAGCCTCCCAACCGTATAGCGATTTCGCATAATCGTTTGTATGGAACGGGAACTCTATCCGAGGTAGCTCAAAGGCTCGTTTGCGAGTTCATCCCTTCGAGCAGAGGTTGAACCGGACTGGCGTTCATATGGCAGGGGCATCGGGGATGGAGGCTATGATGAACAACATAGTTTTGACGATACTCGCGGCTGGAGCGTTCACAGCCCTGACGCTTCCCGTTATCGCTCAGAGCAAGCAGCCTTTCGAGCCCTATGAGATCCCGGTGCCTGGCGGTAGTCCTCTCACCTACACGATAATCGACGCACGGCGCGTCGGGAAAAGTCAGTTCGATGTCATTACCCGCTCCACGGGCGAGACATCAGGCGATCTCTATGTGCGACAACTCATCGACTGCACCCAGAAGCGCTTCCAAATCCGGGCTGAGTCCGACACCCTCGAAGGACTGAAGACCAAGACTGTATCTCGAGATTGGCTCCAAGTCCGTCCCAGCTTGCGCACCTACGCGGCAGTCTTCAAGGGAGCTTGTGAGAGGCTCATCTTGCTTAAGCTCTGAGTCACGGAGTCACGTGCGCGTGTGAGCGATGGTTTAGGTATGAACGGTTCGCATAACGCCCTGTATGGAATGAGGTGGACGCCTGCTGGTTCAGATACCTATGCCCAATACGACATTGAACACGAAGCTGAAGATGAAGCTATCCAGAGCGAGCTTGTACATGGCGCGTTTCCTCAATCCGACGGCTTTCCGGCCATCTGACAACCTGGATCATGGTTAACGGGAATTTACGGCCTGCGGGAAGGCACCATTCGGGTGTGCGGCTTGAGCAAGAGAATTAGGTCTTTGGACCAGTAGAGATTAGGTCTTTGGACCAGTGTCGTGGGCTATACGACGGTACCATCTCGATGCGTGCGAAGGCCGTGTAATTTCGCATAACACCCAGTATGAAACGACACGTCTCATCTGGGAGCAATCTCGCGCCAGCGATGGATTACACGGCGTGTCGCAACGTCGAACGCCCAGAAATGTCCCTGGAACGGTTGGTCAGCTGTACGGGTGATTGGTATCCCGAGATACTTGCAGAGAAGCAACGTCCCAACACCACCATGGGCTACAAACCCGATGCTCTCACCCGAGAAGCCCTGAAGTATGTCATCCACAGCAGCAGCCACTCTGGCTTGGGCATCAACCGCACGCTCCCAGCCTCGCACGCTCTCCTCCGGCCTCGCGAAGAATGCATCCGCCATCCGGTCAAACTCCGAAGGTGGAAGAAATCCGGTCGCACTGCGATCATTCTCATGCAGCCCGTGGTGTACGCCAACGGGAAGTCCGAACTGGCCCGCCAGGATGCCGGCGGCTTCAATCGCTTTGGTTTCGGTGCTCGCCCAAACGGCAGAGAGTCTGCCCAGATCAGCCTGAGAGGCAAAAGCCCGCATCCGATGAACACCCGTGTCCGATAGATGCCACTGAGGGACGGGGGTGTTCGGATCAACCACAACTTCAGGGTGGGTGATGAAGTAGGCAGCGCTCACGCGGACCTCCGAAAAGAGGTGCAGCGTAGCCTGCAAAGGCCGTGACTTCACTTCCCCTAGAGGATGAATTCGCAGGAACGCATTGATCAAAAGCGATTATGGCGGGCGGCGAGCATGGCAAAAGCTACTCCGAGGAGGGCGCCCGATGCCTTCACCACACCATCCGGCAGGCGACCATGGCGGCCCGGAACAAGGTTTTGGGCGACTTCCAGGAAGCCTACGATCCCGACCAGCAGCACAAGGATGTGGAGGCGGTGTTTCGGGTAGCCGAGGCAAAGCGCGGTTCCAATGGCTGCAAAGGCCACAAACCGCTCCAAGCTGACCGGTGCCGCAGTGATAGGCCGAAACTCGATAGGCGAGAGGGTAAAGACCGCAATGGCCAAGACCAGCAGCCAAGCGATCCAGCGGAAGAAGCTATTGGGTGTCATGGGGAGCGGTTTAGCCGATTGCGCCGGAACTGTGCATGGCTCTTTTGGGCTTCTGATGCCCCATATAAAGGCCGCGTAATTTCGCATAAGCCGCAGTATGAAACCTGATTTTGCGTATTCGCGAAGTCTCCCCGCCGGCTTATGGGACGCTGTCGCGCCTATTCAGTAAAACGCGCTTCGAACAGGCCTTCGGCAGGGGCGCGAATACTGGCGAAAACTTTCCTCTAGAAAGCGCAAAGTCGCCACGGTTCGAGCCGCTAATCAAGCCGGTTGTCGATCCTTGTACCCCTGGCAACCTCCCCTTCACTCCTCCCTTTGCATCCTGCTCCCTCTCGGCCTCCGGCGGGGGACCTTTTTATGGGGCCGGCATGACAGGATCGTCGGGCGAACCGGATGCAGATCTCTTGGGATGACGTGAACCGTACGCAGAGAACAGGTCCCCATTTCGCCGCGAGACTGGGGATCGACGTGTTTATTTCGCAGAGAGCCATTCAGAACTGGAGGGCGGATCCAGCGGGGTGTCACAACATCGTCGTGATCTCGACCAGCCTCGGGAAGATCTATGGTCTCGGGATCTTTGAGCCATCCCAAACAGATTAGGATCTAGGGCAACAGAAAGGCCTCCTTGTCCGGGGTTGACAGGCAAGAAGGCCTCATCTGCTCGGAGACTTCTGTATCAGAAGGTTGATCACCTTCATGACCCCAACTCGTCCGGTCCGGTTGCGTTTCAGCTTGGCACAAGAAAAAGCCCCTCACGATGGGGTGTGAGGGGCTTAAGAGGTCAAGGGGTTGAAGGGGATCCTTGAGCCGAGTTAATGCGGCCAGCTTGGCGTTGTTCCCGTCTCTTCCATCCCTCCGCGGCTCGGCCTGGTGCGAGCTGATTCCTCCACAGGAAACGAGACTTGCTCGAGAACGGCCGGGGTATCCTTCCTACACATTGTTGATTCACGGGGGAGCCGATGACGGGTGCGGGCGATAATCTCATTGAAATTACCGCCCGCGCCCTGCTGCGCGAGCGGATCGAGGCCACGCCCTGGTTTCGCATCAGGATGAGCCAGGAACAGCGTCGGGCGGCCATTGAGCGGGAGGTCGAGGCCTATTGGCACCTGTTCATTGCCGACGCGGCCGAGCGACTGCTTGGACCTGGCGACGCGAGTCCGCACGCCAAGCATTAGCTCTAGGGAAGCGGCCAAAGAAAAAGCGCCCCACAAGGGAGCGCTTCGAAGGTGCCGGCCGTGGGGGCAGAAGAGGCCGGTGGTGCAGATCAATGCCCTTGTGCCGCTTTGGTTCCATCGAGGGTGAACTTTTTCAATGAGGGACCGGTGCATGGAAGCTCTTGGATGAGGCCAGATAGTCTAAGTAAATATACCAAGTACCGGCTGCTGAGGAATCAGCTTACAGAGCAAGCATTGATCAAGGAATTTTCAAAAACGACAAATTTCCCAAGATTAACTTCCTGATCCGTGGGGGCAGATACGGGTAAAAGGCCGCGAACTTGGGGATAAACCTGAGCGCGGCTTTTTTGTTTTGTATTCAAATCATAACACGTCGCCTCCCTGTGCTTGCCAATACAAACTTGGCTGTATTGAGAGCATCCGGCGCTTCTACTCCCTCATGATCGAGCACTATCTGTTCAGGATCGTGCGCGTGGTGCGCAACTAGGGACGTGTATGGCACCAGTAGGCAGAAAAGGGTCGAAATCCATGCCAACGAAACCGCGGCGGGGCAAGCGCTGGAGGCTGTCGCTCAGGCGAAGCGGAGGAAGGGATACCGCGATCTGTGATTGCCAAGGATTGGCCCCATTGGGCGAATAGCCCAGGAGCATGGCTGAACAGAAAATGACACGTGGGCTAACGCGTCAATCGGCTATGCCGTGAAGTGGTAGTTGCAATGACAGAGCGTATGTTACGACTGCGATGAGCTTGTGCAGCAGTTGACGTTCCTGCGGCCTAAGGTCGGCGAGCATGAGTTCGAACAAATGGCCCTGGGCCTCGCAAAGCTCGTCTACGGAGAAGAACTCGTCTACAAAGAGGTTGGAAATTCGCGTCAGGAAGAAGGAATCCCGCCGCTTAATAAGCAAAGACAGCATCGGAAGTTCATCGTATTCAATCTTTCCTATGACAACAGGGTTGCTCTTGGCCTTGTTGTCAATGCCGACCACCAAGTCGTATGACATAGGGAAGCCTCGCTCACGAGTCTTGCTTTCTCTTAGGTTCCACAAAATCACCTTCCAACTCTCTTGGACTACCAAGGTAGTGCCGCAAGCAGTGGGCAATTTCGTCAAAGATTTCTTCTTTGGGGCGATTGGTTTCTCGACTGATTGCATCGCTTAGGTGGCCGACTGTGTCAGCCAAGAGTCGTCCCCACTGAGCCGGTTCGTCCTGCCATACCCAGGAGGATAGGGCGACCTGCAGTTCACCGTCGACAATCCAACCACGCAGCATTTCAAGCGAGTCTGGATCCCGCTCGGCGTCAGGCGGGTGGGGCAGCGTTCTCATGCTCTTGGTTCCTGAAATGGACTGGGTCATTTGCTTGTGAGGTTTTGTAAGCGATGTTCTCAGGCCACGGCCTTGAGGTCCGGCGTGGTGGCATAGGCCCACGGCAGCAGATCATCGATCTGG
>NZ_JAFEMD010000011.1 GCF_016892765.1 Microvirga arvi
GTCCACTCCGCGCCCGGCCTCGGCTCATGCCTCAGCTTAACGACACCGTCTGTCAGATTAAGTCCAAACTACTTCAGTTTTGCCAAGGATCATCCGTCGGACTGCTCTGGTCCGGGTTTGATCCGCGGGAGAACGCGCTCCACATCCTGATCCGCCGTCGATTGCAGCCTTGCATCGGGTGCTCGTGCCGCGTCGTGCTCACGCAGCACTTCGGCGACAGCTTCAGGGTCAATCTCCTGGGCTTGGATGAGCAAACGATCAGCCTCCTCATTATGGCCGACTGCCTGTTCATGCAGGCCCTGTTCCGCTAGTCTACGAGCCTGCGCCGCTGAGCCCAGATCTACGCCGGCCTGATCTTGTGTGCTATTTGCCACATTGCCCTCCTCTCACAAGGCATTGTGCCTAATGATCACACGGTCACGCCCAACGGCCATGGCGCGAACTCGGCAGAGCCGAAATCATACAGCTCACTTTTCGTGCGCTCGCCGGAGGCAACCCGTAGGATCAAGTCAAAGATACGCTGTCCAGCCTCCTGCACGCTCTCCTCACCATCGACGATCGTGCCGCAGTTGACATCCATGTCCTCTTCCATGCGCCGGTACATAGACGTATTGGTCGCGATCTTGATCGATGGCGACGGCTTGCACCCGAACACGCTGCCGCGTCCCGTGGTGAAACAGACCACGTTGGCTCCGCCGGCAACCTGACCCGTGGCCGAGACGGGGTCAAAACCCGGGGTATCCATAAACACAAAGCCGCGTGCTGTCACAGGTTCGGCATACTTGATCACGTCAACGAGGTTGGTGCTGCCGGCCTTGGCCATGGCACCGAGCGACTTTTCCAGGATTGTGGTCAGCCCACCAGCTTTGTTGCCAGGTGACGGGTTGGCATTGATCTCCGCTCCGTGCTTGTGCGTGTACTCCTCCCACCAACGCATAAGCTCGACCAGTTTTTCGCCGACCTCACGGCTTACCGCCCGACGGGTGAAGGTGTGCTCGGCACCATACGTCTCGGTTGTTTCGGACAGGATCACTGTGCCACCGTGGCGCACAACAAGGTCGCTGGCGACTCCGAGGGCCGGATTGGCTGAGACACCGGAATAGCCGTCCGAGCCGCCGCATTGCAGCGCCACCTTCAGCTCACTCGCAGGCACCGTCTGGCGCTGCACCCTGTTCGACTCAGCCAAGACCTCTCTCACGAAGGCTATGCCAGCCTCAACGGTCTTGCGGGTACCGCCCATACTTTGGATATCCATATTGCGGATCCGGTCAGTGAGTTTGTGCTCCTTCAACATCCCGCTGATCTGGTTCACCTCACAGCCAAGGCCGAGAACCACGATATGGGAAAAGTTCGGATGACGGGCATAGCCGGCGAGTGTGCGGCGCAGCAGCTGGAGCGGCTCGCCTTCCGTCATGCCGCAGCCCGTTTTGTGGGTCAACGCGACTACGCCATCAACATTCGGGAATTCGGCGAGAGGATCAAAGCCCGTGAAGGGGTGACGCTTGAAGGCATCTGCCACCAAGCTGGCTGCATGGGCGCTGCAGTTTACCGAGGTTAGAATGCCGATGTAGTTACGGGTTGCCACACGCCCATCCAGGCGGCGGATGCCCTCGAAGGTGGCTGGGGTGTCGACATACTCTGTCGGCTTTACATCTTGGCCATAGGCATAGTCTTTCGTGAACTCACCCATGCCGAGATTATGAACATGCACGTGCTGGCCCGGGGCAATCGGAGCTGTGGCGAAGCCAATGATCTGGTTGTAGCGCCGTACCGCCTCGCCTGCAGCGATCGGGCGCACAGCGACTTTGTGTCCAGCCGGAATCCGATCATGAACTGCAACACCGTCTGCAACTTGCGCACCCGGCAACAGTGTCGCACGTGCTATTACCACGTGATCGTGGGGGTGAAGGCAAATCACCGGATGGGACGTGGCAGTATGCATAATCATAGAAGATACTTCCTCACCGCTCACGAAGAGCATCTCAGGTGCACAATGATAGTGATCAGCCAATTCTTACATCAGATAATCCGGCTTAAGAAGCTGTCAGGACGACTTTAACGCTCTGGGATCGATCTAGAGCTGCGCGGAAACCTTCCGTAGCTTCGGAAAGCGGAAACTCGGAGGTGATGATGGAAAGGACGTCAATCCTTCTGTCGTCGATAAGACCGACAGCTTGCTCGAATTCCTCGCCAAAGCGGAAAGAGCCCTTGAGGTCTATTTCCTTAGCCATAACAGCGTTGGCAGGGACCGGGATCTGGCCGCCAGGCAAATTGCCGACTTGAACGACGGTACCACCGCGACGCACGTTGGATATCGCTGAAGCTAAACCGGAGGCCGTTCCAGAGACCTCAAAGGCCGAGTCAAAAGACTTGGCTTTAGCAAGCTCATTCAGAGCATCCTCGCCGCCAGAGATATCAACGGTATGATCAGCGCCTAGACGCCGCGCGAAAGCAAGCGGAGCATCGGCTATATCGACAACTGCGACCTCCGATACTCCGGCCAATCGAGCAGCCAACATTGTCAGAAGGCCGATAGGACCTGCGCCAAATACAATTGCTTTTCGCCCTTCCACCTGGCCAGCCCGACTGATGGCGTGAAGACAAACGGCAAGGGGCTCTGCCAGCGCTGCAGCGGCTATTGGCGTACTGTCCGAAACTTTGACACACTGGGCCGGGATGACATCGAAATATGTGGCAAAGCCCCCCTGCATGTGCGGGGTCTTTGACGCCGATCCCATGAAATAGATATTCTCGCATAGGTTCGGACGGCCTTCTTGGCATCTTGCGCAGTGACCACACCATCGTGATGGGTTGACTGCGACACGATCGCCGATCTTGAGGCTTCCGCCGTCAGCCGCGATATCCACGATCTCACCCGCAATCTCATGGCCAAGGATTAACGGGGATTTCACAACGAAATCTCCGGTTCGACCATGTCGGTAGTAATGCATATCTGACCCGCAGATCCCGCCTGCGCCAAAGCGCACCCGAACCATGCCGGGAGTTAAAGGATCAAGCGGAACTTCTACCAGGCGAAGATCGTCGGCTCCGAAAAGCGTTGCAGCAAGAGCAATTTCGGTCACTTTGCCACTCCCATCGTTCGCGGCAGCCAGAGTGTTAATTCAGGAATATAGGTGATCGCGATAAGCGCAAGCAGCAGCGGAATCAGCCAAGGAAGAATTGCCACGGTCGTACGCTCAACCGAGAGCTTCGCCACACGAGCCAGTACGAACAGGACCATCCCGAGAGGTGGATGAAGAAGACCGATCATAAGATTGAGGGTGATGATCAAGCCGAAGTGAATGGGATCAATGCCGAGCTTGAGTACGATAGGGAGAAGGATCGGCACAAGGATGGTGATAGCTGCGATCGTGTCGATAAAACAGCCAACAAACAGCATCAACAAGTTGGCCAACAGCAGGAAGACCCATTTGTTCTGCGTGATACCGAGGATCGCGTCCGATAGAATCTGGGCGGCCTGACTTACCGTGAGGAGCCACGCAAAGATTGATGCGGCTGTCACGATGAACAGTACCGAAGCTGTGGTCTCAATGGTGTCGAAGGTTGCTTTGACCAGCGTCCTCAAGGTCATCGAGCGATAGCGCACGAGACCGAGGAAGAGTGACCAGATTACTGCGGCGACGGCAGCCTCAGTTGGTGTGAACAATCCGAGGGTCATGCCGCCGATCAGGATCACGGGTGCCATCAGGGCCATGACAGCGGAGAAATCGAAGTACCAGTCGAGTGCGAGGAGAACCGCAAGCGCAACGCCGATTGCAACGTTGGTCGACAAGCCGAACTGGACCATGGCCCAGACCGCGACCGGGAACATCAGGACAACGATGACCTCAATCGTCGCGTTGCCGAGTTGGCGCCAGGAAAACGGACTGTCACTCCCCCAACCATTCTTATGGGCGAAATAAGCCACTGTTGCCATCATCATCAGTGTCATGACGACGCCGGGGATTAATCCTCCAAGGAAAAGCGCTCCAATAGAAACGTTGGCCATCATGCCGTAGATCACGAATGGCAAAGACGGCGGTATGATCGGCCCGAGTGTCGCGGAAGCGGCGGTCACGCCGACGGCAAATTCAGTCGAGTAACCGTGATCCTTCATAGCCTTGATCTCGATTGTGCCTAGGCCAGCGGCGTCAGCGATTGCAGTTCCCGACATTCCGGAAAATATGACTGAACCAATGATGTTGACTTGACCCAACCCACCCCTCATCCAGCCGACCAATGCCACCGCGAAGCTGTAGATCCGCCCCGTGACGCCAGCAGTATTCATCAGGTTGCCTGCGAGAATGAAGAACGGCACGGCAAGTAGCGGAAAGCTCTCCACCCCGGCGATCATGCGCTGAGCCAGGACGACATCGGGCGCTGTTCCCGTTGCAAGGATGTAAATCAGGGATGAGACGGCCATCGCTAAAGCGACCGGCAGGCCAAGGAGCATCAAAGCGAGGAACGAACCGATCAGGATAAGCATGGGTGAGCTCCGACCAATCTTAGGACACAGAACTATTGAAGTTGTTAGATCGGGGCTGCGTCAAATGCTTCTGGTCTCTCCAGAATAGAGTAGCCGCGGCGCCAGTTATCAATCGACACCTGAACTGATCGGAGAAACATCAGGATGAACCCGACGAAGACACAGCCATAAACCCAATTCTTCGGCAGCATGATCGTGGTCATGGTCTCGCCTTCCACAATGGCCATGAAGTTCCACACCAGGTAGGCTCCGTAGGCGAAGAAAAGCGTGCGTATGGCATCGATCACCGTTGCCAAAGCTCTTGCTAGCTTTGGTGGTAGGTAGCGGAAGAGCAGATCAACATGGATATGGCGACCCAAGCGAACGCACATCGCAGCCCCAAGAAACACCACTGCTACCAGGCAGTAGGTTGCAATCTCTTCGGTCCATGCGAAGGAATCATTGAGCACGTATCGCGTGAAAAACTGCAGAAAAACCGCGAAGGCCATCAGCCAGAAGATCGCTAATGTCGCCCAGTCCTCAATACCATATTGCTTGAGATCGACCTCAGGAGCGGGCTCCTCGAAAGCGTGGGCAAGTTCTTCAGCCGTGATCTCAGTGTGAACCTCAGGCTTCATCCCGTTCACTCCAGAATTATTGTTGAATAATCGAGACGGTCGACGTTTGCCAGTCAGTAGCCTGCCAGGGAATTTAATATCTCCTGGCAGAGCAAACACGAGCCTTACAACGCAGGCTCGCTCTTGATGGCTTGGATTTTATCGTAGTCGGCTTTCCGATATCCGAAAGATTCAAACGTAACGTTCTTCAGGACAGACTGCTTGAAATCTTCCTTGTCGACCTCAGAAACCGTCAACCCTTTTTCTTTGAAGAAGCCGACGAGTTCTTTCTCCTTGGCCTGAATTTCAGCAGTGGCGCGGGTTGCTGCTTCCTGGGCAACCTCCGAGAAGATTTTCTTGTCTTCGTCAGAAAGCTTCTTCCACAGATTGGCGGACACCACCGTG
Source organism: Microvirga arvi (assembly GCF_016892765.1). Lineage (GTDB taxonomy): Bacteria > Pseudomonadota > Alphaproteobacteria > Rhizobiales > Beijerinckiaceae > Microvirga > Microvirga arvi. Next base: position 5,488 of record NZ_JAFEMD010000011.1, read on the forward strand.
TTGAGATGGTCGACGATATGCCCTGTAAGGGCGATGTGTTTCTGCACCTCGTAGAACTTCTTGGCCTCAATCGTAGTCAGAGGGTTTTCCTGAGCCTCGACAGTTCCGTTCTGAAGCGCAAGATACACTTCTGCGAATGCGATTGGAGCAGTGTTGGCGCCACACGCGCGGGGCATCGCCAGGTAGGCTGGCACGTCCGGAACGCGGATCTTCAATCCTTTCATGTCAGCACAAGTCTTTATGGGCTTGTTCGACGATGTGTGGCGCGCGCCATAATAGGTCACCGCAAGGATCTGGTGTCCGGTCTTGTCCGTGTAGCCCTTGGCAAGCTCCTTGAATACGTCGCTCTTGGTGTAAGCCAAGAGATGATTCGCATCTCGAAAAACGTATGGGTAATACGTGACGCCGATGGGTGGATAGCTTCGTGCGGCAAAGCTGGACCCTGAAATGATCATGTCGACAGAACCAAGAGATAGACCCTGATTGATGTCAGTTTCCTTGCCAAGCTGCGATGAAGGATAGACGTCGATTGTGTAGCGCCCGTTGGTGCGCTTGGCGACTTCGCCGGCGGCCCACACTGACTGCGTGTGGAATGGCTCGTTAGGCTCGTACACGTGAGCCCATTTCAGCTTCGTTTGGGCCTGAGCATTTCCTCCCGCAATTGCGAGGCCAAGTACAGCTGCTGCAACCGCTGACCATTTCATTGTCGTCATACTTTCCTCCTGCTGGTTTTCGTTTGCAGCTCGCGCGGGCTTTCCGCTCGACTGCGAAGGACGGGCGTAACCTTGCCCGATCGGTGGGACAGCACTGCAATTTCACCGAAACTTTTCGAAAAGCGCTCTTGAGAGAACTTCAAGTGTTGTCTCATCGCCTGCCGCGCTGCTTCAGGATCGCCGGCTGCGATGGCATCGCGGATGACGCGGTGCTCAGCGAGGGCCTGGCTCCAGGTGCTTGCATCTTCGAAATAACTTGCCAAGCGCCGGAAGTAGGGATTCATCCGTTGATCAAAAAGCTGCCCAATGAAGCGGGCTAACATCCCATTCGAAAGAGACGCTGCGATTGCTACGTGGAATTCGCGATCAAGGGAGATCCACTTATCATTGCCGCCAGATTTTTCCATCTGGGCAAGAATTCCATCAAGGGTGCTGACATGTTCGGGATCTGCGATAATAGCCGCTTCTGCTGCCACGGAGGGCTCTAAAATCTCACGCGCATGCAGAATTTCGAATGGACCTTCAATCGACGTTTCGTCAAAGGGTATTTTCGACTTCAATGCTGACGGTCCCAGAACGTAGATTCCGGAACCTACATTGATGCGAACAAGACCTTCGACTTCAAGGGCAATGAGCGCTTCCCGCACACTTGTGCGAGAGACCTGGAGACGGTCGGCAAGGTCGCGCTCAGAAGGCAGCCGTCCGCCAACCGGGTACTCACCGCTATCAATCAGATCGCGTAAGTGCTTGGCAATTTGCCGGTAAAGCCGCCGTGACTCATCGACCTTGAATGACAAGGCCTCCCTCCTGCGATCGCTTCCCACCCCCAAGCCGGTTATCCGCGGCCGTCATTTCTGGATTGGTCCGGCCAATTCTCTTAAAAAAGATAGTAATATCTGTAATATGTCAAGTGAGATTAGTTCAGCGCAGGCACTGGCAATGCGCCTGAACAATCGACTTTAGGCGACTAGGTTCATCATAACTTGCCCTCCCTGGATTGAACGACAAGGGAGAAAGTCTACTAGGAGCCGGCGGAGCCAACGAGCTTCAGAACACAAAGGAAGCTGAAACGATCCACCTTAGACTTTCGGCTGATTGAGTAGCTTAAATCCTGCGCCCCTCACTTACAGTGAAGTATGTAAGTTTCATTCCGGATACTTGGCCCTTATGCGAGCAGGGATTAGGCCTAGTCGGCGTACAACGTTTATCTGATCTCTAAGACATCCTATCGCGCCTGTTTTCGCTATCCTGGCATCTGACGACGCCTCGCATGTGACGGGTCAGACACTTTATGCTTGCGGCGGAGTTGCCTCATCGCCGATTTTTAAGGTCAATTGCGCGTCGTAAACCGGCGGCATCTCGAACGCGAGAAATCAAAAGAGATTCATGTGACAGACCTTATTATTGCTTCACTGGACCAGCTTGAAACCCAAACTTTCGCCGGACTCCGGAACGCCGGCGCCGATGAAGCTTCAGCCGATGCAGCTACTCGTGCCATGCTGCACGCGTCGCGCCTTGGAATCGACAGTCATGGGGTCCGGCTTGCGCTACATTATGCCCGCGTGCTGCGGAGCGGACGTGTCAATCCAACGCCAAAGATGCAGATCCGCCGCACGGCCTTAGGCTCTGCCGTTCTCGATGCCGACAACGGCCTCGGTCATGCCGCCGGTTACGCGGCGATGGAACTGGCCTGCAACTTGGCGAAAGAAGCTGGGGTTGGTGCAGTCGGGGTGATCAACTCGTCCCATTTTGGCGCTGCCGGTGCCTATGCGCTTGCTGGAGCCGAGGCTGGCTTCATCGCAGTTTCGATGTCGAACACGGACTCGATCGTTGGCCTTCACGGCGGAGCTGAGCGGTTCCATGGAACCAACCCCATCGCTATCGGAGCACCCGTTCCAGACCAAAAGCCTTGGCTTTTGGACATGGCGACATCGTCAATCCCTTTCAACCGCGTGCTCCTCTACAAAGCCTTGGATAGGACTCTGCCCGAGAGTGTCGCTGCCGATCAATCAGGCAAGCCGACCCAAGATCCTGCCCTTGTCGAGATGCTGATGCCACTCGGAGGAATTGACTTCGGGTTCAAGGGAGCTGCCCTGGCCGGAATGGTAACCCTGTTTTCAGCAATATTGACTGGCAGCACCCTAGATCATGAGATGATCCGGATGGCTGAGACGCATGATTTTGAGACACCCCGTCGGATGGGGCATTTTTGCCTTGCGGTTGATCCTGGTCGGTTCGTGGGACGGACCCTCTATAACGAGGCCATCAGCCGCTATCTCGCCGCACTCCGGACGAGTGCGGCCCGTGAGGGGCAGACCGTCATGGCGCCGGGCGATCGAGAATGGGCGGTCGAGGTTGAGCGGCAGCGCAGCGGCATCCCAGTGGATCAGGAAACTGCGCAATTCTTGGGATTGATCCCATAGGGTATTGTCAGGCTGGTGGGGGCTTGGGCGTACGGCAGGATCGTCAGTATGAGTACGAGGTCCAATCCTTATCGCGGCTTCCGCTTACCTGCCAAAATCATCAACCAAGAAGTTTTACTGTATCATTGCTTCAGCCTGAGCCTGCGGGATGTCGACCTGATTTTGGCCGCGCGAGGCGTTGTGGTCGGCTACGAAACCATCCGTGAATGGGGACTGCGGTTCGGAAGGACCTATGCCAACAGCCTCAAGCGGCGATAGCCGATCTTGGACGACTCAGCTGGACATATCCGCTCTTTGGCTCCGCCTAGCCAGAATGTGAGTGAGCTTCTCCTGTCCCAACGTTTGGCTCCCTATTGGCTACCTGGAGACAAAGGGTTCAAAAGGCAGATGCTGGTAACCCTTTGATATCGTTGGTGAGCGCGCCGGGACTCGAACCCAAGACCCTCTGATTAAGAGTCAGAGGCACTGTGAGCCCCAGAACTAAAATAATCTCTAGCTTCTGCAGCTTAGCCAGAGCGATTGTGTGTAGATCAAATTACTCTGTGCTCGAAGTGCCAGTGGCTTCAGGTCCCGCGACCAAAAACATAACGCACCAGTGCCCCTACAGAAAATCATAGGGGTCTTTTTGCTGTTCAGGGAATATCCTCAAGCCGAAAAGTCTTCTCTGCAGTCACAGAGAGGACTTCTTCCGTTCTGATGTAATGCGGCCAAGTGTGCGCAGGAGCCGGTGCCCTCTCAGGCAACCTGGCCGACGGGATCAAGTTCGGCATCCATGGAGAACCGCTCAAGTTGAACCGCGTAAGCTGCTTCCAGCCCCTTGAAGCGCAGCTCCGGTTCCGGTTCGGTCCGCTCCAGTGCCGCCGCAAGGCGATTGCAGAAGCGGTCGGACGCGGACAGAAGGATGCGCAGGGACCTTGCCGATGGAGGGGTTCCCGATGAAGCATCCGTTACGAGCACTGCAGCGGCAGCATAGAGGTCATCGACCGCAGCCTCCGTACCTGGATCGCGTTTGAGCAGGCTCATGGTGTTGATGAGGAGAACGCGCAGGTCATGAAGGTCACCTGCCCTGCCCGCTTGGACAAGGAGATTGACGACTTTTTTGACAGCTTCGATTCTTTGATTGATCGTTTGTGCAAGAGCGGTATCGGTCATGAGCCTCCCCCTGTCGGCAGTGCGCGAAATCCTTTGGGACTCACGAGTTTCAGCATGCGCTCTTATGGTTAACCAATACTTACGACCGGGCCGAAAGCGAGGCATCTTCGGTGTTTTGGGCGTCCTTCATCGACTTACCCGGAAACTTTCCCTCGCAGCACTTTCAAGCATTGTGATTTATCCGAAAGCTGACTACATCAGCGGGCCACCCGTGATTTGAACCATCCGTCATGCCGCTGCAGAACATCCCTCATCAACCGCACATGGTTGCCTTGCGAAGCGCGGGCTTCGCGAGGAGATGCTGCCTCATGCATGATCATGAGCTGCGACCTGAACCAAGTCCCACACAAGGGGCTCAGGCGGCACGCTCCGTCAGAACCAATGCCCTGCCTGGGGTACATTACACCTTGATGCCGGCCTGACGTTTACCCGTCGCCGGCCCGATCCGGCGAACTCCCACTCCTTTGCATTCGGTCCTCGTCCGCAATGCAGGCTCGCCGGATCCCAGCCCAGCTGAGAAAAGGAGAAGCCCTGCAATGAACAGGGTCTGGACGGAAGAAGAACTCGACATCCTGCGTCGCGATCGGGAGGCCAAGGTGCCTGTCCCCGTGACCGCAGCGAAACTGGGAAGACCTGTGCCGGCGACTTATGCCAGAGCCCGGCTGATCGGCACGCTGGTCCAGCCTCACCAATCCTGGGATGAAGCCGGCGTCACCCGCCTGCGCGAACTCGTCTGCGCCGATCCGCCCATGACGGACAAACGGATCGCTGCCGAGCTCGGCAGAACCGTGACCCAGATCCGCTGGAAGATGCAGGATCTCGGCCTTATCGGCGTGCGGGATCTCTCCAAGCTCGCGAAGATGACCGCAGCGGAAGCGGCTCGTCCGAGAGCCGCCAATTCCTCAGTAACAAAGGCTGTGATGGAGAAGCCGACAGCTCAACAGCAACCCGTTTGTCAGTCGTCCCCAAAGCGCGCTGCACATCCGCTTCAGGCCGTCATGGCGCCCTCTTGCATCGCGCCCGTGGCGAGGAATCCTCAGGCGGCTTTGGAGAGCGCGGTCAAGATTCTTGAAACCGCCATGGCCGAGCGTCTGAAGAGCTCCATTGCAGAGACCGAGGCCGGAATGATCAAGGCGGCTCGCGCTGCCATTGCCGAAAAGGGCCGCATCGATCAGCGGCTCGTCGTTCGGGTCAAGCGCGTCGCCGAGGCAGAGGCCCGCCGCCAAGCCGCCGCGGAGCAGGCCGAGGTGGAAGCGAAAAGAGTTGCGGCAAAAGCCGAGGCCAAGCGCAAAGCCGAAGAGGCGGCACGCCGGCGCCGGGAGCAGGAATTGTACGACAAGGCTCAGGTTACTGCCTCTCGCCCTGTCGAGAAGCCGAGGCCTGCGGAGAGGAAGCGCATCGTGCCTGCTCTTCAGGGCATCTCACGGGACGCGACACCCCGCCCTGCTCTACCCGCTGCATCGTCTTCAGTCCCGAAGATCGTCGTGACCGAGGCCCCTGCCGCCATCAGGATGGTGGAAGAACCGGATCCGGCTTCATCGCAGGTCTCCGGCCGCGGCGGCTGGAAATCCGTCCGCCGGGATCCCGCACGCGTTCTCGCTCAGGCGAAAGCCAAGGCCAAACCGGCGAACCGCGCCGATGCGGTGGATCTCGCCCAGGCCGCTCAAGCCGCCATCGAGCGTTTCATTGCGGAACGGGGTGTAACCCGGACTGAATCGGGTGGCATCCAGACGGTGGTTTCCCGGCTTCAGGCCCGCGGCTACATCATCGTGCGCGACGAGGACGGTTGGACGATCGACCAACGACATCGGGTCCACAGCGAATCCGAGCTTGTCGCCTTCGCCGAGGCGCGCGGCATCACTTTGAGCGCTGCCGCGTGACCGAAGATCTCAGCGGCGTCAGATGCATCACCATCGCGTCGGACGCTCTTTCTTGCTTTATTGCCTTGCCCAGCCCCTTATCCGCCCCACATCGGCAGCGGATCAGGAGATCATGATGGACAAGCGCAGACTCGGTCGTTCGGATTTGATGGTTTCACCCCTTTGCCTCGGCGGCAATGTCTTTGGATGGACAGCCGACGAGGCAACCTCTTTCAAGCTTCTCGATGCCTACGCCGATGCCGGCCTAAACTTCATCGATACGGCGGATGTCTATTCCACCTGGGCACCCGGCAACACAGGCGGTGAGTCGGAGACCATCATCGGCAAGTGGATGAAGGCGCGCGGCAACCGCAGCAAGCTTGTGATCGCCACCAAGGTCGGCTCGGAAATGGGACCGAACCGGAAGGGCCTTTCGAAGGGTTACATCCGCTCGGCCGTGGAAGCCTCCCTTCAGCGGCTTCAGATCGACTACATCGATCTCTATCAATCCCATCGCGACGATCCCGATACGCCACAACAGGAGACGCTCGAGGCCTATGGGGAATTGATCCGGGAGGGAAAGGTCCGCGCCATCGGCGCCTCGAACTTCACGGCTGCCCGGCTGAAGGAGGCCCTGGCAATCAGCGCCGAGCGCGGATTGCCGCGCTATGAGAGCCTGCAGCCGAAATACAATCTTCACGACCGCGCCGAATACGAGGCCGAACTGGAGCCTCTCTGCCGCCAGGAGGAGATCGGCGTCATTCCCTATTACGGCCTCGCCAGCGGATTCCTGACAGGCAAGTACCGTTCGGAGACGGACTTCGGAAAGAGCGTTCGCGGCGGGCGCATGGCGGCCTATCTCGACGACAGAGGCAGGCGCATTCTTTCTGCCCTGGACGATGTCTCGGCTCGCCTCGATGCGACACCGGCTCAGGTCGCCTTGGCCTGGCTCATGGCTCGCCCGGGGCTCACTGCGCCCATTGCCAGCGCCACGAGCTTGGAGCAGTTGCAGGACATCGTGAGAGCAACTAAGTTGCACCTCGATGAGTCCGATATCACAGAACTCGATAGAGCCAGCAAGTCCTCCTGAGACATCCGTTTTTTGCATGGCAGCTTTCCGTTGTTTAAGACGGGAAGCCTCTTATCTCGTGACAACCTGTGATACGGACAATTCCACAGGAATGAAACGAGGTTTTCTATGATCGCCGATGCCAATGCATTGTTTCAGCCTTTCAAGCTTGGAGACCTCACCCTACCGAACCGGATGATCATGGCTCCCCTGACCCGCAACAGGGCCGCTGAGGGTGACGTTGCGCGTGACATCACCGCAATCTATTATGCTCAGCGTGCGAGCGCGGGCCTTCTGATCTCGGAGGGCTCGCAGATCTCCCATCAGGGACAAGGCTATCTGCGCACGCCAGGCATCTATACGCCCGACCAAGTCGCTCATTGGCGCAGGGTGACTGATGCCGTCCATAAGGCCGGTGGGCGAATCTTTATCCAGCTCTGGCATGTGGGCCGCGTCTCCCACACCTCGCTCCAGCCGGACGGCGTTGCTCCTGTGGGCCCCTCAGCCCTCCGCGCACAGACCAGAACCATCATCGAGAATGGTTATGCCGAGGTTTCAGCCCCTCGCGCGCTCGAACTCTCCGAAATCCCGGGCATCCTGCGCGATTATGAGAATGCGGCGCGGAACGCGAAGGAGGCTGGGTTCGACGGCGTCGAGATTCACGCAGCCAATGGCTACCTGCTCGACCAGTTCATGAAGGACGGCTCCAACCATCGTACCGACGCCTATGGCGGCTCCATCGAAAACCGCGCCCGCCTCACCGTCGAAGCGGCAGAGGCCGTTTTGAAGGTCTGGGATAAGGGCCGCGTCGGCATCCGCCTCTCGCCCGCCAAGGTCAACGATGCGTTGGATTCCAACCCGCAGGCCCTATTCAGCCATGTGGTCGAAAAGCTTGACAAGCTCGGGCTTGGCTACATCCACGTGATCGAAGGTGCGACCCAGGGCGACCGGAACGCGGTCGATGTCGACTATGCCGGACTGCGCCGCTCCTTCCGCGGCGCCTATATCGCCAATAACGGGTATGACCGCGACATGGCTGCGGAAGCGGTGTCCAGCGGACGAGCCGACCTCGTCGCATTCGGCCGGCTCTTCATCGCCAACCCGGATCTCGTCGAGCGCTTCCGTCTCAATGCGCCTCTCAACGAGCCGAACCGTGCCACTTTCTACGGTGGCGACACTGAGGGCTACATCGATTACCCCGCGTTGAGCGAGGCGGCCTGACCGAGAGCATGGCTAGGCGCGGAGCCGGAGGTCCGCACGATGCGCTAGAGCATATTTCGGCGAAGTGGATCCGGTTCGCCGTCAAAATATGCGACGAGCCAAAGAAGAGAGATGATTCCACGTCAGTGGAAACAGCTCTAGCACGTGGAGCAGATGCCTTCCCTCGCCTTCTGCTCCAGTTGCTCTCCCTTTTGGAGAAGCTCCTCCTCTCGAGGAGACGGACCGACGGCGGAGCGCTCACCCGGTTGCAGCCGGTGAGTGCCGGAGACGCCTCCTGTGGTGTCGGGATCCGTCGACGAGCGGTTGGCGCTGGCGGCGGTCCCGCCCGTGCTTCCCTCGCTGCCGGGAGGTGGAATGGGGCCGCTGGTGGCATTATTGCCAGCGGTGCCGCCATCCTGACTGGGGCGGCTTCCGGTCATGGTGTCCGGCGTGCTTCTCATGCTGGTATTGCCTGCTCTCCCCGGGCTATTCGGCCCATTCTGTACGGGAGGCCGCAGAGTCGTGCCTGTCCTGCCCGGAGAGGTTGTCGAGCCGGTGGACGGTGCCGCGGTCGATGACGACGAACCGCCGGCGCCCCCGCCACTGCTGGAGCCGCCGGAGGATCCTTGCGCCCATGCGGCTCCTGCCAACAGGCAGCCTGCGATCAAGGCGGTGGAAAGGGCGAGATGACGCATGAGCGCCTCCTTTCGAGGGGCTGTCGGACGTCAACTCCAAGCAGAGTCATGAGTTTCCGGATACTCTCCGCCAAATCGCCAGAGTCACCGGACCTGCTACGTCCAGAACCTCACGCTCTTCCGGCCTCAACCCGCTTTCCGACAGGACGGTCTCGGCTCTCCTCCCATGCCGGCAGCCTGAAAAGACGGGAACTCCATCGGGCACAAGGGTGCCTTCCGCGCGCGTCAGGTGGAACGCAGTATATCCGACCCCGAGGAAGAGATCGAAGACTTGACGCCCTCCGGGTACGGCAACCCGGCCGCCCTCGGGCAGCACGGTTCGGATCGCTTGAGCCCACGGCACTTCGGCAGGGTTCCACCACCAGCCGTCAGATCGCCGCTCAAGCCCGGAGGAAGAGGTCGAGAGAACCATCCGCACGCGCCCTCTGGGGTTCGGATTGGCTTCGTGCCCGAGACGGCCGAGCACGGTCACGGCGGACTTGTTGAGCTCAGCCTGGAAGTAAGCCCAATCCGCCTCGTTGCGCAGCGCGTCGGGCGTTTGTCCCGACGCATCGGCAATGCAGTCATTGTCGGAGACGATGGCGTAGCCGTGGATCTCAACCTGGGGCATTTCGACCTTGGACATGGACCGGCCTTTTGCGGGGCGAGGGATCGATGGCTGCGCGAGCAACCATGGGGATTACAGCGAAGTTCCGGCTTGCCAGCCGAGGACGAAAATCCGATGAAGCAGATGAAACGGGAAAGCGGGGGTGCCGGCATGCGGATCGCGACGTGGAATGTGAACTCCATCAAGCAGCGGCTGGACCATCTCGCCACCTTCGTGAAGAGCGCCGACCCGGATGTCGTCTGCCTGCAGGAACTGAAATGCGTGGACGAGGCCTTCCCCCGCAGCGAGGTCGAGGCCCTGGGCTACAACGTCGTGACCCATGGCCAGAAGGCTTATAACGGAGTCGCCATTCTGTCCAAGCGCCCTCTCGAAGACGTGCGCCGCGGTCTTCCGGGGGACGACAGCGACGAGCAGTCCCGCTACCTGGAAGGCGTGCTTTCCACATCCACGGGCGCCGTACGGGTCGCTTCCATCTACCTGCCAAACGGCAATCCGATCGGGACGCCGAAATTCGACTACAAGCTTGCCTGGATGGACCGGCTGCGCGTCCATGCCCGCAGCCTGCTGGCGCTCGAGGAGCCTCTGATCCTCTGCGGCGACTACAACGTGATCCCCGAGGCGAAGGATGCCTACGATCCGGCGGCCTGGACCAGGGACGCCCTGTTCCAGCCGGAGAGCCGGGCCAAGTTCCGCGAGCTTCTCAACCTCGGCCTTGTCGATGCGGTACGCGCCTGCAGCGAGCAGCCTGGGCTTTATTCGTTCTGGGATTACCAGGCCGGCGCCTTCCAGCGGAACAACGGCATCCGCATCGATCACCTGCTGCTCTCAGCCCAGGCGCAGGACAGGCTGAAGACGACCTCGATCCGCAAGGAAGTGCGCGGTTGGGACAAACCCTCCGACCACGTCCCGGTCATCGTCGATCTCGATATCGAGTGAGAGCGAGAAGGCACTACTGTCATCTCCGGACTTATTCCGGAGATCCAGGTATTTGTCTCCCATCCCCCCTCATCCTGAGGAGGACCTTTAGGTCCGTCTCGAAGGAGGCTTCAGTGCTCCCTTGAAACTCCTTCGAGACGCAGACTGCGTCTGCTCCTCAGGATGAGGCTGTGTTTGCTGATACATAGATGGCCGGGACAAACCCGGCCATGACGATGGAGTGGTTCAGCCGCCGTGTTATCGGCGCGACTGGATGTACTGCTCCAGAAGGGCGAGCGCGAGCTTGCGGTCGCTTTCGTCGGCCGCCGAGAAGGCATCCCCATACAGATCCGCGATCCATTGATCCTTGGCAGCATCCGTCGAAGCCTCGCGGGCCAGGGTGAGCCACATGAGGCCCTTGGCGCGCTGGCGGGGAACGCCTTGCCCCGTCATCAGGAGATGCCCCAAGAGAGCCTGGGACGCCGTATGGCCCTTCTCGGCCGCCAGGTTGAACCACCGGGCTGCGTGGCGGGCATCCTTCCGGACGCCGGTGCCTTCCAGGTAGAGGCGAGCGAGATTGTACTGCGCATTGGAATCGCTGAAATACGACGCCGCGTAGCTGAACATCTCGACGGCACGCTCCGGATTGGCCGCGACGTAGGTGCCCTTGATCCCATCCAGGAAATAGGAGCCGAGCGCCACGAAGGCGCTGGAGACCACGGAGGCATTCGGCGAATCCGGGCTCTCGTCCGCATGCTGGTCGGCGAGCCTCGAGAAGTACTCGAAAGCCTTCAGGTCGTCGTGCTCGACGCCGTCGCCATCGGCATACATGCGCCCGAGCTTCCACAGAGCGAGCGAGTGGCCCTGACCGGCCGCGTATTCGAGCGCATGAACCGCCCCGAGCTTGTCGCCTGCATTGTAATCACGCATGCCGCTGCGCAAGGCATCGCGCGCCGAGCCGTACTTGATGGCTGGCGCAAGCGCCGGTGAGAGAGCAGGCGTGAGCGGCTGCGGACGCGGCGCAGCATCGAGCGCATAGGCTGCGCCAGCGCCAAGGGAAACCACCCAGAGGGAGGCAGCGATGAAGTTAAACGTCCGCATAGGTTTCTTTTTCTGCAGCTCCGCCGGGATGGGTGACAGCCCCATCCCGTGCCGGGCCCACTGTTTGTGCGTATTTCCAAAGATAGCCCGAGGTGGCGCTCGTCTCCCGCGGCTTCCATTCGGACCGGCGCCTGGCCAGTTCCTCGCCTGAGAGTTCCACGTCGATGGTGCCCTTGACGGCATCGATCGCGATGATGTCGCCGTCCTTCAGAAGGCCGATGGGTCCGCCCACGGCCGCCTCAGGCCCCACATGGCCGATGCAGAAGCCGCGGGTCGCGCCCGAGAAGCGGCCGTCGGTGATGAGCGCCACCTTGTCGCCCATGCCCTGGCCGTAGAGGGCTGCTGTCGTGGAGAGCATCTCGCGCATGCCGGGACCGCCGCGCGGCCCCTCGTAGCGGATCACCAGAACCTCGCCCTCGTTGTACTGGCGCTTGGAGACCGCCTCGAAGCAGGCCTCCTCGCCGTCGAAGCAGCGGGCAGGCCCGCGAAACACCTGCTTGTCGCTCGCCATGCCGGCGACCTTCACGATGGCCCCCTCAGGCGCGAGGTTGCCCTTCAGGCCCACGACGCCGCCGGTGGGCGTGATCGGCGTGTTCGCCGGATAGACCACGTCCTGCTCGTCGTTCCATTTCACGCCAGCGAGGTTCTCGGCCATGGTGCGGCCGGTCACGGTCATGCAGTCGCCATGCATGAAGCCGTGGTCGAGGAGCGTCTTCATGAGGAGCGGAATACCGCCGACCTCGAACAGGTCCTTGGCCACATAGCGTCCGCCAGGCTTCAGATCCGCGATGTAGGGCGTGCGCTTGAAGATCTCGGCGACATCGAACAGGTCGAACTTGATGCCCGCCTCATGCGCGATGGCGGGCAGATGCAAAGCCGCATTGGTCGAGCCGCCGGAGGCCGCCACCACGGTCGCGGCATTCTCCAACGCCTTGAGGGTCACGATATCGCGCGGGCGGATGTTTTTCGCGATCAGGTCCATGATCTGCTCGCCCGCGGCGGCGCAGAACCGGTCGCGGATCTCGTAAGGCGCCGGAGCGCCGGCCGAGTACGGCAGGGCGAGCCCGATCGCCTCGGAGACCGTCGCCATGGTATTGGCGGTGAACTGCGCCCCGCAGGCGCCGGCAGACGGGCAGGCCACCTGCTCGAGCTCGGTGAGATCCTCATCCGACATCTCGCCGACCGAATGCTTGCCGACCGCCTCGAAGAGGTCCTGCACCGTGACCTGCCGGCCGCGGAAGGAGCCGGGCAGGATCGAGCCGCCATAGATGAAGATCGACGGCACGTTGAGGCGCACCATCGCCATCATCATGCCCGGCAGGGACTTGTCGCAGCCCGCCATGCCGACGAGCGCGTCATAGGAATGGCCGCGCATGGTCAGCTCGACCGAATCCGCGATCACCTCGCGGGATGGGAGCGACGCCTTCATGCCCTGATGGCCCATGGCGATGCCGTCAGTGACCGTAATGGTGCAGAACTCGCGCGGCGTGCCGGAGGCGGACGCCACACCCTTCTTCACGGCCTGGGCCTGGCGCATGAGGGAGATGTTGCAGGGGGCAGCCTCGTTCCAGCAGGTGGCGACGCCCACGAGCGGCTGGGCGATCTGCTCCTTGGTCAGGCCCATGGCGTAAAGGTAGGACCGATGCGGCGCGCGAGCGGGCCCAACCGTCACGTGACGGCTCGGCAGCTTCGATTTGTCGATCAGGCGCGCATCCATATCCGCACTCGTTTTCACCCGGTTCTCACGAGGAGATCCAAGCTCTTGGAACTCCCGTGATCTGCCATGTGCCGCGCCACCCGTGCAATGACCCATAGGAAGGATCGTATCAGCAACCTTAACCCGGATTTCGTCCAGGCCGCCTTGCTGTAAAGCCTTGGTTTAGAAGCACTTTAACCTGCTTACTGAGGTGCTCCTGGTTTATGGCGGGATCGCGGCGGAGCTTGGGCCAAGGGAGGCAAGATGTTGAAGGTTTGAGGGTGTTGCGTGGCCGCAACATTTTTGGGAGGGGATTCCTGATCTCGACTTCCCCATCCAGTCCCTTGGACACGTCTCCGCTCGCAAATCGTCGTGTGTGCCAGCACACACCGTGAGCGTTGCCTTTACCAAGCACGACTTTAGTTGCGACCATGTTAACATAGTAACATATCTCAGAGGAAATCAGGTAATTTCTACCCAGAGCTTCAGACAAGCGCCCCACCGATCCACTCGTCAGTGCCGCGCTGTCACGTTCGAGGGATAATCAGACAGAACACCAAGTCAAAAGAAGCCTTAATCTACTCATGTGATGTGGGTGGAATGGCTCGACTTGTGCCAGCGACAACTCAAAACATGAGGAAACAAGATGAGCACAACAACTTCTACAGGAGAAACTCGCGTCAATACATATACATCGGATGCACAGTACTCGTCGGTCGTGACTGGATTGTCCGATGGCGGCTGGGTCGTCACCTGGGTCTCCAATGGCCAGGACGGCTACGGCACCGGCGTCTATCAGCAGCTCTACAATGCCAAAGGGCAACCGGTCGGAGGCGAGACCAGGGTCAACAGCTTTACCCCAGGCGACCAAACCCTTCCCTCCGTAACAGCCTTGGCGAACGGAGGCTGGGTGGTGACCTGGGAGGAGATGCGGAACACTCCTCAGGGCACGACAGTCGGCATCTTTCAACAGCAGTACAATGCACGCGGAAGAGAGGCCGATAGCGAAACCCAGGTCAACAGCACCACAGCCGGCAATCAATCCTGGTCGTCTGTCACATCCTTAAACGACGGAGGCTGGATTGTGACTTGGAGGTCCACCCAGGAAGGCAACCAATATGACGTCTACCAGAAGCGCTACGACAGCACCGGACAGGCCCTCACTGATGATATTCGGGTGAATCTCACAACCTCCGGCTTCCAAGACCAGCAATACGTGACGGAACTGTCAGACGGGGGTTGGGTCGTCACCTGGACGTCATCCAACCCGGATTCCAGTTATGATATTTACCAGCAGCGCTTCGACAAGGATGGAAACCCGCAACTCAGGGATCATTTTGGCAACATAGCCGACAGACTGGTCAATACTGAGACGGACGAAAATCAGAATTTGCCCTCGGTGACAGGGCTGAAGAATGGCGGCTGGGTGGTTGTCTGGCAATCGCAGAACCAAGACGGGTCCGACGCGGGCATCTACCAGCAGCGCTACAACGCGGCAGGACAGTCGGTCTCTTACGAGACCCTCGTTAATTCTACCACTGTGAGCAGGCAGTGCGCGCCTTCGGTAACGGATCTGTCGGATGGCGGCTGGATCGTCACATGGTCGTCCTACAATCAGGACGGCGACCTGTTTGGCATTTACCAGCAGCGCTACTCATCGACAGGAATTGCTGTGGGTGGCGAGATTCAGGTCAACACGACTTCCTATCACGATCAGTCTCAGATCTCGACATCAGGACTCAAGGATGGCGGCTGGATCGTAACCTGGACCTCATATGGCCAGGACGGATCCGGCTCAGGAATCTACCAGCAGAGGTTCAACAAGGACGGCCAGAAGATCGGCCCGACCACGCCCACCGGCCTCAATCTCTCCGGCTTGAAAGTGAATGAGGGCGGGCATCTGTCCATCGATCTCGGCGATCTTTCAGCCGAGGCGCTCGTGGAGGATGGCGGCTTCGCCTACACGCTTCTCGACGACGCCGGCGGGCGTTTCGAGCTTGCTGGGAACAAGCTGAAACTGAAGGATCACGTCAAGCTCGATTACGAGCAGGCCCAGCTCCATGCGATCAAGGTTTTGGTCAAGGACGCGGCTGGAGCGACTTGCGAGAAGTCTTTCATTATCTCCGTCACCGACGTTCAGGAGGAGAACCTGACAGGCAATGCCCTCTCCAACGTCATCAAAGGCGGGCAATATAGGGATGCGTTCAACGGCGCCGACGGCAATGACATCCTGTGGGGCGGTTATGGCAACGACGCCCTCACAGGTGGCTCAGGCAAGGATTTCTTCGTCTTCAACACGGTGCTGGGCTCCGCGAGGACCAACAAGAACAAGAACCTTGACAAGATCAGTGACTTCAAGGTCGCGGACGACACGATCTGGCTCGACAACGCCGTGTTCAACAAGCTCGGCAAGGGCACGGAGGGCAGCCCGGGCAAGCTGAAAAAAGCGTTCTTCACAATCGGTGAGGAGGCAAAGGACAGGAACGATTACTTGGTCTACAACAAGAAGAACGGAAAACTCTACTACGACGAGGACGGCTCCGGCTCGAAGGCGGCAATCGAATTCGCCAACCTCAAGAAAGGCCTGAGCATGACTGAAAAGGACTTCTTCATCATATAACCTGATGAAGAGTCGTCCCGGAATTAGGTGGTATGGCCAGAACTGGTCTGGCCATACCACTAAGGCTACACGTCGTCAGACGAGAACCAGACATCGTGATAAACAGCAAGGGCACTCCCATCCGGAGACCGGTCGCTCTTGATCCACACCGATCGGATGGCCGCAAGATCAGCCTTTGTCGGTAGGTTTTTGACCGAGATCTTCTCGCTCGTTCCGCTGCAGGAAATGAAACCTACCGTCATCAGCGAGCGGGCGCTGAACCCCTCCGCCAACCGCCTGACCAGAACCGTAGGCCCCCAGCCTTTGTGTGGCTGCCACGGAAAGATAAGGCGACCACCGGGATTGAGCGCCCGCAGCCACTCCACATCAGGCGCCACGACACCCGCATTCACGTAAATGACATCCGCATTCATCAGCGCCCGCCCGAAGGCCGAGGCTGCATGCACTGTGACATCCGGCTCTTCCTGCAGGTTCACAGCCGCCTGGGCGGCAAGGTCCGACTCGTATTCGAAAGCCTCGACATGCCCGCCGGGCTGAACGAGACGTGAGAGTATGGCGGTGTAGTAGCCCGTTCCCGCCCCTACATGGATCACCCCCTCCCCCGGCCGCGGGCTGACGGCATCGATCCAAGCGGCATGGAGGGCGGGCTCTCCATTGTTGATGCCGCGTTCGGGAGCGATAGCGACGAGCACGTTCTCGTAAATATCAGCCACCGTGCTTGTATGCGTCCCTACGCCCATGCTGATGACCGTCCAGGGTGGAGGCGGCAGAAAGGCTTCGCGGACGATTGTCGCAAAGGCACTCTCGATCCGAGGGTCAATGACACTGGCCAATTGGACAATGCGAGAAGCATACGAAGCCCGCGCCTGCCGCGACATATTAGGATCGATGCGGTCCTCCATGACCACCCCTCTCTGAACAGCGAGGCCTCTCAGAATTGGCCTCATGATAAGTGGTGCCTTTCGGGAGTCTGCCAATGGCACCATCGCGCCTTACCTCTATTGCACTTCTCATGGCCGCCCTGCCGTTTCTGGCTGCCTACAACCAGACCACGGCCCCGCCGAACCCGGATCAGGTCGGTGCAAGCGCGATAGCGGCGCTCAACGATGCGCAGACTGCGAATGCCATGCTGGCAGTAGGCTTAGCGGGTCATGTGGGCGGTTTGGATCCGACCGGCATCGGCGGGATGGCCTCCAGTCATTTGATCGATCAGCAAATGCGGATTGCGAATGAGAAGAACCTCAAGATGCTCGACGAGATCCAGAAGGTAGCCAAGGAAGCTGAGCGCCTGGAGGTCCAGCATGAGGCGCGGGCGGCAACAGGCTGCGAGACTGAAACCAAGGCAATAAGTTGCCGGAGCCAATACCTCTCGCAGCCGGTGGTTTTGCGGTAGCGCCCATGGACCCCTCCCATCCCTCCTTGGGAGAGGAGAAAAGAGCTCAACGCTCTATATCGAAGGTAACTCACTTACATTGGAGCTAACCATGCTTTTTCAGCGCTTTGCTCTTATCGGCCTTGTATCCACTCTGCTCCCCGTTGTGAGCGCGTGCAATCAGACTGCGGCCCCATCGCAATCTCCAGGATTGGTGGGTTCAGGTGCGCTTGCCGCCATCAACGACATGCAAGAAACACGGGCAAGGCATCGCCTGACGTCGACCATTGCCAACCAAGCCGCAGGGTTCGACCCCACAGGCCTGTCGGGATATGCGCTCAACTATATGGACAACGAGCGAGCGCGTATTGAAGACGAAAAGGCACAGAAAGTTGAAGAGGAAGTCCAGAAGTCTCTCGCCGAGGCTGAGGCTCTGCAGGCGTTAAGTGAAGATCTGGAGCGCCAGAGGGGAAGCGTCAGCAGCAGGTCGCCCAGGAGAAGGGCGACCCCTTGAAGGGTTGCGCCTGTAGCTGTTCCCGAATCTGCCTACATCCTGAACACGCCGAACTTCGTCTCCGGGACCGGAGCGTTCAGCGCCGCAGAGAAGGCCAGAGCCAGCACGCGGCGGGTTTCCGAGGGAAGGATGATGCCATCGTCCCACAGGCGGGCCGTGGCGTAATAGGGCGAGCCCTCCTTCTCGTATTTGTCGCGGATGGGAGCCTTGAAGGCCTCCTCTTCCTCCACGCTCCAGGACCTGCCCTCGGCCTCGATATTGTCGCGCCGCACGGTGGCGAGAACGCTCGACGCCTGCTCGCCGCCCATCACGGAGATGCGCGAGTTCGGCCAGGTGAACAGGAAGCGGGGGGAATAGGCCCGGCCGCACATGCCGTAATTGCCGGCACCGAACGAGCCGCCGACCAGCAGCGTGATCTTTGGCACCTGGGCGCAGGCCACCGCCGTCACCAGCTTCGCGCCGTCCTTGGCGATTCCTCCCGCCTCGTACTGCCGGCCGACCATGAAGCCGGAGATGTTCTGCAGGAACAGGAGCGGGATTCGCCGCTGGCAGCACAACTCGATGAAATGCGCGCCCTTCTGTGCGCTCTCCGAGAACAGGATGCCATTGTTGGCGATGATGCCAACCGGCATGCCCCAGAGCCGGGCGAAGCCCGTCACCAGGGTGGTGCCGTAGAGGCGCTTGAACTCGTCGAATTCCGAGCCGTCGACCAGGCGGGCGATGACCTCGCGGATGTCGTACTGCTTCTTGAGGTCGGTGGGCACGATCGCATCGAGATCGTCGATGGAATATTTCGGCTCGACCGGGTCGGCGATGTCGATATCGATGCTCTTGCGGGTGTTGAGCGTGCCGACGATGCGGCGCACGATGGCCAGCGCATGGACATCGTCGGTGGCGTAGTGATCCGCCACGCCAGACTGGCGCGCATGCACATCGGCGCCGCCGAGGTCCTCGGCCGACACGACCTCGCCGGTCGCCGCTTTCACCAGGGGCGGTCCGCCGAGGAAGATCGTGCCCTGGCGGCGCACGATGATCGTCTCGTCCGACATGGCCGGCACATAGGCGCCGCCCGCGGTGCAGGAGCCCATGACGCAGGCGATCTGCGGGATGCCCAGCGAAGACAGGGTCGCCTGGTTGTAGAAGATGCGGCCGAAATGCTCGCGGTCGGGAAAGACCTCCGTCTGGTGCGGCAGGTTCGCGCCGCCGGAATCGACGAGGTAGATGCAGGGCAGACGGTTCTCGCGCGCCACTTCCTGGGCGCGCAGATGCTTCTTCACCGTCATCGGGTAATAGGTGCCGCCCTTGATCGTCGAATCGTTGCAGACGATCATGACCTCGCGGCCCTCGACCCGTCCGATGCCGGTGATGATCCCGGCGCCGTGGATCGCGTCCTCATACATGCCGTGGGCCGCGAGGCTCCCCAGTTCCAGGAAGGGAGCACCCGGGTCGAGGAGGCGCATCACGCGCTCGCGGGGAAGGAGCTTGCCGCGGGCGAGGTGCCGCTCTCGGGCTTTGGCCGGGCCGCCCTCCGCCACAGCCTGCCGCTTGGCCTGGAGGTCTTGGGCAAGGTCGGCCCAGGCGGCGCGGTTCGCCCGCGCGGCATCCGAGGTCAGATCGGCAGAGGTGGCGATGACGGGCACGGCGTCGGTCTCCCTGGTTCTTGGGTTCTGGCTCCGTCACGGCTCAAGCCGGAGGGCTTTGACGCTCAGTACCTAGAACCGGGGAGCCCGCGCAACTGGGATTTGGGAGGTACAGACCTTAGCCCTTGGTCCGAATGACCGTCTCCTGGCGAATGACGCCGGGTCCGCAGCGATAGGCAATGGGCCGCACGAGCGACCAGTCGTCCGAAACCTTCTGCAGGTAGAGATGCGTTCCGCCCAGGGCGACCGTCGCCGCAAGCATGTCGTCGGTGGCGCGGCCGAAGGTGGATCGGCCGAGGGTCACGCCGAAGGCGATATTGACCTGCGTATGTGTTCCGAGAGTCGGTGTGACCGGGCTGACCTCGCCAAGCCGCGTGCAGGCACGCACATCCGTCGGCGAATCGACGATTTTGACCAGTTCCGTCGGATCGGGCCGGTAGGCGCAGGCCGATGCAGCCAGAGCGACGAGAGAGGCAAGAAGAGCGCGTTGCATGGAAGGTCCGCCAATGATCAGCCGTTTGCCCCAGCTTAGAGCATGACGCGACCTTGAGGAGAAGCCTTGCCTTACATGCGGTGAAATTCCTAGACGCCGTGGCTCAAGAGCAACGGTCCCGTTACACGTTCGGTCGGCCCGAAGATCTCCTCGAAGGTCTTGCGCATCACTGCATCGACCTCCGGCAGGGTGACGGGAATCCCGAGATCGACAAGGCTCGTGACCCCATGCTCGGTCACGCCGCAGGGAACGATGCCCGAGAAGTGTGAGAGATCCGGCTCCACGTTCAGGCTGATTCCATGGAAGGTCGCCCAGCGGCGCACGCGGATGCCGATGGCAGCGATCTTGTCCTCTGCGGTCTCGCCTTTGTCGAGCCGGCGCACCCAGACCCCGACCCGGTCCTCCCGCCGCTCGCCGCGGATGTTGAAGGCATCGAGCGTCGCGATGATCCAGGCTTCCAATGCAGCCACATAGCGGCGCAGGTCCGGCTCCCGGCGCTTGAGGTCGAGCATCACATAGGCCACCCGCTGACCTGGGCCGTGATAGGTGTACTGCCCTCCCCGGCCGCTCTGATGAACCGGGAAACGGTCGGGTTCCACGAGATCCGCCGCCTTGGCCGAGGTGCCGGCCGTGTAGAGCGGCGGATGCTCCAGGAGCCACACCATCTCGCGGGCATGGCCCGCCGCGATGGCCTCGGCCCTGGCCTCCATGAAGAAGACGGCGTCCTCATAGCCGACGAGGCCATCCGTGATGGCCCACTCCACCGGCTCGGCGCCGGTCTCCGGTTGGAACTGAAGGGCCAAGCTGTCTCGCAGGTTCGACACCATTTCACCTTGCTCTTGCGGGATGCAGAACGACATGCGCTCTGGCCTTCGAAGGAGTTCAGATCGCTCCTGCGCATCCATCAAATTTTCGCTTATATAGTCGTTCCAGAGGCTTATCGCCTATCCCGCCACGGTCAACCGAGGCATTCGCGCGGCTCAAGCACTGGAAGCTCCACGGAAGGGGTTGCAGTGGCCCAATCGATCTGCTAGAGCGGCCACCTCTTCAGGAAAACCTTTCCTGAAACCGAGTTCGCGGTCATGGCGGAATTGGTAGACGCACTACCTTGAGGTGGTAGCGGGGAGACCCGTGGAGGTTCGAGTCCTCTTGACCGCACCAACTTTCGGCACTCCGGTGCTGAAGACGAAAAGGCCCCTATCCGGGGCCTTTTTTGTTGGCCGTACCTGCCCGGGGTAGGCGACTTGTATCGCTTTCGCATGCTCCCGCATCGATTTGGCAAAAACGGCCAATAACCGATTCTTCGCAAAAGTCTTTTGGGCGCATTGCGCAGGTGGATGCACGCACCTAAAAGGCCAGCAACTCACCTCCCAAGGACGGCTCATGCAGGAAGTCGAAGACAAGACGCTGCTTCCGAACCCCGATGGGCCCGAAACCGCAACCCCGGCGTTTCGGGACGAGGAAGGCGAGCTCAATCCGGAATTCCTGGCCGCCGCAGCCGATGCCATCGAGGCATCCGAGGCCGAGCGCCTGCAGGTCCTCGTCGAAGACTTCCACGAATCCGAGCTCGGCGATCTTCTCGAGGCCCTGGAGCCCGAGCACCGCCACCGCCTCATCGAGCTTCTCGGCTCCTCCTTCGACTTTGCCGCGCTCACCGAGGTGGACGAGGCCGTCCGCGAGGAGATCCTTGAGGAACTCGAGACCGCGACGGTGGCGGAGGGCGTGCGCGAACTGGATTCCGACGACGCCATCACCATCCTCGAGAGCCTGCCGCAGGAAGAACAGGCGGAGGTTCTCGACCAGCTTCCCCCCATCGAGCGCGTGGCGCTCCAGCGCTCCCTCGACTACCCCGAGGACAGCGCCGGACGGCGCATGCAGACTGAATTCATCGCCGTGCCTCCGTTCTGGACGGTCGGGCAGACCATCGACTTCATGCGCGACGCCCCAGATCTGCCGGAGACCTTCTACGAGATCTTCGTGATCGATCCGGCCGCGCATCTGCTCGGCGCCGTCGCCCTTGACCGGCTCCTGCGCTCCAAGCGTCCGGTGACCATCCAGGAGATCATGGACGACGAGCCGGATCGGTTCGAGGCCACTCAGCACCAGGAGGAGGTGGCGCGCCTGTTCGAGCGCTACAACCTCGTCTCCGCCGCCGTGGTTGACGAGGCCGGCCGGCTCGTCGGCACGATCCTGGTCGACGACATTGTGGACGTGCTCGAAGAAGAGGCCGACGCCGACATCAAGCAGCTCGGCGGCGTGAAATCGGACGAAGAGCTCTCGGACACGGTTCTCTACATCCAGAGAAGTCGCTTTCCCTGGCTCTTCGCCAATATGTGCACGGCCTTTCTGGCCGCCGGTGTCATCCGTTTCTTCGAAGATTCCCTGGAGCGGATGGTGGCGCTCGCGATCCTCATGCCCATCGTCGCCTCCATGGGCGGAAATGCCGGCACCCAGACCATGACCGTGGCCGTGCGTGCGCTCGCCACCCGCGAGCTGGGGCGCGCCAATGCCTGGCGCATCATCCGCCGCGAGGCAGCGGTCGGCCTGCTGAACGGGTTGGTCTTCGCGGTCATTATGGGAACCCTGGCAGGCCTCTGGTTCCAGTCGATCGAAATCGGCGTGGTCATCGGCCTGGCCCTCATTACGGTTCTGTTTTTCGCTGCGGTCGGGGGGATCTTCGTGCCGCTCACTCTCAATCGGATGGGCGTCGATCCGGCCGTTTCGTCGGGCCCTTTCGTCACCAGCATCACCGACATCGTCGGTTTCTTCGCCTTTTTAGGCATCGCAACGGCATGGTTTAACCTGTAAGCTTGTTTCGCACCTGTTCCGTAAGGGCCTGTTAACGCTCTTGCGTCATCCCTGGTGCGGTCCAGTCCTGCGTATAATACAGTTGAATCGATGAAGACTCGCCGCCGCTCCCCCAGCCGTTCCAAGAACTCTGGCCTGACGACGTTCGTTCGGGTCACCCGGTTCAGCGCCCTCGCCGCTGTTGCGCTGGCGCTTGCCTCCTGTGCCATCGCTCCGTCGAGCCGCTACCCGGCAAAGGGCGATGCCCGGCCGCACGAGGGAGTCGCCACGGCTCACCAGCTGCCGATCCACGGGGTCGACATCTCGAAATGGCAGGGCGATGTGGATTGGGCGTCGCTGCGTCAGGCCGGCACCAAGTTCGCCTTCATCAAGGCGACGGAGGGCGGCGACCACATCGACAGCAAGTTTCACGAGAACTGGCAGGCTGCCAGGAGGGCGGGCGTCCCGCGCGGCGCCTATCACTTCGTGTATTGGTGCCGCCCGGCTCACGAACAGGCGGCCTGGTTCAAGAGGAACGTCCCGCAGGACCCTGACGCCCTCCCCCCGGTTCTCGACGTGGAGTGGAACGGCCAGTCCGTGAACTGTCCGAGAAAGGTTCCGCGCGAGCAGGCGCTCGCCATGATCGATGTCATGCTGCGCGAGATGGAAGCCCATACCGGCAAGCGGCCGATCATCTACACCGACATCACCTTCCACAAGGAAATCCTGGAAGGCGAATACAACGACTATCCCTACTGGATCCGCAGCACGGCGGCCGAGCCGCAGGTGCGCTACAACAACCGCCGCTGGACCTTCTGGCAGTTCACGACCACGGGCCGGGTGCCCGGCGTGAAGGGCGACGTCGACCGCAACACCTTCTACGGCACCGAGAATCAGTGGCGAATGTTCGTGCAGAGCGCCTGCGACCCGCGCGACCACGGCCGCCTCAGGTCCGTGGGCGTCTGCCGCGACATGGATGCGGTGCAGACGGCGAGCATCGACGAATAGGCCTTGCTGCAGAGCACATTGTTCAGGCTCCCTCGCAGGTCAGGGAGCCTTTTCTTTGCCCGATTGCGACCAATGGCCGGTCACGAAGAGGCCCATTCCTGCACTTTCCTAATGCCACGGCCTTGATAAGGGCAGCATTGCTGACCAAAATGCCCCACGACAAAAGCGATCCATCGCGTACCCTTCCGGGGCGTGAATGGATGTGGGAGGAATCAATGCTGCCGAATGCCGCCAAGGGCTTCAACTTCGATCTCGGCGAGACCGCCGACGCCATCCGCGAGACCGTCTCCGGTTTCGCCCAGGAGAAGATCGCGCCGCGCGCCGAGGAGATCGACCGCACCAATCAGTTCCCGCGCGACCTCTGGCCCCAGATGGGCGAGCTCGGCCTGCACGGCATCACTGTGGAAGAGGATTACGGCGGAGCGGGCTTGGGCTATCTTGAGCACGTGATCGCCATGGAGGAGATCTCCCGCGCCTCCGCCTCGGTGGGCCTCTCCTACGGCGCCCATTCCAACCTCTGCGTCAACCAGATCCGCCGCAATGGCAACGAGGACCAGAAGCGCCGCTACCTGCCCAAGCTGATCTCCGGCGAACACGTGGGTGCGCTCGCCATGTCGGAGCCCGGCTCCGGCTCCGACGTGGTCTCCATGCGCACCCGCGCCGAAAAGCGCGGCGACCGCTACGTGCTCAACGGCAACAAGATGTGGATCACCAACGGCCCCACCGCCGAGACCCTGGTGGTTTACGCCAAAACCGATCCGGAGGCAGGCCCGCGCGGCATGACCGCCTTCCTGATCGAGAAAGGCTTCAAGGGCTTCTCCACGCATCAGAAGCTCGACAAGCTCGGCATGCGCGGCTCCGACACCTGCGAGCTGGTGTTCGAGGATTGCGAGGTGCCGGAGGAGAACGTGCTCGGCCAGGTCGGCAAGGGTGTGAACGTGCTTATGTCTGGCCTCGACTACGAGCGCGCCGTGCTGGCCGCCGGCTCCACGGGCATCATGCAGGCCTGCATGGACGTGGTGCTGCCCTACATCCATGAGCGCAAGCAGTTCGGACAGGCCATCGGCGAGTTCCAGCTCGTTCAGGGCAAGGTCGCCGATATGTACGTGACCATGAACGCGGCCAAGGCCTATGTCTATGCCGTCGCCAAGGCCTGCGACCGGGGCGAGACCACCCGCGAGGATGCCGCCGGCGCGATCCTTTACGCGGCCGAGAACGCCACCCGGATGGCACTCGACGCCATCCAGCTCCTGGGCGGCAACGGCTACATCAACGACTACCCGACGGGCCGCCTGCTGCGCGATGCCAAGCTCTACGAGATCGGCGCCGGCACCAGCGAGATCCGACGCATGCTGATCGGCCGCGAGCTGTTCGCGAAGACGGCTTGAACACACTCGAAACCGCATTGTCACCGAGAACGGCCAGGAGCAGTCCTGGCCGTTGCCATGTTCAGCCCCCTCCGAGCCACGGCACTTTCCGTTCACGGAAGAAAGGTTACAGTTAGGAACGGATTGATAACCGCGAGGCTGCGATGCCCCTGAAACTCTACGCGCACCCTTTCTCCTCGTACTGCCAGAAGGTCCTGATCGCGCTCTACGAGAACGATACGCCGTTCGAGTATCGGATGCTTGGGAACGAGCAGAGCGACAAGGAGCTGGAAGAGCTCTGGCCCATCAAGAAGTTTCCCGTGCTTGTGGACAATGGCCGCACCATCATGGAGGCCAGCATCATCATCGAACATCTGGGCCTTCATCACTCGGGACCGGTGCGGCTGATCCCGGATGATCCACGGGCCGCACTCAAGGTCCGGCTGATGGATCGCTTCTTCGACAACTATGTCATGACCCCGATGCAGAAGATCGTCTTCGACCGCATCCGCCCGGAGCAGCACCGCGACCCCTACGGAGTCACCGAGGCGAAAGCCATGCTCGACAAGGCTTATCATTGGCTCGACAAGACGCTGACTGGCCGTGAATGGGCCGCCGGCGCCGGATTCAGTGCCGCCGATTGCGCCGCGGCCCCGTCCCTGTTCTATGCCGATTGGGCTCATCCGATCGGTGAGGCATTCACGCACGTCCGGAACTACCGCCGGAAGCTGCTGGCCCGGCCCTCCTTCGCACGGGCGGTCGACGAGGCCCGGCCCTACCGTGCTTTCTTCCCTCTGGGCGCGCCGGACCGCGACTGATGCACGGCAGGAATGCGGCCGAAGGGCACTCGTTGCGGTGGCGCTCCCGGCCCTCGACCGCTATGAAAGCCTGATCCACCATCAGGGAAAAATCCATGACCCTCGACAAAGCCATCGCCGATGCCCTGCGGGCCGCCTCCACCGCGACGCTCACCACCGTGCTGCTGAAGAAGGGCATCCGCCGCTGCTGGATGAAGGGGCCGATGCCGGCCTTCAACGCATCAGAGAAGATGGTCGGGCGCGCCTTTACGCTCCGCTTCGTGCCCGCCCGCGAGGATCTTGCGACTCCTGAATCCTGGGCTTCGCCGATCTCCACCCGCGCTGCCATCGAGGACATGCCGGAGGGCTGCATCGCGGTGATCGACTCCATGGGCGTGGTCGATGCGGGCGTCTTCGGCGATATCCTCACGGCCCGCATGAAGAAGCGCGGCGTCGCGGCGCTCGTCACCGACGGCGTGATCCGCGATGCGGTCGGCGTCGAAGGCACGAACCTGCCGATCTGGTGCGCGGGCGTGGCCGCTCCCCCTTCCGTCGCGGGCCTCACCTTCGTGGGCTGGCAGGAGCCCATCGGCTGCGGCGGCGTCGCGATCTTCCCCGATGACGTGATCGTCGCCGACCGGGATGGCGTCGTGGTGATTCCGGCCGCCATCGTGGAAGAGGTCGCCAAGGCTGCGGTGGCACAGGAGCATTATGAGCTCTGGGTCATGCGCGAGGTCGAGAAGGGCGTCCCCCTCCCCGGCCTGTATCCGCCCAATGCCGAGACCAAAGCCCGCTACGAGGCCGAGTTGAACAAGCAGTAAGACTTGCCCGAGTAAGGATGGCGGGTGTTCTACTACCTCTCCAAAGTCGCTTGGTTCTTTGCCACGCCGTCCAACCTGCTGGTCAGCCTCATTCTGCTGGGGCTGATCCTCGCGCTCTTCAAGCGGCTGCGAACATTCGGCATCGGCCTGAGCCTCGTCTTCACGCTGGCGACCATCGCCCTGGGTCTCCTCCCCATCGCCAGCTACATCCTGCTTCCTCTTGAGGAACGCTTCCCGGCTTTTCGTGATGACGGCAGGCCGATTAACGGCATCATCCTGCTCGGCGGCGCGGTTGAGGCATCCGATTCAAAGGCTCGGGGCAGTCTCGTCGCCAATGAATCGGCGGAGCGCGTGCTCGACACGATCCAGCTCGCCCATCGCTATCCGAGCGCCCGCATCCTCATCTCCGGAGGTGGCGGCACGGTCTTCGGAGACGGTGCCGCCGAGGCACCGGTCATCGCGGAGTACTTCAGGAGCCTCGGCATCGACCCCGCCCGCATTCTGGTCGAGGATCGCTCGCGGACGACGGCCGAGAATGCCGTCTATTCGCAGGAACTCGCAAAGCCCCGCGAGGGCGAGCGCTGGCTCCTGGTGACATCGGCCTGGCACATGCCTCGTGCGGTCGGCGTGTTCGAGAAGGTTGGTTTTCCGATCATTCCCTATCCGGTCGACTTTCGTACTGCCGGTGGCGCCGGAACACACAGGCCCTTCGCCTTCGTCTCGGAAGGGTTGAGGCGGCTCGATATCGGCGCGAAGGAATGGGCAGGCCTGATCGGCTATTACGCGACCGGCCGCACAGCGCGGCTGTTCCCCGGACCTCAGGTTTCTGCAGGCGGTAGAGCCAGCCGATAAGTGCCGCGAAAATCGTCAGGATCGACCGGCCGCCCCTTGCGCAGGATCACGATGCGTCCCTCTTTCATGAGGCGCACGGCCACCTTGCGGACCGGCTGCATGAGAGGCCCCCACCCGTCCGGCTGGTTGCCGCCGAGAGCCTGGGCCACATCGGCGGGGCCGATGGTCTTGCCGGGGCCACGCTCCAGCAGAAGCCCGAGCATCGCGGCTTCCAGCTCCTCGGGTGTCACTGTCTTAGACATCGGTCTGCCTCACGGCTGCATCATGGGCATCGGACAGGAACTGGCGCCGCCACATCACGATCAGCACCCCGGCGGTCGCAGCCATGAACAGGTAGCCGCTCACGAACCAGCCGAGATAGGCGAGCGAGAAGAAGAAGGCGCGCTGGCCGCGATTGAAGTGCTTGCCGGCAACCGCATTCATGGCACCGGCCTGGCGGGCGACGGCGAGCGCCTCTTCGCGGCTGCCCTCTTTCAGCACGGGAACGGCCCCGACAATGATCGCCATGTAGTTGAAGAGCCGGTACGACCAGGCGAACTTGAAGAAGGCATAGACAAAGATCACGGCGAGGCCGCCGACCTTTACATCCCAGGCAATCCGCGTCGGCGGCTCGCCGAAAGGCAGATCGGCGAAGAGCGGCAGCACCGAATCGGCCGATCGCAGGAGGGCCAGCACGCCGCCGATCGCAATCAGCGAGGTGGAGGCGAAGAACGCCGTGCCGTTCATGAGCGACGCCAGGATCGTAGTGTCGACGATCCGGTTCTCGCGCACCACCATCTGCTCCATCCAGCGATAGCGGTACTGGTTCATCACCTTGTTGAGGCTTTTCTGACCCGCCGGCGTGAGCTCGAGGGCCGCGTGATAGCCGAACCAGGCGACGAGGAAGAATGCCAGCGCCGCGTAATCGAGATTGGTGAAACCCAGCACCCGTGATCTCCCGTTGACTCCGCCGCCATCATGCCCAGTTTGTTGAAGAGCTCATAGGGGGAGCAGAACCCGTCATGCCTCAGACCATCACCCGCGGCTACAAGACTTTGCTCGACGAGGCCAATGCAAAGATCAGAACCCTGCCCATCGACGAGGCCGTAGCCCTGCATGGCCGGGAGGACGTTGTGTTCGTGGACCTGCGCGATCCGCGCGAACTGGATCGCGAGGGACGAATCCCCGGCGCCGTGCACTGCCCGCGTGGGATGCTGGAATTCTGGATCGATCCGGAAAGCCCCTATCACAAGCCGGTCTTCGCCCAGGACAAGACCTTCGTGTTCTTCTGCGCGGCAGGCTGGCGCTCGGCCCTCTCCGCCGCAACGGCGCAAGACATGGGCCTGCAGCCGGTCGCGCACATGGAAGGCGGCTTCACCGCCTGGAAGAACACGGGCGGACCCGTCGAAACCACAGAGCCTAAGAAGGCCTAAACCGTTCGCCGGATCTCGAACCGGTCCGTGAGATCGGTGTCAGTGACCTTGCCGTCGAGGATCTCCACATCCTCGACGAAGGCGCCGGCAGGCCCGTGACGACAGGCTTTCAGCATAACCTCGACGAGGTCGGCAGGGCCTGAGAACAAGGCCTCGACCGAACCATCCATCCTGTTCCGAACCCAGCCTTTGAGGCCATGGAGTTGTGCCTGGTGCTGTGTCCAGGCGCGAAAGCTCACACCCTGGACGCGGCCTTGGATCAGAACATGGGCGGTTCGGCGTTCGGTCATCATCCCTCAGCGCTGGGCATGGCGGGCATCGGTGTGACGGCCCGCGTCGGTGTCGTCGAGCGTCTGGATAATGCGCTCCGCATTCTGCGGGTCCACCTTGCGCAGGATTTCGTCAATCTTCCCGTATGGCAAAGGTTCTCGTTTCAGTGCGACTTGCGGATCGCCCCCGACGGAGCGCCCCAGAGCGGCCGCACCTTTGGGTGCTGCGGGACGGGCGCAGAGGCTAACGTCTTGGGCAGCCAAACGCTGAGGCTCCGGATGTAATCCTCCGACAGGCCTGCGTGCCGGGCGGCCTCAATCACTCCCTCCATGTAGCCGGGAAGTGGCATGCCGGGCTTGGCGCTGCGGCCGACATAGACCATGGCCCGCCGCGGCCCCTTCGCCGTCACGACAGGCTGAATGACCTTGGTGTAGAGGCCCGTCGAGAGGCTCTCATACCTGTCGAGCGCCGGCACGTCAGCGAGCGCCAGATCCCAGACCATGCCCCAGACCGCCCGCTGCGGATCGCGCACCACGGTGGCGTAACCCTCATCGAAGATCATGAAGTGGTGGCGCATGAGCCGGCCGATGCCGACCGGCTTCGATGCCGGGCAGCGCCCGAGCATGGCAGCTTGGTCCATATTGGACCCGTAGGCGAAATAGAGGGGCATGGCTGTGGGCTACCTGTTGCTGATCCCACCGTCCTCATCCTGAGGAGCCTGCGCAGCAGGCGTCTCGAAGGAGGGTCCAGAGAGCACCGGAGACGCCCTCGTCCTTCGAGACGGCCTGACGGCCTCCTCAGGATGAGGGCTATGTCTCACCTTCTAGGCGAATTCCAGGATCACGGCATCCACCGCGAGGCTATCGCCTTCCTTAGCGTGGATCTTGGAGATGGTGCCGTCGCGCTCCGCACGCAACACGTTCTCCATCTTCATCGCCTCGACGATGCAGAGCGGCTCGCCAACCTTCACCTCCTGGCCCTGGGCGACGCTGATCGCCTTCACGAGCCCTGGCATCGGGCAGAGCAGCTGCTTGCCCGTATCCGCCTCCAGCCGCTCCGGCATCAGGGCGGCGAGTTCCGCCTCCCGCTTGGTGTAGACCTTTACCTCGGCGGAAGTACCGGCATGGGCGAGCGCAACGCCGTTGAGGATCGGGCGAACCTGCACCGCAATCGCTTCACCGCCCACCGTCCCGGTCCAGACCGGCTGGCCTGGCGCCCAGTCCGAGACGATCGGCCAAGCCTGACCGTTGATGACAACCGCAAAGCCGCCATCGATATCCTCGATCGTGACCTCATGGCGCTCTTGGCCTAAGAGCACCACCCGCTCGCGCTCGAAGCGCAGGCTGGCGGCCGAGCGCATCTGACCGGAAATGTGCCGCTTGCGCTCATTAAGCAGGTGGTCGATGGCAGCGCCCACAGCCGCCATGCGCAGGGCCACCTCGCCTTGCGGAGCAGGCGCCTTGAAGCCCTGGGGAAACTCCTCGGCGATGAAACCGGTGGAGAGCTTACCCGATTTCCAGCGCGGGTGCTGCATCAAGGCCGTGAGGAACGGGATGTTGTGACGGATGCCCTCGATGGCGAAGGCGTCCAGCGCCCGCGCCTGGGCCTCGATGGCGTGGAGACGGGTCGGCGCGTGAGTCACCAGCTTGGCGATCATCGGATCGTAGTAGATCGAGATCTCGCCGCCCTCGTACACGCCAGTATCGTTGCGCACCGTGACGCCGTTCGCCTCGCCCTCATGCGGCGGGCGATAGGTGACGAGGCGGCCGGTCGAGGGCAGGAAGTTGCGCACCGGGTCTTCGGCATAGATGCGGCTTTCCACCGACCAGCCCTTGAGCTTCACGTCGGCTTGGGTCAGGCGGAGTTTCTCGCCGGCGGCCACGCGGATCATCTCCTCCACGAGGTCGATGCCGGTGATCATCTCGGTCACCGGATGCTCCACCTGCAGCCGGGTGTTCATCTCGAGGAAGTAGAACGACTTGTCCTGACCTGCCACGAACTCCACCGTGCCGGCGGAATCGTACCCCACCGCCTTGGCGAGCGCGACCGCCTGCTCGCCCATGAGGCGGCGGGTCGCCTCGTCGAGGAGCGGCGACGGCGCTTCCTCGATGACCTTCTGGTTGCGGCGCTGGATCGAGCATTCGCGCTCGCCGAGATAGATCACGTTGCCGTGCTTGTCGCCGAGCACCTGGATCTCGATATGGCGCGGATCGGTGATGAACTTCTCGACGAAGACCCGGTCGTCGCCGAAGGAGGACGCCGCCTCCGACTTGGCGCGGGCGAAGCCTTCGGCGACCTCGTCGGCGGAATAGGCGATGCGCATGCCCTTGCCGCCGCCGCCGGCGGAAGCCTTGATCATGACCGGGTAGCCGATCTCGTTGGCTATGGTCACCGCCTGCTCCGGCCCCTCGATCACGCCGAGATAGCCCGGCACGGTCGAGACCTTGGCGGCGGCGGCTGCCTTCTTCGACTCGATCTTGTCGCCCATGGCGGCGATGGCGCCGGGATTCGGGCCGATGAAGACGATGCCGGCCTCGGCCAGCGCCTTCGGGAAGGCCTCGCGCTCGGACAGGAAGCCGTAGCCGGGATGCACGGCCTGGGCGCCGGTGGCCTTGCAGGCCTCGATGATCTTCTCGATCACGAGATAGGATTGAGCAGCAGCGGCCGGGCCGATATGGACGGCCTCGTCGGCCATCTCCACGTGGAGGGCGTCCCGGTCGGCATCGGAATAGACCGCCACCGTCTTGATGCCCATGCGCCGGGCGGTCTTGATGACCCGGCACGCGATCTCGCCCCGGTTGGCAATCAGGATCTTGTCGAACATGAACCCTCGAACGCTCCACCCAAAGATTTAAGCCCCACCTCCGTTACTGCACATCGGTGCCTTGGGGAAGCGGGGCTTCGTTCAGCATTTAGCGTTAGATAGAGCGCTTGCCCTCAGGCGGCGATCTGGGAGAGCCTCGCCTGCTGGCGGCCCCGCATGATGAAGTCGAGCAGCGCCACGTCCACATGGCCTGCCTCGTCGAGCATCGCATAAGCGATGTTCATGGCGTTCGGCGACGGTCCGCCGATCTCCAGCAAGGTCGCCAGCCAAAACGCATCGTCGTTGCTGACCGCTCCGTGAGGCGCCCGGCTCCAGACCACGTAATCGACGATAAGCTTGGTCAAGGCTGCTCCCCAGTTCTCGGCGGCGGTCACGACTCGGTCGAGCGCCAGCAGGGATTCGACCTCAAGGCGGCTCGTGATGCCGTCTCGCAGGATCTCGCCCTGCAGCATCTCCACGTCGTTGTCCGAGACATGATGGGTGTCGGAAATCCTGTCGATGAAATCGCGAAGTTGATCCTTCATCATTCGCTTGACTCCCCCCGGCTCTTCTTTCGTGGGTGCCGGTTGATCTCTTGTGCCGGATGACATTCACACGGACGGCAGGGCTAAACCGTTAATGCGCCATGCTGAATCACCGTTGAGGTTAAGCGTTGTTGAGAGTCTTTGGTTGCCGGAATCTTGCCGGCTCGGATTTCCCAACCATTGCGCGTACTTGCCGGTGAGCCGCCGCTGAGCTTTGCAATCCCGCAAGGTCGCCCTTTCCGCACTTCACCGGTCTTCGGTGGTACTTATTTCCCGGACAACGCAGCGCAAACCCGCGCCTGCCCGTTAAGGAACTCTCCCATGCGGCACCACGGCATTCATCACGTCACCGCCATCGCAGGCCCCGCCCGCCGCAACCTCGATTTCTACACCCGCGTGCTCGGCCTGCGTCTCGTCAAGAAGACCGTCAACTTCGACGATCCCGGCACCTACCACCTCTATTTCGGCGACAGCCTCGGCCAGCCCGGCTCGATCCTGACCTTCTTCCCCTGGGAGCACGTGGCGCCCGGACGCAACGGCGTCGGCTCGACCCAGGAGACGGCCTTCCGGGTGCCCGAGGGAGCCTTTGGCTTCTGGATGCACCGCTTCATCGAGCAGGGCGTCGAGCACGGCAGCGTGGAGAAGCGTTTCGGACAGAGCGTGCTGACCTTCAAGGACCCGCACGGCACGAGCCTTTCGCTCGTGGGCATTCCGAACGCCGAGGCTGAGGCCGCCTGGGCAGCGGACGGCATCCCGGCGGAGCACGCGATCCGCGGCCTGGAGGGCGTCATGCTCCTCGTCGAGAACGGCGAGAGGACCGGCGCGATCCTGACCGACGTGTTCGGCTTTCGAGAGACCGCCCGCGAGGGCTCCCTCGTGCGCTACAAGACCGATGCCCTGATGGGCGGCACGGTCGACATCCGCTCTGCGGGAGGCTTCCTGCCGGGTCGGATGGGCGGCGGATCCGTGCATCACGTCGCCTTCCGCGCCAAGGACGACGCCGATCAGGAGGAGATGGTGAGAAAGCTCGCCGAAAATCACGGCTTGCAGACCACGGAGCAGAAGGATCGCAACTACTTCCGCTCGGTCTATTTCCGCGAGCCTGGCGGTATCCTGTTCGAGATCGCCACCGACGAGCCAGGCTTTGCCGCCGACGAGCCTCAGGATCGCCTGGGCGCCGAACTGAAGCTCCCGGCTTTCCTGGAGCCGCGCCGGGGTGACATCGAAGCCCATCTGCCTGAACTGGCGTAAATCAGTCCTCTCCCCTCTGCGGGAGAGGACGGCGAACGTCAGTGAGCCAGGAGAGGGGCAGTCCGATTGAGTTCGCCCCCTCTCCCACCCTGCTGCGCAGGGCACCCTCTCCCGCTTCGGGGAGAGGAGAAAGAGAAAAAACATGACTGAGCTGTCCTTCATCCACCGCTTTGAGCCCGCCACGGATCCATCCCGTCCGCCTCTCCTGCTGCTGCACGGCACAGGCGGCGACGAGAACGACCTTCTGGGTCTCGGCCGCACGATCTCCCCCGGCTCCGCCCTGCTCTCCCCGCGTGGCAAGATCCTGGAGAACGGCATGCCCCGCTTCTTCCGCCGCCTAGCCGAGGGCGTGTTCGACGAGGAGGACGTGAAGTTCCGCGCCAATGAGCTTGCGGATTTCGTGGCCGAGGCGCGCAAGGCCTATAAGCTCGAAGCACCCATCGCGGTCGGCTTCTCCAACGGCGCCAACATCGCCGCCGCCATGCTCATGCTGCGTCCCGAGGCGCTTTCAGGCGCAGCGCTGCTGCGGGCGATGGTCCCGCTGTCGAGCGCGCCTCAGGCGGATCTTGCAGGCAAGCGGGTGCTGATGATCTCAGGCGCCATGGATCCGATTATTCCAGCGGAGAATGGGAACCGCTTGGCCGCATCGCTATCCGCAGCCGGCGCCGAGGTTCGGCACGAGACACTGCCGACAGGCCACAACCTGTCACAGACGGATTTGCAGCTGCTGGTGAAGTGGTTTGGTAAAAGCGGCCAGTAAGCGCTTTTCAAACACAAAACCTCATCCTGAGGAGGTCGCGTGAGCGACTGTCTCGAAGGAGGTTCCAGAGGGCACTGGAACCTCCTTCGAGATACAGACTGCGTCTGCTCCTCAGGATGAGGACAGAGACTGCTAGTTGCCGAATTGAAGTTCGCCAGTCTCAAAGAACCGGTCCATCGCCTCTTCGGCCGGCTTGATGTCGATCCCGCGAGAGGCAAGCCAGGCATCGTCGAAATGCGTGCTGCGGTAGCGCTCGCCGGAATCGCAGAGCAGCGTCACAACGGAGCCCTTTTCGCCGTTCTTCACCATCTCGCCGACAATCTGCGCCACGGCCCAGAGATTGGTGCCTGTAGAACCGCCGCAGGAGCGGCCGATACGGCGCGACAGAACCCGCGCGGCGGCGATGCTCGCCGCATCCGGCACCGCATAGGCACGGTCGATGAGTTCCGGCACGAAGGACGGCTCACAGCGCGGACGCCCGATGCCCTCGATCACCGAGGGCGGCCCTGAGACGGTGCAAACTTCCCGGTCCGCCAGATGTCGGTGGAACACGGATGCCTCCGGGTCGGCGAGGCACAGCCTCGTCGGCAGGCGGCGGTAGCGGATATAGCGCCCCAGCGTCGCGGAAGTGCCGCCGGTCCCTGCCCCCACCACGATCCAGGTAGGAATAGGGTGCTCCTCGTGGCCCATCTGGCTGAAGATGGATTCGGCGATGTTGTTGTTGCCGCGCCAGTCCGTCGCCCGCTCGGCATAGGTGAACTGGTCCATGTAATGGCCGCCGAGTTCCTCCGCGAGCCGCGCGCTCTCCGCATACATCTCGGTGGGTGAGTCCACGAAATGGCTCTCACCGCCATAAAAGGCGATCTGCGCGATCTTTTCGGAGGAGGTCGAGCGCGGCATCACGGCGATGAAACGCAGGCCCAGCATCCGGGCGAAATAGGCCTCCGATACAGCGGTGGACCCGCTCGATGCCTCGATGATCGTCGTCTCCGGCCCGATCCAGCCGTTGCACAGTCCATAGAGGAACAGCGACCGCGCCAGCCGGTGCTTCAGGCTTCCCGAGGGATGGGTCGATTCATCCTTGAGGTAGAGCGCGACACCCGGAACCGCCGGCAGCGGCACGCGCAGGAGATGCGTATCCGACGAGCGGTTGAAATCCGCCTCGATGATCTGGATGGCGGTGGAGACCCAGGTGCGGTCGCAAGGAACTGACATGATCACAACGGAATATTATCGTGCTTCTTCCAGGGCCGCTCGGTCTCCTTGTGGCGCAGCATCGCTAACGCACGCGCAATCCGCCGCCTTGTCGAATGCGGCATGATCACTTCGTCGATGTAGCCCCGCTCCGCCGCAACGAAGGGCGACATGAAACGGTCCTCGTATTCCTTGGTGCGCGCCGCGATCTTGTCCGCGTCGCCGATGTCGCCTCGGAAGATGATTTCCACTGCGCCCTTGGCGCCCATCACGGCGATCTGCGCAGTGGGCCAAGCGTAGTTGATGTCACCGCCGATGTGTTTTGACGCCATCACGTCATAGGCGCCGCCGAAGGCTTTTCGTGTGATCACCGTCACCAGCGGCACGGTCGCTTCGGAATAGGCGAAGAGCAGCTTGGCGCCGTGCTTGATGAGGCCGCCATATTCCTGCGCCGTGCCCGGCAGGAAGCCCGGCACGTCCTCGAAGGTGACGATCGGGATGTTGAACGCATCGCAGAAACGCACGAAGCGCGCGGCCTTGCGGGAAGCATCGGAATCGAGCACGCCCGCCAGCACCATTGGCTGGTTGGCGACGAAGCCGACCGTGCGGCCCTCGATGCGGCCGAAGCCGGTGATGATGTTTTTCGCGTAAGCTTCCTGGATCTCGAAGAAGTCGCCTTCGTCCACGACCTTCAGGATCAGCTCCTTCATGTCGTAGGGCTTGTTCGGATTGTCCGGGATCAGCGTATCGAGGCTCTCGTCCGGGCGGTTCGGATCGTCGAAGCTCGGGATCTCCGGCACACCGTCCATGTTGTTGGCCGGCAGGAAGTCGATGAGACGGCGCACCTGCAAGAGCGCCTCCA
This sequence comes from Microvirga arvi, assembly GCF_016892765.1. Lineage (GTDB taxonomy): Bacteria > Pseudomonadota > Alphaproteobacteria > Rhizobiales > Beijerinckiaceae > Microvirga > Microvirga arvi. Next base: position 42,286 of record NZ_JAFEMD010000011.1, read on the forward strand.
CATCGTTGTCATAGGCGCCGTCCGCTACCGACGACTTGGTGGTGTGGACCTTGGCGCCGCCGAGCTCTTCGGAAGTCACGGTCTCGTTGGTGACGGTCTTCACCACATCGGGACCGGTAACGAACATATAGGAGCGATCGCGCACCATGAAGATAAAGTCGGTCATGGCGGGCGAATAGACGTCGCCGCCGGCGCAGGGGCCCATGATGACGGAGATCTGCGGGATGACGCCCGACGCGATCACGTTTCGCTTGAACACCTCGCCATAGCCGCCGAGGGCCGCCACGCCCTCCTGGATGCGGGCGCCGCCGGCATCGAACAGGCCAACGATGGGCGCGCGCATCTTGAGCGCCATGTCCTGGATCTTGGTGATCTTCTGGGCGTGGGCCTCGGAGAGGGAGCCGCCGAAGACCGTAAAGTCCTTGGCGAAGACGAAGACCGTTCGGCCATTGACGGTGCCCCAGCCGGTGACCACGCCGTCGCCGGGGATCTTGGCCTTGTCCATGCCGAAATCGGTGGACCGGTGCTCGACGAACATGTCGAACTCCTCGAAGGAGCTCTTGTCGAGCAGCAGCTCGATGCGCTCGCGGGCGGTCAGCTTGCCGCGGGCGTGCTGCGCCTCGATGCGCTTCTCGCCGCCGCCGAGGCGGGCCTGCGCGCGCCGCTCCTCAAGCCGTTCGAGCATGTCTTTCATGGGTGGACCCTGACTCCGGGAAAATGATCCCCCCGCTTAGCACAGCCGTGCCTGTGTCAAAATCCCACTATGGATGTGTGCTCCACAGCACTTCACAGACCGGCGGGAGCGGGTTAGGAAAGCCTCATTGTTACGTTACAACGGGGCTGAACATGAAGAAGACCACCCAGTTTACCGCTTTGGCCATGTCCCTGTCGCTTCTGGCGGCCGGCTGCGCCAGCCGCTCGGAGGATGTCGCGGCGTCCTACGTCTCGCCGACGATGTACAGCAGCTACGGCTGCCGGGAACTGAACGCTGAGGCTCAACGCGTTAGCGCTGCGGCAGCGGCCGCCTCGGGCGCACAGGACTCGCAGCGCACGAAGGACGCAGTCGCCACGACGGCCGCCCTCGTCGTCTTCTGGCCGGCGGCCTTCTTCGTCAGCGGCAATAATGCCCAGACGGCCGAGCTTGCCCGCCTGAAGGGCCAGATGCAGGCCATCGAGGGAGCCTCGATCCAGAAGAAGTGCGGGATCAGCTTCCAGCGCGCCTGACGCTGCTGACCTGAACCTTTGAAGCCGCCGGCGCCTATCGCGCCGGCGGCTTTTATGATGGGGTGGCGAACTGGAAGACCAGGGAGGCTGCCCTGAAGTCCGCCTCGCGCCGGCGGCGGCGTTCCATAGCCTCGTAATCCTCGCCCCAGACGCTTTCCTGATAAAGCTCGTCCACATGCGCGGCTGCCCAAGCCTGATCGACATCGAGGCGTCCTGCGGCATGAGCAAGCGCGATTAGCACCGAGCCCGAGAGCGTGGTCATCACATGCAGGGCTGCGAGGGCGAAAGGCGATTCGATCCGCTCGATGGCTCGACGGATGGCAGTGATCGCCTCCTCCGGCTGCGCCACATGCATCACGCCTTCGCCGAGGGTAAAGCGGGCGCCGTGGGCGTCTCTCACCCAGTCGAGAACAGGGCTCCAGGCCGCATCCTGTGAACGGGCCAGCCGCTCGGGCTCGCCGGCCCGGTAATAGACCAGGTCCGAACCGGCATAGCGCACGAGATCATCGACCACCTCCGCCTGACGCGGGGCGACCCCGTCGATGGCGGAATTGACGATGCGGGTGACCGGCATGGTCGAGGGATCGATCTCGCCCCCCTGCCCCTGCCACTCCTCCGCCAGGGCCTCAGCAAGCTCTCGGGACGGCACGGCCAGGGCCTGCTTGCTCGGGGTCTTTGCCGTCCGCCCGTCCAGAGTGAGGTGGAACAGGCCAGCCCGTTCCTCAACCCCAGCCTCCTTGTAGAAGCGTTTCGGCAGGGTGGGCTTCATGCCCGCTTGGGCCGCCCGCATGGGGTTCGGTTCCTCGTCTGAAGGGAACCAGTCGCGTGAGTCTGTCATGGGCGTCAAAATAGGCGTTCAGGCCGATCTCTGCGAGGGACGATCCAGAAATTCCTGTAGGGTACCCTCGAGTTCCGCATAGGAGTTCACGATAAGCCCGGCGCCTGCCTCGATCAGAGCCGACACGGGCTGGAAGCCCCAGGAGACGCCGATCGCCAGCACCCCGGCGGCACGGGCCATGGCCATGTCGAAGCTCGAATCGCCGACCATGACGGTCTCGTGGGGAGCAACTCCCGTCTCCCGCATGGCCTGGAGAATCATGGCCGGATGCGGCTTGGACGGTGCGTCATCCGCAGTCTGGATCGAGGCGAAGACGCCGTGCCAGCCGAAGTTGTCGAGGATGCGCGCCACTCCGCGTTGGGAGTTGCCGGTGGCGACCCCAAGCAGCACGTCCTCGCGGCGGTGCAGCGTCTCGATACACTCCGCCGCTCCCGGGAAGAGCGGTTCGGCATGCGCCGGGTCCCGGCGCAAGGTGACGGAGACATCCTTGTAAGTCGCGACAAGGTTCGCGATGGGTGCTTTCGGGCCGGCCAGAGCCACAAAGGCCTCCGCCAGCGAGAGCCCCACGATGGAGAGCGCCCGCTCCCGGCTCGGCGGCTCCAAGCCATGGGCCGCGAAGGTCGTCTGCTGGGCTGCAACGATGATGCTCTGGCTGTCGACGAGAGTGCCGTCGACATCGAAAAGAACGAGCTTCATCGGAGCCCCCCACACTTGAGTTGAATGATCTGTGCAGTACGGATCGTGTGCAGCCGACTGACTGCAGCGATGCTTTCTTATGGCAGCCATAAGACCGATCGAACCGCCTGCAAAGCCGATTCCGCATGGGCTCATGAGGTTCGTCGCATCACTGCCTGGAGATCGAGGGAGTTCCTACAGCTTGGCATGAGTGCTGCGTGGGGTCGCCAGCAGGAGATTGGTTTCCGAAGCGATGACGCCCGCGATCAACCGGACGCGCCGCAGGATGGCATCGAAGTCGGAGAGGCTGCTCGCGCCGAGTTCGACGATGAGGTCCCATTTGCCGTTCGTCGTATGGATGGCACTCACCTCCGGGAAGCCGCCAAGCATGTCGACAACCCGGTCGCCTGCCCTGCCCTCCACCTCGATCAGCATGACTCCGCGCACCGGCAGTGCGACGGCATCGGCCCGCAGGATCACCGTATAGCCGACGATGTCTCCGGAGCGTTCCAGGCGCTCCATCCGCGACCGGACCGTCGCGCGGGACACACCGAGCTCGAGGGCAAGATCCGAGATGCTACGCCGCCCGTTATGCCGCAAGAGTGTGATCAGGCGCCGATCAAGATCATCCATGGAGTACTATATTGCTAAGTGTAGATTACCAATATGCTCGACCAACCTGGCCTATCTGTCAAATTAGATTGTTCATTGCGCCAGCACCCAGCGTTAGCTTGACGGTCATTCAAGGAGAAATGAATGGCCCCGACCACATGCATCGTTCTGGGCGCCCCCGTGCAGGAGGGCGCCGGCCGGCTCGGCTGCGACATGGGCCCCAGCGCCTTCCGCACGGCTGGACTTGTCACGGAGCTGCGCAATCTCGGCTATCCGGTCGAGGACCGGGGCAATATCGCGCCAGCACCTGTCCGCGAGTTGCGGCACCCGAACGGCGCTATCAAGGCCCTGCCGGAAACGGTGGCATGGACCGAGGCTATTACCGACGCTGCCTATCGGGCGAGCGGGGATGGCATGCCGATCTTCATTGGCGGCGATCACAGCCTCTCGGCCGGTTCCATGACGGGACTGGCGCGCCGGGCCGCCCAGCAGGGCCGCGAGTTCTTTGTCCTGTGGCTCGACTCGCACCCGGATTTCCACACCCTCCAGACGACGACCAGCGGCAACCTCCATGGCGTGCCCATGGCCTATGCGACAGGCCACAAGGGCTTCGAGGGTTTTTTCCCGGCAGTTGCCAATCCGATCAACCCGCAGAATGTCTGCATGATCGGCATCCGCAGCGTCGATCCGGCGGAGCGGGCTGCCCTTTCTACGGCCGGTGTGACGGTTCACGACATGCGTGCCATTGACGAGAATGGTGTCGCACCTCTTCTCGACGCTTTCCTCAAGCGCGTGGCAGCCGCGGACGGCATTCTCCACGTGAGCCTGGATGTGGATTTCCTCGATCCGGGCATTGCCCCCGGCGTCGGCACGACCGTTCCCGGCGGCGCCACCTTCCGCGAGGCTCACCTCATCATGGAGATACTTCACGACAGCGGCTTGGTGAGAAGTATCGATCTGGTGGAGCTCAATCCATTCCTCGACGAGCGCGGCCGCACGGCCCTGCTGATGGTCGACCTCGTTTCGAGCCTCATGGGCCGGCGCGTTCTCGACCGTCCGACTCAGAGCTACAGCCAGACACCGAAACCGAATTGAGCCATGACCCTTAAACTGAACGTCGTACCCTTCGTCAGCGTGGACCACATGATGAGGCTCGTTCTCGCCATCGGCGTGGAGCGCTTCCTGCTGGAACTCGCGGACTGCATCGAAGCCGACTTCCGGCGGTGGGAATCGTTCGACAAGACCCCGCGGGTCGCCTCGCACAGCCGTGAGGGCGTGATCGAGCTCATGCCGACCAGCGACGGCGAGGTCTATGGCTTCAAATACGTGAATGGCCACCCCAAAAACACCCGCGAAGGACGCCAGACCGTGACTGCGTTCGGCGTGCTGGCGGATGTGGGCACCGGCTATCCCGTGCTCCTGACCGAAATGACTATCCTCACGGCCCTGCGCACCGCCGCAACATCGGCCGTGGCGGCCAAGCATCTTGCTCCGAGGGGTGCGCGCTCCATGGCCATCATCGGCAATGGCGCGCAGGCCGAGTTCCAAGCCATCGCCTTCAAGGCCATCCTCGGCGTCGACACCCTGAGGCTCTATGACATCGACCGGTCAGCCAGCGCGAAATGTGTGCGCAATCTCGCCGGAATGGGATTTAGCATCGCCGTCTGCAGCTCCATCGAGGAGGCGATGGAAGGCGTCCAGATCGTCACGACGGTGACGGCCGACAAGCAGAACGCAACGATCCTGACCGACAACATGGTCGGCTCAGGGCTTCACATCAACGCAGTCGGCGGCGACTGCCCCGGCAAGACCGAGCTGCATGCCGACATCCTGAAGCGGTCCGACATCTTCGTGGAATATCCGCCGCAAACCCGCATCGAAGGCGAGATTCAGCAGCTGCCGCCGGACCACCCGGTCAAGGAATTGTGGCGTGTGATCGCGGGCCTGGAGCCCGGCCGCACCGGCGAACGGCAAATCACCCTTTTCGACTCCGTGGGCTTCGCCATCGAGGACTTCTCGGCCCTGCGCTATGTGAGGGGCCAGATCGAGCGGACGGGCTTCTACGAGGAACTCGATCTCCTGGCAGATCCCGACGAGCCCCGGGACCTCTTCGGCATGCTGCTGCGCGCGGCAGCCACGCCGACGGCGGCCTGAGTCCCGTAGAGCATATTTCGGCGAAGTGGATCCGGTTCGCCGTCACAATATGCAGCAAGTCAAACAAGAGAGATGATTCCAGGTCAGTGGAAACAGCTCTAGCCCTGCGGCTTGGCCTCGTGACAGAACTGCGGCGTGTTGATGTTCCAGTTTCCGCACTTGTCGCAGGCCGTAGCCATAAGGCCTAGCCCGATGATCAAGGCAGTTTGGATCACTCGTTTCATGTGAGGGTCCCCCTTTGCGGGGCACCTTATGGCAAAAATTGCGCCCCTGCCAGAACGGCCGAGTTCAAGCTTGGGAATATTCCGCCCACGCCGGTGAAGAAGCAAAGCCCGTGAGAACCGGCGGCCGGTCAGGCCGCCAGTCTGGTCCTCTGCTTGAGGACGATCCGGCGGACTTCGTCACCCTCGATCGTCTCATGCTCCAGCAGCGCCTCGGTCAGGCCATCGAGCGCATCCCGGTTGTCCTCGATGCAGGCCTTAGCGGCATCGTACATCTCTTCGATGATGCGGCGGATCTCCTGCTCTACTTCGCGCGGAAGGCTGTCCCCGGAGCTGGTGACCCGGACCATGCCGATGGCCGGGCTCATGCCCCATTCCGTGACCATCCTCGTCACGATGTTGGTGGCATGGGCGATGTCGCTGGCGGCACCCGTCGTGACCTTCTTAGGGCCGAAGACGACCTCCTCGGCGGCACGACCGCCCATAGCCACGATAAGGTCGGCCTCGAGCTTTTCCACCGGGATGCAGAAACGGTCATGCTCCGGCAGCCGCATGACGAGGCCGAGCGCTTGGCCATGGGGGATGATGGTGGCGCTGTGCACTTGGTCGGAGGCCGGCAGCAGACATGCGCAGAGCGCGTGCCCTGCCTCATGCACTGCCACGAGCCTGCGTTCCTCGTCCGTGATCACGAGCGAGCGGCGCTCGAGGCCCATGATGATCTTGTTGCGGGCGGCCTCCAGATGGTCGCGGGTCACCTCCCCGACGCCCTCACGTGCCGCAAAGATCGCGGCCTCGTTGAGGAGGTTGCCGAGATCGGCCCCCGAGAAGCCGGGCGTGCCCTTGGCGATGGAGGCAAGGCTGACGCCATGGGCGAGCTTCACGTTGCGGGCATGAACGTTGAGGATCGCCTCGCGGCCGGAGATGTCGGGCAGCCCGATATGGACCTGCCGGTCGAAGCGGCCAGGGCGCAGGAGCGCCGGATCGAGCACGTCCACGCGGTTCGTGGCACCGATGACGATCACGCCAGCCGTGGTGTTGAATCCGTCCATCTCGACAAGGAGCTGGTTGAGAGTGGACTCGAACTCGCGATCAGCGGCCGATCCGCCGCCGCCGCGCTTGCGGCCGATGGCATCGATCTCGTCGATGAAGATCAGGCACGGAGCCTTCTTGCGGGCCTGCTCGAAGAGCTTGGACACGCGGCCCTTGGCGATGCCGATCAGGGGTGCCGAGAAGTCGCTTCCCGACACGGCCATGAAGGAAACGCCGGCCTCGCCGGCAAGCGCCTTGGCGATCAGGGTCTTGCCCGTTCCCGGAGGCCCGACCATCAGCAGGCCGCGGGGAATGCGGGCGCCGATCCTGGTGAAGGCCTCGGAATCCTTCAGGAAGGCGATGACCTCCTGCAGTTCGCCTTTGGCTTCATCCTGACCAGCCACATCGTCGAAGCGGTTTGGGATGCTGCGCACCACCTTGGGCCAGCGCGAGGTGGGCTTGAAATCGGTCTGGATGGCCAGCATGAGGAGCACGGCGACCACCAGAATGATCGGCACGAAGATGCTCGCCATGTGGGCCGGGTCGAAGCCGGGCTTCCTGAAATCAACCTCGGCGCCGGAGGCGGTGACGCGCTCGATATAGTCGGCGCTCACGAGGCCATTGGGCATGCGGACGAAAACGTTACGGTCCGCCAAAGAGACGGAAAGGCCGCCACTCTCAATCAGAACCTTCTGGACCTTTTTCTGGGCGAGTTCCCGCGTGAACTCGGAATAGGTGATCTCGGCAGCCGGTTCGGAGAGATAACGGGGAGCCATGAACACGGCGGCCGCGATGACCAGTGCGAGAATTGCGGCCGAGACAGCGACGCTTTTCTTGGCCAGGAGCTGTCTTGCTTTTTCGAGAACGTTGGTCACCGGCGGCGCCCCCATAGCGCAGTTTGAATTTTTTGGAGAGCCGCTGTTTAGTCTATTTTGACGCAGATCGCAGTACGGCGAATGGGCACACCCGATAAACGGAGGGTGTGCCGCTCAATTCAGAAGGTCGCTGTACTCCTTGTGGCGGCGGATCCAGGCCCAGGCATAGCCGCACAGAGGGGTGATCTTCCGGCCCTCGGAACGGGCGATTTCCGCCACGCCCCGCATCAGCTCGCTGGCCGCTCCCGTGCCCCGCAGGGGAACGGCGGCCTCCACATGCCGGATCACGAGATCGGATCCGCGCCGCTCATAGGTCGCGAATGCGATCTGGCCGTTCCGCTCCAGCTCGAACCGATGGCGGTCCCCATTGTCCCGAACGTCACTGCTCATGTCTCAATCCACCTGACTGACGCTGCACAAAAGCAACGTGATCCGGCGGGCGGCGTTCCGCAAGCGGCCAAGCTTCCGGTTCCAAGGCAGGAACAATACGAAGCATGGTCGATTTCGAACGGGACGATCAGAGAGTCACAGACCATGCCGACCGTTTTCCTGGACTGCGATGGCGTTCTCGCCGATTTCGACAAAGGCGCTGCCCGGTTCTTCGGCATGCCGCTGGCCATATACGAGCGCCGATTCGGCCTGAAGCGGTTCTGGTCGGAACTCGCCGGCGCGAAGGACTTCTTCGACAGCCTGGAACCCCTCCCCGATGCGACGGAGCTGTTCGAGGCGGTCAGGCATCTCAACCCGGTGATCCTGACGGGCCTGCCGCGGGGCAACTGGGCCGAGCCGCAGAAGCGGCGCTGGGCGGAACGGCATTTTCCCGGCATCGAGGTGATTACCACCACGGCAGCTCTCAAGCGCGAACATTGCCGCCCGGGCGATGCCCTGATCGACGACCGGGACAAGTACCGCCATCTCTGGGAGGGAGCCGGCGGAATCTTCATCCATCATCAGAACGCATCCGCCTCGATCAGGCGGCTGGAGGAGTACGGGTTTATCTGAGCTCCGAGGGCATCAAGCCAAGGCCAGCCGTTGTTCGAGATTGGCCTTCACCTCAGGCCACTCGTCCCGGATGATGCTGTAAACGGCCGTATCGCGGATATGTCCGTCGGGCATGATCATGTGCTGGCGCAGGATGCCGTCGAGCCTGGCACCCAACCGCTCGATAGCTGCCCGGGACTGGTCGTTAAGGCGGTGGGTGCGCAATTCTACCGCATTGCAGCCCAGCACCTCGAAGGCGTGCCGCAGCATCAGAAACTTCGCATGGGTGTTGACGAAGGAACGCTGCCAGGATTTCGCGATCCAGGTGGTGCCGATCTCGACCCGGTGATTGGCGGCATCGATGTTCATGTAGCGGGTCGAGCCGACGACCCGGTTGCCGTCGTTGACGACGGTCGCGAAGGGCAGCGCTAGTCCCGCCTTCTGCAACTCCAGAGCCGTCTGCACATAAGCCTCGAAGCCTTCAGGCCGGGGCACCGTCGTGGTCCTCTTCTCCCAGAGTTCGCCGTCGCCGGCAGCCTCCCCCAGGGCCGGAACGTCGGAGAGGCTCAAGGGACGCAAGGTCAGACGGTCCGTCGAGAGGGACACGGGCTCGATGTGCAGCATGATAGAAGTGCCTTTTCGATCTGCCGCTTTGTCTCCGATTCAGAGCCAGCCTGCAACGGTCAAGGCACCATCAGGAGACGATTGGCCTCCTGATGTGATGATTGATCTCCCGGCCCGTCAGCTCAGAAGATAGACGAGGCCCGGCAGGCTGACCGCGAGGGCCGCCAGGGCCCAGGCACCGACAACCGATTGCCAGGTGACATCACCCGTCGCGTTCCGCAATCTCTGAGCGCAGGTCGAGGCCTCCATCGTGCGTCCGCTCAGGCACGAGCAAAGGGCATAATGGGCCTGACCGTCCGAGAGCGCGAAATAGCGCATGGCATCGCCGAGCCTGTCGCTGGCAAGACCATCCGCACGCAGGATGGGATCCTCGTAGGCGACGGTGAGCGGCGAGTTGTCCTCCCGGACGAGCGCCCGCTCGGCTGGCGGCTTGTACTCGATCTCACCGAGGGAGTTCAGGCTGCGTGTCGGATCGATCTCGAGCAGTGCGATCCAACGCTGGAGTCGTTCCTGCCGGGTCAAGGGCCGCGGCTGAACGTCGGCTACGCTACGGAGCTGATCAAGATGCTTGTGTTCCATCGATCTCCTCCTTGCCTAGGGCATCGGACCCGAAAGTGGGCATCACTTTTGGGATCCAACCGATGCCCAATGCGCGCATCTTTCGGTGCGCTGGGGCTCAGACAGCCGGATGGCTGAGTGAGACACTCAATGCTGCGCGCGATGCGCGGCGAAAGTGCGACAGGGAGGGAGATCGAAGGTGGTAGTGCGAGCTAGTCTTCAGGCGCCTCGACGATAGGGTCGTACTGGCTCGTATCCAGGCCCAGTAGGTTGAAGCTCTGCTGCATGTGGGGCGGCAGGGGCGCCGTCACGTCGATGGGCTTGCCCGTCCGTGGATGGGCGATGACGATGCGGCGTGCCAGAAGATGCAGCTTGTTCTGGATGCCGCCGGGCAGCTCCCAGTTCTCGATGTCGAAATACTTCGGGTCGCCGACGATGGGATGGCCGATATGCGCCGCATGCGCGCGCAGCTGGTGCGTGCGTCCGGTGACCGGTTTCAGCGAAAGCCAGGCGAGCTTCTGCGCCGCCGTGTCGATCACGGCGTAATAGGTCAGCGCATGGCTTGCCCCCTCGTCGCCATGCTGGGCCACCTTCATGCGCGCATCGCCCTCATCGCCTTCCTTGGCCAGATAGGTCGAGACCCGGCCCTGCCGGACCCGCGGTACGCCGGCGACGAGCGCCCAGTAGATCTTGCGCGTGGTGCGGGAGCGGAAGGACTTCGCCATGGTGGACGCCGCAAAGCGCGTCTTGGCGATGACGAGGCAGCCGGCCGTGTCCTTGTCGAGACGGTGCACGAGGCGTGGCTTCTGGCCATCCTCGCCGGTGAGGGATTCGAGCATCCCGTCCACATGACGCTTGGTGCCCGATCCGCCCTGGACGGCGAGCCCCATGGGCTTATTGATGATGAGGACGTCCTTGTCCTCGTAGAGCGTGATCGACTTCAGGAAATCGCGCTCGTCCTGGTCCTTGGCGGCGCTGCGGGCGACCGGGCGCTGCTGGTCGAGCTTCAGCGGCGGCACGCGCACCTTCTGGCCGGCCACAAGCCGCTCGTTGGGCTGCGCACGCTTGCCGTCGATGCGAAGCTCGCCTTTTCGGACGATGCGCTGGATATGCGTGAAGGCAAGCTGCGGGAACCGTGCAACAAGGAAGCGGTCGACGCGCATGTCGGCCTCGTCCGGCTCGACCACGAGGGTCTGCACGCCAGTCGCCAAAACCTCCTGGGCTTCGGCCTTGGCCTGAGCTCGGGTAGGTCCGCGCGGAGCCTCCGCCGCAGGCCGCGCCTGCTGGGGCCGCGCCGCCGGCTTCTCGCGCAGGGCCGAGGGCGCACGCGTCTTGGTCGCTACCGATTTCACGCCCCGCGGCTTCGCGGGAGCCGCCTTGCGCGCAGGCTTGTCGTCGCGCGAGCGAAAGCCCTGCCGTGAGCCCGAGCGCCCGCCGCGGGCGCCATTCTGTCCTGAACCGCTTTTTCTCATGATGCGTGGGTACCAGAGCGCCGCGCAGGCGGCAATCGAGGTTTAGACCGAGAGTGTGCGGATCAGCCCGAGACCGGCGATCAAACCGGTGATCGAGAGAAGAACCGAAGCGGCCACGTAAGCCGCAGCGAGACCCATTTGCCCGCGCTCCCAGATCAGCACCGCATCGAGGGAGAAGGCTGAGAAGGTGGTGAAACCTCCGAGGATCCCGGTGGTGAGGAAGAGCCGCAGGGACTGGCTCCACCCCTCGCCCGCCTTGAAGGCGAGCCAGCCAGCGATGGCGCCCATGAGGAAGGATCCGACGACGTTCACCGTCAGCGTTCCCCACGGAAACGCCGTTCCGCACACCCGGGCGCAGCCGACATTCACCCCATGGCGCAGAGCCCCACCGATGCCGGCACCGAGGAAGACGAGAACGGTGGCCTTCATCGGCTATTCCCTGCCATCCTTGCTCTGCCGTTCCCTGCGCAGTCTTTCCCACCAATCCAGCCGCTTGCGGATCTCGCGCTCGAAGCCGCGGTCCACCGGCTCGTAGAAGGATTGCCGCCCCAGCTTCTCGGGCCAGTAATCCTGCCCTGAGAAGGCATCCGGCTCGTCGTGGTCGTAGGCATAGCTTTCGCCGTAGCCGATCTGTTTCATGAGCTTGGTGGGAGCGTTCAGGATGGTTTTGGGCGGCATCAGGGAGCCGTGCTCCTTGGCCACCCGGGTCGCGGACTTGTAGGCCGTGTAGAGGGCGTTCGATTTCGGCGCCGTAGCGAGATAGACCGCCGCCTGCGCCAGCGCGAGTTCACCCTCCGGCGAGCCCAGGAAATCGAAGGCGTCCTTGGCCGCATTGGCGATGACGAGGGCCTGAGGATCGGCCATGCCGATATCCTCCACCGCCGCCCGCACCAGCCGGCGGGCGATGAAGAGCCGGTCCTCGCCTGCGTCGAGCATGCGGGTCAGGTAATAGAGCGCCGCGTCCGGATCGGAGCCGCGGATCGTCTTGTGCAGGGCGGAGATGAGGTTGTAGTGCCCCTCCTGCCCCTTGTCGTAGATCGGCGCCCGGCGCTGGATGATCTCCTGCAGCTGCTCCGCGTCGAAGGACTCGCCGGGCTTGGCCGACCGCCAGACCTCTTCGGCGAGCGTCAGCACCGCGCGACCGTCCCCATCGGCCATGCGCACGAGGGACGCCCTTGCCTCTTCATCCAGCGGCAGAGCCTTGCCCGTAATCTCCTCCGCCCGTTTCAGGATCCTCTGGATCGCCTCCTCGTCGAGCGACTTGAACAGGAGCACGCGGGCGCGGGAGAGAAGCGCTGCGTTCAGCTCGAAGGACGGGTTCTCGGTGGTCGCCCCCACCAGGGTGATAGTGCCGTCCTCCATGACGGGCAGGAAAGCGTCGAGCTGGGCGCGGTTGAAGCGGTGGATCTCGTCCACGAACAGCAGCGTGCCCGTGCCCGTGGACCGGCGATGCCGCGCCGCCTCGAAGACCTTTTTCAGATCGGCCACGCCGGAGAAGATCGCCGAGATCTGGTCGAAGTGCAGGTCCGTCTCATGGGCCATCAGACGCGCCACGGTCGTCTTGCCCGTGCCCGGAGGTCCCCAGAAGACCAGGGACCCCAAGGATTTCGATGCGATGAGTCGGGTCAGGATGCCGTCCGGTCCCACGAGATGGTCCTGGCCGACCACCTCGGAAAGCTTGGTCGGCCGCATCCTGTCCGCCAGCGGACGGGGCGCGTTCTGGTCGAGGCCGGCGGAGGAAAAGAGGTCGCTCATGATGTACTGGGACTCAAGATTTATCCCGTCATCCATAGCCGATCCGCACGCCGCCGTCGCGTTTAACGGCCGAGCACCGTCGTGAACGTCCGTCCCCCTCGGCTGATCGTGATCTCCCAGTAGCCGCCGTTCCGGTTGATCAAGCGATCGGCATCCCGCGTGTTCGTAATGCGCTCGCTGTTGATGGCGACAATCTGATCACCCTTCTCGAAGCCGACGCTGGAAGCAACGCTGCGCTCCTCCAGCTCGGCAACGATGACACCATCGTCGGCGAAATCGATCTGCAGCTCATCGGCCACGGCCGGCGACATGTTGATGAGGGTCGCGCCCGCAAACGGCGTTCGTCCCCGGGGACGAACCGGTTCCCGCGGCGGGGTCTCGGGCGGGGGCGTGAGCCTCACCTGGATCGTGCTCTGCTTCCCACTCCGCAGAACGGTCAGCGGAGTCTGACCCTGCGTCCCCTTGAGGGTGAAGCGGTAGCCGAAGGAATCCGGGTTGTCGACCGTCTGCCCGTCCACCGCCAGGATCGCATCGCCGCGCTTGAGACCCGCCTCGGCCGCAGGCCCCTTGTCATAGACGGCGGTCACCAGAACCCCGGACGGGCGCTCCAAGCCAAGACCGGATGCGATATCGCCATCGACAGGCTGCAGGCGGGCACCGAGCCAGGGCCGCACCACGTTCTTGGCGCCGCCCCTGGCGGAGTTCAGCACCACCCGGACCATGCTGGAGGGCACGGCGAAGCCGATGCCGATGCTGCCGCCCGAGCGCGAATAGATGGCCGTGTTGATGCCGACCACCCGCCCGTTCATGTCGATGAGGGCGCCTCCGGAATTGCCCGGATTGATGGCCGCATCCGTCTGGATGAAGAACTGGTAGTCGGAGATGCCGACCTGGGTCCTCGCCAGGGCCGAGACGATGCCCTGGGTCACGGTCCGCCCCACCCCGAACGGGTTGCCGATGGCGAGCACGATGTCGCCCACCTGAAGGGCCTCCGAGTCGCCGAGTTCGACGGCCTGGAGGTTGGTGGCGTCCTTGAGCTTGAGCACGGCGATGTCCGTGCGGGGATCGCGCAGGAGGATATCGGCCTCGAATTCCCGCCGGTCGGCCAGGGCCACCTTCACCTCGTTCATGTTCTCGATCACGTGGTTGTTGGTGATCACGAGACCCGACGGATCGACGATGACGCCCGAGCCCAGAGAGCTCTGGGACCGGCCGCGGGGAACGCCCGGCGCGTTGTCGCCGAAAAAGCGGCGGAAGTAGTCCTCGATGGCGGCATTCTGCCGGCGATCATTCCGCTTGGCGTAAACATTGGCGACGGCCCCTGCCGTCTGCCGGACGATAGGGGCAAAGGAGAGCTGAACCTGAGCCTTGCTCTCGGGCACGATCCGCTGGGTCTGGGCCGGCGCTCCGGCGATCCCAAGAGCCAGCGCGGCAGCGGTCATGGCAAGGCGAAGCAGCGAAAAGCGCATGACGACGAATCCCCCGATCAGCGATGCCCTTCGATAGAACGCAGGGCAAAAAATACCAAGCTCCAAGGAATATGGGGAGAGTGGATAGGGGGAGAGGCTACGCGCCAACAAAAAGGGCGGCCCAAGGACCGCCCTTTCATGTTCTGTTACGAGGCCGAAGGCTTACTCAGCGGCTTCGACGAGCTCGTCCTTCATGGTCGGGCCCGAATCCTGGCCGCGCGCATCGACGTCGCGGTCCACGAACTCGATCACGGCCAGCGGGGCGTTGTCGCCATAGCGGAAGCCGGCCTTGAGGACGCGGGTGTAGCCGCCGTTGCGGTCCTGGTAGCGCTTGCCCAGAACGTCGAAGAGCTTCTTGACCATGGCCTCGTCGCGCAGCTTCGACATGGCGAGGCGGCGGGCATGCATGTCACCGCGCTTGCCCATTGTGATCAGCTTCTCGACGACCGGACGCAGGTCCTTGGCCTTCGGAAGGGTAGTGACGATCTGCTCGTGCTTGATCAGCGCAGCCGCCATATTGGCGAACATGGCCTTGCGGTGTTCGGTCGTGCGGTTGAAGCGACGACCACGGAATCCGTGACGCATTGGCTTTCTCCTTAATCTTCCGGCCGCCGTGCCAAGGGACGGACCGTCTCTCTTTTGATACCGCCGTTATTCGGCGGGGCAGATGAAGGAGCCGCCTTCATCGCGAAGGCGGCTCCTACGAACTCAGTAGTGCTCTTCGAAGCGCTTGGCGAGATCCTCAATGTTCTCCGGCGGCCAGCCCGGCACGTCCATGCCGAGGTGCAGGCCCATGCCCGCCAGAACTTCCTTGATCTCGTTGAGCGACTTGCGGCCGAAGTTCGGGGTACGGAGCATCTCCGCCTCGGACTTCTGGATGAGGTCGCCGATATAGACGATGTTGTCGTTCTTCAGGCAGTTCGCCGAACGGACCGACAGCTCGAGCTCATCGACCTTCTTGAGGAGCGCCGGGTTGAACGGCAGCTGCGGCGCAGCGGCGGCAGCCTCTTCCTTGCGGGGCTCTTCGAAGTTGACGAAGACCTGGAGCTGGTCCTGCAGGATGCGGGCGGCATAGGCCACGGCATCCTCAGGGGTCACGGCCCCGTTGGTCTCAACCGTCATGATCAGCTTATCGTAATCGAGGATCTGGCCCTCGCGGGTGTTCTCGATACGATAGGAGACCTTCTTCACCGGGCTGTAGAGCGAGTCGACCGGGATGAGACCGATGGGGGCGTCCTCGGTCCGGTTGCGTTCGGAGGGAACGTAACCCTTGCCGGTGTCGACCGTGAACTCCATACGGATCTCGGCGCCCTCGTCGAGGGTGCAGAGCACGAGATCCGGGTTCAGGATCTGCACGTCGCCGACGGTGTTGATATCGCCAGCCGTCACGGCTCCAGGGCCGGTCTTGCGGAGCGTCATGCGCTTCGCGCCTTCGCTCTGCATCTTGATAGCGATCGTCTTCACGTTGAGGACGATGTCCGTCACATCCTCGCGGACGCCCGGGATGGAGGAGAACTCGTGCAGCACGCCGTCGATATGGACCGCCGTGACGGCGGCGCCCTGAAGCGACGACAGCAGGACCCGGCGCAGGGAATTGCCGAGCGTCGTGCCGAAGCCACGCTCGAGCGGCTCGGCCACCACCGTCGCGATGCGCTTCGGATCGTCGCCGGGGGAGACTTCGAGCTTGTTCGGCTTAATCAGCTCTTGCCAGTTCTTCTGGATCACAACCACACCTCATGAGGTACGGCTTGAAGGGAGGCTTTTGACCTGCCCTTTAAACCGGAACGCGCGCGGGTTCTAAACCCACGCGCCGGATAACCTTAGACGCGGCGACGCTTGCGCGGGCGGCAGCCATTGTGCGGGATCGGCGTCACGTCACGGATCGAGGTGACGGTGAAGCCGGCCGACTGCAGGGCGCGCAGAGCGGACTCGCGGCCGGAGCCGGGACCCGACACCTCGACCTCGAGGGTGCGCATGCCGTGCTCGGAAGCCTTCCGGGCCGCATCTTCAGCGGCGATCTGAGCCGCATAAGGGGTCGACTTACGCGAGCCCTTGAAACCCATCGCGCCGGCCGAGGACCACGAGATCGTGTTGCCCTGAGCGTCGGTGATGGTGATCATGGTGTTGTTGAACGAGGCGTTCACGTGCGCCACGCCGGAAACGATGTTCTTGCGTTCGCGACGGCGGACGCGGGTAGCTTCTTTAGCCATTCCATTGATCCTTCAAGCGCGCCCGTCATGCCAGGCGCTCGGGAGAGAGGGCCACCCGCCAGGGGTGGCCGCAAAACCTTACTTCTTCTTGCCGGCGATCGGCTTCGCCTTGCCCTTGCGGGTGCGGGCGTTGGTGTGAGTGCGCTGGCCGCGGACCGGCAGGCTGCGGCGGTGGCGCAGGCCACGATAGGCAGCCAGATCCATCAGGCGCTTGATGTTCATGGACACTTCGCGGCGCAGATCGCCTTCCACGATGTAATCGCGGTCGATCGTCTCGCGGATGGCCAGAACCTCGGCGTCGGTCAGCTGGTTCACGCGGCGCTCGGCCGGGATGTTGACCTTCTCGACGATCTCCTGGGCCTTCTTGGGCCCAATGCCGTGAATATACTGAAGCGCGATCACAACGCGCTTGGCAGTCGGGATGTTGACGCCTGCTATACGGGCCATCGTCCGTCTCCATGTGGGAAGCAAATGCTTCAGGTTATGGTTATCGCGCGTCCGGTGGAGGCCGGCCCTTGCGCGGGTTCGTTATGCCAAACACAGCAATCCAGAGCGGCCTCTCATGAAGCCCTCTGGATATGCAGGTTCTTGTGCAAGAGCTTGCCCCTAACGGAAATTAACCCGTTCGTCAACCCCTTGCCCCTCAACGATGGAGAATTCCCTTGATCGCCTGGGTAACCTCGTCAATGGGCTTCATGCCATCCACGGTCTTCAGCATGCCGGTGCGCTCGTAATAGGCCGAGAGCGGGGCCGTCTGATTTTTGTAGGCATCGAGCCGGGTCTTGAAGACCTCCGGATTGTCATCCTTGCGCACAGGCTCGCCCCGGGCTTCGGTCTCCTTTGCCCTCTTGACGATCCGGTCGACCAGTTCGGTCTCGTTCACCTTGAACTCAATGACGGCGTCAAGCTTCAGGCCTTTGTCAGCCAGCATCCGGTCGAAAGCCTCAGCCTGGGCCACGGTCCGCGGGAATCCGTCGAGGATGAAGCCCGCCCTGGCGTCCTGCTCCTCGATTCGGTCGGCGATGATGCCGACGACGATCTCGTCCGATACCAGATCGCCCCGGTCCATGACGGCCTTGGCCTTGAGGCCGACCGGCGTGCCGGCGGCCACGGCTGCGCGGAGCATATCGCCCGTCGAAAGCTGGGGAATTCCCAGCCGCTCGACCAGACGCACGGCCTGAGTGCCTTTTCCGGCCCCCGGCGGCCCAAGCAGAATGATCCTCATCGACGCCCCCCTGACTTCGTCGAGAACGCTCGCCCGAGGGCGAGGTTTGCAATCTTAGCGTCTGCGCGCGCCCTTGAGCTTCGCCTTCTTGACGAGGCCCTCATATTGGTGAGCCAGCAGATGGCCATGCACCTGCGCGACCGTGTCCATGGTAACAGACACGACGATCAGAAGCGAAGTGCCGCCAAAGTAGAATGGCAAAGCCGCGTAGGAAACCAGAAGCTCGGGTATTAGGCAGATGATCACCAGGTAAATCGCTCCCAGCACCGTGATGCGGGTGAGAACCTGATCGATGAAGTCGGCAGTGCGCTCGCCGGGACGAATGCCCGGAATGAAGCCGCCCTGCTTCTTCAGATTGTCCGCCGTCTCCGTCGGGTTGAAGACGATGGCGGTATAGAAGAAGGCGAAGAACACGATCAGCGCTGCATACATGAACATGTAGGCAGGGCGACCATGGCCGAGATAGGCCGTGAGCGTGGCGACGAAGCCGGTCCCATCCGCGCCGGTCTGGAAGCTGGCGATAGTGGCCGGCAGCAGGAGCAGCGAGGACGCGAAGATCGGAGGAATCACGCCCGAAGTGTTCAGCTTGAGCGGCAGGAACGAGGTCTGGCCCTCATACATCCGGTTGCCGACCTGGCGTTTCGGGTAATTGATAAGCAGGCGACGCTGCGCGCGCTCCATGAACACGACGAAGTAGATGATGGCGACAGCCATGACGATTACGCCGATGATCAGGCCCGTCGAGATCGCGCCCTGGCGGCCGAGCTCGAGAGTGCCTGCGATCGCTGTGGGCAGGTTCGCCACGATGCCGGCGAAGATGATCAGCGAGGTGCCGTTGCCGATGCCGCGCGAGGTGATCTGCTCGCCCAGCCACATGAGGAACATGGTGCCGCCGGTCAGGGTGATCACGGTCGAGATCAGGAAGAACGGCCCGGGCGCCTGCACGATCGTGCCGGAACTCTGCAAGCCGACCGCGATGCCCCAGGACTGGAAGAGCGCCAGGAGGACCGTGAGATAGCGGGTGTACTGGTTCAGGATCTTGCGGCCGGATTCACCTTCCTTCTTGAGCGCCTCGAGGGAGGGCAGCACGGAAGTGAGAAGCTGGACGATGATCGAGGCCGAGATGTACGGCATGATGTTCAGGGCAAAGATCGCCATGCGCTCCACGGCGCCGCCCGAAAACATGTTGAAGAGGCCGAGTACGCCGCCGCTGGCGTTCTGGAAGCTCTGCGCCAGGGCTTCCGGATTGATGCCGGGCAGCGGGATATAGGTGCCGAGACGGTAGATGATGAGCGCGCCCAAGGTGAACCAGATGCGCTTCTTCAGCTCATCGGCCTTGGCGATGGCGCCGAAATTGATGTTTGCCGCAAGTTGCTCGGCTGCTGAGGCCATAGTGGTGTCCCCGAAATACCTGGTACGTGATGGTCATCACGCAAACGGCGGCCACGCGATCAGACGCGGGCCGCCGCTTGGATCTTAGTCAATGTGGGCGCTGGCTCACGCCTGCGCAACGGCACCCAGGAGGGTGACCGAGCCACCAGCCTTCTCGATCGCTTCGACGGCCGACTTGGAGGCGCCGTGGACCTGGAAGGAAAGCTTCGCCTTGAGCTCGCCGACGCCGAGGATCTTCACGCCGTCGCGCGCCTTGGAGACCACACCGGCAGCCACCAGCGTCTCGACCGTGACGGCAGCGCCCGTATCGAGCTTGCCGGCCTCGACAGCCTGTTGGATGCGGCCGACATTGACCTCGTTCAGCTCGATCGCGTTCGGCTTGTTGAAGCCGCGCTTCGGCAGACGACGGTGCAGAGGCATCTGACCGCCTTCGAAGCCCTTGATCGCCACGCCGGTACGGGACTTCTGTCCCTTCACGCCGCGACCGCCGGTCTTGCCCTTGCCGGAGCCGATACCACGGCCGACACGCATGCGGTTCTTAGTGGAACCTTCGTTGTCACGAATTTCGTTGAGTTTCATGACGCTCTCCTCACTGCCCGTCGACAACGCGCACGAGGTGCTTGACCTTTTCGATCATGCCGCGGGTCGCAGGCGTGTCCTCCAAGGTCGAAGTACGGTGAAGCTTGTTGAGCTTGAGGCCGATCAGCGTCTGGCGCTGCTTGGCTTCGCGGCGGATCGGCGAACCGATCTGCTCAACGGTGATGGTGGATGCTGCAGCAGCAGGCTTCTTTGCCATGGTCACAGCCTCCCTTACGCTTCAGCGCCAGCGGCTTCGCTGGTGTCTGCGTCACGGCGGCGAGCCTGCAGCGTCGAGACCTTCAGGCCACGGCGAGCGGCGACCGAACGCGGGCTGTCCTCGTTCTTGAGCGCGTCGAAAGTCGCGCGGACGAGGTTGTACGGGTTCGACGAGCCGAGCGACTTGGCGACCACGTCCTGCATGCCCACCACCTCGAAGACGGCGCGCATCGGGCCGCCGGCGATGATGCCGGTACCCTGGGGAGCGGCACGGAGCACGACTTTGCCGGCGCCGTGGCGGCCGTTCACGTCGTGATGCAGCGTGCGGCCCTCGCGAAGGGCGACGCGGATCATGGAGCGCTTGGCAGCGTCCGTGGCCTTGCGGATGGCCTCCGGCACCTCACGGGCCTTGCCGTGGCCGAAGCCGACGCGACCCTTCTGGTCGCCGACGACGACGAGAGCAGCAAAGCCGAAGCGACGGCCGCCCTTCACCACCTTGGCGACGCGGTTGATATGGACCAACCGATCGACGAATTCGCTGTCGCGCTCTTCGCGATCAGCACGTTCTCTTGGTTCTCTAGCCATGAGACCTCTCACTTGCGCGGGCGGCGGGCCCGCTCGCTAAGGATAATTCGGATTGAACCCGCCGTTAGAAATCCAGACCGCCTTCACGGGCAGCGTCGGCGAGAGCCTTGACGCGGCCGTGATAGAGGTAGCCCGAGCGGTCGAAGATGACCTGCTTCACGCCGGCAGCAACCGCGCGTTCAGCCACGAGCTTGCCCACTTCCTTCGCCGCATCGACAGTGGCGCCGGTCTTGAGCTTGCCCTTCAGGTCAGCTTCGAGGGTCGAGGCCGCGGCGACCGTATGGCCGCGCACGTCGTCGATGATCTGGGCGTAGATCTGCTTGGACGAACGGAAGACCGACAACCGCGGACGACCATTCGCTGCCTTCTTGATCGCACGGCGCACACGAGCCTTGCGGCGATCTTCAGCGCCTTTCTTCTCAGCCATGATACGTCGTCCTTACTTCTTCTTGCCTTCCTTGCGGAAGATGAACTCGTCGGAGTACTTCACGCCCTTGCCCTTGTAGGGCTCCGGACCGCGGTATTCACGGATCTCGGCGGCGGTCTGACCGACGACCTGCTTGTCGATACCGGCCACGACGACTTCCGTCGGCTTCGGGGTCGTGATCGTCACGCCCGCCGGAATCGCGTAGTCGATGTCGTGGCTGTAACCCAGCGACAGCTTCAGCACCTTGCCGGCAACGGCGGCCTTGTAGCCGACGCCGTTGATCTCGAGGCGCTTCTCGAAGCCCTTGGACACGCCTTCGACCAGGTTCGCCACCTGAGCGCGGGACATGCCCCACTTGGCACGGGCCGTCTTGGATTCGTCGCGCGGGTTCACCGCCACGGCGCCATCCTCAAGAGCAACCGACACTTCTTCGGGAACGAGGAATGAAAGCTCACCCTTCGTGCCCTTAACCTTCACCATCTGACCGTCAACGGACGCCGTCACACCTGACGGAACCGGAACGGGTTTCTTGCCTACTCGGGACATTTTCGAATCTCCGTGGTTCTGTGCGGGTGCCTGGCCTTAGAAGACCTTGCAGAGCACTTCGCCGCCCACGTTCTTCTCCCGGGCCTCGTGATCGGCCATCACGCCCTGCGGCGTCGAGAGAATGGTGATGCCCAGACCGTCGGCCACGCGAGGCATGGTGTCGACGGAGGCATACACGCGGCGGCCCGGCTTGGAGACGCGCTCGATGGAGCGGATCACCGGCTGGCCGTCATAATACTTCAGCTCGATCGAAAACTCCGTCCGGCCGTTGCCGAACTCGGTCTGCGAGAAGTCGCGGATGTAGCCCTCGGACTTGAGAACTTCGAGGACGCGAGCGCGGAGCTTCGAGCCAGGGGTGGAAACGCTGCCGCGACGGCGCATCTGCGCGTTGCGGATGCGGGTGAGCATATCGCCCAACGGATCGTTGATCATATGATGCCCTCCCCCTTACCAGCTGGACTTCACGAGGCCCGGAATCAGGCCCTTGTTGCCGAGCTCGCGCAGAGCGATACGCGACATGCCGAGCTTGCGGTAGTAAGCGCGCGGGCGGCCCGTGATCTCGCAGCGATTGCGGATGCGGGTCGGGCTCGCATTGCGCGGCAGCTCAGCCAGCTTGAGGCGCGCCTCGAAGCGCTCCTCCATGGACTTCGACTCGTCGTTGGCGACCGCCAGGAGGCGCTCGCGGCGGCCGGCGAACTTCTTCACCAGGTCACGACGATGCTTGTTCTTCTCAATAGCGCTTTTCTTAGCCATGCTTTTATCTCCAGTGTCCGCGTTTGAGGACAGCTATCCTCACTGCCGGAACGGGAAGTTGAAGTGACGCAGCAGGGCGCGGGCTTCGTCGTCAGTCTTCGCCGTGGTGGTGATGATGACGTCCATGCCCCAAACCTGCTCGACCCTGTCGTAATTGATCTCAGGGAACACGAGGTGCTCCTTGATACCCATTGCGTAGTTGCCGCGGCCGTCGAACGACTTGGGGTTAAGGCCCCGGAAGTCGCGGACGCGGGGGAGAGCGATGGTCACAAGACGGTCAAGGAACTCGTACATGCGAGCCTTGCGCAGCGTGACCTTGGCGCCGATCGGCATGTTCTCGCGGACCTTGAACTGCGAGATAGCCTTGCGGGCCTTCGTGATCACCGGCTTCTGGCCGGCGATGAGAGCGAGATCGGCAGCAGCGACCGTAGCCTTCTTCGAGTCCGCGGTCGATTCGCCAACGCCCATGTTGAGGACGATCTTGTCGATCGTCGGCACTTCCATGGGGTTCTTGTAGCCGAATTCTTCAATGAGCTTCGGACGCACCACTTCCTCGTAGTGCTTCTTCAGCCGCGGCGTGTAGCCGTCTACCTGAGCCTTAGCCATCGATCAGGTCTCCCGAACGCTTGGCGAAACGGACCTTGCGGCCGTCTTCGAGAACTTTGAAACCAACCCGGGTCGGCTTGCCGTCCTTCGGGTCTGCGTAGGCCAGGTTCGACAGATGGATGGCCGCCTCTTTCGAGATGATGCCGGCCTCCTGGCTTGCCGTCTGGCGTTGATGGCGCTTCACGACGTTGACGCCACGGACGACCGCGCGCTCTTCCTTCGGCAGCACCTGGACGACTTCACCGGTCTTGCCCTTGTCGCGACCGGTCAGAACGACGACCTTGTCGCCCTTCTTGATCTTTGCGGCCATTAGAGCACCTCCGGCGCAAGCGAAATGATCTTCATGTGGTTCTTGGCACGCAGTTCGCGGGGAACGGGGCCGAAGATACGGGTGCCGACCGGCTCTTTCTGATTGTTGATCAGAACGGCGGCATTGCGGTCGAAGCGGATGACCGAGCCGTCAGCGCGGCGGATGTCCTTCGCGGTGCGAACGACGACGGCCTTCATGACGTCGCCCTTCTTCACGCGACCGCGCGGAATAGCCTCTTTCACGGATACGACGATGATATCGCCCACGGAAGCGTACTTACGCTTCGAACCGCCGAGAACCTTGATGCACATCACGCGACGAGCACCGGAATTGTCGGCGACGTCAAGATTCGTCTGCATCTGGATCATGGCTTTGATCCTTTCCTTTGTTTCAGACAGGTTTCCGGGCCAAGGCAGGATTGCCCCCCGGACTACGCCTGACGGGGATCTGACGTCCCCTGCCCTTCATATGTCGAGAAAGGCGGCCGTATACACGAGCCGCCCTCGTTAGACAACCCCTAGGAAGGCTTTTTTAAGCCTTCGCTTGGTCGACGAGCACCCAGGTCTTGAGTTTGGAGAGCGGCTTGGTCTCTTCGATGAAGACCGTGTCGCCCACCTTGGCTGTGTTGTTCTCGTCGTGTGCGTGGTAGTTCTTCGTCTTACGCACGGTCTTCTTCATGACCGGGTGCGTGAAACGGCGTTCCACCTTCACGACGACCGTCTTGTCCTGCTTGTCGCTGACAACGACGCCCTGCAAAACGCGCTTCGGCATCTTGATCCCCTTTAAGCCTTCGCCCCAGCAGCCTTCTGGCGCTGCAGCGTCTTGACGCGGGCGATGTCCCTGCGGACTTCGCGGACGCGCCCGGTGTTCTCGAGCTGGCCGGTCGCGCGCTGGAAGCGGAGGTTGAACTGCTCCTTCTTCAGGTTCAGCAGCTCGTCCGTCAGCTGGTCGGTCGACATGGCATTGAGGTCGGAGGCTCTCTGCTTAGACTTCATGATCCCCTCCTTACTCTGCAATACGCTGAATGAAACGCGTCTTGATCGGAAGCTTCGCAGCGCCGAGGCGCAGAGCCTCGCGAGCGATATCCTCCGGAACGCCGTCGATCTCGAACATGATACGGCCAGGTTTCACCTTGGCCGCCCAGAATTCGGGAGCGCCCTTGCCCTTACCCATACGCACTTCGGTCGGCTTCGACGACACCGGCACGTCCGGGAAGATGCGGATCCACACCCGGCCCGCGCGCTTCATGGCGCGGGTGATGGCGCGGCGAGCCGCCTCGATCTGACGAGCGTTGACGCGCTCGGGCTCCATCGCCTTCAGGCCGAACTGGCCGAAGTTGAGGTCCGTACCGCCCTTCGCAGTGCCGGATATACGGCCCTTGAACTGCTTACGGAACTTGGTTTTCTTCGGTTGCAACATGGCAAACCTCTCCTGACCTCTCGGTTACGCCGCTTGCTCGCGGCGGCCACCGGAGCGGCCTCCTTCGTCGTTCATCCGCTTGTCCTGGGCCATCGGATCGTGCTCAAGGATTTCGCCCTTGAAGATCCAGACCTTGATGCCGCAGGTGCCATAGGTCGTGAAAGCCGTGGACGTCCCGTAATCCACATCCGCACGCAGGGTGTGCAGCGGAACGCGGCCCTCACGATACCATTCGAGGCGGGCGATTTCAGCGCCACCCAGACGGCCCGAGCAGTTGATACGGATGCCCTCGGCGCCCAGACGCATCGCCGACTGAACGGCGCGCTTCATGGCGCGGCGGAACGCAACGCGGCGCTCGAGCTGCTGGGCGATGGAATCGGCCACCAGCGTCGCGTCGACTTCCGGCTTGCGGACTTCGACGATGTTGATCGCCACATCCGCGTCGGTCATCTTGGCGACGAGCTTGCGGAGCTTCTCGATGTCGGCACCCTTCTTGCCGATCACCACGCCCGGGCGACCCGAGTGGATGGTGACGCGGCACTTCTTGTGCGGACGCTCGATGACGATCTTCGAAACGGCGGCCTGCTTCAGCTGCTTCATGAGAGCTTCGCGGATCGCCATATCCTCGTGCATCAGCTTGGCGTACTCGCCCTTGCCGGCGAACCAGCGCGAGTCCCAGGTCCGGTTGATGCCGAGCCGAAGACCGATCGGGTTAACTTTCTGACCCATCTGGTTCTCCTTTATGCCTGTTCGGCAACTTCACGAACCACGATCGTGAGGTTCGAGAAGGGCTTTTCGATACGAGCACCCCGGCCACGGGCTCGGGCGTGGAAGCGCTTCATAACGAGCGCCTTGCCGACGAAGGCCTGGCTGACGACGAGATCGTCCACATCGAGGTTGTGGTTGTTCTCGGCGTTGGCAATGGCGCTCTCGAGGCACTTCTTCACGTCGCGAGCGATGCGCTTGCGGGAGAACTCGAGATCGGCGAGAGCCGCAGAAACCTTCTTGCCGCGGATAAGGGCCGCAACAAGATTGAGCTTCTGGGGGCTGACGCGCAGCATACGAGCGACGGCTTGAGCCTCAGTGTCGCTCAGCGCGCGAGGAGTCGCGGCCTTACCCATCTTACTTCCTCTTCGCCTTCTTGTCCGCCGCGTGGCCGTGGAACGTGCGGGTCGGCGAGAACTCGCCAAACTTGTGACCCACCATTTCCTCGCTCACGTTGACGGGGATGTGCTTCTGACCGTTGTAGACCCCAAAGGTGAGGCCCACAAACTGCGGGAGGATCGTGGAGCGGCGGCTCCAGATCTTGATAACCTCGTTGCGGCCCGAGGAACGGGCAGCCTCGGCCTTCTTGAGGAGGTAGCCGTCGACGAACGGACCCTTCCAAAGCGAACGTGCCATGACGTGCCTCTATCCTTACTTCTTCCGAGCGTGACGGCTCGACACGATGAACTTGTCGGTCCGCTTGTTCGAACGGGTTTTCTTGCCCTTGGTCGGGACGCCCCACGGGGACACCGGATGGCGACCACCGGACGTGCGACCCTCACCACCACCGTGCGGGTGGTCGATCGGGTTCATGGAAACGCCGCGGTTGTGCGGACGCTTGCCAAGCCAGCGGTTACGACCAGCCTTACCGATCGAGGTGTTCATGTGGTCCGGGTTCGACACCGCGCCGACGCTGGCGAAGCACTGGCCATGAACCAGACGCTGCTCGCCGGAGTTCAGGCGGACCGTCACGTAGCCCTGGTCACGACCCACGATCTGAGCGTAGGTGCCGGCGGAGCGGGCGAGTGCGCCGCCCTTGCCGACCTTCAGCTCCACATTGTGGATGATCGTTCCCACCGGCATGTTGCCGATCGGCATCGCGTTGCCCGGCTTGATGTCGACCTGCTCGCCAGCCGACACCTGATCGCCGACAGCCAGACGCTGCGGAGCCAGGATGTAGGACTGCTCGCCGTCGGCGTAGCCGATCAGTGCGATGAAGGCGGTGCGGTTCGGATCATACTCAATCCGCTCCACGGTCGCCACATCGCCCAGACGGGCGCGACGCTTGAAGTCGACCAGACGCAGGGTGCGCTTGTGACCACCGCCACGGAAGCGGACGGTCACGCGACCCAGGTTGTTACGGCCGCCGGAGGAGCTCTTGCCCTCCGTCAGCTTCTTGACCGGCTTGCCCTTGTAGAGCTCGCTGCGGTCGACGATCACCAGCTGGCGCAGGCCGGGGGTGATCGGTTTGAATGTTTTCAAAGCCATCGGATCACTCTCTCAACCGATCAGAGGCCGGTCGTGACGTCGATGGTCTGGCCCTCAGCGAGGGTCACAACCGCCTTCTTCACGTCCGAACGCTGGCCGCGGGTGCCGCGGAACATCTTCACTTTGCCCTTGGTGACGACCGTATTCACGCTCTTCACCTTGACGTCGAACAGCTTCTCAACCGCTTCCTTGATCTGCGGCTTCGTCGCATCCAGTCGAACCTTGAAGACGACCTTGTTCTGTTCGGACAGGGCCGTGGCCTTCTCGGTGATGACCGGGCTTACGATCACATCGTAATGGCGCGGGTCCAGGCTCATTTGAAGCGCGCCTCCAGCGCATCGACAGCCGACTTCGTGAGAACGAGCTTCTCGCGACGCAGGATGTCATAGACGTTGATGCCCTGCACCGGCAGGACGTCGATGTTCGGGATGTTGCGAGCAGCCCGCTGGAAGTTCGTCTCGATCTCAGCGCCGCCGATGATCAGGGCGTTGCCGAGGCCGAGCTTGCCGAAGCGCTCGACGAGAGCCTTCGTCTTGGGCTCGGAGAGCTTCACATCGTCGATCACGACAAGCGAAGCGTCCTTGGCCTTGGACGAGAGCGCGTGCTTCAGGGCGAGAGCGCGAACCTTCTTGGGCAGATCGTGAGCATGGCTGCGGACCTGCGGGCCGAAGGCACGACCGCCGCCCCGGAACTGGGGAGCGCTCGCGGCGCCGTGACGGGCGCTGCCGGTACCCTTCTGCTTGTAGACCTTCTTCGTCGTCCGGTCGATGGCCGAACGATTCTTGACGGCGTGCGTGCCGGCCTGGCGCTTCGCGAGCTGCCAGCGGACGCAACGGGCAAGCAGGTCGGCGCGCGGCTCGAGACCGAAGATGGCCTCGTTCAGGTCGACCGAACCGGCTTTGGCGCCTTCGAGCGTGGTGACATCAAGCTTCATCACGCATTCTCCTCTTGGGCCTGCTCAGCCTCGGCCGCCGGCGCAGCATCATTGGCCGTGCGGAACGCGCCGGGCATCGGCACCTCTGCAGGCAGCTTGCGCTTCACCGCGTCGCGGACGAAGATCCAGCCGCCGGCAACGCCGGGAACGGCGCCTTCGACGAGGATCAGACCGCGCTCGACGTCGGTCGACACCACACGCAGGTTTTGCGTCGTGACGCGCTCGACACCCAGGTGACCCGGCATCTTCTTGTTCTTGAACGTCTTGCCCGGATCCTGGCGGCCGCCGGTCGAACCGATCGAGCGGTGGGAGACCGACACGCCGTGAGTAGCGCGCAGTCCGCCGAAGTTCCAGCGCTTCATGCCGCCGGCGAAGCCCTTACCGGTCGTGATGCCCGTGACGTCCACGAACTGACCGGCAATGAAATGATCAGCGGTGATCTCGGCGCCGACCGGGATGACAGCATCCTCGGAAACGCGGAACTCCGCGAGCTTGCGCTTCGGCTCGACCTGCGCAACGGCGAACCTTCCGCGCTCGGCCTTCGAAACGTTCTTCACCTTGGCCTTGCCGACGCCGACCTGCAGCGCGGTGTAGCCGTTCTTTTCCTTGGTCCGGTGGGCGACGACCTGACAGCTGTCGACCTTCAGAACCGTGACCGGGACATGCTCGCCGGCATCCGTGAAGATGCGGGTCATCCCGACTTTCTGTGCAATGACGCCTGAGCGCATGTGCGTATCCTCTCGGCGTGTCTACCGAAGGCTCCAAGCCCGAGGGCTCAGAGCTTGATTTCCACGTCCACACCAGCAGCGAGATCGAGCTTCATAAGAGCATCAACCGTCTGCGGGGTGGGGTCCACGATATCGAGAACACGCTTGTGAGTGCGCATCTCGAACTGCTCGCGCGACTTCTTGTCGATGTGCGGCGAGCGAAGCACCGTAAAGCGCTCGATGCGCGTCGGCAGCGGGATGGGCCCGCGAACCTGAGCGCCGGTCCGCTTCGCGGTCGACACGATTTCACGTGTCGACGCGTCGAGGATCCTGTGGTCGAACGCCTTAAGGCGAATACGAATGTTTTGACCGTTCATGGCTTATCCATTCAACAAGGGAAGCGACCGTGCCGAGACCCGGCCGCTGTCCTTTGATCCTCTAAAATCAATCCATCACTGCGGCGACGACGCCGGCGCCGACGGTACGGCCGCCCTCACGGATGGCGAAGCGCAGCTTCTCCTCCATGGCGATCGGCGCAATCAGCGTCACTTCCATCGTGATGTTGTCGCCCGGCATCACCATCTCGGTGCCCTCCGGCAGCGTCACCACCCCCGTCACGTCCGTCGTGCGGAAGTAGAACTGCGGACGGTAGTTGCCGAAGAACGGCGTATGACGACCGCCCTCTTCCTTCGTCAGGATGTAGGCCTCGGCCTTGAACTTCGTGTGCGGCTTGATCGAGCCGGGCTTGCACAGCACCTGACCGCGCTCCACGTCCT
Source organism: Microvirga arvi (assembly GCF_016892765.1). Lineage (GTDB taxonomy): Bacteria > Pseudomonadota > Alphaproteobacteria > Rhizobiales > Beijerinckiaceae > Microvirga > Microvirga arvi. Next base: position 71,711 of record NZ_JAFEMD010000011.1, read on the forward strand.
CGCGCTTCGTGCCGCGCAGCAGAACGCCCACGTTGTCGCCCGCCTGGCCCTGGTCGAGCAGCTTGCGGAACATCTCAACGCCCGTCACCGTCGTCTTCACGGTGTCGCGCAGGCCCACGATCTCCACTTCCTCGCCGACCTTGACCACGCCGCGCTCGACGCGACCCGTCACCACCGTGCCGCGGCCCGAGATCGAGAACACGTCCTCGATCGGCATCAGGAACGGCTGGTCGATCGGACGCTCCGGCTGCGGAATGTAGGCATCCACCTCCGCCATCAGCTTGAGCACCGCGTCGCGGCCGATCTCAGGCTGGCGATCCTCCAGAGCGCACAGGGCCGAGCCCTTCACGATCGGAATGTCGTCGCCGGGGAAGTCGTACTTCGACAGAAGTTCGCGCACCTCGAGCTCGACCAGGTCGAGCAGCTCGGCGTCGTCGACCATGTCGACCTTGTTCATGAACACCACCAGCGCCGGAACGCCGACCTGGCGCGCCAGAAGGATGTGCTCGCGGGTCTGCGGCATCGGGCCGTCGGCCGAGGACACCACCAGGATCGCGCCATCCATCTGCGCCGCGCCCGTGATCATGTTCTTCACGTAGTCGGCGTGGCCGGGGCAGTCGACGTGGGCATAGTGCCGGTTCTTGGTCTCGTACTCCACGTGGGCGGTCGAGATCGTGATCCCGCGTGCCTTCTCCTCCGGCGCCTTGTCGATCTGGTCGTAGGCCGTAAACGTCGCCCCGCCCGACTCCGCCAGAACCTTCGTGATCGCCGCCGTCAGAGACGTCTTGCCATGGTCCACGTGACCAATCGTCCCAATGTTGCAGTGCGGCTTAGTCCGCTCAAACTTTTCCTTCGCCATCGTGGCACCCGTTCCTTTGATCGTTCAATATTCGCTTAGTGGGTTCAGGCGTATTTCGCCTGAACCTCGGCAGCCACGTTCGACGGCACCTGCTCGTAGTGGTCGAACTGCATGGTGTAGCTTGCACGCCCCTGGCTCATGCCGCGCAGGGTGTTCACGTAGCCGAACATGTTGGCGAGCGGGACCATCGCATTGATGACCACGGCGTTGCCGCGCATGTCCTGACCCTGGATCTGACCACGCCGGGAGTTCAGATCGCCGATCACCGAGCCCGTGTAGTCCTCAGGCGTCGTGACCTCGACCTTCATCACCGGCTCGAGCAGAACCGAACCGCCCTTCTGGAGGGCTTCACGGAGAGCCGCGCGAGAGGCGATTTCGAAGGCCAGGGCCGACGAGTCGACTTCGTGGAAGGCACCGTCGACGAGCTCGACCTTGATGTCGACCACCGGGAAGCCGGCGACGACGCCAGCACCCACGACCGACAGGAGGCCCTTCTCGACGCCCGGGATGTACTCCTTCGGCACCGCGCCACCGACAATCTTCGACTCGAAGGCGAAACCGGCACCCTGCTCGTTCGGCTGAACGACGATCTTGACGCGGGCGAACTGGCCCGTACCGCCGGTCTGCTTCTTGTGAGTGTAGTCGATCTCTGCCTTCTTCGTGATCGTCTCACGATAGGCCACCTGCGGAGCGCCCACATTCGCGTCGACCTTGTAGGTACGGCGCAGAATGTCGACCTTAATGTCGAGGTGAAGCTCGCCCATGCCCTTCAGGATGGTCTGGCCCGATTCCTGATCGGTGGACACGCGGAAGGACGGATCCTCCGCAGCCAGCTTCGACAGGGCAAGGCCCAGCTTCTCCTGGTCGGCCTTCGACTTCGGCTCGATCGCGATCTCGATGACCGGCTCCGGGAACTCCATGCGCTCCAGGATCACCGGCTTGCTCGGGTCGCAGAGCGTGTCGCCGGTGCGGACTTCCTTGAGGCCGGCGAGAGCGACGATGTCGCCCGCGTAGGCTTCCTTGATGTCCTCACGGTTGTTCGCATGCATCAGCAGCATGCGGCCGACGCGCTCTTTCTTGTCGCGCGAGGAGTTGAGGAGCGTCTCGCCTGCATTCACCTTGCCCGAGTAGACGCGGCAGAAGGTGATCGTGCCTACGAAGGGATCGTCCATGATCTTGAAGGCGAGCATGGAGAAGCCTTCTTCGTCGGTCGGCCTGCGGATCGTCGGCTCTTCGGTCTTGAAGTCGATGCCCTGGATAGCCTCACGGTCTGCCGGGGACGGCAGGAAGTCGACGACGGCGTCGAGCAGGGGCTGAACGCCCTTGTTCTTGAACGCGGAGCCGCAGAGCACCGGATGGAAGGCGCGACGCTGCACAGCCGTACGGATCAGGCGGCGCAGGGTTGCCTCATCCGGCTCCTGGCCGTCGAGGTAGGCCATCATGGCCTCGTCATCCATCTCCACGGCGGCTTCGACAAGCTTCCCGCGATACTCGGCAGCCTGGTCCTTCAGGTCGGCCGGAATCTCGACTTCGTCGAAATTGGCGCCGAGCGCCTCGCCGGACCAGACCAGGGCCTTCATCTTGATCAGGTCGACCATGCCGCGGAAATCGCTTTCCGCACCGATCGGGATCTGAAGGCAGACGGGCTTGCCGGCAACGCGCTTCACGATGTCGTCGACGCAGTTGAAGAAATTCGCGCCGGTCTTGTCCATCTTGTTGACGAACACGACACGCGGAACGTCGTACTTGTCGGCCTGGCGCCACACAGTCTCGGTCTGGGGCTCGACGCCCTGGTTGCCGTCGAGAACGCAGACGGCACCGTCGAGCACGCGCAGCGAGCGCTCGACCTCGATGGTGAAGTCGACGTGGCCGGGGGTGTCGATGATGTTCAGGCGCTTGTCGTTCCAGAAGCAGGTGGTGGCAGCGGACGTAATCGTGATGCCACGCTCCTGCTCCTGCTCCATCCAGTCCATGGTGGCGGCACCCTCGTGCACTTCACCGATCTTGTGGGACTTACCGGTGTAGTAGAGAATGCGCTCGGTCGTGGTGGTCTTGCCGGCATCGATGTGGGCCATGATGCCGAAGTTGCGGTAGTCCTCAATCGCGTGCGTGCGGGGCATCGCTCAGCTCCTCAGACCTTTACCAGCGGTAATGCGAGAACGCACGGTTGGCTTCCGCCATACGGTGGGTGTCTTCGCGCTTCTTGACGGCATTGCCGCGGTTGTTCGATGCATCGAGCAGCTCGGCGGAGAGACGCTCGATCATGGTCTTGTCGTTGCGGCCGCGGGCGGCCTGAATGATCCAGCGGATCGCGAGAGCCTGACGGCGCTCGGTGCGGACTTCGACCGGAACCTGGTAGGTCGCACCGCCGACGCGGCGGGAGCGGACCTCGATCGCCGGAGCGACGTTGTCGAGGGCCTGCTTGAACACCTCGAGCGGGTTCGCCTTGGCGCGACCCTCAATGATGTCGAATGCACCGTAGACGATGCTCTCGGCAGCGGACTTCTTGCCGTCGTACATGATGGAATTCATGAACTTCGTGACGACCACATCCCCGAACTTCGGATCCGGGATGATCTCACGCTTTTCGGCGCTATGGCGGCGGGACATGAGCTAGCTCCGACCTCAATTACAGTTGACGGCTTACTTCGGCCGCTTCGCGCCGTACTTCGAACGACGCTGCTTACGATTCTTCACGCCCTGGGTGTCGAGAACACCGCGGAGGATGTGGTAGCGGACACCCGGAAGGTCCTTCACGCGGCCGCCGCGGATCATGACCACGGAGTGCTCCTGAAGGTTGTGACCTTCGCCCGGGATATACCCGATGACTTCGAATCCGTTCGTGAGACGGACCTTGGCGACCTTACGGAGAGCCGAGTTCGGCTTCTTCGGGGTCGTCGTGTAAACGCGCGTGCACACGCCGCGCTTCTGCGGGCAGGCCTCAAGCGCGGGAACCTTATTCCGGCTCTTTTGCGCAGTCCGCGGCTTGCGGATCAGCTGAGAGATCGTTGGCATCCTGTGCCCTCTTTGACCGGCCACCCGGCAGGTGGCCATGAATGTGTCTTCAACGGTTGAACGCCGCCCTTCGCTTCTGCGGACCCTTTCAGGTTGCACAAAACGAAGCCACGCCATTGACTTGGGTAAGCCCCTGGCGCGGTGCGATTGCAGAGGACCACGATGTTTACCGCGGTCGTGCCCTAAATCTGACTAGTGTCAGTCAAGGTTGAGTTCGGCAGCGTTTAGGTGGCATCCGTCGAAGCTAGTCGCTTCGACTGGCGAAAACCTACGGCCAGCCGGAAAGTCCGGTCTCTCTAGCGTCCGAGTCGTTCAAAGTCAACACTTTTCGGTAACGATCCGGAAAGGTGGGTTTTGATGCTGGAGCCCAGCCGGCTTCGTCTCATCAATATGGGTTCCGCCAGGAACGCTACAAGGTTATTGAATAACCTCCAAGACAAGGGGCAGGAAGTGACAGCAGCGATCCATTTCGAAGCCGAGGCTTATGACGTGACGCATGGAAAGCCTATGGGCAGGCACTTTGCTGGCCACGGCTTCCTCTCGGCTTTCGCGCGATACACCTCCGACAATGCCCCTGTGGGCTATGTGCGAAATGCCAAGCTCGGACAGGACTTTTGCAATTTCATCAAGGGATTTCAGCCGGATAGCTCCCCGAATTACATCGTGAGCGCGAAAGCTGGCGCGCTCAAAGAGGTGGGCTGCCTGTTCACACCGAGCCCCGTCAACGCGGCTCAGGCGTGGCAGCGCGAGCTTCACGGCGCCCGCTCCTGGAGCCTCTGCGGGGTCAATCATACCCTGTCCTCCGCCCGGGCCATGGATGGGCTGACCGAACTGCTGGCGGCCCCCATCCAGCCGTGGGACGCCATCATCTGCACCTCGACCGCTTCCCGTGCCGTCATCGAGAAGCTGTTCGCCCGGCAGGAAGAATATTTGTCGCGACGGCTCGGTGCGACCCGCTTCGTCAGGCCGCAGCTTCCGGTGATTCCCCTCGGGGTCGATTGCGGAGCCCAGGCTCAGCGGTCGAGCCGTCGCGGCGAGGCGCGCTCGTCTCTCGCGATCGAGCCAGGGGATTTCGTCGTGCTGTTTCTCGGACGCCTGTCGTTCCATGCGAAGGCGAACCCCGCTCCCATGTACCTGGCCTTGGAGCGCCTGACGCGGCAGCACCGGGTGGTGCTGATCGAGTGCGGCTGGACGGCCAACGAGCCCATTGCCCAGGCTTTTGCCGAGGCGAGAGCCAAGCTCTGCCCGACAATCCGCTCCATTGTCCTCGATGGCCGGGTTTCGGAGACCCGCAACCAAGCCTGGGCGGCGGCGGATGTATTCTGCTCCCTTTCCGACAACATCCAGGAGACCTTCGGCCTGACCCCTATCGAGGCCATGGCGGCCGGGCTGCCGGTGGTGGTCACGGATTGGGACGGGTACAGGGACACGGTTCGCAATGGCCTCGACGGCTTTGCCGTTCCGACCATCGCCGCTCCGCCGGGAGTGGGGCAAGGGCTTGCGAACAGGCATGCTCTCGAAGTCGACAACTATGACGCTTACATCGGCAAGGCATCCACCGCCGTCGCAGTAGACATCGATGCGACGACTGCCGCCTTCGAGCGCCTTGCCTCCGATCCAGACCTGCGCCGGCGCATGGGCGCGAACGGGGCGGCCCGAGCCAGGGAAGTCTTCGACTGGAAGGTGATCATCAAGGCCTATGAGGCTCTCTGGCGTGAGCTTGCCGTCCTGCGGAACGCCGGGGAGACAGCCCCCTCCTCTGAGGCGATGCGCGGCTTCTGGCCTGCCCGTCCCGATCCGTTCGAGCTTTTCGCCAGCTTCCCGTCCACCGGCTTTTCCAGCCAGCATGTTTTCACGCAAGCTCCTGGCCTGAGTGAAGCCGAGGTGCTGGATCGGCTAGGTCTAAAGATCGCTCTTGTAAGCGCCTCCCCTGAGGTCTCCTCCACTTTTCTCCTCGAGGTGTGGAAACAGGTCGGCAGCCAGGGCGCAACGGCGAGGGACATTCTGGCCAGGCGTCCCGGAACGGCGCCCGCGCTCATGGTCCGGTGCCTCCTGTGGCTGGCGAAGCTCGGCTTGATTAGGATCGGTACCCATGAGGAGCCTTACAAGGATAACTCTTCTGTGCTACTGAATAATGCATCATTTTAGTGTGGCGGCATTTGCCCAGCCCGCTATAGCGATGATGCTTCAAATGGGAATGTATCTATCTCCACTCACTGTTTATCCATGCGTGCACGCCGCTACTTTATTGGCCTGATCACACGGTTGGTCCACCCGTTGGAGCAGATCCCTCCAAAGAGCATTGTCCGAACTGTATACAAGGCGCTGCTCTGTAGCTCCCTTACGCTCCTACTCGCTATATGCCTTCAGGCAGCTGCCAGGGAATACACGATATCAGGGGCAATCTTAGTATTTTTTATGCTGGCAAGCGCATCATTCTTGATAGTAATCCTCACTAAATATCATGCTTTCTCTGCTTTGTTCGCCTGCTCGATCTTCATTCTCTTCAATTATATTGACATCAATAAGATGTCACTCCTCAACGATCATCTCAATCATTTCGATTTTATCATGATATGGGAGATGTTGCGCAAATTCGATCTCTCGGTTGTCATGCAATATCACGAGTTATCTCGCCATTTCTTGTTGTACGTTATCTTATTCATCTGTACGTTACTTATAGTCTGGTTCCTTGAGCACCTCGTCCACAGAAAAAAACAAAGATCGTCTTCCTTCAGGCTTAAGGTGGTTCTGCTTTGGCTAATCATTGCTACCCTGCAGAGCATCGTATTTTTCAACAGTAGATATTTAGACTACCTACACTCTGCCTCTGGCTACTTGACGGCAACGGAACCAGGAGGCTTACGTGTCGGCAATTTTATCGCATTCCTCGAGCGCACCCGCTCCATCCAGGCTGCTCTTCAAAAGGAGGCCGAAGATACGATCAAGAGTAGCATAGATCTCGGCTCTCCCCAGCAGACCCAGAGTGCCGACACGTCCTGCTCATCTTGCCCCGATATGATCTTCGTGCATTTGGAATCGACCTTCGATCCCGTGATCCTCGAGGATTACACCTTAGGGCAGGGCTACCTTGACCTCACCTCCGGCCGAGGACTGGCCCATGAGCAATCCGGCCCGCTCCTTGTGAACATCTTTGGGGGACGCAGCTGGATTTCTGAATTCGAGCTCCTCTGCGGCGTCCATCACCAAATGTTCGACGATGGAGGCACATACCCGCACAGCTTCATTGCCCCGTTCACGCGAAGCTGCGTTCCCTCGTATCTGAAGACGCTCGGTTACGAGACGCACGCGATCTATACGGCGAACCCCTTCTTTGCTGGTGTCGCCGAGGGGTTCAAGCGTTACGGAATAGATACGTTTCTGGATAACAAGAAGATCAACGCCCCAACGAACTGGAAGGAGCAAAGAGATTTTTACTACGTCGACGCTCTTCGCAGGCTGCTTGCCCAGCCGAGCAACCATCCTCGCTTCGTCTTCTTGTCAACGAACAGCAATCATGGTCCGCATGGCGCGTCTCCCAGGGAGCAATACCCGGGACCCTTCAATCCGGATTCGGCGAAGAGCGTTGAACTCAAGGACTACATCAACAGGCTCAACGACACATATCAAACGATGCTGGATCTTGAGCAGGAACTAGGGCGGATCGACAGATCCGTGGCCATTCTCTTCTACGGGGACCATCAGCCTCATTTTAAGAAGATCTACTCTCAAAGGGCTCAGAAGAGCTATGGGTCGAGGCTTCGGAACATTACGTTCTACCGGATGGCGCGCAATTACGATGCGTCCCTCACGCCGACAAAGAGCATTATCCCAGGACCCGTTCGCATCGATAGCCTCGCCAGATTATTTATGGAGTTTGCGGGTATACCGCTTTCACGGAATATGATCGCCGCCAAGATGCTTACACATGACGCATGTGCATCAAATCCAAACAACTGCCCGACAGACGTCAAAAGGGCGGTTCGCATGCAGTTGTTGAAAGAGCCGGAAAAATAAACGCACCGCCGAAGCCGCCACGGCTCAGGCATTTTTTACGATTTTCCCGACCGTCTTATATATTCTGCGAGAGGTTCGAACGCATCGTCCTTGATGACAAGGCTTTGCTTTTGGCTATCGAACAGAAGCCGGTAGTTCCTGCCTTTCTCCACGATGTGGATCGTGTAGCAGCCTTGGCCGCAGAAACTCTTGCCTATGATCGCAGGATTTCCACGGATCTCTCCGCTTGGAAGAACGGCAAAGCTCTGTCCAAAAAAAGCTGTTTTGGGATCGCTTCCGGGTGCGAGTACCCAACGCCCGGCAATATCATCGAATTGCGGCGCGCGGTCGGCATAGACCGAGATACTGAGGCCAACTGCTCCAAGAGCAGCAATTGCGGCGAGGCGGGGCCACTGGTTGGCCCCGCCTCGTAGATGTTGATCGAAGTCGGCTTTGCCGATCATTGACAGAGACCTCTCCGCTCGAAGTCCTGCAGCTTACTCCGCTGCGGGAGGCAGCTCGCTGACCTGAGCCTGCGACTCGGAGCGCTTCTGCTGCAGGATCAGCTCGTCGCGATGAGTCGCGACCGCCTTGATCTGAGCGGTGAGCGCGCCCGTGCCGGCCGGGATCAGGCTGCCGACGATGACGTTCTCCTTGAGGCCCTCGAGGGTGTCGACCTTGCCGTTGACTGCCGCCTCCGTGAGGACGCGGGTGGTCTCCTGGAAGGACGCCGCCGAGATGAAGGAGCGGGTCTGCAGCGAGGCCTTGGTGATACCGAGCAGAACCGGCACGCCTGCGGCGGGCTTCTTCTTCTCGGACACGAGACGCTCGTTGATCTCCTCGAACTCGAGGCGATCCACCTGCTCGCCGTTGAGCAGCTCGGAATCGCCGCCCTCCGTGATCTCGACCTTCTGCAGCATCTGGCGAACGATCACCTCGATGTGCTTGTCGTTGATGAGCACGCCCTGGAGACGGTAGACCTCCTGGATCTCGTTCACGAGGTAGGCCGCGAGTTCCTCGACGCCCTTGATCGCCAGGATGTCGTGTGGAGCCGGGTTGCCGTCGACGATGAAATCGCCGACTTCGACCACGTCGCCGTCCTGCAGATGGATGTGCTTGCCCTTCGGGATCAGGTACTCCACCGGCTCGGAGCCATCGTGCGGGTTCAGCGTCAGGCGACGCTTGCTCTTGTAGTCGCGGCCGAACTGGATCGTGCCGGACTTCTCCGCAATGATGGCCGCATCCTTCGGGCGACGGGCCTCGAACAGCTCCGCCACGCGCGGCAGACCGCCCGTGATGTCGCGGGTCTTGGCGCTCTCGGTCGAGACACGGGCGAGAATATCGCCGGCCTTGACCTTCGAGCCGGGATCGGCCGCGAGAATCGCATCCACAGGCAGCAGGTAACGGGCGTCGCCACCGCGGGCGACCTTGGCGACCTTGCCGCCGGAGCCCTGGATGACCACCGCCGGACGCAAGTCCGCCGTACGCGGGGAGCCGCGCCAGTCGATGACCACGCGCTTGGCGATGCCGGTCGACTCGTCCATCGATTCGATCATCGATGCACCGTCCACAAGGTCCTCGTAACCCACCGTACCGTCGATCTCGGTAAGGATCGGACGGGAGTACGGATCCCATTCGGCGATGCGCTGGCCGCGCTTGATCGTGTCGCCCTCGTCCACCTTCAGGCGGGAGCCGTACTGCAGGCGGTGAACCGCCCGCTCGGTGCCGTCGGCGCCGATAATCACAACAGCCACGTTGCGACCCATGACGACGAGATCGCCGTCGGAGTTCTTCGCAATGTTCTTGTTGCGGAAGCCGATCTTGCCCTCGAAGCTCGACTCGATGAAGGACGAGTCAGCGATCTGGGCCGCACCACCGATGTGGAAAGTACGCATGGTGAGCTGCGTGCCCGGCTCGCCGATGGACTGCGCCGCGATGACGCCGACGGCCTCGCCGTGGTTGACCGGGGTGCCCCGGGCCAGGTCGCGCCCGTAGCAGGTGGCGCAGACGCCGTTCTTCGACTCGCAGACGAGCACGGAGCGGATCTTCACCTCCTGGATGCCGGCAGCGCCGATCGCCTCGAGGTGATGCTCCTCGATCATCGTTCCCTTCGGCACGATGACGGCGCCGTCCTGGGCCAATAGGTCCTCCGCCGTGGAGCGGCCGAGGATGCGGGACGCCAGCGACGCGACCACCTGGCCGGCGTCGATGATGGCGCGCATCTTGATGCCCCGCTCGGTGCCGCAATCCGGCTCACGGATGACCGCATCCTGCGCCACGTCGACGAGGCGGCGGGTCAGGTAGCCCGAGTTCGCCGTCTTGAGCGCGGTGTCGGCCAGACCCTTACGGGCGCCGTGGGTCGAGTTGAAGTACTCGAGAACATCGAGGCCTTCCTTGAAGTTCGAGATGATCGGCGTCTCGATGATCTCGCCCGACGGCTTGGCCATGAGGCCGCGCATGGCCGCGAGCTGCTTCATCTGGGCCGGCGAACCACGGGCGCCCGAGTGGGACATCATGTAGATCGAGTTGACCGGCTTGTCGCGACCGTTCTCGTCCTTCTGCACCGTGGAGATGCGGTTCATCATCTCGCCGGCGAGGCGGTCCGAGCACTTCGCCCAGGCGTCGACAACCTTGTTGTACTTCTCGCCCTGGGTGATGAGGCCGTCCTGGTACTGCTGCTCGTAGTCCTTCGCGAGGGCACGGGTCTCCTCGACGATCTCCCACTTGTTCTCCGGGATCACCATGTCGTCCTTGCCGAACGAGATGCCGGCCTTGAACGCATTGTAGAAACCGAGGCCCATGATGCGATCGCAGAAGATCACCGATTCCTTCTGACCGCAGTGCCGGTAAACGGCATCGATCATGTTGGAGATCTCCTTCTTCGTCATGAGCTTGTTCACGACGTCGAAGGGAAGCATCGGGTGCTTCGGCAGGAGACGCGAGAGCATGACGCGGCCGGCCGTGGTGTCGACGATCTTCGACACGGGCTTGCCGTCCTCATCCAAGCCTTCCCAGCGGTAGCGGATCTTGGTGTGGAGCGTGATGACCTTCTCGTTCAGGGCATGCTCGATCTCGCCCATGTCGGCGAAGGCCTTGCCCTGGCCGGGCTGACCGTCGGAGACGATGGAGAGATAGTAGAGGCCGAGAACGATGTCCTGCGACGGCACGATGATCGGCTGACCGTTGGCCGGATGCAGGATGTTGTTGGTCGACATCATCAGCACGCGGGCTTCGAGCTGCGCCTCGAGCGAGAGCGGCACGTGGACGGCCATCTGGTCACCGTCGAAGTCCGCGTTGAACGCGGCGCAGACGAGCGGGTGCAGCTGGATCGCCTTGCCCTCGATGAGGGTGGGCTCGAACGCCTGGATGCCGAGGCGGTGAAGCGTCGGAGCACGGTTCAGGAGAACCGGATGCTCGCGGATGACCTCATCCAGGATGTCCCAGACTTCCGGCTTCTCCTTCTCGACGAGCTTCTTCGCCTGCTTGACGGTGGCGGACAGGCCGCGCGCGTCGAGCTTGGCGTAGATGAACGGCTTGAAGAGCTCGAGCGCCATCTTCTTCGGCAGGCCGCATTGATGCAGCTTCAGCTCCGGACCGACCACGATCACCGAACGGCCCGAGTAGTCGACGCGCTTGCCGAGCAGGTTCTGGCGGAAGCGGCCCTGCTTGCCCTTCAGCATGTCGGCGAGCGACTTCAGGGGACGCTTGTTGGCGCCGGTGATGACGCGGCCGCGGCGGCCGTTGTCGAACAGGGCGTCGACCGCCTCCTGGAGCATGCGCTTCTCGTTGCGGACGATGATGTCCGGCGCACGCAGCTCCATGAGCCGCTTCAGGCGGTTGTTGCGGTTGATGACGCGGCGGTAGAGGTCGTTCAGGTCCGAGGTCGCGAAGCGGCCGCCGTCGAGCGGCACGAGCGGACGCAGGTCCGGCGGGATCACCGGGACGACGGTCATGATCATCCACTCGGGCTTGTTGCCCGACTGGACGAAGGCCTCGATGATCTTGAGGCGCTTCATGAGCTTCTTGGGCTTCAGCTCGGACGTGGTGACCGCGATCTCCTCGCGGATCTCCTGCGCGGTCTTCTCGAGGTCGAGCTCCTGCAGGATCCGGCGGATGGCCTCCGCACCGATCATGGCCGTGAACGAGTCCTCGCCGTACTCGTCCTGAGCACGGATATACTCGTCCTCGGTGAGGAGCTGACGGTCCTTCATGGGCGTCAGGCCCGCATCGACGACGATGTAGGATTCGAAATAGAGGATGCGCTCCAGATCCTTCAGGGTCATGTCGAGCAGCAGACCGATGCGGCTCGGCAGGGACTTCAGGAACCAGATGTGAGCGACGGGCGCGGCGAGCTCGATGTGGCCCATGCGGTCGCGACGGACGCGGGCCAGAGTCACCTCGACGCCGCACTTCTCGCAGATCACGCCCTTGTACTTCATGCGCTTGTATTTGCCGCACAAGCACTCGTAATCCTTGATCGGGCCAAAGATGCGCGCGCAGAACAAGCCGTCGCGCTCGGGCTTGAACGTGCGGTAGTTGATGGTCTCCGGCTTCTTGATCTCGCCGTAGGACCAGGACAGAATCTTCTCAGGGCTCGCGATCGAGATCTTGATCTGATCGAAGCTCTGCGGCTGGGCCGTCTGGTTGAAGAGATTCATGACCTCTTGATTCATCGCCGTCTCCTGGGCTGGAGGGCGCTAGATAAGCACCCTCACCGGCAATTGCATGGGGCCGCGGCATCATCGCCGCGGCCAAACGTCTTATTGAGAGCGCGAGGGGCGCTTACTCGGCGGCCTCGGACGGAGGCAGCTGCCCCGGCTCGTTGGCAGCCTTCTTGGAATTGGTCAGCTCCACGTTGAGGCCGAGCGAACGCATTTCCTTGACGAGAACGTTGAAGCTCTCCGGAATGCCCGACTCGAAGGTGTCGTCGCCACGAACGATGGCCTCGTAGACCTTCGTGCGGCCGGCCACGTCGTCCGACTTGACCGTGAGCATTTCCTGCAGGGTGTAGGCGGCGCCGTAAGCCTCCAGGGCCCACACCTCCATTTCGCCGAAGCGCTGGCCGCCGAACTGGGCCTTGCCGCCCAGCGGCTGCTGGGTGACGAGGCTGTAGGGGCCGATGGAGCGGGCGTGGATCTTGTCGTCCACGAGGTGGTGGAGCTTCAGCATGTAGATGTAGCCCACGGTCACCTTGCGGTCGAACGGCTCGCCGGTCCTGCCGTCATAGAGCGTGACCTGACCCGACGGGTCGAGGCCTGCCTTCTGGAGCATGGTCTCGATGTCCGATTCCTTCGCGCCGTCGAAGACGGGGGTCGCGAAGGGAACGCCGCGGCGCAGCTTGTTGCCGAGCTCGACCAGCTCATCGTCCGAAGCCCCGTCGATTTCCGGCAGATTGCCGTAGATCGAGACCAGCTGCTCGCGCAGAGCCTGTGACTTGCCCGACCGCATGTAGGCGTCGACCGCCTGGGCGACCTGCTTGCCGAGACCGGCAGCAGCCCAGCCGAGGTGCGTCTCGAGGATCTGACCGACGTTCATGCGGCTCGGCACGCCGAGCGGGTTGAGCACGATGTCGGCATGGGTGCCGTCCTCGAGGAACGGCATGTCCTCGATGGGCACGATGCGCGACACGACACCCTTGTTGCCGTGACGGCCGGCCATCTTGTCGCCCGGCTGGATCTTGCGCTTCACGGCCACGAAGACCTTGACCATCTTCATGACGCCGGGAGGAAGCTCGTCGCCGCGCTGCAGCTTCTCGACCTTGTCGAGGAAGCGCTGCTCGAGGCGCTTCTTCGACTCGTCGTACTGCTTCTGCATGGCCTCGATCTCGGTCATCAGAGCATCGTCTTCGACCGCGAACTGCCACCACTGCGACCGCGGGTGCTCGTTGAGGAGCTCGCGGGTGATCTTCGTGTCCTTCTTGAAGCCCTTCGGGCCCGCAACGGCGCTCCTGCCCGAGAGGATCTCGGCCAGACGCGCATAGGTGTTGCGGTCGAGGATCGCCTGCTCGTCGTCGCGGTCCTTCGCGAGACGCTCGATCTCCTCGCGCTCGATGGCCTGGGCGCGCTCGTCCTTGTCGACGCCGTGACGGTTGAAGACGCGGACTTCGACGATGGTGCCGGTCACGCCCGGGGGCACGCGCAGCGAGGTGTCGCGAACGTCCGAGGCCTTCTCGCCGAAGATGGCGCGCAGAAGCTTCTCTTCCGGCGTCATCGGGCTTTCGCCCTTCGGCGTGATCTTGCCGACGAGGATGTCGCCCGCATGGACTTCGGCGCCGATATAGACGATGCCGGCCTCGTCGAGGTTCTTCAGCGCCTCTTCCGACACGTTCGGAATGTCGCGCGTGATTTCCTCAGGACCCAGCTTCGTGTCGCGGGCCATCACTTCGAACTCCTCGATGTGGATCGAGGTGAAGACGTCTTCCTTCACGATCCGCTCGGAGAGCAGGATCGAGTCTTCGAAGTTGTAGCCGTTCCACGGCATGAACGCGACCAGCACGTTCCGGCCAAGGGCCAGCTCGCCGTACTCGGTCGACGGGCCGTCGGCGATGATGTCGCCCTTGCGCACGAGGTCGCCGGCGCGGACCAGCGGCTTCTGCGTGATGCAGGTCGACTGGTTGGAGCGCTGGAACTTCTGCAGGCGGTAGATGTCGACGCCGGGACGGGTCGGATCCGTGTTCTCCGTTGCGCGGATCACGATACGGGTCGCGTCCACCTGGTCGACGACGCCGGTGCGGCGGGCCGCGATCGCCGCGCCCGAGTCACGGGCCACGATCGCTTCCATGCCGGTGCCGACGAACGGAGCGTCCGCCTGCACGAGCGGCACGGCCTGACGCTGCATGTTCGAGCCCATGAGAGCGCGGTTCGCGTCGTCGTTCTCGAGGAACGGGATGAGCGCGGCCGCAACCGACACGAGCTGCTTCGGCGACACCTCCATGAGGTCCACGCGATCGGGAGCCACGACGATGTTTTCACCGGCGCGACGGCAGATCACGAGCTCCTCAGTGAGGGTGCCGTCGGCATCGAGCGTCGAGTTGGCCTGGGCGATGTTGTACTTCGCCTCTTCCATGGCGGAGAGGTAGATCACCTCGTCCGTCACGCGGCTGTCGCGCACCCGGCGGAACGGCGTCTCGATGAAGCCGTACTTGTTGACGCGGGCGAAGGTCGCCAGCGAGTTGATCAGGCCGATGTTCGGGCCTTCCGGCGTCTCGATCGGGCAGATACGGCCGTAATGGGTCGGGTGCACGTCGCGCACTTCGAAGCCGGCGCGCTCGCGGGTCAGACCGCCCGGGCCGAGAGCCGAGAGACGACGCTTGTGCGTGACCTCGGAGAGCGGGTTGGTCTGGTCCATGAACTGCGAGAGCTGCGAGGAGCCGAAGAACTCGCGCACGGCGGCGGCCGCGGGCTTCGCGTTGATCAGGTCCTGCGGCATGACGGTGTCGATATCGACCGACGACATGCGCTCCTTGATCGCGCGCTCCATGCGGAGCAGGCCCAGGCGGTACTGGTTCTCCATGAGCTCGCCGACCGAACGCACACGGCGGTTGCCGAGGTGGTCGATGTCGTCGATCTCGCCCTTGCCGTCGCGCAGGTCCACGAGCGCCTTCGTCACCGCGAGGATGTCCTCGCGGCGCAGGGTGCGCACGGTGTCCTCGGCATCGAGGTCGAGGCGCATGTTCATCTTCACGCGGCCGACAGCCGAGAGGTCGTAGCGCTCGGCATCGAAGAACAGCGAGTTGAACATCGCTTCCGCCGTATCGAGGATCGGCGGCTCGCCCGGACGCATCACGCGGTAGATGTCGAAAAGGGCGTCCTCGCGGGAGGAAGCCTTGTCGATGGCCAGGGTGTTGCGGATGTACGGGCCGACCGTGACGTGGTCGATGTCGAGCACCGGGATCGCGGTGAAGCCGGCCTCGCCGAGACCCTTCAGCAGCTTCTCGGTGATCTCGTCGCCCGCCTCGGCGTAGATCTCGCCGGTGGAGGGGTTGACGAGGTCCTCGCCGATGTACTGACCATACAGGTCCTCATCGGTGGCGCGCAGGTTCTTGAGGCCCTTCTCGGCCAGCTGGCGGGCGGTGCGGGCGGTCAGCTTCTTGCCGGCCTCGAGCACGACCTCGCCGCTCTTGGCGTCGATGAGGTCCACGGAGGCCTTGAAGCCCTTCATGCGCTCCGCATCGAACGGCACCGACCAGGCGTCGCCGTCACGGGTGTAGGTGATGCGGTTGTAGAAGGTGTTCAGGATCTCCTCACCGTCCAGGCCCAGGGCGTAGAGCAGCGACGTGACCGGCAGCTTACGCTTGCGGTCGATACGAGCGTAGACGATGTCCTTGGCGTCGAACTCGATGTCGAGCCAGGAACCGCGATACGGGATGATGCGGGCAGCAAACAGCAGCTTGCCCGAGGAGTGCGTCTTGCCCTTGTCGTGGTCGAAGAACACACCCGGCGAGCGGTGCATCTGCGAAACGATCACGCGCTCGGTGCCGTTCACGATGAAGGTGCCATTGTCCGTCATGAGCGGCATGTCGCCCATGTAGACATCCTGCTCCTTGATGTCCTTCACGGAGCGGGCGCCGGTATCCGGGTCCACATCGAACACGATGAGGCGCAGCGTGACCTTGAGCGGCGCAGCGAAGGTCATGCCCCGCTGGCGGCACTCGTCCACGTCGTATTTCGGCGGCTCGAACGTGTACTTCACGAATTCGAGCAGGGCGGTATTCGAAAAGTCCGAAATCGGGAAAACCGATTTGAAGACGGCTTGCAAGCCCTCTTCCGGCCGGCCGCCCTTTGGCTCTTCGACCATCAGGAATTGGTCGTAGGATGCCTTCTGAACCTCGATGAGGTTCGGCATCTCCGCCACTTCCTTGATTTTTCCGAAGAACTTGCGAATGCGCTTCCGGCCGATCAGTGTGTTGGCCATCTGGACCTCGTTCCTCTACACGGCTAATCGAGAACCCCGGTGCTCAGGAGCCTCGATTAGCCGCCCGGCGGCTCAAACCGCCCGCTAACCGCAAGAATTCAGGTCCGCCTTGGACCCTTTGAGGTGCCGCCAAGAGAGCCTGCAGGAAAGCTCGACCTCTTTGACGACACAACGGCCCCAGGCAAAAACCGCCTGGGACCGTGTGTTTTGAACCCCGATTTCTCGGGGGTAACCCTGCGGCCATGAAGGCCGCAAAATTACTTAAGCTCGACCTTGGCGCCGACCTTCTCGAGGGTCGCCTTGATCTTCTCGGCTTCGTCCTTGGAAACGCCTTCCTTAACGGGCTTCGGCGCACCTTCGACGAGGTCCTTAGCTTCCTTGAGGCCCAGGCCCGTGATGCCACGGACTTCCTTGATGACCTCGATCTTCTTGTCGCCGGTAGCGGCGAGAACGACGGTGAACTCGGTCTGCTCTTCAACAGGAGCAGCGCCAGCACCAGCGCCAGGAGCAGCCGCGACGGCAACAGCCGCAGCAGCGGAAACGCCCCACTTCTCTTCGAGCATCTTCGAGAGCTCGGCGGCCTCGAGAACGGTCAGCGACGAAAGATCGTCAACGAGCTTGGCAAGATCAGCCATTTCTTAGTTCCTTAGGTTCAGTTCGAACGATTGATGGTTTTGAGGTACGGCCTCACGCCGCTTCGCCTGTCTTGGCATAGGCCCCGAATACGCGGGCGAGCTTCGCCGCCGGCGCAGTGCTGAGCTGAGCGATCTTGGTAGCCGGAGCCTGGATAAGGCCGACCAGCTTGCCGCGCAGTTCATCAAGGGACGGCAGAGTGGCAAGCGCCTTCACTCCGTCCACGTTCAGGGTGGTCGTGCCCATTGCACCACCGAGGATCACGAGCTTGTCGTTCCCCTTGGCGAAATCAACAGCGACCTTGGGCGCCGCGACCGGATCGCTCGAATAAGCGATCAGGGTCGGACCTTTCATAAGGCCCGAAATGGACGCGACGTCCTTGCCTTCGAGAGCGATTTTGGCGAGGCTGTTTTTTGCGACCTTTACGGTGGCACCGGCCTGCTTCATCTGCGCGCGCAGCTTCTGCATGTCGGCGACCGTGAGGCCAGCATAGTGTGCAACGACGACAACGCTCGTGGTCGAAAACACGTCGTTGAGAGTCGAGACGAGCTCGCGCTTTGCTGCTCTTTCCACTGGGCTCTCTCCGGTTGGCGGAAATCTCCGCCGGTTGCATTTGCCGTTCAAGGCCCGGACTTGCGCCCAAGGCGTCCTGAACGACGCTCTCGCAAGCCCTGTCCCCCAAATGAGCCTGGCGGCGCACCGGGTGAGATGGTTCGAACCGATCCTCTTCACCTGCGTTAGCAGATGCAAAACTCGGCTTCCCCGTCTATGCAGGCCCTCTCGAATTAAACCGGCAAGCCGGCACCTGCAGTCTTGGACAGGACATAGCCGGAACGCGCCAAAAGTTGCCTCTTGGCTCGCCGGCCTGTCACCGCCCCGTCTCCGGGACGGATTCGCAGCCAAAGGCCCGCGCGAAAGCGGAGCCTCGGCCTATGTTGGAAACTCAACGCGTCCTATTAAGCCTTTTTGAAGCATTTGCCAAGAGGCTTTTTGCCGGGCGACCTGTATTACTTTACGTTACGGAGTTTCTTCGGTTCGGCTGCTCGGCTGCCCGACTATTGCCTCGGTGGCATGGCTGGAAGCGCCCTGCCCTCCGTCGGATATGCTGAATCATCAGGCGCCCCATGAGAACCAAACCGACATCGATCAGACTGAGCAGGCTGCTGCCCTTCCGAGAAGGAAGGCTTTCTCGCGCGCATTGCGGCTCAGCTCAGCCGCAAGCTCGAAGTGGTTCCTGGCTTCGGACAGCCGACCGGCACGGAACAGGAAATCCCCCTTCGCAGCCGGCAGAGGCGCATAGTGGGGCAAAGCAGCCGGATCGATTTCGTCCACGAGCACCAAGCCGGCTTCCGGGCCGAACGCCATGCTATGCGCCACCGCCCGGTTGAGATCGACGACCGGCGAGGGCGTGACCGAGCGAAGGATGTCATAGAGCGAGGCTAGCCTCGGCCAATCCGTTTCCTCCGCCCGAAGGGCACGGGCGTGGCAGGCGGCAAGCGCGGCTTGGAGGGCATAAGGCCCAGCGGCACCGCCCAAGCTTTCGGCGCGCTCCAGCGCCGCGAGACCCCGACGGATCAGAAAGCGGTCCCACAGCGCCCGGTTCTGCTCGGTCAGGGGGATCGCGTCTCCCTGCGGCCCGACACGGGCTGCCAGGCGCGAGGCCTGGATTTCCATGATTGCGAGGAGGCCGAAGACCTCAGGCTCGTCGGGCGCCAGACCGGCAAGGATGCGCCCCAGCCGCCGCGCCTCGGCACAGAGGGCCGGACGGATGAGGTCCTCCCCCGCGGTTGCCGAGTACCCTTCGTTGAAGATCAGGTAGATGACCTCCAGCACCGAAACGAGGCGGTCCCGCCGTTCCTCGCCGCGCGGAACCTCGAAGGACAGGCCTGCCTTGCCGAGGGTCTTCTTGGCCCGGACGATCCGCTGGGCGACCGTGGCTTCGCTGGTGAGGTAGGCGCGGGCGATCTCGTCCGTCGTCAGTCCGCCGATCAGGCGCAGGGTCAGCGCCACCCGCGCCTCCCGGGACAAGACCGGGTGGCAGGCGATGAAGATAAGGCCCAGCAACTCGTCGCCGACATCGTCATCCATGGCCGCCTCGATCGCCGCGATGCCGGCCTCGTCCTCCTCCGAAAGGTCGCGGCCGATCTCGGCGTGCTTGCGAGCGAGCATCCTGCTGCGTCGCAGGAGGTCGATGGCCCGGCGCTTGGCCGTGGCGGTCAGCCAGGCGCCGGGATTGGCCGGGACCCCGGTTCTCGACCATTCCGACAGGGCCGTGACGAAGGCATCCTGCGCCAGCTCTTCGGCCAGCCCCACGTCCCGCACCATCCTGGCCAAGCCGGCAATGAGCCTCGCCCGCTCGATCCGGAAGATCGCCTCGATCGCCTGGTGGGTTTCAGACCCCGCCATCGTCGTGGTCACGAGGGCATCCCGAGCCGCGGGCAAGCGGCCGGAGGGCTCATTGGCCTGAGGTCTTGGCCCGGAGCTGCCTTTCCCGCTCGGCGATTTCCGGTGTCACGGCATCGCCGAAATCCGCCATCTCGTAGATCGGACGGATCTCGATCTCGCTCGGGCCGAACATCGGATTGGGACAGCGCTTCACCCACTCGACCGCCTCCGCCATGTCCTTGACCTCCCACAGCCAGAAGCCGGCGACGAGCTCGCGGGTCTCGGCGAAAGGCCCGTCGATGACAGTGCGGCCCGGGCCGTCGAAGGCAACCCGCTTGCCCTGCGACGACGGCTTGAGTCCGTCACCAGCCAGGAGAATGCCGGCCTTGACCAGCTCTTCGTTAAACCGACCCATGGCCTCGAAAAGCTCGGTCGTGGGCATGACGCCCGCTTCGCTGTCCTCGGTCGCCTTCACCAACACCATCACGCGCATCGTCTCATCTCCTTGTGATCCAGGGAGGCCGCACGGGCTCTCCTGCCTCTACGACGAACGGGCATCCGCAGGATCGACATCCCGTTGGAATTTTTTGCACCAGAACGATCCGAAAAGGGACTCGGAAAAGAAAAAGCCCGGCACGAAGGCCGGGCTTTCTCGATTGTCTAGCAACGGGCTTGTTAGCCGCCGATTACCGAGGAGGGATCGACCTTCACGCCCGGGCCCATCGTCGAGGAGATCGCGACGCGCTGGATGTAGGTGCCCTTGGCGCCCGTGGGCTTGGCCTTGGAGACCGCATCGGCGAACGCCTTGATGTTCTCCACGAGCTTGCCCTCGTCGAACGAGGCCTTGCCGATGCCGGCATGGACGATGCCGGCCTTCTCGACGCGGAACTCGACGGCGCCGCCCTTGGCGGCTTCCACGGCACCCTTCACGTCCATGGTGACCGTTCCGACCTTCGGGTTCGGCATCAGGCCGCGGGGGCCGAGCACCTTACCAAGACGGCCGACGAGCGGCATCATGTCCGGGGTCGCGATGCAGCGGTCGAAGTCGATCGTGCCGCCGTTGACGGTCTCGAAGAGCTCCTCAGCGCCCACCACGTCGGCACCGGCTGCCTTAGCCTCGTCGGCCTTGGCGCCGCGTGCGAACACGGCCACGCGGACCGTACGGCCGGAGCCGTTCGGCAGGTTGCAGACGCCGCGGACCATCTGGTCGGCGTGGCGGGGATCAACGCCGAGGTTCATGGAGACCTCGATGGTCTCGTCGAACTTCGCCTTGGCGCGTTCCTTGATCAGCTTCACCGCGTCCTGGATCGGATACAGCTTGGTGGCCTCGATGCCCTCGCGGGCGGCGCGGATGCGCTTACCTTCCTTAACAGCCATCATGCCCTCCTTATGCCACTTCCATGCCCATCGAGCGCGCGGAGCCCTCGATCATGGCCATGGCGGATTCAACGGTGTCGCAGTTGAGATCGACCATCTTCTTCTCGGCGATCTCACGGATCTGGTCGCGGGTCACGCGGCCGACATTGCCGCCCTTGCCGGGGGTCTGCGAACCCTTGTCGATCTTCGCGGCCTTCTTGAGCCAGTACGAGACCGGGGGCTGCTTCATCTCGAAGGTGAAGGAACGATCCTGATACGCGGTGATGATCACCGGGATCGGGGTGCCCTTCTCCATCTGCGCGGTCTTCGCGTTGAAGGCTTTGCAGAATTCCATGATGTTCAGGCCGCGCTGACCGAGCGCCGGACCGATCGGCGGCGACGGGTTGGCTGCGCCTGCGGGCACTTGAAGCTTAACGTAGCCCGAGATTTTCTTTGCCATAGGACTGCTCCCAATGGACCACCCGCCCGGCGCCAACCGAGCGGCATGGCAGTTGCAGATCGCGGTGCGGCCTGAAGCTCCCGGCTGGCGACCGGGCAGACCTTCCGCGGATGAAAGGCCCTGTCATAGGGCCTGGAAAGTGTCACCAGTCAGGTGCCACTTCCCGAAACGCTCAGACCTTCTCGACCTGAGCGTATTCGAGCTCGACCGGCGTGGCGCGGCCGAAGATGGAGACCGCCACCTTGAGGCGGGCCCGGGCGTGGTCGACTTCCTCGACGACGCCGTTGAACGAGGCGAAGGGGCCGTCCGAGACGCGGACCTGCTCGCCGACCTCGAAGCTGACGGAGGGCTTAGGATGATCGACACCCTCGGCCACCTGACCCTTGATGCGCTCGGCCTCGCGATCCGGGATCGGAACCGGCTTGGACTTGTCCGCGCCCAGGAAGCCCGTCACCTTCGGGGTATTCTTGATGAGGTGATAGACCTCGTCGGTCAGGTCGCACTTCACCAGGACGTAGCCCGGGAAGAACTTGCGCTCCGTATCGACCTTACGGCCGCGGCGCACCTCGACCACCTTCTCGGTCGGCACCATGACCTCATCGAACTTGTCTTCCAAGCCACGCTGGGCAGCCTGATCCTTGATCGACTGGGCGACCTTGTTCTCGAAGTTCGAGTAGGCGTGGACGATATACCAACGCTTCGTCATTGCATCCGCCTCTTAACCACCAAGCCCGAGAATTACGGAGCGAACGCCCCAGCCGATCACCTGATCGACGACCAGGAAGAAGATGCTGGCAAGGACCACCATCACGAACACCATGGCGGTCGTGATCATGGTCTCCTTGCGCGTCGGCCAGGTCACCTTCGCGGCTTCCGAGCGGACCTGCTGTATGAAATCGAACGGGTTCGTCTTCGCCATTTCACTGCGCCCACGTCGCCTTGAGAGCAACAGCGGACGTCCTCTAAGGGCATGCTTGAGCCCAAATTGAAGGGGCGCGAGGCTGCTTTTTCAAGCCTCGCGCCACCTGTTCAAACCATCTGCGGGGCGCTCTTTAAAGCAAAACGCCCGCTTTGTCGACCGCTGGCAGGAGTGGAGGGACTCGAACCCCCAACCCCCGGTTTTGGAGACCGGTGCTCTAGCCGATTGAGCTACACTCCTCCGGCGGTCAACAGGTGGCGGAAACCCGCCACCTGGATCGGTATTAGTCCATCACTGCGGCGACGACGCCGGCGCCGACGGTACGGCCGCCCTCACGGATGGCGAAGCGCAGCTTCTCCTCCATGGCGATCGGCGCAATCAGCGTCACTTCCATCGTGATGTTGTCGCCCGGCATCACCATCTCGGTGCCCTCCGGCAGCGTCACCACCCCCGTCACGTCCGTCGTGCGGAAGTAGAACTGCGGACGGTAGTTGCCGAAGAACGGCGTATGACGACCGCCCTCTTCCTTCGTCAGGATGTAGGCCTCGGCCTTGAACTTCGTGTGCGGCTTGATCGAGCCGGGCTTGCACAGCACCTGACCGCGCTCCACGTCCTCGCGCTTCGTGCCGCGCAGCAGAACGCCCACGTTGTCGCCCGCCTGGCCCTGGTCGAGCAGCTTGCGGAACATCTCAACGCCCGTCACCGTCGTCTTCACGGTGTCGCGCAGGCCCACGATCTCCACTTCCTCGCCGACCTTGACCACGCCGCGCTCGACGCGACCCGTCACCACCGTGCCGCGGCCCGAGATCGAGAACACGTCCTCGATCGGCATCAGGAACGGCTGGTCGATCGGACGCTCCGGCTGCGGAATGTAGGCATCCACCTCCGCCATCAGCTTGAGCACCGCGTCGCGGCCGATCTCAGGCTGGCGATCCTCCAGAGCGCACAGGGCCGAGCCCTTCACGATCGGAATGTCGTCGCCGGGGAAGTCGTACTTCGACAGAAGTTCGCGCACCTCGAGCTCGACCAGGTCGAGCAGCTCGGCGTCGTCGACCATGTCGACCTTGTTCATGAACACCACCAGCGCCGGAACGCCGACCTGGCGCGCCAGAAGGATGTGCTCGCGGGTCTGCGGCATCGGGCCGTCGGCCGAGGACACCACCAGGATCGCGCCATCCATCTGCGCCGCGCCCGTGATCATGTTCTTCACGTAGTCGGCGTGGCCGGGGCAGTCGACGTGGGCATAGTGCCGGTTCTTGGTCTCGTACTCCACGTGGGCGGTCGAGATCGTGATCCCGCGTGCCTTCTCCTCCGGCGCCTTGTCGATCTGGTCGTAGGCCGTAAACGTCGCCCCGCCCGACTCCGCCAGAACCTTCGTGATCGCCGCCGTCAGAGACGTCTTGCCATGGTCCACGTGACCAATCGTCCCAATGTTGCAGTGCGGCTTAGTCCGCTCAAACTTTTCCTTCGCCATTGATCTCTACCTTACATAGGCCAGGAACAAAAAACCCAGGGGCGTCCGATATTGCGGTTGGGCTCATTGTGCAAGAGCCAATTTCGAAATTGCAGAACCTTATGCCTATAAGCCGATCCCCTCGCCCACCAAGCACGGATCGCCGGACGCCTCACCAGAGGTGCTTACCGCCAAAAGCACAAGCTAGACAGGAACTGCAGGGAAAGGTGGAGCGGGTGAAGGGAATCGAACCCTCGTATTCAGCTTGGAAGGCTGCTGCTCTACCATTGAGCTACACCCGCATGCCCTTCTGATTGGGTGGTGGGGGAAGTAGGACTCGAACCTACGAAGGCATAGCCAGCGGATTTACAGTCCGCCCCCTTTGCCGCTCGGGACATTCCCCCTAAGAACCCAACCCGAACGCAAAACGCCGAGGCCGTTCTGTAAAGCGCTTGGCCAAGGCCCGACGCTCCGTGGCGCTCTTATGGTGAGGTGGATGGCCGGTGTCAACCTCAAAGCGCAACGAAATCGGATGGTCGTGAATGGGCGCTCCCTGTGCTATTGCCCTGGGAACAACACGTGAGATTTAAAGAGCATGAGCGAGCGCCCATCCCCCTTCCGCAAGCCCCGTTTTCAGCGCCCCCATGGGAAGCCCGGCCGCCGCGACCATCAGGCCAAACGGCCGAATTTCGAGATCGACACCACCATTCTCTATGGGTGGCACCCGGTGGCTGAAGCCTTACGCAACGGCAATCGAACGATTCGCCGCCTGCTGGCGACCGAGAACTCCGCACGGCGCCTCAGCGAGGAACTGGGCGCTCCGTTGCCTATCGAACCCGAGATCGTCCGCCCTGACGAGATCAACCGCCTTCTGGAACCGGACGCTGTTCACCAGGGCCTGTATGCCGAGGCCGATCCCCTGCCCTCGCCGTCAGTCGACACCTTGAGCGGAAAGCGCGTGGTCCTGGCTCTCGACCAGATCACAGACCCTCACAATGTCGGTGCCATCGTCCGAACGGCAGCGGCTTTCGATGTGGAAGCCATCATCACCACGGCAAGGCACAGTCCGGCTGCCACGGGCGTTCTGGCCAAGTCCGCGTCGGGCGGACTCGAGCACGTGCCCTTCATGATCGTGCGGAACCTTGGAGATACGCTCACAGCGCTTGGCGAGCGCGGTTTCCAGCGAATCGGCCTCGATTCCACGGGGGACGCGAGCCTGGATGAGGTGCAGATCACGCTGCCCGTCGTTCTGGTTCTGGGCTCGGAAGGCAAGGGATTGCGCCAGAGAACGCGCGAATGCTGCGACGTGATCGGACGGCTCGATATGCCCGGTGCCATCAAGAGCCTGAACGTCTCCAATGCCACAGCCATTTCCCTTTATGCTGTGGTCAGAGGCGCCGCCAGAAACGCTGGAAAGTGATGCCCTGCACGAAGATAAGCCATTGTCCTTGCTGAAGATTTTTCATGATCACGCGACTTCTTAGACGGAAGTCGCAAATACCAATTGTGAATTGTGGAAACAAAGTCCGGAGGTAGCCTCCCGTTCGATGGACTTTCTTGACTGTGCTGAGCAGTCACGATGCCTCGGCCTAAGAGCCCGCCAGGCGGGCTTGCGGCCCAGAACCCGGATCACCGGGCACATCTATGGAAGGGAACCCTATGGCAACAGCAGCAACTACGCCGCATTCGGCCGCCGCAGCGCGGCCGATGACGCGAGAGGAGAAGAAGGTCATTCTGGCCTCCTCCCTCGGCACCGTCTTCGAATGGTATGATTTCTATCTCTACGGCTCCCTCGCCACGATCATCGGCGCGCAGTTCTTCTCCGCCTTCGACGTGACGACCCGTAACGTCTTCGCGCTTCTCGCCTTCGCGGCAGGCTTCCTGGTCCGCCCGTTCGGCGCCATCTTCTTCGGCCGCATCGGCGATCTGGTTGGCCGTAAGTACACCTTCCTGATCACGATCCTGATCATGGGCTTCTCGACCTTCCTGGTCGGCCTGCTGCCCAGCTACGCCCAGATCGGCTGGATTGCACCGGTTGTGCTGATCGCACTGCGCATGCTGCAGGGCCTGGCGCTCGGCGGCGAATACGGCGGTGCGGCGGTTTATGTGGCCGAGCACGCTCCGGTGGGCCGTCGCGGCTTCTACACCAGCTTCATCCAGATCACGGCGACTGTCGGCCTGCTGCTGTCGCTCGTAGTCATTCTCGTGCTGCGCACATGGATGGGTGAGCAGGGCTTCCAGACCGGTGAGGGCTGGCCGATTGCCGGCTGGCGCATTCCGTTCCTGCTTTCCGTGGTGCTCCTCGGCATTTCCGTCTGGATCCGTCTCCAGATGAACGAGTCGCCGGCCTTCAAGAAGATGAAGGAAGAAGGCACCCTGTCGAAGGCTCCCCTGAAGGAGGCGTTCGGCCAGTGGAGCAACCTCAAGATGGTGCTCATCGCTCTGATCGGCCTCGCGATCGGCCAGGCGGTGGTATGGTACACCGGCCAGTTCTACGCGCTGTTCTTCCTCCAGAGCATCCTGAAGGTCGACCTGCTTACCTCGAACGTGCTGATCGCCTGGTCGCTGATCATCGGAACCGGAGGCTTCGTCTTCTTCGGGGCGCTGTCGGATAAGATCGGCCGCAAGCCGGTGATTCTCGGCGGCTGCCTGATTGCGGCGATTACCTACTTCCCGCTCTTCGGCGCTCTCACGAATGTGGCCAGCCCACGCCTCAACCAGGCGCTTGAGACCGCGAAGGTCCAGGTTGTGGCGGATCCTGCCACCTGCGGCTCGGTGTTCGATCCGGTCGGCATCCGCACCTTCACCGCACCGTGCGACATCGCCCGCGTGGCCCTGGCTCGCTCGGCGGTCAAGTACGAGCTCGTTCCGGCTGCTGCTGGTACCGCTCCGAAGGTGACCTTCAACGGCAAGGAAACTCCAATTGCTGCTGCCATTCCGGCCAACATCACGGCCTTCACGGCAGCGGCTGCAGAGGCGGGCTATCCGAAGGCCGGCGATCCGACCATCCTGAAGGTCGGCGGCTTCTTCGACGCCCTTGGCAATGCTCAGGCTCTCAAGGCCATCGGCATCCTGACCATTCTGGTGATTTACGTCACCATGGTGTACGGCCCGATCGCCGCTGCTCTGGTGGAGTTCTTCCCCACCCGCATCCGCTATACCGCGATGTCCTTGCCCTACCACATCGCCAACGGCTGGTTCGGCGGTCTGTTGCCTCCCACCGCCTTCGCGATGGTGGCTGCCACCGGCGACATCTACTACGGCCTGTGGTACCCGATCGTGATCGCCCTGGTGACCTTCGTGGTCGGCCTGCTCTTCGTGCCGGAAACCAAGGACCGGGATATCATGACCTACGAAGGCGCCGGCGTAAGGCGTTAAGCTTCCGGAAAGCCTCTCATGAACAGGAAAGCCCCGCCGAAAGGCGGGGCTTTTCGTTGAACAGGTGAAGCCGCCGGTCAGTAGCAGGTCGTCACGCGGCGGACGATCCAACCCTCGCCTTCGACGAACATGCGCTTCCGCGAGATATCGCAATAAGCATCGCCACCCGTACCCGACTGAACCGAAGCTGTGGTGTCCACGTCCTTGGCCGACACTGAGGTCACCGCCTCCTTCGCGGGCTTGGCCGCGGCACCTTGGCTGGCCGGTGCAGCCTCGACTGCTCCAACCAGGCCTGCACCGGCGAAGATCGACAATACGACGAGAAGTTTGAGGCCGCCTTGCAGCGGCGAGGGTCTAGACGGAACAGAAGCCCCTGAGGTCTCCATGATACCAACTCCTTGGTTTCTCTTTGCCTTACAATCGCAGAGCCAGGAGTTGGTTTCGGTGTGCTGGAACACTTAATATTTACGTTTGTATGGAACTTGCGTCCTGCTGCGTGTGCTGCTACCTCAGCCTGCAAGTTCAGCCGGTGTAGCACAGCGGTAGTGCAGCGGTTTTGTAAACCGAAGGTCGGGAGTTCGATCCTCTCCACCGGCACCACTCTTCTAATGAAACAGGCCATGTTTCACCAAAAGCCTCGGCATCTCGCCGAGGCTTTCCGCTTTTTACGGACCAGCGGCCGGAAGCGGCTTCCCCTTGATGATGGCAAAGCCTGCCCTCTTCCCTTTCGGCATCCTACCGTCGGCCGGAGTAGCCCATCTGCCCACACATGAGTTCCCGCAAAATGCGCCTAATCTGCCATCCAGCTCTTGCTGGAGGCCCTCATGGAAGTGTTCCTGCTGAACGTGATGGGGTCGGCCGCAGTGGCATCGGCCGTCATCGCCGGGATCATTACGACACGGCTGTCACGGGAGATCTCCGGCTCTCCTGACAGCCATTTGGATACGACCCGGAAAGGGCTGGAGCACAATTGGCGCGATCAAAAGCCATCACGCTGATCCCCGGACGGAGCCGTTTGACCGATCTAGATCGTCCCGGCACCGAGGAAATGGTAATCTCTGATCTGGCATGAATGGAGGAGGCTGCAATGAGGGCTGCTCTCCTGGTTCTGGTACTCCTGTCAGGCCTCTGCGCCAACGCCACGGTTGCAGCGCAATCCCGAACCAGGGCTCAACCAGTTGATGTGATCCTCACGGATTTTGCGTTCACACCCCAGAGACTTCACCTTCGGCAGGGCCAGGCCTATAGGCTCCGTTCCGTGAACAGGGGCTCCGGCGGACACAACTTTTCAGCCCCCTCGTTCTTCGCGGCGGCAAGAATCGATCCGGCCGATGCGGGCGCCGTGGCGGGTGGAAAAATCGAGCTTGGAGGCAACCAAAGCCGTACCCTCCGCTTGGTCCCAGCGGCAGGGAATTACGCCGTGACCTGCACGCATTTCCTGCACGCCGGCTTCGGTATGGTGGGCAGTATCACCGTAGACCGGGGCGTCTGATCCCTAGCGAATCTGTTCCTTGCCCCAATTCTTATGCGCGACCTCGTCGGAAACCTTCTGCTCGGTCCGCGTCAGTCTGCGGCGACGGCTGTATACGGCCATGAAGATGCCGATCAGCAACGGACCGCCGACGATAACCAGCGCCCAGATCCAACCATCGGCTATATCCCACATCATCCTTCTCCTTGCGAAGGGCTGCCTGTGCAGCCCTGCCTGTTCTTGAAGGGCTAACCGGAATGGAAAGTCCTTGTTCCGCTCGAAGGTTCTGCATAGGCAAAGCCGCGACCTGAGATTAGACACGTTGGATGTCTACAGCGCCAAAGCCCGATAAGTCCCCATGCTGATTGCCCTCTCAGATCCTGACGACCCTCGGATCGAAGCCTACCGGGCTGTTCGGGAACGGGATCTTGTCGGGCGGCAGCACCGCTTCGTGGCCGAAGGTGAGGTGGTCCTGAGGGTTCTGCTCAGGCAGCCCCGGTTCGAGATCGAATCGCTCCTGCTGGCGGAGAGCCGTGTTGAGGGCCTGAGTGATGCGTTGCCCATGCTCTCCCCTGCGATCCCGGTCTATACGGCGAACCGGCAGGTGATGGACGCCATTGTGGGCTTCCCGATCCACAGGGGCATTCTCGCCGTGGCCCGGCGCCCGCCCCTGCCCTCGATTGAGGAAATTCTTGCGGGCCTGCCGGAGAATGCCCTCGTGGTTGGGCTGGTCGGGCTGGCCAATCATGACAATGTGGGTGGGATCTTCCGCAACGCTGCCGCCTTCGGCGCCAACGCCGTTCTGCTTGACCCGGAAACCTGCGATCCCCTTTATCGGAAAGCCATTCGCGTCTCCGTCGGCGGGGCACTGGTGGTGCCCTTCACGCGCGCGCCCGCAGCAGATGCCCTGGTGCGAGCCCTGCAGGTGGCTTCCTTCGAGGTCATCGCTCTCTCTCCCTCCGGCACTGAGATTCTCTCGCAGGTCCGGCCTGCCCGGCGCACGGCCCTGCTCCTCGGGGCTGAGGGACCCGGCCTGCCCCCAGATCTTCTGGCGCGGACCCGAACCGTGTCCATCCCGATGAGCGGCGGTTTCGATTCTCTGAACGTGGCGACCACGAGCGGCATCGCCCTCCACCATCTCACCCGCGTCGAATAAGGACAGCGGCCCTATCCTGCTCGCTGACTTGTGAAAGGATGCTCCCTTGCTTGCAAGCGTAACCGTTCTAGGCTTTTGCTCTCACCGCTGGAGACGCTTATGACGATCACACGCCGCGCCGTTCTTGCCACCACCGCTCTTGCCGCTGCCCCCGTCGTCGGGCCGGCCCTGGCTCAAACCACCCCTTCCGCGCCAACTCCTGCTCAAGGCTCAGCCCCGCGCCAGGCGCCCGGCTTCTACCGCTACAAGGTCGGCGATGTCGAGGTCACGGCAATCAACGACGGCTTCGCCCAGCGCCCCCTTGAGGGCTTCGTCCGCAACGCCGAGTTGTCCCAGGTGCAGCAGGCGATGCAGGAGGCCTTCCTCCCCGGCAATGCGCTGCCGATCACCTTCAACACCCTCGTGCTCAACCAGGGCGGACGCCTGACCCTGATCGACACCGGCAACGGTGACATGGGAGCGCCGACCTCCGGCCGCTGGATGACGAACTTCCGCGCCGCCGGGTTTGATCCGGCCCAGGTGAATACGGTCGTGATCAGCCATTTCCATGGCGACCACATCAACGGCCTGCGCCTGAAGGACGGCACGGCTGTTTTCCCGAATGCCGAAGTGATGGTCCCAGCCGCCGAATGGGCCTTCTGGATGGACGATGCGCGCATGAACCAGGCACCGGAGGCCATGAAGGGTGCCTTCCAGGGTGTACGCCGAGTCTTTGGCCCCATCGCCAGCAATGTGAAGCGCTACGAGATGGACAAGGAGATCGTGCCGGGCCTGACCGCCGTTGCTGCCCCTGGTCATACGCCGGGCCACACGGCGTATATGCTCTCATCCGGCAACGGCAAGCTGATGATCATGTCCGACATCACGAACCATCCGGCGCTGTTCGTGCGCAATCCGGACTGGTCGGCCGTGTTCGATATGGACGCTGACCAGGCTCGCGCCACCCGCCGCCGGATGCTCGACATGGCGGCCTCCGAGCGGGCGCAGGTTGCCTTCTACCACGCCCCCTTCCCGGCCACGGGCCATATCGCCAAGGACGGCAACGGCTTCCGGTTTGTTCCTGTGCAGTGGAACCCTGCAGTTTAGGACAAGCCTCCAGCTGTTTCCGTGAAAAGCCACTCCAGGGTGGCCGCATCCCCGCCGGTCGGCTCGATGAAGAGAACGACCGGGGTCTCGTAGGGGTGCCTCTCCTTCAGCGCCCGATGCACACGATCCTGAAGACCCTTCCGGGTCTTCAGGATGGCGACTGTCTCCTGGCCCTGTTCGATGGCGCCCTTCCAGGCATAGACGGACCTCATCCCGGGCAGCACGTTGATGCAGGCGATCAGCCGGTCACGAACGAGGCCCTCCCCGATCGCGAGCGCGATGTCCACATCGGGAAAGGTCGTATAGACGAGAAGTGGGCGATCCATGCTATGCCTTTCCTCCGCATCCTATCGGACGCAGCGAGGGTAACTGGGCATGGCCCGTCGTTTCAACAGCATCGCACTCGTGGCCAGTGCCGCGCCTGACGCCCAGAACGCGCTTCAGGTCCTGCAGGATCGTTACGCCAATGTCAGCCCCGAGGATGCCGACGTCATCGTGGCCCTCGGTGGCGATGGCCTGATGCTGCAGAGCCTTCACCGCTTCATGGGGTCAGCCAAGCCCATCTACGGCATGAACAAGGGCACCGTCGGCTTCCTGATGAACGACTTCCGGGATGAAGATCTGTTCGAGCGCCTGGAAGCGGCCGAGCGCAGCGTGGTTCACCCGCTTCTGATGGTGGCCTGGGATGTGCATGGGGTGGCTCATACGGCCCGGGCCATCAACGAGGTCTCCATGCTGCGCCAGACCTATCAGGCGGCGAAGCTGCGGGTGAGCGTCGACAATCGCGTGCGGATCTCTGAGCTCATCGCAGATGGCATCCTCGTGGCGACCCCTGCCGGATCGACCGCCTATAATCTCTCCGTCGGCGGGCCGATCCTTCCGCTGAACGCGCCATTGCTCGCCCTCACGCCGATTTCTGCCTTCCGCCCGCGCCGGTGGCGCGGCGCCCTGCTCCCGGATTATGCCAAGATCCAGATCGAGGTCCTGGAGACCGAGAACCGCCCCGTGAGCGCGGTGGCCGATCACACGGAGTTTCGCAATGTTTCCCGGGTGGATATCTCCATGGATCGCAGCGTCGATCTTGTGATGCTGCACGATCCCGGGCACAGCCTGGACGAGCGCATCCTTCGGGAGCAGTTCGGCCATTGATGACAACACAAGGCATGGGGTCCAACATGCCGATCAACAATGCGAGGTAACGTCATGAACGATGAGAACAGGCATCCGCGCGGCGGACTCTACTTTGAGGATTTCACCGTCGGCGCCACCATCAATCACCGTCTGACCCGGACGGTGACGCAGATGGACAACATGCTGTTCTCCAACATGACCCTGAACCCGCAGCCGCTCCATATCGATGCGCATTTCTGCGCCACCGAGACGGAATGGGGCAAGCCGCTCATGAATTCGCTATTCACCCTGGGGCTTCTCATCGGCATCTCCGTCAATGACACGACGGTTGGCACCACCATTGCCAACCTCGGCATGACGGATGTGAAATTTCCCGCCCCCCTTTTCGAAGGTGATACGATCAACGCCACCACCGAGATCGTTGCGAAGCGCGAATCCAAGTCGCGTTCGGATGCGGGAATCGTGGAGTTCATCCATCGGGCCTACAAGCAGGACGGCACGCTCGTTGCCGAGTGCCGCCGTCAGGCATTCATGCGCAAGAGGAGTGCCTGATGCGCTCCCTGCTCTTCGTGCCGGGTGACAGCCCCAAAAAACTTGAGAAGGGCCTGACGTCAGGAGCCGATGTCCTCCTCATCGACCTTGAGGATTCGGTGGCCCTGTCCGCGAAGGACGAGGCGCGTCGCGTCACGGCGGAGTTTCTCTCCGATCACCGCGCGAGAGCCGAGCGCCCCCGTCTGTTTGTGCGCGTCAACGGATTGAACACGGGCCTGATCGATGCGGATCTCGACGGCGTGATGCGGATCGGCCCTGACGGGATCGTGCTGCCCAAGACGGTCGGTGGTGCGGATGTGGCGCATCTGGGCGCGAAGCTCGCCGTCCGCGAGGCGGAGTTCGGTCTCGAGGATGGAGCCACTCGCATCCTGGCCATCGCCACGGAGAATGCGGCTGGCGTATTCGCATTGGGCACCTTCGCCGGCGTGAGCCACCGGCTCATGGGCATGACTTGGGGCGGCGAGGATCTATCGGCAGATCTGGGAGCCCAGGCAAATCGGGATGACGATGGAGCTTATACGGATCCGTACCGCCTGGCACGTTCGCTCACCCTGCTGGGCGCGGCGGCTGCGAGCGTCGATGCCGTGGACTCAGTCTTCACCAGCTTCCGCGACATGGCAGGCTTGGAAGCCGAATGCCGCAAGGCGCTACGCGACGGCTTCGTGGCCAAGATGGCGATCCATCCGGCACAGGTGCCTGTCATCAATGATGCCTTCACCCCATCGCAGCAGGCAATCGAACAGGCACAGGCGGTGATCGCGGCCTTTGCCGCAAATCCAGGAGCTGGTGTCGTTGGGGTTAATGGCGAAATGCTGGACCGCCCGCATCTGCTCCGTGCCGAACGCCTGCTGAAGCGTACCGGCAAGCATTGATGACAATCTTCGAAGGATTTCAACAAGAGCATCGCTCGGCGCAGGACAACTGCTGAGATGGTAAAAGTAATAATTCAACCATAAGCGGCAACAATCCACATCTCTCCTTCAGATTTCACTGAATCTGAGAAGCAATAAGCCTGTCGCACGAGATCAATACTGCCTTGCCCCTTTAAACAGGCAGTGGACAGCCACAGGAGGCAAACCTCTAATCGCCGTCATGTGCCGTTTTAACAGCCGCTTTAACAACGCGCGGCTGGTCAAAACGCATGAGCAGCTCCACGTGTCGCTGCTACGCCAATAAGCATGAGGTATCGAGGATGTCGGACGCGATTGTTGCTGCCTTCAACGATGCAACGACTTGGCATGAGGCTTTAGCTGCCATCAAGGGCAACACCTCGGCCCTTCTGGATGCGGCGCGTCTCAGTAAACTCAATTTCCTGCCGGATGACGGAGACCTCGAGCAGGCCATCGGCCTCGGTGTCATCGAGATCAAGACCCTGTTCGGAAGCTTCACATCTATAGACGAAATCAAAGCCGTCGCTGGGCGACAGATCGATGTCGAGCATGCAAAGCACGAGTTTGTCGTTGCTATCGGCAACGCGAACACCGTGGACGATATGCGGCTGGCCTTCGAGCAGGCGCAAAGACTCCACGACGATCGTCAAAGCCTCATTCAGGAATGGTCCTCGAATGATGATCCGGTCATCAAGGCACATGCGGCCCAACTTGACGCTGATGCCTATACACTCGTTCTGAGAAATCTCGTCTCGCATCTCAACAATGGGAACTACCTGGAAGCTTTGGGGGAGGAAATGTTGGCGGCCCGTGAAGAAAACGGACCCTTTGATGAAATCGGGATTCTCATTGCAGCCATCGATAACGCCGCCAGGGCGATTGACTCCGACGGTGTCGTCACCTCCTTCAATGCAGCTGCGGACTGGGAAGCAATGCTTGCTGCGGTCAAGGACAATGCATCGGCCCTGCTCGATAACGATCACCTTGCTAAGCTCAACGCTCTTCCCGATGACGGTATTCATGAGCATGCTGTCGGCTCAGGTCTCGCCGAGTTCCGAACCTTGTTCGGAGATTTCACCTCGGTGGACCAGATCAAGGCAGCCGTCGAGAAGCAGCTCGACATCGAGCATGGCAGGTTTTCTGCCCTTCTGGCGATCAACGGTGCTGATGATGCCATCTCGATGGCAACTGTCCTTAGCCACCATATCGCAGTTCTGAGTCAGCACCGCCAGGACCTGATCGCCCAGTGGTCCGCCAGCGGCGATCCCGATGCAGTTGCCCGTGCAGCGGAGCTGGATGGCGAGGTCTACACACGCATCCTGAATGAGATCAGCTCGCGTCTCGACAATGTGCCTTATCAGTCGGAATTGGCGGCCAGGCTTCTGGCAGCCCGTCAGAACGGCCCGTTTTTCGATATCGACACTTTCATCGCCGCGCTCGATGCGGCGGATGAAGCCATTGATGCCACGCATGACGCGGTCATCTCCGGGACAGATTCAGGCTTCGTGAGCGAGGACGGCCAGGAGAGCATCGGCGCTGGCCTCATTATCGAGGACGGTGACTGGGGAGAAAACAACTTCAAGCTTGTCGCAGCAGGCGATCTGCAGAAGCAATATGGAGCATTCACTTTCAACAGCACCACCGGCCAGTGGAATTTTAAGTTGAACAGCGATGCGCAGTCTCTCAAACAAGACCAGCAGGTTCAGCATATACTGCTCGTCGAATCCCTCGATGGGACTGCGACAAGGACCATCACCGTCACGATCAGCGGACGCAACGACACTTCTGTAGCCGCCGTAGACGGCAACAGCGTTTCGGGTGCGGAGGACACCACCATTGCCGGACAGGTTCCTGCCGGTACGGATGTAGATGGAGATAGCCTGACCTACGTTCTGGTGCAGCCGGTCGACGGCTTGACCTTCCATGAGGACGGTACCTTCAGCTATGAGCCGGCGGTCGACTTCAGAGGGGACATCACTTTTCAGTATCGCGTCCTGGACGGGAACGGCGGCACGAGTCAGCCGCAGACTTTCACCATCAAGGTCGGTACAGTAAACGATGCGCCGCGCGAAATCTTGCTGTCGAATACGCGCGTGGAGGAGAACGCCCAGGCCGGGACGGTCGTGGGCACCCTCACCGGCCTCGACGTCGATGGCGACACCCTCACCTTTTCCTTGGTTGACAATGCAGGCGAGCGCTTTGCAATCAGCAACGGCCAGCTGGTTGTTCAGGACGGGGTCAGGCTCGACTACGAGCAGGCGACCGCACATACCGTCACAATCCGGATCACTGACGCATCCCAGGCATCCTACACCGAGACCTTCATTATCGGCGTGGACAACGTCACAAGCGAGAGCATCAGCGGCTCGTCCGCTGCAGACCTCCTCATAGGGGAGGTAAGTTCTTCGGTGTCGTCAAGATCGCTAATGCGCTTATCGCTGCAGATGAAGCCATTGACGACGCGATGGTCGAAGAATTCAACGCAGCCGACACTTGGCAGGAAGCCTTGGCTGCCATCAAAGGCCATCCCTCGACTTTGCTTGATGCAGATCACCTGGCAAAGCTGGATGATCTTCCTGACGATCAAGGTCGTGAGCAGGCTATCGGTCTTGGTATTCTCGAGATCAAAAATCTTTTCGGCGACTACGCCGATGTGGCTGACGTTAAGACGGCTGTCGAGCGTCAGATCGATGTGGAGTACGCCAAGTTCGAACTCATTACCGAACTTGACGCTGCAACAACCGCCGTCGAGATGACGGCCGCTCTTAAGGCGACGGTCGGTCTGGTTAATCAGCATCGGCAACAGTTGATCGATGCATGGTCCCAGAGCGATCTTCCTGAAGTCAAGGCACGCGCCGCGGCTCTCGCAGCTGATTCTTACACGATCATTCTGAAGCAAGCCGCAGATCGTCTGAATGACGATGCATTCGTAACGGACTTGGCTGGCAAGATGCTTGCGAGTCGGGCTGGTCTCGAAGGTGGAAAGTTCTTTGGCGTCACCAAGATCATTGCATCCATGGATGCTGCCATCGACATCATCGATGCTCCTCCGGCAGCACCTGAGAGCCGGGATGTCACCACGAACGAGGATGCTGAACTCGTTCAGGAGATCGGCGCCACTGACCCGAACGGCGATAACCTGACCTACTCGGTCAAGGATACGGCAAAGCCGCAGAAGGGCACTGTGACTTTCGATCAGGCAGGCGGCACGTTCACGTATAAGCCGGCTGCCAACGTGAACGGCACCGACACCTTCACCATCGTCGTCTCGGATGGCAATGGTGGCAGTGTCGAGCAGGTGGTCAACGTCACTATCAAGGCGGTCAATGATACTCCATGGGACATCGCCCTGTCGGGTGGCCAGCTGATCGAGAACTCGAAAGCTGGAACCTCGGTCGGCAAGCTCACGGGCTTTGACGTCGATGGTGACGCTCTCACCTTCACGCTGCTTGATAATGCCGGTGGGCGGTTCAGCTTCGATTCGGCAACGAACGAGCTGAAGGTTGCGAATGACTATGCTCTCAATTACGAGCAGGCCACCTCGCACACCGTCAGGGTTCAGGTGAAGGATTCGGCAGGCACGACCTATGAAGAGAGTTTCAACATTGGCGTGACGGACGACACGAGCGAGAATGTCACCGGAACTGCCACCTCGGACGTGATCAGTGGCGGCGCCGGAAAAGACGTGTTCAACGGCGGCCTCGGCAACGACAAGCTTGCTGGCGGCCTCGGCAACGACACGCTGACCGGCGGCAAGGGCAAAGACGCCTTCGTCTTCGACTCGAAGCTCGGCACGTCGAGCACGGACCGCAAGGTGAACTTCGACACGATCAAGGACTTCTCGGTCAAGGACGACAGCATCTATCTGGACAACGCCATCTTCACAAAGCTTGGCTCAGGTACGCCCACCAATCCCAAGCAGCTGAGCAAGTCCTTCTTTACGATTGGAGACAAGGCCAAGGACAAGAACGACTACGTCATCTACAATGACAAGACGGGCGTGCTGTCCTATGACGCCGATGGTTCGGGCAAGGGCAAGGCGATTGAGATCGCCCAACTCTCCAAGAAGCTCGCCATGACCTACAAGGACTTCTTCGTCATCTAAGCTTGGATGACGATCGAAACCTAAAATCGAAGCGGCCCGCGATGGAGACCATCGTGGGCCGTTTTCTATGCTTCCAACCAATCTCATCATCGAAGATTGTGGCGCTCAGGCGTCTCAGCCGCCCGGTCGCGTGATCGAAAACTTCGTTTCCGGGGTCGCCACGAAATAGTCGCGGTAGCCGGATCGGGCGATGGGGCGCATGGCGGCGGTGTCGACGAGGCCGTTCACGATGTACCGGTCGTCGATGTGGATCCCCACCACTTGGCCGATCACGAGGTAGTAGGACGGGTCGCCGCCGCCGAGGGGGTTGAGCGGCACCGTCTGGAGCCATTTGCATTCGAGTGCCGCCGGGGTTTCGGCCACACGCGGCGGCTTGACCATTCGGGAAGGCGCAGCCTTCAGGCCTGCATGCTCCATCTCGCTCTCTCCCCGCGGCAGAACTGCCGAGGTGGCGTTCATCTGCTCCCTTAAGTCGTAGGTGGCCAGATTGCAGACGAACTCCCCCGTTTCCTCGATGAAGGACAGCGCATCCTTCTTGCCCGCCGAGGAGAAAGCCACCATGGGCGGGCGCTCGGAGATCGCATTGAAGAACGAATAGGGCGAGAGGTTCATCTCCCCCTTCGCGCTCATGGCGGTGATCCAGCCGATGGGGCGCGGCGTGACGATCGCCTTGAACGGGTCGTGCGGCAGACCATGGGCGTTGGTGGAGGTTTCGTAGAACATGGTGGAGCATTTCCCGGCGAAGTGGACCCCTGTTCGCCGCAGGAGATGCGACGAACGACGAACTCAGAACCGCGTCACGATGTCGTCGAGGCTGGGCCGGTCCCGGTCGGTCGGCGTTTCCTTGGCCGTGCCGATATGGACGAAGCCTGCGATCCGCTCTTCGGGCTTCAAACCCAGGGCGTCGAGCACCCGCCGGTCGAAGGCGGCCCAGCCGCTCAGCCAGGAAGCGCCATAGCCCAGGGCCGTCGCCGCATTGAGGAGGTTCATGCAAACGGCGCCCGCGGAGAGAACCTGCTCCCAGTCCGGGATCTTCACATGCGGCACCACCCGGGACACCACCGCAACCACCAGAGGGGCATTGGCGAAGCGCTCCCGCTCGGCAGCCACCTTGTCTGCACCGGCATCGGGATTGTCCGCCTGAAAGGCCGACGCCAGCACCTCTCCCAGGCGCTGACGTCCCTCGCCTTGGATCAGGATGAAGCGCCAGGGAGCCAGCTTGCCATGATCCGGCACCCGGGAGGCGGCTCGCAGCAGGGTCTCGATCTCCTGTTGGCTCGGCCCCGGTTCGCCCAGCCAGCGCGGAGGGACGGAACGACGCTGAAGAAGGCGGGAAAGGCTTTCATTCATGGGGTCTTCATCCGGCTTGGATAATGTGGAACAATGAAGTGGATGCTCAAAGGCTGCGAGCACGGCAGGTCCTGGCCTGCCATCGTATCGCCGTCTTGCTGCGCTTGAGGAAGCGCGGGCGTTCCAAAGGCTGGCCGCTGCCACAAAAGAAACAGCAGCGGATGTATAGGGGGAGTACGGTCGTACGCCAAGCAGGTTTCAACCCTGGCGATCCTAACGGCATGCCAACGCAGGCCGAGCATGATGCCGTGGGATGAGGTGGATAGGCGAGACGCCGCTTAAAAGCAATGCAGAGATCCTTTTTCGGAGACGATCCTCATCCTTCCCCAGCCGCTTGGTCGGGGCGAGAGACGCTCATCGCCCTGGCTCTCATCCTGAGTGCCTGGGCAATTGCCGCCGCCATCTGGCCCCTGACCGGAACGGTCGTTCCGTGGGACTCGAAGAACCAGTTCTACCCGACCCTGCGTTACTTAGGCACCGCCCTGGCCCATGGGGAACTCCCCCTCTGGAACCCTTACCATTTCGGCGGCCACCCCTCGGCGGCGGATCCCCAGTCCCTCCTGTTCACCCCCACCATGCTGCTGTTCGGATGGCTCGCTCCGGAGCCTTCCATGCAGCTCTTCGACGTGGTGGTCTTCGCCCATTTCCTGCCCGGCGCCCTGGCCTTCGTGCCGTTGTTTCGCCGGCGCGGGTGGCATCCGGCCGGAGCCGTGGTGGCGGCCCTCATCTTCATGCTCGGCGGGTCCGCCACGGCGCGGCTCCAGCATACGGGCATGATCTTCAGCTACGGGTTCTTCCCCCTGGCCTTCTGGCTCCTCGAAGAGGCGCTGGACCGTCGCTCCTACCGCTACGGCGTGCTGTTCGCGCTGAGCGCCGTCATGATGGTGATCGGCCGGGATCAGGTGGCCTTCCTGAGTGCCCTGACGCTTGTCGCGGTCGCTGTCCACCGGGTCTGGACCGCTCCTCATTCCCTCTCCTATCTCGGGTCACGCCTGGGGCTTCTGCTCTCCATGGGATTGATCGGTGCCGCGCTTCTGGCCGTTCCGGTCGTCCTGACGATGCAGTTCCTGGCAACCTCGACGCGCCCTTCCTTCGGCTTCGGCGTGGCCGCCATGGGGTCCCTGCCTCCAGAGAGCTTGGCGACGATCCTCTTCGGGAACGTCTTCGGCTCCCTGCGCTGGACCTATGATTACTGGGGCCCCGACTGGCACAGCCTTGCGGAGGGGACCTGGACGGACAGAGCCACGAACTACCTGTTCATCGGCACGATCCCGGCCCTCTTCCTGATCTGGCATGGCATCGCAGGCGGGCGGCTCTTCGCCCGCGAGTTCCGGTTCTTCCTCCTGGTCGGCATCGTCGCCCTACTCTACGCGCTCGGGCGCTACACCCCTGGCTTCGAGTTCATCTTCGATCACGTGCCGGGCGTGAATCTCTACCGCAGGCCGGCGGACGCCAGTTTTCTCATCAACATCGCCCTGGCTTTCGCCGGAGGTTACCTGGTGCATCGATATACCGTGGAGGGGCTTCCGACCTGGGGCCGCGCCTCGCTCAGGCACATTCGCATGTTCCAACCCCTGCTCGCCTTGGGCGTCGTGGTCGCGGCCATCGCCAGCGCCCTCTCCTTTGCCGTCAAGGGTGGGCATGTCTCCCTGGCCCTCACCGAGATCGGTGTAAGCCTCGCGGCGGCTGCCGTTGCCATGCTGGTGATCGCGAAGATGGGCGCCGGCCCGCGCTGGCGTGAGGCCATGGCGCTCGTGCTGGTGACCCTGACGGGCGCGGAGCTGATCGGCCGTCATGCGGCCTCCGCCCTCAATGCGGAGCCGGCCGAGCGCTATACGGTGTTCACCCAGCTGCCTCCCGAGCAGTTGCAGGGTCTGCAGATCCTCAAGCGGGAACTCGCCGAGCGGAACGCCCGGGGCGAGTATCCCCGTGTCGAGATCCTGGGGCTCAAGGGCGCCTGGCAGAATGCCTCCATGGTGCTCGGGATCGAGGATATCATCGGCTACAATCCGCTGCGGCTCGCCGATTACGAGCGCGCCATCGGCCCAGGCGAGAACGCGGAGGATCCCAACCTGCGCCGTTTCCCGACCAGCTTCCGCGGCTATGAATGCGAGCTCGCGAGCCTGCTCGGACTCGACTACATCGTTCTCGACCGTCCCGCCGACAAGCTGCCCCGCCATTTCCCGCGTCTGACGGATGCCGAGGTCGTCTATGGCACCGGACGCATGTGGATCTACCGCCTGAACGCCTCCGGTCCGAGGGCCTATGTGGCGCAGCACGTGAGCCCCGTGGATTCCGAAGCCGTACTCGACCAGGACGAGTTGCCCGAGTTCAATCGCGAAACGGAAGCCCTGGTGGATCAGGAGAGCGTTCGCCTGCTCAAGGCTCACTACACTCCGGCAGGCTCCGACCAGAGCAAGGCCAAAGGCGAGGCGCGGATCGTCAGCTATCAGAGGAACTCGGTCACGCTCGAGGTCGAGAGCAGCGAGAACGGCATCCTCGTGCTCCACGACATCCATTACCCGGGCTGGGAGGCCTGGGTCGATGGCGAGCGCCGCCCGATTCTGCGCGCCAATCTCCTGTTCCGCGGCGTCGAAATCGGACCGGGGCGTCACCGCGTCGAATTCCATTTCCGTCCGATGTCCTTTGAAAACCTGGTTGCCGCGGCCTCTGGATTGGTGAAAGGCGAAGACGAGCCGATCCGGACGGCCATTGCCTCCCCGTTACAATAAGAGAGTTTTCCTTCAGCTGATGACCCGATTTTCGAAACTGCTGTTTTCGCTTCCAGGTCTGCTGGCTCTTGTGGCTGCGTCTATGGCCCCGGCCCAAACTCCCGCCGTGCCGTCCATGTCGCAGAATCCGCCTTTGATCTCCATCGGTCAGGTGACGCTGAACGCCGGAGCAGCCTTCGCCGGAAGCAATGAACCCATCCGCTCGGGCTTGGTCTGGCGGATCTACGAAGATCGCGGCGACACGGCACAGCCTGTCATCGCTGCGCGATCCAGCTCTCCTGCGCCGAGCTTCACCCTCTCTCCGGGCAACTACATCATTCATGTGGCGTATGGGTTCGCAAGCGCTTCGAAGCGGATCAGCATTCAGCGCGGCAATCTCAACGAGCGCCTGGTGATCAATGCGGGCGCCCTTCAGCTTAAAGGGGCCGTCGGCGGGAGCCCCATCCCGGCGAACCGCCTCGCCTTCTCGGTCTATGTGCCTGAAGCTCAGAACTCGGAAGGAAGGCTCGTGATCGCCGATGCCAAGGCGAACGACATGCTGCGTCTGCCAGAGGGCACCTATCATGTCGTCTCCACCTATGGCGATGCCAATGCCATCATGCGCAGCGACTTGAAGGTGGAATCCGGCCGGGTCACGGAAGCGACCCTCAACCACCGTGCGGCGACTGTTACCCTCAAGCTCGTCGCCTCGGCCGGCGGCGAGGCTTTTGCCGGCACGGCCTTCAGCGTGCTCACCCCCGGCGGCGACGTGATCCGCGAGGCGATCGGCGCCTTTCCCTCCGTGACGCTGGCGGAGGGCGAATACGTCCTGATCGCACGCCATGAGGGCAAGGTTCATACCCGCGAGTTCAAGATCGAGAGCGGTCTCGACCGGGACATCGAGGTTCTCGCCACCCGCTAAACCCTGAACCTTTCCGCCCGCGCCGCATTGACCGAAGGCCAATACCGGTCGCGCCGCGCATGAGCTCGAACTCCCAAGGCGTGACCTTGCAGGAGAGGAAGCTCATGAAAGTCGAAGAGATCATGACCCGCAACGTGCGCGTGGTGAGTCCTGACAAGACCATCCAGGAAGCGGCACGTCTCATGGATGAAATGAATGTCGGCGTCCTGCCCGTCTGCGATGGACGGCGGCTGCGCGGCATGGTGACGGACCGGGACATTACGGTCCGGGCCACGGCGGCCGGCCTGGCACCCGACACGACCCGAGTGCGGGACATCATGTCCGATAATGTGTGGTGGTGCTTCGACGACGATGACGTGAACCATATCGTCCAGCTGATGAGCGACCATCAGATCCGCCGCCTTCCCGTGGTGGATCACGATAAGCACCTTGTCGGCATCGTGGCGCTCGGGGATCTGGCGACCGACAGCGAGGAAGAGGCCTCCCGCGCCTTGCATCGCATCTCCACACCATCCGAGCCCGACCGGACCGGCACTCCCACGACCGCACGCGCCGACCAGACCCGCGGCGGCGGACAGGCCCGCCTGACCGGCGACGAGCGGCGTGAGCTGGAAAGGCGGATGCGCAACGAGGATGACGACCGGCGCCATCGCCCGCACGACTACCACGAGCAGGCTGGCAGCAGGGGCGATGATCGCTCAGGCGCCAGCCGCGGACAGTTCCGCTTCCGCGAGGAGGATGACGTGCGCGCCGCCTTCGGCAGCTTCGGCTATCCGGGTGAGGAAGGTGCCCGCAATGCCCGCATGCGCGGCGGCTTCGGCGGTGATGGGTATCAAAGCTACGGCGACGAATATGCCGGCCGCGGCTCCGCCGGCCGGGGCTATCATCCGAAGCGCTATGGCGCCTCCACGATCACCGGCGAGCGCGCTCGTCCCGGCGACGACAGCAGCGAGGACGATCGTCGCATGCAGGATCGCGAGCGTACCTGGAGCCTCGTGAACGAACGGCGGGATCACAGCAACTACGGCATGGGTCCCGGCAACACGCGCTTCGGCAACGACGCCACTGCAAGCCGAGGCGAGGTTCGCCGGGGTGAGCACCA
Organism: Microvirga arvi; assembly: GCF_016892765.1. Taxonomy (GTDB): domain Bacteria; phylum Pseudomonadota; class Alphaproteobacteria; order Rhizobiales; family Beijerinckiaceae; genus Microvirga; species Microvirga arvi. The sequence goes on from NZ_JAFEMD010000011.1 coordinate 115,554, forward strand.
GGGCCGTGGCCCGAAGAGCTATCAACGCTCGGATGAACGCATCCGCGAGGACATCAACGAGCGTCTGACGGACGATGCGATGATCGATGCCTCCGAGATCGACGTGCAGGTCCAGAACCGGGAGGTGACCCTCACCGGGACGGTCCGCGATCGCAACGAGAGGCGCCGGGCCGAAGATGTCGCGGAATCCGTCTCGGGCGTGACCCATGTGCAGAACAACCTGCGCGTCGGACAGCGTCAGGGAACGCATGTCACCGGCACGGAAGCCGGCGATGCAGGCGCAGCCACGGGCAATCCCGGCGTCGGCACGGCGGGAGCGAAGGCCGGCACAGCACCGGGTGACCGCCAGCGGCAGACGAGCTGAGGCCGCATATTCAACTCTGCCCTCATCCTGAGGAGCAGCCGACAGGCTGCGTCTCGAAGGAGGTTCAAGAGAGCACTAGATCCTCCTTCGAGACGGTCGCTCCGCGACCTCCTCAGGATGAGGTTCGTTCAACGAAAGCGGCGCTTTGCTGTAAAAGCGTCGCTTTCACTCGTTCAAAGAACTTTTACGCTATCGTCCGCTCGATCACGTGATGGCCGTCGAGGGTCACATGCCCTTCCGGCCCCGATACGGCCTTTGCCGCACGTTTCAGATCCGGGGTCACGGCCTCGGCCGCAAGCGCCTTCAGGGCCTCCTCGAGGGTCATGGTCTTCTGCTCGGGGCTGCCGAGGCGGCGGATGGAGACTGTTCGTTCGGCTGCCTCCTTGCGGCCCACCACCAGAAGCACCGGCACCTTCACCAGCGAGTGCTCGCGGACCTTGTAGTTGATCTTCTCGTTGCGCAGATCCGCCTCGACGCGCAGACCGGCGGCCTCGGCGGCACGCACCACTTCCATGGCATATTCATCGCCCTCGGAGGTGATGGTGGCCACCACCGCCTGCACCGGCGCGAGCCAGAGCGGGAAGTGGCCGGCGAAGTGCTCGATCAGGATGCCGGTGAACCGCTCCATCGAGCCGCAGATCGCGCGGTGCACCATGACGGGCGTCTTCTTCTGGCCGTCATGGTCGACGTAGAACGCGCCGAACCGCTCCGGCAGGTTGAAGTCCACCTGCGTGGTGCCGCACTGCCAGTCGCGGCCGATGGCATCGCGCAGCACATACTCGAACTTCGGCCCGTAGAACGCGCCCTCGCCCGGGTTGATCGCGGTCTTGATCCGCCCGCCCGACTGCTCCTCGATCTGCTTCAGGACGCGGGTCATCACGTCCTCCGCGTGGTCCCACATCTCGTCCGTGCCGACACGCTTCTCGGGCCGTGTCGAGAGTTTCACGACAATCTCCTCGAAGCCGAAATCGGCGTAAGTGGAGAGGATGAGGTCGTTGATCTTCAGGCACTCGGCAGCCAACTGTTCCTCGGTGCAGAAGATATGCGCATCGTCCTGCGTGAAGCCGCGCACGCGCATCAACCCGTGCAGTGCGCCCGACGGTTCGTAACGGTGCACGTTGCCGAACTCTGCGAGGCGCAGCGGCAGGTCGCGGTAAGACTTCAGGCCGTGCTTGAAGATCTGCACATGGCCTGGGCAGTTCATCGGCTTGATCGCAAAGACGCGATCGTCCTCGGTCTGGGTCGCGAACATGTTCTCGCGGTACCAGCCCCAGTGACCGGACGTCTCCCACAGAGCCTTGTCGAGGATCTGCGGTGCGTTGACCTCTTGGTATGTGCCCTTCAAGCGCCGGCGCATGTACGAGATCAATTCCTGGAACACCGTCCAGCCCTTCGGGTGCCAGAAGACGACGCCCGGTCCCTCCTCCTGGAAGTGAAACAGGTCCATCTCGCGGCCCAGGCGACGGTGGTCCCGCTTCTCGGCTTCCTCAAGCTGGCGGATATAGGTGTCGAGTTCCTCTTGGCTCGCCCAGGCGGTCGCGTAGATGCGGGTCAGCATCGCGTTGTTCGAGTCGCCGCGCCAATAGGCGCCCGCCACCTTCATGAGCTTGAAGGCATTGCCGATCTTGCCCGTGGAGGTCATGTGCGGGCCGCGACACAGGTCGAACCAGTCGCCCTGGGAGTAGATCTTGAGATCCTGACCTTCCGGAATCGCATCGACGAGTTCGACCTTGTAGGCCTCACCTTTTGCGGCAAAAACCTGCTTGGCCTTGTCGCGGCTCCACACTTCCTTCGTGAAAGGCTTATCGCGCGCGATGATCTCGCGCATCTTCGCTTCTATCGTCGGGAAATCCTCAGGGGTGAAGGGCTCGTTGCGGGCGAAGTCGTAATAGAAGCCGTTCTCGATCACGGGTCCGATGGTGACCTGCGTACCCGGAAAAAGCTCCTGCACGGCTTCCGCGAGCACGTGGGCGCAATCATGCCGGATCAGTTCCAGAGCGCGCGGGTCCTCGCGGTTGAGGAATTCGATCTTGGCATCCTTGGTGATCGGATCGGCGAGATCAGTGACCGTGTCGTCGAGCGCCATGGCGATTGTGCGCTTGGCCAGCGACTTGGCGATGCCTTCCACGATCTCGCGGCCGGTGATGCCGGATTCGTACTGGCGCTGCGCGCCATCGGGAAATGTCAGGGTGATCATGTCAAATCTTCTCCTGGCTCACTCCTGCCAACGGAGCAGGTAAGCGGGGCCGACGGTTTGCTGGATGAATGGCGAAATCAGCCGCCGTCAGGTTCGGCTGCCTCGCAGATGATCGGGGGAGCGTTGACGCCCCGCCAGCGACCATAGTCCCACGGCTTATACCAGGCCGCGCCCTCGGGCAACGTTTCAGGGACGATATCGAGCCCGCAGGTCCCGAACGGCCCGCAGCGGCAGATCCGAGCCAATCCCATCCAGCCCCCCGGCCAGAAGCCGTGCCGCTGGATCGCCTCGTCCATGTATTCGGAGCAGGAAGGCAGATGGCGGCACTGGCGGCCGATGAGGCCGGACAGGCTCAGCTGGTAGCCTCGAATGGCCCAATGGGCGGCCTTCTGAACGGGGCTCGGCATTTATCCCGAGCTCGCGGCGCGGCGCGCCTCGATCTGATCGATGGCCTCCACGACGGCGTCGAAAGTGAGCAGAATGGAGGCATGACGGGCCTTGTAATCCCGCAGGGGTTCCAGAACCTTCAGGTCCTGCCACTTGCCTTCGGGCGCAACGCCGTCAGCCTTGAGCAGGCGCGTTGCCGTCTCACGAACGTCACGCAACTCCTCGACCGTCGCGCCGACCACATGACGCCCCATGATCGAGGAGGAAGCCTGGCCCAGGGCACAAGCCTTAACATCGTGGGCGAAGGCCGTTACCACCTCCCCGTCAAGCTTTACGTCGACAGTTACCATAGAGCCGCAAAGCTTGGAGCGGGCGGTCGCGGATCCGTCGGCGTCGGGCAGGCGTCCCAGATGCGGAATATCGGCGGCAAGCTCGAGAATGCGACGGCTGTAGATGTCGTTCAACATAACGGATGTGACATTACGGTTGGGAATATACCCTTTAACTCTATATAAGTATCTAATACACAACGTGGTACCGCGAAAACCCGCACAGGGGTTCAAATGCCCGTGCGCGGGACAGCATAGCGATTCCGGAAGCTGCCAAGCTTCTATAAATGAAGAGTTGAGAAGGGGCTTTCGGAGTGAGTGACGTCATCAAGTCCTTGTCTGCACGATTGAATCCAGCGGCCGACAAGCCTGTTGCGTCCCCGACTCGAGAAGAGGCCGAGGCGGCGGTTCGAACCCTGCTCCGTTGGGCAGGCGATGACCCGAACCGCGAAGGCCTCCAGGATACCCCCAAGCGCGTGGCCAAGGCCTTCCGGGAATTCTATTCGGGTTATGCCGAAGATCCATCCGAGATTCTCGATAAGATCTTCAGCGAGGTCGAAGGCTACGACGACATCGTGCTCGTGCGCGACATTCCCTTCTACTCCCATTGCGAGCACCACATGGTGCCGTTCTACGGCGTGGCGCACGTGGCTTATTATCCGACCAAGGGCGTGGTCGGCCTCTCCAAGCTCGCCCGCCTCGTGGACGCCTATGCACGGCGCCTTCAGACGCAGGAATCCATGACGTCACAGATCGCAACGGCCATGGTCAAGGCGATCGAGCCGCGCGGCGTGGCGGTCATGATCGAGGCCGAGCACATGTGCATGTCCATGCGCGGCATCCAGAAGGCCGGTGCCATGACATTGACGACCCAGTTCACGGGTGTCTTCAAGAAAGATCCGGCCGAGCAGGTGCGCTTCCTCACCCTGGTACGCAACGGCAGGGGCTGAATCCCTTCATGAGCACGTCATCTCATTCGTTTCCGGCCCCGGGCTCGAAAGCCGAGCTCGAGGAAGGGGCTTTTCTGTCCCCCCGGTTCGGGGCGGACGGACTGATCACCTGCATCACGACGGATGCGGCAACGGGCGAGATCCTCATGGTCGCGCACATGAACGCGCAGGCCCTGGCGAGAACCCTGGAGACCGGCGAGGCTTGGTACTGGTCCCGCTCCCGAGGAGAACTCTGGCACAAGGGCGCGACCAGCGGGCAGATTCAGACGGTCCTGGAAATGCGCGTCGATTGCGATCAGGATGCCGTGCTCCTCAAGGTCAAGGTCGCCGGCGACGGCGGCTGCTGCCACACGGGCCGCCGTTCCTGCTTCTATCGGAAGGTCGAGACCTCCGGCGGCGAGCCCCGCCTCGTCATCGATTGATTGTGGCGCATCGTTGCTGCTGATCTCCTGTTCGGCCCGATGCATCGCTCTAATGGGCATCAGATAAATCCCTAGAATGAAATTCACTTTTGGGTCCGATGCTCCGGCAGCCCTGCCGAAATGCTGGGCTGCCGTCCTCTATGAAACGAGTGCACATTGCGGGCGTCCGCGTTAGGAACGCCCGATGACACGACGTGACCTTCTCCTCGCGCGGGTGGCGGCAAGCGCCATCTTCTTCGGCAATGGCTTCGGCATCGGAACCTGGGCAGCGCAACTGCCTCGGTTCAAGGAGTCGCTGGGACTCTCCGACGGGCAGCTCAGCCTCGGCCTTCTGGCGTTCTCCCTCGGCGCCGTGGCGCTCATGCCGGTGATCGGCTGGGCGGTCGCCTTCGTGGGAAGCCGGACGATGTCCCTGATCGCGGCCTTTTCCTTCGCCGCCGCGCTGCTCCTGCCCGGCCTTGCCCCGAGCCTGCCTCTTTTCATCGCCGCCGCCCTCGTGGCCGGAGCCTGCAACGGCACCATGGACATCGCCATGAACACCAATGCCACGGTGGTGGAGAAAGCCTGGGGCTCGGCGATCATGTCATCCTTCCATGCCTTCTTCAGCCTTGGCGGGCTGGCGGGAGCGTCGGCGTCCGGCCTTCTCATCAGCCTCGATGTCGGGATCGTCTCGACGCTTTTGGTCTCCTGTTTCGGGATGGGGCTGCTCTTCCTCGTGACAGGCTTCTGGACCATGGGCGAGACGGTAAGGGCAACGGAAGGGCACGGCTTCGCTTGGCCCAGGGGGCCTGCCATCGTCCTCGCAATGCTCGCCATGTTCTGCTTCATCGTCGAGGGCGCCGTCGTCGACTGGTCGGCGATCTATCTCCAGACCGTGGCCGGCGCGAGCCTGGAGGCTGCCGTATCGGGCTTCGCCGCGTTCTCGCTCACCATGACCGCCTGTCGTTTCATGGGCGATTTTGCCGTGCGCCACCTCGGCCGTGTCCGCACCCTGCAGCTTGGCGGAATGCTCTCGGCCTTCGGCCTTGCCCTAGCGATGGTCCTGCCGTCTCCCCTGCCCGCCTCCATCGGTTTTGCCCTTGTGGGCATCGGCTTGGCTAATACGGTGCCTGTTCTGTTCAGCACGGCGGGGCAGATGAAGGGTATTCCACCGAGCATGGGTGTCGCCATGGTGGCGACTCTGGGCTATGGCGGATTTCTGCTCGGGCCGCCTCTGATCGGCTTCGGCGGGGAAATCTTCAGCCTGCGCGCGATGCTGGGCCTGCTGATCGTCTTTGCCTTCGTCATCATCATAATGTCGCATCGGGCACTTCAGCGCTCCACTGTTCAGTTTTCTTGAACCAGTCCTAATTGAAACTTGAGGGCAGCGTTCATGCGGGTTTCATGAGAGACCGGCATGAATGGGACAGCATGCCTGGGAGTCGATCAATGTTGTGGGACGGGATTGCCCGGCGCAGCGCCGGTTCAGGGGGTGGGGGCGGAGTGACGGAGACCAAGGCGCCTGTCGAACGCGATCCTCGGACTAGGGCCCGGATCGGGCTAGCTCTGGGCGGAGGCGCGGCGCGGGGCTGGTCGCATATCGGCGTCCTCCGGGTTCTCGAGGAAGCCGGCATCATTCCAGATGTCATCGCAGGCTGCTCGATCGGCGCCGTCGTCGGAGGCTGTTATGCAGCCGGCAAGCTCGACGGACTGGAGGCCTTTGCCCTCTCCCTGACCAAGCGGCGCGTCATGGGCCTCCTCGATTTCCATTTCAGCGGAGCGGGCCTCATCGCAGGCGGGCGCCTGCAGCGTCTGCTCGACCAGGATCTGACAGACCGCAGGGTCGAGACGCTTCCGGTCAGGTTCTGCACCATCGCGACCGAACTCGTGAGTGGTCACGAGATCTGGTTGACGCGTGGCCCCCTCGTTCAAGCCATGCGGGCGTCCTACGCCCTTCCGGGCGTCTTCGATCCGGTCCTGATCGGCGGGCGCTGGCTCATGGACGGCGCCCTGGTCAACCCGATCCCGATCACGGCCGCCCGTGCGCTGGGGGCGGACATCGTCATCTGCGTCAACCTCAACGGCGAGGTGCGCGTGCGCGGCACCGTCATCCAGTCCTACGATGCCGGAACGAGCGACGAGAAGGAGATCGAGGAGGTGATCGAGGAGGCCCCGCGGCGCTGGGGCATCTTTCCGGGTCACCGGGGCGAGAAACAGCACAAGCCGAATGCGCCGGGAATGGCGACCGTGATGGTCGATGCCTTCAACATCACCCAGGACCGCATTGCCCGCTCTCGGCTCGCAGGCGATCCGCCGGACATCATGGTCGCGCCGAAGCTCGCCAAGATGGGGCTGTTCGAGTTCCACCGGGCCGAGGAATGCATAGCCCTGGGCCGGCAGGCCACGGAGCGCGCCCTGCCGGATATCCTCGAGTTGCTGCAGGAATCGCAGCCGCGGTGATCGAGAGCATCGTTCTTCGCGTAAAACCGGGGCCACTTTTCACTGACGCGGCCCTTCGGGTCACTGGCGTGGCCCTCTGGGTCCGCACGATGCGCTAGGCCGTGGCGATATACTCCTTGATTGCCTCGGCCTCGGCCTCGACCTCCTCGAGACGCTCCTTCACCACGTCTCCAATGGAGACGATGCCGACGAGGCGCCCGCCTTCGACGACCGGAACATGCCGGAATTTCTGCTGGGTCATCATCTCCATCACGTCGGGGATGGAGGTCTCCCCCGTGCACGTCAGCACCTTCTCTGTCATGAATCGGGAGACGGGCTCCTCCAAGGCCTTGGCGCCCAAGTTGGCGACCGCCCGCACGATGTCGCGTTCCGAGATGATGCCCACGACGGGCCTATGACCATCCACGATGAGAAGGGCACCTATCCTGCGCTCGGCGAGAACCTTGGCCGCCTCACTCAATGAGCGGTCCGGATCGATGGTCGTGACGTCACGACCTTTGAGCGAAAGAATGCGATTGACGATCATTGATTCCCTCCCATTGCGCGAACGGAAGGACCGTCAGCCCTCGCATCCGCTGGCTGAGTCGGGTTTCTGCCCCATGACTTTGGGCGATAACCCTACGTCAGTGAGGGAATGATCCGCGCAAACGGTGTCGGTTTCAAGCCGAGATGCGCTTGGACCGGGCTGGGAGCGGGTCAATCAGGGGGAAAAGGGCCAAGCCTGTGAGGAAGCCGCCCAAGTGCGCCTCCCAGGCGATGCTGGCATCGGTGATCCCCAGGGGCTGGACGAAGGCGAACACGTAGTTCGCGGCAAACCATATCCCGAGGAAGATCAGGACCTGCCGGTTGCGGACCATATGTCCAAGGGTTTCGCGGGGCCGCTCATGCGGCTGCGTCAGGCGCCCCTCCCAATGCCACGAAGCTGGCGCGAACATGAACCAGGATGCTCCTGCCATGAGTCCGGAAACGGCTCCGGACGCCCCGATCATCGGCAGCACCTGCAAGGGATTCATCACCGCGTAGAGAATCGCTCCGCCGATGGCGGCACCGGCGGACAGGACAAGGAACCGTCCCGCGCCGCAACGGCGGGCGATGGGTGTTCCGAAAGCCGCAAGCCAAACGCTGTTGATCAGCACATGCGCCCAGGAGCCATGCAGGAAGGCGTAGGACAACGCCGTCCAGGGCCTGCCCTCCTCGCCCTCGAGGACGTACTGCGCCAAGGCCGTCATCGGCGCGACCGTGTCCTCCGGAACGCCTTCGCGGAGCGACTTCATGACCTCCTCGACCTGGATGCCCCCGAAGGCAACGGACCAGCGGACCGGAATGACCGACCAGTCGATAATCAAGGCGAAATCCGATTCGTCGGACAACAGCAGCCGGACGGCGTGAATGCCGACCAGCGTCAGCAGGCTGAGGGTGATCACGGTCGGCAGGTTGAAGATAGGCTCACGGACGCGGGGCGGCTGGGGAGACATGTAAGACTTTTGTGTAAGGCGGCTCATAAGAATTTTCGGACCGCGGAGATTGAGAGCGTTTGCGACCTAACCCCTATTTGGCGGCTGCGTCGAGAAAAACCAACAACTTAGCAATGGCCAAGCTTACCTCAGCGGAAGCTCGCCCTTGTCTGTTTTTGCCGGTAGAATTTTTTTGTTAACCATAATGGAACCGGCCTGAGCGCGACGCGTTAACTCACCTTTTACTTTCCGCTTGAGCCCCAAATGTAACCATGTCAGTTTGGTTAAAAGAACGTTAACCGGCTGGTGGGGCATGCGGCAGGATTATTTCAAGAACGGCCTTTTCTGTGGCGCAAATGAGAAGTTGGCCGGTCCCGGCACATTCATCAAAGCAGCCCTCCTTGGATTGACTCTCCTGTTTTCAGGCGCCGCAGCACAGGCTCAGACCCTAGCGGCGCTGCCGGTTTCCAGTGCTCCGATCTCAAGCCTCGGCGTTGCCAAGCCCCTGCTCGGCTGGTCCCAGTTCTGCGAGAAGTTTCGTTCCGAGTGCGCCGTCGATGCGGCGGAGGCCAATGCGATCGACCTGACGCCCCAGGCGTGGAAGACCATCGTCTCGGTCAATCAGCGCGTGAACTCGAGCATCAAGGCCGTGACGGACGCCGACCATTTTGGCGTCGTCGACACCTGGGGCTTCCCCGATGACGGACGCGGCGATTGCGAGGATTTTCAGCTTCTCAAGCGCCGCCTGCTCGTGGAAGCCGGACTGCCCCGGCGCGCCATGCGCATGACGGTCGTGATCGACGAGCTGGGTGAAGGCCACGCGGTGCTGATGGTTCGCACCAACCGGGGCGACTTCGTCCTCGACAACAAGACCTCGTCGGTCCTCCCCTGGCACCGGACGGGCTACGTCTACATCAAGCGCGAGAGCCAGGACACGATGGGATGGGTTTCGCTGGGCGGCATCGTCTCGTCGCCGACCACCACCGCGAACCGCTGACCACAAAACCGGCGTTCAGGCGCCGGTTTCACATTCCCACCGATCGATGCTGTAGGTCTTCAGGCGGGTCAGTCGATCCGCCTCAATTTTTGGGCAAACCGCTTCCAGTTTTCCACATAATGGACGGCAGACCAGCGAAGGCGCTCGGCCGCCTCCGCATCAAGCACCCGGATGGCTTTGGCCGGAGCACCGACGATGAGGGAATTGTCGGGGAACTCTTTGCCCTCGGTGACGAGCGCATTGGCTCCTACCAGGCAATTCGCGCCGATCCTTGCGTGGTTGAGGACGGTGGCGCCCATGCCGATCAGGGAATTCTCGCCGATGGTGCAGCCATGGAGGATGGCCTTGTGGCCGATGGTGCATCCTGCGCCGACGGTCAGGGGCGCACCCATATCCGTATGAAGCAGAGCGCCTTCCTGGATGTTCGTGGCCTCGCCGATATCGATCAGTTCGTTGTCGCCCCGCAGCACGGCCCCGAACCAGATGCCGACGTCCCGTCCCAGACGGACCTTGCCGATCACATGGGCATCGGGAGCGATCCAGAAACGGTCAGGCTCGGGAAGGATCGGTGCGGTGTCGTCGAGGCTGTAGATCGGCATCGAGGTTCCAGCAGAGAAAAAGCAGCAGAACCTTGGGAAAGGTCTGCTGCGAAAAGGCGCCTAGTCCTCGAGATCCGTATCGAGGATGGCCATGGTGAAGTTGAAGGATCGGTCTCCATCCTCATCGTCGACGAAGAGAACGCCGACGAATTCCTCACCGATGTAAACTTCCGCCGAATCGGTCTTCTTGGGCCGACCGACGACGCGGATCGAGTGGTTCGCAAAGGTCTGACGCAGGTAGCGCTCGACTTTAGCCATCTCGTTTTTTTCCACTACAGGTCCTTTCTAGCTGTCACGGTTGCTGCAATTGCCATGCCGGGCAAACGCGGGCAAGCGGCGTTGGGTCCAGGACAGAAGCCTTCCCTCAGATTCCGTCCATGTCGGAGAAGCAATGGTCCATGGAGCGCGCCGGCTCCTCGCACCCGGCCGTGCCGACGACCTTTGCCGGGACGCCGGCGACCGTGGCATTGTGGGGGACGGGCTTCAGCACGACGGATCCGGCGGCGATTCTCGCGCAATGGCCAACCTCGATATTGCCGAGGATCTTGGCGCCCGCGCCGATAAGCACGCCATGACGGATCTTGGGATGCCGGTCGCCCCGCTCCTTGCCTGTTCCACCGAGCGTTACGTCCTGGAGCATGGAGACGTTGTCCTCGATGACGGCGGTGGCGCCCACGACGAGCCCGGTGGCGTGATCGAGGAAGATGCCCCGGCCGATGCGGGCCGCCGGATGGATGTCGGTCTGGAACGTCTCGGAGGAGCGGCTCTGGAGATAGAGGGCGAAATCCTGCCGCCCCCTCTTCCACAGCCAGTGCGCCAGGCGGTGGGTCTGAATGGCATGGAAGCCCTTGAAGTAGAGCACCGGCTCCATGGCTCGGGTGACGACCGGATCCCGGTCGAGCACGGCACTGATATCGGCTCTCATGGCCACGCCGATGCCGTGGTCATGCTCCACGGCCTCAAGGAAGATCTGCTCGATGATGTCGGCAGGAATGGCGGAATGCCCCAGCCGCGAGGCCACCCGATGAATGACCGCCGCCTCCAGGCTCGCATGATGCAGGATGGCGCTGAGAATGAAGCCGGCAATCGCCGGTTCGGCCTGGACCACGGCCTCGGCTTCGCAGCGAAGGCGGTCCCAGATCGGATCAACCTTCCCAGCCACGGCGTCCGGGACTCCCGGCTTCAGGCGCGTCTGTGTCATGATAGTCTCCTGCCGGCTTCGATATCGCCTTGAGCAAAGATAAGAAGCTTCGGCCCCTTACCACAGATCCAGACGAGCCATGACCTACTCTTTTTCGCCGGCGACGTCCAAGCTTGTCGTTTCCTTGAGCGACAACATTGCGACCGTGACCATCGACAACGTCCGCAAGCACAACGCGGTGGACCTGGAGATGTGGAAGGCCTTTCCGGCGCTCATGGAGGCTCTCGGCCAGGACTCCCAAGTCCGGGTGATCGTCCTGAGGGGCGCAGGACAGGAATCCTTCGCCTCCGGTGCGGACATCGCCGAATTCGCGACGGTGCGTGCCGATGCCGAGGGCGGGCGCCTCTATGAGGCTGCCAACGAGACGGCCTTCTGGGCCATCGCCCATTGCCCCAAGCCCGTCATTGCCATGATCCGCGGCTTCTGCCTCGGCGGCGGTTTCGGCCTTGCCCTCTCCTGCGATCTGCGCGTGGCCTCCGAGAACGCCGTCTTCGGCATTCCGGCAGCGCGACTGGGCGTCGGGTACCCTCCCGGCGCCATGAGGCTCGTGACGGCCGCCGTGGGCGCGCCGGCCGCAAAAGACTTGTTCTTCACGGCGCGCCGCATCGGCGCCCAGGAGGCGCATCGCCTTGGTGTCGTGCAGCGGCTGGTTCCGGACGGCGAACTTGAGGCGGTCACGCGAACGCTCGCAGAAGCCATCGCGGAGAACGCACCCCTCACGATCAAGGCCGCCAAGGCGGCTATCGACGAAGCGGTCGGCGCAGGTCACCCCCATGCCGATCCTGTCGCTCTCGCCGATCAGTGCTTCGACAGCGCGGATGCGGTGGAGGGGCGCGAGGCGTTCCTGGAGAAGCGCCGACCGGCCTTTATCGGGCGATGATCGTCAGTCCTCGCGCCGGTATACGAAGTAGCGCCCCTCGGGCACATTCGTCCGAGAGGTAATGTCCCGGCAGGCAGGCATGCTGAAGGCGCGGTCTCCCAGGAGGAGCGCTCCCGGCTGGAGGAGAGCCTCAAGCAAGGGCGAGAGGCGCAAGGCCAGGCTGCGGTTCGCCGCCTCGTTCCCTGAGCCGATATCGATGTGAATCAGGGCCGCAGCACCACGTCCGTGACGCTCGATAAAGGCCGGCAGGGTGTCGAAGAGATCGCCGACGAGCAGGTACCCTTCGGGCGGGTAGCAATCGGGATGAGCCGACGGAGACCGCTCGAACGCGTAGATCTCACGCCCCGGCAGCCGGTCGCGGAGGTGATCGTAAGTGCGCCCGTTGCCCAGGCCGAGTTCGAGCACGAGCCCGGTCGGGCCGATGGCCTGCGTGGCCCAGTTCAGGAGATCGCGCTGCGCCGTCAACCGCCGGATGGCACTGTCGAGTCTGGTCATATCCCCTCCTGCTTCTACGAAGTGGGAGGGGATAGCGGGTAAATCAACGGCTCAGGTTCGCGGCTGCTGGGCCAGGAAATCCAGCACGCCCTGCTTGTGAACCTTGTCGCCTACGGCCAGGTTGTGGTCGCGCCCTGGAATGTCGAGCGCCGTTGCGTTCGGGATTAGCTTCGCGAGTTCCGGCCCTGAGCCCGACACGTCGTCCTTGGTGCCGACCGAGACCAGGGTCGGCAGCGTGATGGAGGCGACCTCTTCCGGCGTCAGCACCTGCCGCGACCCGCGGATGCAGGCGGCCAAGGCCTTGAGGTCGCTCCCCGTCTGCTCCGCGAAAGCCCGGAACATGCGCTGCATGGGGTCGGTCAGCTCGTCGAGGGAGCGGACCTCCATGGCATCGGCGATCCCGAGCGGCAGTCCGACGCCTTCGACGAGATGGATTCCCAGGCCGCCGAGAAGCATGGAGCGCATCCGCTCCGGGGCGATGAGCGCCATATGGGCCGTGATCCGTGCGCCCATGGAATAGCCCATCACATCGGCCTTCCCGATGCCGAGGTGATCGAGAAGCCGGCAGCCATCCTCCGCCATCCGGTAGGAATTGTAGGCCGCCGGGTCGTAGAGCTTCTCGCTCTGCCCATGTCCCCGATTGTCGAAGGCGACGACCCGGTATCCGGCACGCGTCAGGGTCTTCACCCAGAGCGTGTTGACCCAGTTGACCGCATGGTTCGAGGCAAAGCCATGGATGAGCAGAATCGGATCGCCCTGCCCCTCATGGGGCGGCACGTCGATATAGGCGATGCTCACGCCCTCGGAATTGAAATAGCGCATCGGACCTGTTGAAGTTGGAATTCAAGGGGAAGCTGGGCGCAACCTAGCGCATCGTGCGGAAAAGTGGACCCGGTTTTCCCGCAAAGAGCGATGCGCCGGCATAAAGCGTAAGCACCCGTGGCGCCGGATGCAATCGGCGGAAATTTGCTCTAGGCGCATGGGCATTCGGCCATTATGGTGCGCGCGAATTCCACCGCTTCAGAGCAGGCAATGGCTGACAAAGGCACTCCCCACTTCCACAACGATCCGGGCGTTCCCGTCATTCACGTGGGCTCGAAGGAGTTCATGTGCATCGGAGCGACGCCTCCCTTCGATCATCCCCATGTCTTCATCGACATGGGCTATGACACCGAGACGATCTGCTCCTACTGCTCGACCCTCTTCAAGTACGACCCCTCCCTGAAGGCCGATGAGGCCCGCCCGGCCGAGTGCGTGTGGGAGCCCGATTTCGCGACCTCACCCGCCTCGCGCTAAGTTTCTTTCGCTAAGTGCCGAATCTCTCGATTGCGATTGTCGGCGCCGGCATCGGCGGCCTGACGGCGGCTCTGGCCTTGGCCCGACAGGGCCACTCAGTGACGCTGATCGAACGCCGGACCGGCTTCAGCGAGGTCGGGGCCGGCCTGCAGCTCTCACCCAACGCCAGCCGGATCCTCATCAAGCTCGGGCTCGGACCGGCGCTCCGTCGTGTGGTGACGGAGCCGGAGCGCGTGGTCGTTCGCTCTATCCGCTCGGGAAAGCCCATTGGCGAGGTCGCCCTCTGCTCCTTCATGCGCGAGCGGTTCGAGGCACCTTACTGGGTGGTGCACCGGGCCGATCTCCAGACGATCCTGCTCGATGCCGTTCGCTCCGAACCGTCGATCCGCCTCGTCATGGGACGCAATGTGGAGGCTGTGGAGAGCAGTTCATCCCAGGCCTCCCTCGCTTGGGTTTCCGCCAGCGGTGCGCGGGAGACCCTCACTGCCGATGTGATCGTCGGTGCCGACGGTGTGTGGTCGAAGGTCAGGCAGGCTCTGGGCGAGAGCAGGTTGCCCATCTATCGCGGCAGCATCGCCTGGCGCGCCACTCTGGAGCGCGGGGCAACCCCGGCCGAGCTCGCGGGCGACGAGACCGGGCTCTGGCTCGGGCCGCGGGGCCACGTAGTGCACTATCCCATCGCGGGCGGCAGGCTCGTCAACGTCGTCGCCATCGAGAGAAGCCCCACCCCTGTGGAGGGCTGGGCCGCCCCGGGCCGGCGTGAGGATCTCATCGCCCGCTATGCCTCGTCCGCCCCTGCCCTGCGCGCGCTCCTTGCCCAGCCGCAGGAATGGCTGCGCTGGTCGCTGTTCGACCATCCGGCCGAGCGCCTCGCCAGCGGCAGGATCGCCCTCCTCGGCGACGCCGCCCATCCGGTCCTGCCCTTCCTCGCCCAAGGTGCGGCCATGGCCATCGAGGATGCGGCCACACTCGCCTTCCTCCTGCGTCAGGAGCAGCCCGACATCCCCCAGGTTCTCTCGGCCTATGAGGAGCAGCGCCTTGGGCGCGCAACCCGTGTGCAGAAGGAGGCCCGCACGAACGGGCGCATCTATCATGCGGGCCCCCTGGTCGCGTTCGGGCGCGATAGGGTCATGCGCCATCTCGGGCCGGAGGGCATGACCAAGCGCTACGACTGGCTCTACGGTTTCCGCACTCCCGAATGATATAGGATCCAGGCGCACGCTTTGACTTGCGCTCGGGCGCAGGGCCCGATAACCCTCGTTTCCTATGCGGACGTGGCGAAACCGGTAGACGCAAGGGACTTAAAATCCCTCGGGCCTTGCCCGTGCGGGTTCGACCCCCGCCGTCCGCACCATTGCAGCTTCACAGCCAAGCGCACAATCCCACCGGCTGCGGCAATGGCACCTCAGGAAACTCGGGCATTCTCCGGAACGGCAAAGCCGTCAGCAATGTTGATGATGGATAACACAGGAAGAGCCTGACAGCGGCTCGATCCTTAGTAAGGAGTTACCCATGCCGTCCGTCATCGCCATTGAAGCCAAGCCTGTTGATGTCCAGGGAATAGACAGCGACTTCCTTCATCTCTACCTCGTCAAGACGGTCACGGACGAACAGGGTCGTGTCATTTCCGAAAAGGTGATCCGAGGCACTGCAGGATCGAATGGAGACCTTGAGACACTAGCCGATGCCAATCTGGCCACCTCGCCTGACCGGAGAGGCTCCGACACTCCCCAGGAGAGACACCGCGAGGTCCTCGATCTCGGCACCAGAGACGCCGATGCCGTCTGGCAGATCATGGTCCAGCATGCCAACAACATCGAGAGAGCGGATCTGGACTACAGCGTCGACATCCTTCAGCGATTTCCGGGCGGTGACCTGAACAGCAACTCCGTTGTCGCGTCTGTGCTCCATTCGGCGGGCCTGAACTTGACGACAAGCTTCCCCGATGGCGTGAGCCGGTCCGACGCTCCCCTTTATGGCCAGCTGCAGTACATGAACGTGGACGACGCGCTCTTCGGAACAGCGACCAGGGACCGGATTTTCGGTGGCATCGGGAACGACCGGATCAACGGCGGAGGGGAAAACGATCGACTTTACGGGGAAGCTGGCAATGACCGGCTTAGCGGCAGTCTCGGCAACGACGCTTTGTTCGGTGGCGACGGCAACGACATTCTGGATGGCGGTTCCGGCAATGACGCTCTCACTGGCGGGAATGGCAACGACCATCTAAACGGCAGCTCCGGCAACGATGCTCTTAAGGGCGAAGGCGGCAACGACCGTCTGTACGGAGGCTCCGGTGACGACGCTTTAAGTGGTGGGAGCGGCAACGACCGCCTTTATGGCCAGTCAGGCGCAGACATTCTTCGCGGCGGTTCGGGACAGGACGTCTTCGTCTTCGGTTCGATCCCGAATGGCCCGGCAGGCGTAGACACCATCCGGGACTTCTCGGTTGCCGGTGACACCTTCCTGCTGAACAACAATACGTTTACGGGTCTAGGACGCGCGGGCCAGCTGAAGGCCTCGGCCTTCTGGACGGGAACGCAGGCACATGACGCAAGCGACCGCATCATCTACGACCGCAGCAACGGTGTCCTCTACTACGATCAGGACGGCATCGGCGCGGCAGAGCAGGTCGTCGTGGTCAAACTCTCCACGGGGCTGAGGATGACGAACTTGGATATTCTCGTCGTCTAAGAGGCTGACTCAAAAAGACTTGTGGTCTTTCAGGGTCTTGCGAGCCGTCTTGTCAGCATCCGGATATGAGCGATGA
>NZ_JAFEMD010000120.1 GCF_016892765.1 Microvirga arvi
CGGTGGCGACGACGACATCTGGTCGGGCCGTCTCCGCATCCAGCGCGACTTCTAATCAGCTCGTCTGATTGGACAGGAGAACCCCGGTGGCAACACCGGGGTTTTTCTTTTTCTACCATGATCATGTATTTTGACGCCATCATGCTCCCATGTCCTGCGAGAAGCTAAGTGTCAGAGGCAATCTTTGCTCGAACAATCTATCAGCAGCGCAAGGAGATGAACCTCTCCCTTCGAGAACTTGCACGTATTACGGGTATTGCAGCATCAACGATCTCTCGCATTGAGAATGGGCACCTGTCGCCGACACTGGATATCGTGGCAAAGCTGACGGCAGCGCTCAATTTAGAGCCATTGCCTGTCAATTCGGCTCCTAGCGCGACGTTTGCCGACACGATGCCAACCGCCGCAAGTGAGGCGCACACGCAAGGTCCGCCAGCACAAATTGTCTCCTACAGAAAGCTTGAAACAACAATACTGCATCGCGGCGTACGCCGTGATCTTAGCAGGATCGCTGCACGAAACGGTTATGAAATGGCCGTCCTTCTAAGAGGTACTCTGCATCTCCGCACGAACGATGACTTCAAGGAAGAATTGAGACCTGGAGCAACAATCAACTGCAAGCTCATTGCCAAGCACACATACTTTGCCATCGCAATAGAAGAGGCCGAATTGCTTTGGATTGGCTGACAACGAAGCTTTGGACCAACTCATGGAATCGGCCCTCCAGAACCGCCTGCGCTCGACTGAGGGCAGCAAACGTGACAGGTACGAGTACTTATCGAACAGCTGGAAACACCACGCTACACGGGCTTGTTGTCCCTCACGCGCTCCCATCCGTAGTCGATTAAGATGTTTGCTGTTACGCTTGCGTCTGCCCCCGCGCCAGCGGGACGTCGGCTCTGCCCGGGGTGACAGCTTCAACGCAGACTCGCAGTTCAGGCGAGTTGCCTGAAGCCCGGAACTGAACGATCTCGCCGTTACCATCCTTGACGGCGCGTCGGGTGAAATCGCCCCCATTGAGATCATCGTCAGGCGCAAAATCTATCGGTTCTAAGCCTGTTCGGAGAGCTGTGTCATGTAAATAGCCTTACAGCGGATGGTGGCCTTCACTGGCGTCTTCTTCGAACAGCATTTGATTGCTATCAAGAACGTCAGCTTCGGGTCATCCTCTGCCGATCCCCTGCCCTTCAGGAGCGTCCGCTTCGGCGGGGAAAGCTGTACTCAGGGTTAGGTCTCAGATGTGCCAGTTGCGGACCTTCGACTGAACTCGCGATCAAGTCCCACACTCGGGCAGGCGGACAGGTTTCGCCAACTGTCCGAGTTGCTCCGGCTTGGCACACGCTGGGAAGCCCGCAAGCTTCATCGTCTTGATCAGATGCTCGCGATCGGCGGCGTTGAAGCTTGGGTCGCTGACGTAGTCCTCAATCGTGAGACCAGGATAACGCTTCAGCGCCTCGCCGAGCGTCGCCCTGGCTTCCTCCGTTCGGCCGAGCACCGCAAAGCTCGCGGCCCGCTGAATCCAGGCGTGCTTGCTGTAGTTGTCCGGCGTCTGCCGTTCCATCGCCTGGAGGGCGTCCTTGTACCGCCCGGCCATGAAGTAGGCCCAGCGCAGGAACCCGCCCGCCCATGGCCTGTAGTTGGGGTTCAGCCTGATCGCCCGGTCTGCCAGCAGTGCTCCGCGCTCAGGCTCGCCGAAGGTGCTCGCCCATCGAATATAGTAGACCAAAATCGAGAACGAGCTTGGGTTCAGACGCAGGGCTGTCTCGAACGCGGATTTGGCCTGGTCGAACTCCCCCGTCGTTGCGAGGACATGGCCCAGCACGGAGTGCGCATCGGCAGCATTCGGATCCAGCTCGACCGCCCGCCTCGCAGCATGGAGCGCAGCTTGGCTCGATGTCTTCGCATCGGCTCCAAAGGTTTTGGCTGAGTCGTGCGCCCAGGCGAGCTCGACCCACGCCCGGGCGTAGTTCGGGTCGACCTCGATGGCCTTGTTCAGGATCTGGATCGATTCAGCCATACCCTCCCGGGTCGGGCTCAGTTGCTTCTCGACGCCGAGGAGGGTGAGTTCATAGGCGGTGAGGTTCTCAGGTCGCTTGCGTTTGGCGGCCGCCAGGTCGAGTGACTTGACCGGCCCGGTCAGCATCTCGAACTGGCTGATCACCTGCTCGGCAATTTCGCTCTGGACCGCGAACACATCCTTGGTCGGTCGATCCCACCGATTAGACCAGAGCTGGGCACCGGTCGCAGTGTCACTCAGCCGCGCCGTTGCGCGGATCTGATCCCCTTCGCGCTGGATCGAGCCTTCGAGGACGAAGCGAACGTTCAGATCGCGTCCGATCTGGCGCACATCGGTCGATCGATCCTTGTAGACTTCGGTCGACGCCCGGGCGATGACATCGATGCCGGTCTGGCGCGCGAGGTCAGAGATGATGTCCTCGGTCAGGCCATTCGCCAAGCGGGTGGTCGCTTCGTCGGCGGCGAAGGTCACGAACGGCAGGACCGCGATGGCGGGCTGCTGTTGAGCCGGAACCGGATTGTCCGTCCCCCGCCAGAGCCAGGTGCCCGTGCCGAGGCCGAGGCCGAGGATGAGCAGGGCAGCCAGGGCGAGGGGCCGGAACAAACCACGCCGCCACCGAGGTGCCGTCCTGGCGGGCGGGAGCCCACCCGGATCGATCCGGTAGGCGCGGATCGGTCGGTCGATGTTCTTGAGCCGCTGCTCGCCTGCGAACTCCATCGGCAGGACGAGTTTGCCTTGCAGATGATCGTACGCGGTGCCGGAGATCATCACCCCGCCCGGTTGGCAGATCTGCTCGAGACGAGCGGCGATGTTGACGCCGTCGCCGAGCAGGTCGTCTCCCTCGACCACCACATCGCCAAGATTAACCCCGATCCGAAAGACGATCCGCCGCGTGGTCGGCACATCGGCCTGCTGCTCGGCTATTCCCTTCTGCACGGCGACCGCGCAGGCCACCGCATCAACCACCGAGCCGAACTCCGCAAGCGCGCCGTCACCCATCAGCTTGACGATGCGGCCGTGATGCTCGGCCAGGAGCGGATCGATGACCTCGCGCCGCAGGGCTTTCAGGGCAGCAAGCGTGCCAGCTTCATCCATTTCCACGAGATTAGAGTACCCGACGACGTCCGCCGCCAAGATGGCAACTAACCGCCGCTCCACCCATGCTGTCGCCACGGCTGTTTCTCCTTGAGGAGATCTGCCGGCTGTGGCCGGGTCGGTCTGTCGCCCAGTCATTCAACCAAGACAACGCAGCACCATCGCTTGGCCATCATACCATATTGGCGACGCAGCAGCGACGATCCAACAGCAGTCCATCTTCGGGCAGGCACATGACCCGCGAAGGGCCTAGCGCCAAGGTCGGCCTGGGGTCAAAGGCGATGTAGAGCCAATTGAATGAGCGTCCGCTTGCCGCCGGAAGAGCGGACCAAGGGCGACTTCCGAGAAGCAGTCAGCAATCCACGCCGGCAACATGTTACGAGCGATTGCAAGACCATCGAGCAGCCCTGAGATACCTCCGACTGCCCCACGGGAAGCTGGCCTTTCAACCTTAGCTTCCTTGATCTCTTTTCCTGGACGAAGCAGCCGTAAAGACGCACCATCAGGTCTCCCACGGGGACTACGGACATGAGTGGCTCTGGCAAGCCAAAGGTCCAGCGGCGTCTGGCGGCCGTTCTTGCGGCTGATGTGGTGGGCTTCTCCACGCTCATGGGCGAGGATGAAGAGGGAACCCTCGCTCAGGTTAAGAGCCTGCGCCGGGAGATCATTGAGCCCAGAGCCGTCGAGCATCACGGGCGGATTGTGAAGACCACTGGCGATGGCTTTCTGGTTGAATTCAGCAGTCCAACCGAGACTGTCCAATGCGCCGTCGAGATGCAGGAGGCCCTTGCATCAAGAGCCGCAGACAAGTCAGCCCATCCGCTTCAGCTTAGGATCGGGATCAATCTTGGGGAGATTATCTTCGAGGAGGACGGGGATATCTATGGCGACGGGGTGAACATTGCGGCCCGCCTGGAGCAACTGGCTCAGCCGGGAGCCATCTGCATTTCGGCCAAGGTTTATGAGGAGGTCAGGGACAAGCTGCCCTACAGCTTCCAGGATCAGGGGGAGCAGCCGGTCAAGAACATCACTAAGCCGCTTCGGGTCTATAGCCTGTTTGGCAACGGCGTCGCAGCAACGCAGGCACGCCTGATTGTGCCAGACCGACCGTCCATAGCAGTTCTTCCGTTTGATTTCATGAGCGAGAGCCACGACGGCGAGTTTCTGGCCGATGGGCTCTCGGAGGACATCATTGCGGCCCTGTCGCGGATCCGCTCCTTCTTCGTGATCGCCCGCAACTCCACCTTCACGTACAAGGGGCGGCCTGTGAACGTGCAGCAGGTGAGCCGGGAACTGGGCGTCCGCTATGTTCTCGAGGGCAGCGTCCGGCGCAGCCGTGACAAGGTGCGCATCACGGCGCAGTTAATCGATGCGACAACCGGAGCACACCTCTGGGCGGATCGCTACGATGGTACAGTCGATGACATTTTTGACCTTCAGGACCGCATCACAACCAGTGTCGTAGGCGCGATCCAGCCCTCGATCCGGGCGGCTGAGATCGAGCGGGCGCGCCGCAAGCGGCCAGACAGCCTGAATGCATACGATCTGGTCATGCAGGCCCTGCCCCATGTCTGGTCCTTGGACGCGGCGTCCAATCAGGTTGCAACCCGTCTGCTCGATGAGGCGCTGAAGCTGGATCCGACCTATCCTCTGGCCCTGGCCCTTGCGTCCTGGTGTAGCGGACAACGGGTCATCTACAACTGGTCAACGAATCCTGAGAGCGACAGACGTGATGCGTTGGAGAAAGCGCAGCTAGCCGCAGGTTTGGCATCCGACGACCCATTTGTTCTGACCGTGCTTGGTGCCGCTCACACGATTACGCGCGAATTTCAGACCGCGCTTTACTTGCTCGAAAAAGCGTTGGCTCTCGACCCGAACTCGGCCTGGGCATGGAACCGTAGCGGATGGCTGCGCACGTTCCGTGATGACCCGGACACTGGGATCACTCACTTCGAGAGGGCAATCCGCCTGAGTCCATTTGATCCCATGATCTTCAACTCCTATGCCGGGATCGGGGATGCTCACTTCGTGACCGGCCACTATGCGGAGGCAATCAGATGGCTCGAGAAGGCCCGTCTGGCTCATCCCAAAGCAACTTGGATCAACCGATTTCTCGCGGCGTCATACGCATTGGACGGCCGACGGCAGGAGGCCGAGGCCTGCGTTCAACGGCTTCTAACAACGTACCCGGGTCTGACCGTGACAGCAGTGAAAACCGCTCCTCCGTTCAGCCACGAGGTCATCGCTCGCCTATGTGAGGGGCTCCAACAGGCTGGTCTCCCGGAATGAACTTGATGATCTCGATGGCCGTGGCCGTCATGCCAATCGTGGATCTCATCGGACTTCCTGCTGATGCGACCCGCCAGAAGGTCGGCCGATGCGGCCAAGCTTCAGCGCGTTACTACTCTCGCTCGACATTGGAAAAACAGCCTCCACCTGATCGGCCTCAATGCATGGCATAATCTGTAGGGCTGGAGATGATGGTGATGGGAACGGCTCTCGTATCGATTGCCTTCGGCCTGACGGCCAGCCTGTTCGCCACGGGCGCCTCGGCCCAGGCGACGCTCAACAGCGTCAAGCAGAAGGGCTTCCTGACCTGTGGCTCGAACACCGGTCTTGCCGGCTTCGGCCAGCCGGACGCCCAGGGCAGCTGGACCGGTCTCGACGTCGATCTTTGCCGCGCCATCGCGGCTGCCATCTTCGACAACCCGACCAAGGTTCGTTTCATTCCGCTGGCCGCCAAGGACTGCTTCACCGCGCTCCAGTCGGGCGGAGTGGACGTGCTGTCCCGTACCGCGCTCGATGTCTGCGGTTGCTGGCAGAGGGCGCCTCCAACAAGCTGATTGCCCGAAGGTTCGGAATCCCCTTCCACACCGCCAAGTTTCACGTAGCTTCAATTGCGGCAAAGCTCGACGCTACAGGCAGAACAGACGCGGTCGCGCAGGCCGTACCGTCGGGCTCATCCTGTTGTAACTTGGCTTGCAGGCTCATTACGCGCCGATTGGTATCTTAAGTGCCTGACCAGGGAAGATCCGATCCGGATCAGTGATGACCAGTGGATTTGCCCTGACAATGTCCTGGAAACGGCGAGGATCGCTGTAGTGGTCGTGCGCGATCTTCGCAAGTGTGTCGCCGCGCTGGACCGTATGAAGACGGAAGCCTACGTACCCGGGTACGATATTAGGCCCGAAGATAACGGGGACAATCACTTTGTTGATTTCTGAGCCGTCTGCTGCGCTCTCCTCGAACACCTCGACGAACAGACGGTCCAACTGGAAGACGGCTCCAGATACGTCAATTGACAGGTGGAACTGTCCGTGCTCACCGGTCCCGCCACCGACCGTGAAGTGGCCTGTGCGCTCGCCATGACCGTCATGGACGCGATATTGAAGAATGGCTTCAAACCCTGAGCCAATGCCTCCGATCAGGACAGGATTGCCCACCAAGTCGAACGGCTTGGGTTGCTGGATCTCGTTCGCCATACTTGCTCTCCTCGACCAAACCTGCGCTGCTTCGCCCGATCCGAAATGATGTGTGATTGGAGTGCAGCCACCCCCGATGATCCACCTCAGTCAGCTCGCCGGCCCTTCGTTCTCCAGTGCAGCAACAACCGCCCAGGTTTTCGTGCCCACGACGCCGTCCACAGCAAGATCAAACCGTTGCTGGAGCTGTCTCACTGCCGTTTCAGTTTTTGGGCTGAAGCGTCCATCAACCCCGCCTGTGTCGAAACCAACCGCACTCATCCGACTCTGAAGGCGGCGGACTGGCAGGCCGGTTGAGCCAAGGCGGAGAACTGGCTCGCTCTGGTCGGCTTCATCGATATTGATCCACGTGACCCGGCCGACGACCCCATCCGCAGCGATGCCCTTTGACTGCTGAAAGGATCGGACTGCGCGCTCAGTGCTGGCCCCGAAGACACTGTCGATCGGCCCTGGATCATGTCCGAGGATCTTGAGGGCCTCCTGCAAGTCCTGCACAGCGGGATCAGTTGAACCCTTCTTCAGAACGGGTTCCGCCATAGCGTGCTGCCTCCTGAAATCGGCCTAAATCGAGTCTGCTGCTCACAGGATCAGAGTACACCCGATCACAATTCGACATGTGCTCGGCCGCACTTTGCTGGCGCGGTCTCGGGTTGCAGGCCCGAGTGTTCTACTTCGTGCTACAATCAACTGCCTGATCCGCCCCCATTGAACTGGTCCACCCTGAAGTATGTCTTGAGGCTCACAGGAGGACCACAATGCCCAAGAAGC
>NZ_JAFEMD010000121.1 GCF_016892765.1 Microvirga arvi
ACCAATGATGATGCGCCCGTAAATCAGACTGGCGCTGCTAGCGAGAGGACCAGGGGACCCTGGAGGTCCAGGGTTAAGATGGATAGTGGTCTAGCGAGAGAAGCCAATTGCATCTATCGGGCTCTACCCTGCGGTGCGCTTAGGCTGATACATTCATAATGTAAACTAGGCTTACGTCCTTCCCTGCCAGGAGAGCCATCCCTGCATGGACAAGGGAATTGTCCCGCCTAACCAAGACCGACTTTCTAATGGCGCCAATAATCTAGGCTGAATATCCATGGCAGCTCTTGGATCCGTTGATAGATCTTAGCGGTTCTTCCTGGTCTGTCTCAGAATCATAGTGCGGCACCGCGAATCGAGTTTCGCTCCGAATACTACGTACATTCGAATCAAGTGCGTAACTGAGAATCACCTGGAACCTGGCTTTTACATGCGAATTGACTCGGCCATTTCCGCTAAATGATTCTGCGCAAAGAAGTTTCCCACCGCTGAATCGATCTATTGTGAATGGATTCTTGACGCGCGACTCCACAGCCAACTCAGAATCGGGCATTTCTCGTAACTGTCACAAGTGCGATGGGGTGGAGTGCCATGCCTGACGTGAAAGGGATCGAGCGTGTTCAGCGCCTCCGGAAAGCCCGCCGCGAGCGGGGTGACCGGGAGATGAACGTCTGGGTTCCTCAGTTGATTGGGGTTGCCATCGACCAGGCTGTCGAGAGCGGCCGCTTCAAGACACGCCAAGATGCTATCAACCACGCCCTTGAGACCACCTTTGTTCGGAAGGAGCCAAACACGGTGACGTAACCCAGGCAAAGCAAAAGGCCCACGAAGCTGGAAACTTCGAGGGCCTTTGGAGACCACCGCGAGGGGTGGGCAAAGATTGTGTAGCAACATTCTTATGCCATCCCGACAAGCTAACTGTCAAGAGCATCGGTTTCGGTGAACGCTCCCGCTTTGCCCTCAACATGGAGGGTGCGATGCAACTGGCATCGTCAGGAGGCCGGCGGCTGAGACATGCCGCTCTGGCCGCAAGGAAGCTTGCGCTCGAAGACGGGCGCACAGTCACACGCAAAGAACTCTCGGCCGCTGCCCGGGAGGCCGGCAAGGCGCTCGACCTGAGGCCCGCCCAGAGGGCGGTGCTGTCCGAGCTCGTCGCCTGCTGGGGCGAGCAGGAGTGGGAGCGCCTGCTGGTCTGGCCGTCCAACGACTATCTCATGAGCCGCACTGGCCTGACCGAGCGGGCGATCCGGCGCATCCTGCGCCAGCTGGTCGATCTGCAGCTGATCGCCCCCAAGGACTCGCCCAACGGCAAGCGCTATGCCGTCAAGGATCTGGCCGGGCAGGTGGTTGACGCCTTCGGGTTCGATCTGACCCCGGTCTATGCCCGCCGGGGCGATTGGGCGGTGATGCTCATGGAGCAGAAGCAGCTCAGGGAGGTCCAGAAGCGGGCCTTTGACGAGGTCACGATCTGTCGGCGCGCTGCCGAGGAGGCCCTCAATGCGCTCGCCGAGCATTTCCCCGATACGGATTGCTCTGAGTTCGAGACGCGGCTCAAAGCTCTCCAGGCACGCACGCCAACCCGGTCCAGGATCACGCTGCCAGCCGATCTTCTGGATGCGTGGCAGCTGTTGAGAACTGATGTTGAAGAGGTCTTCTATGAAGCGGGCAAAGCCGGACTCGGAGTCCGCCACACTAATAACAACAACGGATCTCCTAGTGAGCCTTGTAACAAAGGCTTTCCGAAGAAAGCTGAGGCGGTTCGTTCAACCGAACAAACTTCGGAGCACCTATCACCGGAATTGATCCTTGAGGCCTGCCCCACCTTGAGCGACTACGGCCAGCCGGTGCGGGACCTGGCGGACATCGTCTCAGCCGGCCGGTACCTGCGAGCCGCGCTCGGGGCGCATGAAAGCGCCTGGGCCGAGGCGGTGGAGGATATCGGCACCGTCAGAGCGGCCATTGCGGTGATCTACGTCCTGCAGCTCTACGAGGACGATGCAGCCAAGAACGGCGGGGAGAGCCGGATCAAGAATCCGGGCGGCTACTTCCGCGCTCTCACCCGCATGGTCAAAGCCGGCAAGATCGATCTCGCCGTTGAACTCCTGGCCATGCGGAGGCGAAGGATGTCATAGGGGAAGATCATGCCTCTGAGCCTTTGAGAGCTTCGAAGGGTCGCGATTACTGGCTGGCCAGCTTGCCAGGTGTCAGAAGGCGCAGGGTCGGAGCGTCCAGCTCACCCGTCACGTAGAGTTTGTTGGCGCGCTGGAACGCGGTGATAGCCTTGCGGGTGCCGGATCCAACGATACCGTCGGTCTTCAGCGAGCCGTAGCCGAGTTTCGTCAGGGTTTCCTGAGCTGTGGCGGTGACGAGGTGCTGGGCATCAACCGTGCTCGTGTTGATCGAACCCGTTGTGGAGACATCGTTGCCGGACTTGTTCAGATGGCTGAGCAGATCCTTCATTCCAGTCGCCGCGGTCACCAGTTCGGCTTGGGCAAGGTCTCTGGCTTGGGTCAGAAGATCGGCTTCACTCCGCAGCTTCGAAACTTGAGACTGCAGCTGCTCTAGGTCACTCACGGCTGTCGTTCAGTCAGAAGATCCATCTGGATCTGGTGAAGGCTTCTCACCTGTCCGCACAGCTGGCTTTCCACTTCGGCAGCGGATCGGCTCGCGAGTGCATACATGCCCCACCCCGTGATGGTACCGAAGCCGAGAGCCAGGATGATCACCCGTGAGAAATCGACAGGGGAGGACGCATATCTCTTGGACATAGTGAACTCTCAGGTACTAAAAAGGGAGGTTCGCGGTGCGATCTGTTCTCGGCAGTGAGAAAGGAGGAGTGTGGTCGGACAATGGCTCCGCCCCAGTTTTGCTCCCTCGCGGGCTGGCTAGTGTGTCTTTAGGGTGAACCAGGGGTTAACGATGAGCAGAATGAACTACTGTGCTGACAAGGTGCATCACCACCATGAATCGTTGGTCCCTGATCGATTCAGGACTTTGATTGGACCTCGCCCATACGCTTGTCCAACATGGAGGCATGCCCACAGACACGATCCAGTACCTGGTGCTCGACAGGTGTGACCCCACCTGCAACATGGCTCGCTACTATGTGCTGTCGATCGAACCCAGCCTGTTCGGTGATGCGACCCTGATCCGCGAGTGGGGCCGCATCGGTAGGCCGGGACAGAGGAGGGTCGAACTCTACGAAAACCAGTCACGTGCAGTGGAAGCCCTTGAAACCTGGCTCCAGCGCAAGCATCGCCGCGGCTATGTGCTGCGAATCGGCTAGGGGAGGAGCGCAGCGTGCCTGAATTGTTCTCAGCGCAGGATCTTGAGCAGTTCTTCGACAGCTTCAGCCTCCTTGAGACTGCCTCTTTCGTACTGGCGCAGCACATCCCTGATCTGGGCGCGCTTTGACCGTGAGCTGCCAGCTTGCTCATCATGGGCAGTTGCCTGCCGCTGGGCGACTGGTGGCAATTCGGACTTACGGAAGTAGGTCTGAGCTTTTTGCAGCAATCTCATGTTCAGCATTCGTCGTGGATACCTCTGAACGGTCGATATAGGAGCTCTTGAGGCCTGCCCCGCCTCCTATCCTTAGCAATCGGTAGGATTGAGAAAGACAGACTTTGGTAGAAGGATTAGGAGCGAGAATGCCGCCCTCCGATCACTGGCTACGTCTGGGCAGAGCTTCGACAGTTCACACGGGTGATGGTATCGAGCTGGCGCTGAGAGGATGACAACGAATGGACGAGAGTTTCTCGCCAACCATTTTCCTTTATGGCATGGCCCTCGTGCTCGCCGTGGGAAAGGCTTTCACGCTGACGATCTGGCGAACCCTTCCGAAACCGCGACCAGGGCTGAGGCAGGAGATGCTGCAGGCGTGGAAGAATCGTAGGCTCCAGAAACAAGCTGCAACGAGCCCCGTCCAACCTACTCGAAGCGAGCAGATGACGGCCAAGCCCTCGAAGTGCGCCAATGAGGCCGAGGTTGAACCGCACGCTGCAGTGCCAACTCCAGAACAGGGGCTCAGCAACACAACCCGGTTCCAACCCAGCTCCTGAAAAATAACTTCGGAGGTTACAGTCGATTCAAGCCACCTCAGGTTGGTCGGTCCTTGTGCCTTCGGCCACGATCTCGAGCATGTCGTCGGGCAGTGGCCGCTGCAGGTTGAGCCCACGTCTGCCAGCCTATTCGTCCGATCTTAGCCCGATTAAGCGATCCTTCTCCAGAATTAAAGCGAATCCGTGGAGAGCCGAAGTGCAAACGTTTGACGCACTCTGGCGCAACATCGGCGATATCTGCAGCTTGTTCGAGTCTCAGGAATGCTGAAATTACCTCAAGACGGCTGGCCTCGCGTGCGATCAACGCTCCGATCCTCTGGTGCGTAAGGGCGTTGAACACTGAAGGCTCTCATCGCAGGGATGATGGCTACAATACTGGATGCACCAATGCTGTCGCTCCATGAGAGTAAGCGGTTTGTGGGCAGAGCGGTAGTCTACGGAAATCAACACTGATGGTTCGGAATCAGCCGTAGCAACTGATCGCCTCGACCAATGATGCGCCAGTTCGCATCTGTCGTCACGTCTCGGTCTTCGAGGTACCAGCCAAGAGTTCTGAAGGCGCGATCCATGAGCCTAACCCGTCTGCCCGAAGGTATCCCTTCGATGTAGCCGATGATGATGTGGTTTTTGTCTCGGATCGCTTCACGTGCCATCTCGCCTCTCCTAGTTCCCTCAAAATTCTCGAATGAGCCAGACCTGCTCGAAGACCTGCTCTGCCTCCTTGAATCGCCTTTCGGCCTCAGACTTGTACGGCGGAGCCTTGGTGTCAGGGTGGAGACGCTTCCGGTACTCACGCCGGACACATTCTGCGACCCACTTCGGGCAGTCGCGGTCAAGACCGACGCGGCGGAAGAGCAAGTGTCCTGCGCTGCTCGTGCTCGCTGCTTTAGCGGTCAGAAGTTCCTTTTCTAGACGAGAGATATAGGCGGTAGCCTCCGCCAGTCGTCGCTGACTCCCCTGAGCTTTCGCCTCACTTGCATCCAGGCTTGCCCGCGCCTGGATGAGTTTGCGCTCAAGGTCCTCAACTTTCTGCCGCATCTCTGAGAGTTCACGGCGCCCCGCCAGCTCGCGAGCGAGCACTTCAATGAAGTTTGCTCGCATAGTGACAAGGACCGGAATAAGCCAAATCAAGAGAACCCATAGACCGGAAGACGCATGTCCTGGCCATGCAAATTCAGTTGACCCGGCGACTGCAATCATGGTCCATCGCAGAGCAGCTGGCGAGAGGCGTTGTCGGGCAGTCTGGTCTGTGGAGATCACGCCGCCCGCCTTGCATGAGCGTCTTCCTCTACCAAACTGTCTACTTCCTCCGGCTCTTTTGCCAGGAAATGGAGTTCCCCCGCCATGGTATCGTAGATGCTCATGAGACGGGCTGCCCCATTATACGGTTGAGCATAAGAGAGCCGGGCCGGGATAAGAATAGTAGTCTCGCTGAGCTTCTGAAGGACTTGGGACATCAGCTCAGGCGAAGCGGCGGCATTCTTAGGTGCGTGGACATCCTCAAGTGCCCAGCGCTTCACCGAACCGTCCGAAAAGCCGATGAGCTCGATGATCGCAGGATTAGGCTTGAACTCCAGATAGAACTTTCGTCCCGTTGCCACATACGGGATCTTGGAGCCAAGGCAGTTCCCAAACCGATTGCCGGCATCAATCATCGCAGCCGCCGATCTAAGAGCCACCAGTTCATCATCGTCCTGGATCAGAGAGACCGTCTCGAACACAGATTGTTCCAGCCAGCGCTGAGCCCAAGCCGCAGCACCGCTTCGCTTCCCACAGCCTGCCTTTAGGGAAGTCACGAGGTCCCTATCGTTGATTTGGGGGGCCAGATGGCGGATCAGGTCCACGGCAGAATTGAACTGTCTGACCTGCTCAACGCGCTTGAAATGGCGGACGATCTCCGGGTGGAGAAACATCCGATCTAAGAGGTTCAGCACCGACAGCGTATTGGTCGTGATCTGTTGCAGATGCAGGAGGACCTTGGCTTGATGGCGGAGGTTGGGATCTCGGAGGATGTTGAGCAGCCGGCGGTAAGACAGCTTGGGCAAAGGGCTGTCGCCGAGACGGCAGAGCGCTCCGGCCAGTCCCTCTACAGGCCCGAACAGGGCATAGGTAATGTCCCGCACGCGCCGCGTCGTGAGGATATAGGCAATCTCCGCGTCAGTATTGTAGGCCCAGGACAAAGGGTTGGCCAAAGGCCGCAGACGCTGTTTCATATCGCCAGTAGGGTCGAGGCCAATCATGCTGAGGGCAAGGAAGATCGCCTGTCGGCGCAAGCGCGAGGCGCACAGCACCCGCCTGAGCGTGCCTGGAGCTTGCGCATCATACTGGCTGATGGCTTCAAGAGCCCAGCCGTCAAAGCTGCGGGGCCTCAACTTGAGGCTGGCCGAATGTGCGTCCAATTGCGTGCTCCGTGTTGCCTTATTGAAGGAGGTTCACACGAATTGCGTCTGGCACAACTATTTTCAGCATGATGGCAGCGAGGTGTATGAACACCATCGCTATGAGACCAGCTTCAGGACGGCTGTCGGAACTTTCCAGCTAAACTGATGAAATGTGCTGGTGTTGTGAGCTCAAAGTGCATTGGGAGAAGCGTTTAACGCTAGCGAGGATTTCATCGGCGGATTTGCTCCAGACGAGTGGTTTGGGATCGCGGTTGTTCTGGTCAATATAGGCTTGGATCGCGGCTTTAAGACTATCGGTACTGGCAAAGGTGCCGCGCTGCAGGCACTGTCAGGTCAAGATCGATAACCAGCACTCCATCAGGTTGAGCCATGTGACACTGGTAGGGGTGAAGTGCAGTTGCCAGCGTGGGTCGCGTCTGCGGTCCGGCTGATGGCGGCGTATCAGGCAGCATACCCGTACCTTTCCGGTGCGGCTCATGTGCCGCGTGCTCGGGTTTCTGCCAGTGGCTATTTTGCCTGGCACTCCCGGCCGGAGAGCCAAAGCGGCATAGCAAACCGGCGCCTGCTGCAGGAGGTGCGTCGGTTCCATGCCAGCATCAGGGTCGCTATGGCAGCCCGCGCAGGCACGCGGCTTTGTGAGACTAGAGCAGTTTTGAGTTAGACGGGCTTCTATCCACAGTTCCTGAGATAGTTCCGGCACTCCTCGGGCGAGAACGCATCAAGCATTTCACCGATAGTGGTCCAGAGCACCTCCTTGGTGCGAGCACCCGCTTTGCGCAGCAGCGCCTTGAGCTTGGCGAAGAGCTGCTCGATCGTGTTGCCATGATGCCTCTCAATGACTGCTTCCTGTTGACGTTCAGTCTGCTGGCTGGATGCGAGCT
>NZ_JAFEMD010000122.1 GCF_016892765.1 Microvirga arvi
GGCTCGCCTCCCGGGCCATATCCCAGTCAACGCCCAACCCACCCGAATGGATTCAAGTCCGGATCAAAAGCGCTTTAACAAATGAGTAGATAGAAATCGGACTGGCTTCGTCTATTTGTGCTCGCTCTCGTAAGGTTCTACTCTAAAGCTATGCATCATGCCATGATGATCAAGGAGTTTGAGCAGCCGGAGAATGGAAGTGGTTCATTATTCAAACTCATATGTTTAACGACACTCCTATCGAGTTTGAATTCCTTTCGGATGTGCAGCTTCGAAGAACTCATCATTCAGGCAAGCAATGAGAGCCTTGGCATCAAACTGATGGAGAATGTGATTCCTGGACCGGGGGCTTCCTTGCGTGCAATGAGCTGCCCTGTCCATGCTTTTGGGAATGGTCTCTCTCAATTTCGGATAAGTCGTTCCGATCTTTTCTGACTGTAGCTGTCACTGAGCCGTTCGGAACCGATCTCTCTTTGAACAGCGCAAACATGAGTCATCTCTCGTTGCCGGTGTTTACAGGGGTGCCGCATGGGCCAGATCAAGCTGAGCCGTCTTGCAGGTAGGCGTCCTATCGAGCTGCCATCAGACACTAGTTTGTTGTCAAAGCTTACACTTGACTATGCAGATGCCAGAGGCATGAGAGTAAGTGAGCTGCTTAAGAAGGCGGGCATGCATGCCATTGCGTCGGAAGGTGAGCATCGTCGAATGAGCAGACGCAGTCAGATCGCCTTGGCGAATCTGGTTGCAGAAGAATCGGCTGACGGATTGTTCGGATTTCACCTTGCGCAGGATTTTGATCTCCGGAAGATCGGGGCTCTGTACTACTTGATAGTATCTTCTGATACGCTTGCAGAAGCAGTTGACTATGCAGTTAACTACAGCACAGTCCTTGATGAACAATTTCTATTACAAAGGTTGCCTGGCCCCTTAACGCTTGGCATCGGGAATGTGGGTATGGAACCGAGGTCCAACCGTCATCAAACGGAGTTTTGGATGACATGTTTGCTTCGATTAATGCGCACATTTACCGGACGTGATATCACGCCAAACTATGTCAGCTTCATTCACGTCGGGGAAAATAATACGTCGGAGATTGAGCGGTATTTTGGCTGCTCAATACGGTTCGGAGAAGTCAAACACGAGGTCGCATTCGATCACCAGGTGCTCGGTCTGCTCAATAGCGTGATCATTTCCGGGGCTGATCCCTTTCTGAACCGAATTCTTTTAGATCATCTAGATAGCGTTACTGAGCATCTTCAGTTTAGCCGCACATCCGCTCAGAGCTATGTTGAGCATGCTATCGCCAGCCGTCTGCCGAATGGCGATGCGACGATCAGTAATGTGGCGGCGGAACTAGGAATGAGCGTTCGAACACTCGCTCGGAGATTGGCTGAGGAGGGGCTGACTTTTAGCCGCGTATTAGAAAAGATCCGCTTGGATTTGGCGCAACGCTATCTCCGTAATGAAAAGCTGTCCGTGTCACAGGTTGCATGGCTTCTCGGATACTCGGAAGTCAGCTCATTCATTCATGCATTTCATCGATGGACAGGTAAGTCGCCGACTTCAGCTCGCCGGGACATGATCAGCAATGAGGAGCAAACTATTGGTGAAATGTAAGATGAGCGGTAAGCAATGTCTGAAGCGACGTTCTTAAGGTCTTGCGTAGTGGCGTAGGCCTGAGGCAGGAGATCATCCATCTGTGTGTTGAGATGACCGATGACCATGCGGCTCAAGACGTCAGTGAGATAAGCCTGCAGATCCACTCCGCACAATTTGCACGTTTCAACGAAGAAGGCGATGATCGCCCAGTGCTCGCCCCCACGATCCGACTCGGCAGCCAACGCGTTCTTGCGCGTCGAAGCCAAGGGCCAGATCGCCGCTCGACGACGTTGGAGGCGATCTCAATGCACCCGTCATCCAGGAAACGGGTCAGCTCATCCCAGCGCACAAGCGCCGAGCGTCATCTCATTCCCGCCTGCCAGAATCTGGCCGTCTACCAGCAGACGTCGCAGGATACGACCATGGTGCCCTTCAGATGAACAAAACCCAGTTTTTGGACATTCCATAGGCGGCAACGCGGCAACCAAGCTCATGAATTTGCAGCGAGCGGCCTCGGCATGGTCCGAGGCCGCCCTGATTCTGTAAAACTTAGTAGATGATGAAGTCGGCAGCTGTCATCATCAGATTGGCATTGACCTTCGCAAATTGAATCGCTGCACCTGCGCCAGAACCATCGGCGTCATAGGAAAGCGCGCCAGTTTTGTTGTTGTAGATGACGTAGTCATCCGAATCCATGGCTTTCTCACCAATCCGGAAGTTGCGCGATGATAACGTGCCGACTGAGAGCTTGGTAAACACTGCGTCGTTAAATCGGATGCTATCGTCGGCTACATTGAAGTCAGTAATGGTATCGATATTGCTGCTGCCCAGCTTAGTGTCAAAGTTGAACCAATCCTTGCCGGTTCCGCCAGTAAGGACGTCGTTACCGAGCATGCCGCGCAGAATATCATTGTGGGCCAATCCATCAATCTTGTCGTTACTGAGGGTACCCTTCAGATCATCGTAGCTATTGGTGCCGTTGATTGTATTAGTGGTAGTCGGTGTTGAGGTTGGCGTCGATGCCTCGGGCGTTGAGGTGAGGGGAGGCGTTGTTGAAGTGGGGGGAGGTGTTGTTGAGGTCGAGCCTGTTCCTGTTACCACGTCCAGGGCAGTGTACTTCACCGCCAGGGTCTCGGGCGCATGCTCGCGGTAGATGCCCTCTTTCCAGTACGGGCCCGTTTGGTCTTTGTAGCCAATCGCACCCGTGTAGTCGACGATCTGCTTGCCGTCACGCCAGACGTCGAGCATACCGTTGCCGGCCGGGTCGAACTTGACCGTGATCTTCATATCGTACCACTGCCCGCGCACCAAGTCCGTGCTGTCCTGGTACAGATTCATATACTTGATGTTCGACGAGGAGGTCACATCGGCATTAGAGGAGCGGGCTACGATCCGCATCTTCTCGCCGTTCGCCAGTTCGATTGCGAACGGCGGCGACGCGCCGCCTTCGCCGGCATCTTCCGTAGCATGAGCCTGGCCGATAATCACCCAGTCGGAGGTGCTCTTGGTGCCTGGCTCGATCATGAACTTGTAGCTCAAGGTATAAGTCTGACCGAAGGCGAGATGGTTCTTGCTCGAGACCTCCGAACGCTGGGTATTAGAGTTGCCGTAAACGGGACTGTCGCCGTTCCGGACTTCGAAGCGCATTACGTCAGATGTCGTATCGTAATTATAGGCATATGATGCGCCATCATTCTGAATATCATAGCTTCCAGACGTAAAATATGAAGACATAAAAAGCCCCTATATAGTTTTAATGTTATTCATTTGTCTAGCGACGCATATCTCTACACAAGATGATTATGGCAATTTTTAGCCATGAACAAATCTACGCTACACTCAAATAAACTACTTACACAGAATCCAATGGATCTAGGCCTTCATATCGGCCGAGGTTTTGGCTGTCTTGTTAATCTGAGACATCTCGTTGCTTAAATCGGCCATAAATATCGAGTGAAATGATAAGGGAATATTCCAGCAATGCGGAGGTTCACTGACTTAGAGGCGGCGGCAGCACCGACCACCTGCTCTCCATGTCCAAACGCCGGCTCGGAAGTGCAGGGGGGTAGCTTAACATGAGAGAGCTAGTTCACCGAGGTGGCGTCTATTGGGCGTGAGTGCGTGTTCGGCCTAATCAGTGCAATTGTCTCCCACTGGGCCTTCGGATGCATAAGGTGCAAATCGCTGGTGCGACCTTCCGGATCACTCTCGACAGGGTGCAGGAAGCGATGCAAGATCGAGCTAAGATACGGTAATTGATCCCGGCTGTAGCTAGGCGCTGCAGGTCCAAACCTTCCTGGCAGTTTCCTGCACTGCTTTCCAAACGATAGAGGCGCGCTGCTGCAGCGAGATCACGAGCACACAAGACCGCAATAACACGGACATCCTGCCCCTGATCCATACTGCGGCCGAGTCGGGGCAGCGCTCAACGATCAGTACCTTGCTGCGCACATTTCAGATAAAGGATCTGATCACGAAGCAGCGCAGAGAAATCATCATCTCAGACTGCCTTAGCCTCGAACAAATTTCATGCGAGTGCTACGGCAAAATCCGTCGAACCTGCGCACGATTGTGCCACCCATGAGCCCTCTCAAGATTGGTCCTGAAGTGGCTGCAGCCATGTTCCCTGAGCATCAAGTCTCAATTATCTGAGCGACGGCTGCTGTCTGCGGAGACTTCCAACCACGGCAGCCACACCTCTGTATAGTTTCCGAAAGACTGAATCTCGGAGGAGAGCTGTGTGGAGTTGACAATACACTCTCGGTGGCATGTAGGGAATTAGAGGGGAACGCCGGTTCATCATCAGCATGAGAAACTCTGGCGTATCCAAATCGGTGTAGCGTGTAAGGCTCTCAAACCATCGCGCACTGAGACGCGCTTGCCGCCTTGGAAGCATCAGGGCGCGCTGCCGCTCGCTCTCATACACCTTGACCGCCGCCTTAACCTCATCCTGATTGCCCAAAGCATTCACAAGGGCGATAGCATCCTCGATTGCGAGCCGAGTACCCGAACCGATTGTGAAGTGGGTAGTGTGCGCCGCATCCCCAATCAGCACAAGATTGTCCGTACACCACGTCTCGTTGTCCAAGTTGCGGAAGTTGAGCCAAGGCAGGCTCTTGCTTTCGCTGGCATGGGTAATGAGTTGATGACCGTCAAGATGCTGCTTAAAGAGGTCTTCCAATAGTCTAAGGCTGTCAACTGCGTTTAATTTGTTAAAGCCAAGTCCCGTCCATGTCTCTGGAGCGCACTCGACAATAAAGGTGCTCATATCCTTCTTGAAGGCATAAGCATGAAACCAGATCCATCCAGCCTTTGTCGGCACGAAGCCAAATGTGAATTCCGAAAAAACTTGCGTCGTCCCCAGCCAAGCATATTTGTTCCTGCCGACACTGATATGCGTCTTAAATTGATCTGCATGAAGTCGCCGTAACTGACTTCCAACCCCGTCAGCAGCAACGATTAGATCAGCATGAGGCAGTTGTTCGACTTGCGCAATTTCGTGCTTAAATTGGATTTCTACCCCCAGTTCTATTGCCCGGTTGGTCAGGATAGCCAAAAGCTCTCGGCGGCAAATGGCATAGCCACTGCTATCTTGGTGGACGCGTTGTTTTCCCTTCATGTCCACAACCTGACCAGGCCAGCGGAAAGAGTGT
Organism: Microvirga arvi; assembly: GCF_016892765.1. Lineage (GTDB taxonomy): Bacteria > Pseudomonadota > Alphaproteobacteria > Rhizobiales > Beijerinckiaceae > Microvirga > Microvirga arvi. Next base: position 5,253 of record NZ_JAFEMD010000122.1, read on the forward strand.
TCGATGATCTCACGCGCACTCTGGGGATCATTGCGGCTCAAGTTGTTGAGCAGATCATCCCAGAAGACGACACCCCATCCATGGGTGGTTCCTGCAGGGTTCCTCTCGAAGACCGTGATGTCGTTCTTCGCATTACTCAGTTTCATCAAGATCGCGAAATAGAGACCGGCAGGGCCCGCGCCAACACATGCAACTTTCACTGTGTACTCCCCGCTTCAATCATCATGGAAGCGCAGTTGTCATCGGCTGTGGTCGATCAGCATTTAAATTCGATTATCAAGGCTTGCGATGTTTTATCCTTTTTAACCGGCGGTAAAGCTGCTTCACGGTTATAGGAATTCGAGGCCGCACATGATCATGGTACGCCTTTCGTGCAGCAATTTGTGGGAGATTGAACAGGACTGGCAAGGTCCTTTGGCGAACTAAGTGCACATCAATGTAGCTATCCTGCGCCATATGCCAGAGGCTGCACTGGTGCGCGCTGCTCATAATATTGATCTCGGTAACCTCACGATCGAAAAATGCCTTTTCGATAACTTCTTCTGTCAGCAGATGGCCGGGCGAACACTCGGCGAAATCTTCATCATAAGCGTATCTTGGAAGGATCAGAGCCTTCCCGCACCGCACCGCAAGCTGTCCAGCGATGAGTCTGCCGTCAACTCGAATTCCATGCCACTCCAGCTGACCTTGGTTGGCGAAGTTTCTGACTAGCGTAGTGTAAAAGGCAACTAAGTTGGGATCATTAAGGATGGCCGTACCCATGCGACCCTTCCAGCCAGAGGCTTCGAGGGCCAGAAATTCGGCAAGGAAGTTCTCGTTGGCCGATGATCCTCTTTTCATCTCCACCGAGATGGCGCCCCGTTTCTCGAGCCTTCTGTGACTCCGCCTCAGGTTCTGGCGCATTTTACAAAGATTGGCCCAGTAGCCGGCGGAATCCCCCTGCACATCAAGAAACCAATACCCGAAACGGTGACCACTACGGACGAGATAGCCATCGGCTCCATTCCGTAGGGCAAGCCAAACAGGAGAATTACACCGCACAGCTTTGAGATCGAGGCCTGAGTGACTTGGCACCATATGGGCTGCCTCGGCCAACAGCGCCTTGAGCGCCACTGCAGCGCAATCGGGCGCCAGCACAACATCGCCAGAGTGGGTTGTTCGCTTATCATATGGAGTTCGCAACTGAGGCCAGTGGCGGCCCAAGAGCAGGTGTGGTGTCACAATAACAGGTAGGACTCCGATAAGTCTGTCCCCAATATAGGCAAAGCTGCAGAACCAGCTCTCGTTCGGCCTCAACTGATGACGAAGAAAGGCATCAACCCAGCCCGGCAGCAGAGTAGGAACGTTTTGGGCAGCCTCCCAAGCGAGCCGATCCCACGCCGGGATGTACGGGGTGAGAGCATCAAAGTCATGAACAGTCGCGGTTCTTATGCTCTGGGACCAATCGCGATAAATGGGATCGCCGGATGCATTGTCGGCACGTACCGGTATTGATCGACTGAGTTCCATTTCCCATTGTATATTCAATGATTGAACTCGCTCTATTGCTGAATGCAGTCACTACAAACATATATATCAAAATACACATTTATTATATCAAAGTAACGAATAATTTGTGTCAATAGCGTTATAATAACTATATTGGGTTCTAATGCTAACCACAAAGTATAGATCTAATCTATGTCAATTGTGCTTAAGGACTGAAATGAACAGACGTTAATTAATGGGAAATGTTACAGATCGCTCAAGCACCTGCCTCATCTGTATAGCGGGCTGCATCCTGTTCTGAGCTTCAAGCCCAATTATCGTAAGCGATGTTCTCAGGCCACGGCCTTGAGGTCCGGCGTGGTGGCATAGGCCCACGGCAGCAGATCATCGATCTG
>NZ_JAFEMD010000123.1 GCF_016892765.1 Microvirga arvi
ACGTTGCCTTCCATCGCGCACCTCCTCACGATGACGGACACCGCCCTATGTTACACCCGTGACGTGAAGATCAATAGTACCGGCTTTTCAAGGAGGCGCCTCTACCCCTGCGGCATGGTTCCCTTTCAGAGGATAAAGTCTCTGTAACTTGGACTGCTGGAGACAGCGGGCTTTTCTTGTGCATAACGATAGCACGCGCGCATGGCAGGCAAGACCACCACTCGGGCCGATCTACCAGACGCGGCTTGCAAAGAGGTTGGTCTCTCGCGAACGGGGTCCGAAGCCAAGTTTACCATGTCTTTGGGAAGATCTGCATCACTCTGGTGAACGCTGAGAACGTAAAACTGTCCTCGTTCGGCACCGTCATCGTGCGCGAGAAGGGCAGGCGGAGCGGCCGTGATCCGAAAATCAAGGCGACGTCCCCATCGAATACGGCGCGCAGTTCGGTTTAGGGCCCATCTGTTCTCAGAGGGCATGTCAACGGTAGTGAATAGAAAGTCCATCCGGGATAGTGCCGAACGGGGTTCCGTGTTGACTTAGCCCGATGCGCCACGCAGCCAGTTTCGTATATAAGCGCAGGGAGGGCCGGCCCTTGCCCGTTACTGCACCCAAGAGGCCGACGCGCTTCCGACACCTGGTCAATGAGCCGAGAGAATATCAAGCGGGATCGCCTGGATCGCCTGGCCCGAGGCATCGCCAATCTCCAGCCGCCAGCCCTGCCACTCCTCCGAGTCGGATGGATCCTGGGCGCGAAGCTCCTCGACGGCTTCCATGGCGGAGATTACCGCCGCCTGGAGACTGGACGCCTCAATGCCCTCCTTATCGCGGATCATGGTCTCGCCATTCGTGAGATTGAAGAAGTAGCGGGCGGGCACTGAACGGGATAGTGCGCAACCCTCCGCAGGACTGGCCGACAGGTCGATGTCAAAGAGAGCTTCAGCAAGGTCCTTGCCGTTGGTGAAAGTGGTCATGGCTGAGACACCTTACTGAATGGCCGGGGAGGAGAGGTTGGCGAGATCGACCCAGCCCGTGCAGGTTGGTAGCTCAGGAACAAGGTACACGCGGCTGCCTTCGACCTTTTCAACCCGGCAGGGATAGGTTCTCTTGTCGCCGGGAGGGCGGTACAAGACTAGGCTCCCCTCAGAAACAACATCGCTCTCGGCGGCTGGTCCTGGCCGCTCGACCTCCATTTCACCAGGAGAATGCTTGGTTGTCCGGAGGCGGTCGAGGGTCGCAATGGCGAGGCGCGCCCGGTCGCGGTAACGATCCATGACCAGCTTCAACGGACCACGCTCCTGCCCTGAATGCCAGGACACTCCACCCGCTTTGGCCAGCTCCGCCGCCACAGCCTCAATTTCATCATCGGTCATGTTCAGCCCCCACAGAATATTAGGGCAAGCTTCCTGTACCGCAATGCACATAGCATCGCCGTCGCCCGAATTTCCGTGTGTTCTCCAAGTGCAGTTAACCCGGTGCATATTCAACCGCACCGTGCATGAGTTCCACGCGAGCCCAAGAGAACCCGGGCCTAGGAGAATAGTTCCTGGCCGCTCTGGCGCTTGTTCGTCCTTTTGCCTTTCGGTCTGGACTGACCCCGATCCTGCGCCTCCTGGACCGGTCGGCTTCCATCAGGTCAGCCAAGGCTCTGAGGTTCATGCCGGCAACTGTGAGAACTTTCGACAGCGTCTCAGTCGAAGGCCATCCGCGCGGCCATCCCGGCCAACCCGCTTGAGCGGTTGAATGCGGTCGGATCCAATCCGGCCCTTACCGCAAGAGACGACACTGAGATCCGTTGGGCCTCCCCAATAGCGTCAATGGCAGCCCATATCTGCGTGTGGGTGAACAGGCTTCTTCGATAGCGATTTCAAGAACATAGGCCGTGTTCGATGGGGCTGGCGAGGAAGGTCTCTCCTTGAGCCAAGCATCTGCCAGAGAAAGAGTACTTTCCGTGCCAAGTGCAAAGAGATACCCCACTCGGGTGGGGGCACGGTTTCATAAGACGGATGGCCCTTGCCTGATGGGTTTCAAGTCCAAGATACCCGGACGGGGCTAAGATTTCCTTCATGCATCGCCGCCGCGGAGAGCCATTCGCTGGGAGGACGTGGGCATGAAGACGGAAGAGATCGAAGTTGTTGCAAGGGCCGTCAAAGAGGCTCTCTGGGAGAGTGCCGACACCAGCTTTCACGGAGAAGCCGAGGAGCATTCCACCGAGCCGGACAACGGGAAGGATGAGCAGATCGCCACTCGCATTGCCCATGTCGCCATTGCTGCCCTTTACCAGCATCGGGAGCAGGACCTTGGGCGGCTGTCTTCGGCGGAGTGCCGGATCTAAAGGGCAAATTGCCACCGCTCCAAAACCCGCCTTTCGCTGGCGCGGGCGGGGTGTGGCCTCGCGCTCTTATCCGTGTGAGACCAGCCCATGCACGCCTTCGCAACCTTTGAGTTGGGCATCCAGCCCGGCACCCCCGGTAACTCCGCATCTATCAGGGTTGCCCATCTACGCTACCCCCAGGGCGAGGATGGGCGCCGGCTCATCGCGCCCGAGTGCAACTCCTTCGAAGAGATCAAGACAGATCAATTCCTTGCAGAACGAGTGGGATGAGATCGGGAAAGAGCCCGTCGAGCGTGTCAGGTCGCGTCGTGCCTGCACCCCTTGGGTGGAGAGCAGAATGGGGCTACGATCTTACGAATCAAAAAATCATAAAAACGCCAGCCGCGGGAGGGAACGTCATGGGATCCGTTCATCAGTTGGCTCCAGCCACACCAGGCGTACTCAACTTTGCTTTTAACCTGTTCAGGAACAAGCGGCGGCCTGAGATCCTCTGCGCCGTGCCCGAGGATTGCCCGCTCCCAGGTTTTATTGGCGCCGAGCAGTGGGTGTATGAGCGCTCTCTTAGTCCTCAGGACGCCAAGCCGCCAGGCTTTATTGAGCGAGCCGCTAAGACGGGCGTGCGATTCAATGGGTTCTACCTGTTCCAGGTCACGGCTGAGGAGAGGACAGCCGGAACCAAAGAAAAGAGCCTTGCATCCAAGGCGGACGCGCGGCCAGAACACGAAACGAGCCTGAGCGTTCGCAAGCATGTGCGAAGGGCTCTGCTGCGGCTTCTGGCCAGGCACAGCAGCCCCGACCAGGTCATTGAGTACCTCTGTCGCGCCACAGCGGATCAGCAATCGGCCGGGGAACGGTATGCCGACCTCCTCGCGGCTCTCCCGTTTGCGGTCTATACGACCGACGCGACAGGACGCATCACCTTCTACAACGAGGCTGCCGTGGCCCTGTGGGGACGACGCCCGGTTCTGGGACGGGACCGCTGGTGCGGCTCTTGGCATATTTACGAGCTTAATGGTGCTCCGCTGCTGCATGACCGCTGCCCGATGGCGGTGGCGATCCGCGAGGACAGGAGGATCCGGGGTGTGACGGCGATTGCGGAGCGGCCGGATGGCACCCGGATTCATTTCCGGCCGTTTCCTACCCCTTTGCACGACGCCAACGACAACCTTGTTGGAGCCGTCAACGTGCTGCTCAATCTTGGAGTCGCGTAACCGTCGCAGGAGTCTGGAACTCTGACATCGGAATGCGCCTCATCAGGCGGCCATTTCCCGCCCGAAGGCAGCCTTCCAGAGGCGAAACGTCGAATGCCTCCCAGTGACCACCGCTGCAGGTCAGCTGAAGCCATTCAATGCCCGCATGAGGCTTGCGAGCGCGGGCGGTAATGTGTGGAGCAGGTGTTTCAAGGCACAGGATGGCGCCCCCCAACATTCTGAGCAAACAACCCAAGGTTACCTGCACTCGTTTCCAGGAGCCCGTAGTAACGAGGGAAGGAGCCGCGAGCGACGTCTTGATCCGGCCACAGTCAAGCTGCACGACTCCGGCAACTCCAACAACACAAGGGTCGGAATGACGAGAAGGGATCTGGTTTCTATCTATGGGCGGTATGGACTCATCATTGCAGCATTCGTCTTTATTGCAGGAATCATCGCAGCGCCCGTTCTCCCGAAGTCCGGGACCTCTGCAGTCATCGCTACCAAGCCGCGCTACGAACCCGACCTGCACCTGCCCATTACGCCGGTAAACTTCAAGAGGGACTAGCCACGACCCTTTGGGGATCGCTTCGTCCGAGGCTCCCATGTCTGCAATCAGGGCGGCGCCAGACCTCATCAAGGTCGAGACGAAGATGACAAGACGTGCCAGACGATTCAGCTTCGCGGTCATGAGAAAGGCGCCGTAAGGTGCCCAGTTTGTCTGAACAACGTTTCCGGCTGGCGAAGGGGAGCATCTGCCGGAAGTAGGCTGCTGTGCAGCGAGATCTCCGATGAACGCATGGCCAGCCCTACTGCATTGATTTCTGTGCCTCCGGCAACCGGGCCATAAGCTCCCAAGAGGTCATGCTATCCTGAACCGGAGTTACGAGCACTGTCCGTCCGGTCGCATCGGTAATTTCAAACCGCATGTTCCGATGAGCAGCCGTTTCTCGGGAGAGTTCATTTGCGCTCCGGATGACCTCGCTGACAAGAGCTGCCAGGTCCGGGAGGTCAATCCCATCTGCATCTTCGACAAAACCGAATTCATCGCGAATATGAAAATAGTAGGTGGCCACCGTTTTGCAAACCTAACCAGTGCTGTAATATTACGCCTTGAACGAAAAGAGCTGTGTTTATAGTGAGAGCCTCATGCTCCTGCCTAGTAGGCCAGCCAGCCTAGGCACTTTCAAAGATCTCCTTTAGGCCTGCTGTCTCAGGGAACCACAGCAGTAATGAAAGCATTCACACTCTATACGTTGGAACTACCCCTAAGGGGCAACTATGGACAGGTCACGCCGGGTCGCGCTGATTGCCGATCCAGATGAGTACTTTCGACTTGCAGTTGAAACGATCCTAACAACCCGACTGGGCTTCTCAACGGTCCATCACGCGACGACCCTAGACCAAGCGTTCGATCATCTCATCAAACAACCTCAAACTTGGCTGAGCGTGTTCGAACTCAACCTGCCCGGACTCCAGGGTGCAAGCAGCCTCACGGGAGTGCGCGACTGCTTTCCCGAGGTTCAAGTCGCCGTCGTGTCAACGTCACTCCGAAGGCACGATATTCTCATGGCGCTAGATGCTGGTGCTCACGGCTATGTGCCGAAAAACGAAACTCCGTCCGAGCTGACGTCAGCGCTCAAGATGATTGTCGACGGACGAATTTACGTTCCACCGTCGATCGCCAGCATCGCATCCCTGGTAACGGAGGGACCGGTCCTTAACGCAAAATCTCCCAAAACCAGCCCACCCGATACCCTCACGCCCCGGCAGCGCGAGGTGCTTGAACTCCTTCTAAAAGGCAAATCCAACAAGGAAATCGCCCGGACCCTGAGTTTAGGGGAAGGAACAGTCAAGGTGCATATGGCGGGCCTGTTTCGTGCTCTAGGTGTCAACACCAGAGCCGCAGCAGCGGCAGCAGGTGTGCAATTGGTTCAGGGGAGGGGTTTCGGGACGTAACAATCCGGGCAGGATGGTCTCATCTTAACTCATCGCTTGGCTCCCTTGAGCAACTCATCTGCTGAGTCAGCTCTCGCTGGTCTGTTTTCCATGGATTAATCCAGAGCCTGCCAAGGATTAGGCCGTTTGCCTGAATTGATGAGCGGGAAGCGAAGAGCTATCAGTACAACAGGCCGGCGAAATACGAATTTATATCTTACCTAATCAGTAAATTCGCGGTTTTACTGTGCTTTAGGGGCGGTACAGTAACGTCAGCGAAGGGCCGCCAACACCGTAAACGGGAGGCGGTCCTTCCTGCATCTTCCTTTCCTCAGCATATCCCTCATGCCATGCGCGGTGTCTGAATGCAGCGTGCCTAAGCTGGTGCCAGACAGGACAGTATCGCTGAAAGGGCCAAGCGGCGACCACGGACCCCGCACGCGCCGCAGTCGGCCAACTTGCCCAGCACCTGGGCAGGACGACATGGGGCGGAAAATGAACGGCGATCAGAAGACATTCTCGTCATCATAGCCCTCAGCCTATGCCTTATCGAGCTATGCCAGTGTCCGGTAAAAACGGAGTGCGGTTCACCCGTCTCTGGCCGCTTTTTGCTTCGACTCAACCGATCGTTTACGGCACCGATTACGGTCTGCATGCGTGCACTTACATTCAGGCGCTGATACGCCAAGCTTCGTGTCAGACTCTTGGACGCTTCTGCGAGGCCGCGGGAGGGCTGAAAGCCTATCAGCAAGCCCGTTGCTTTTCGGCCACTGCTTTCCCCATTCTCCCGCTGGACTGTGGCTCTCGGTCGCTTGGCAGGATGCGAGACGATCCTTCCGCAATCGGGAAAAGCCCCGCTCTAAGCGAGTGAACGGGGCCCGAACCGCGGAGACCGGTGCAAGGAGTTTGCACGAGAGGGCTTGCGCGAATGCCTCCGCATCAAGTCAATCTGGTTTCTTCACTTAGGTTCCGAGCTTCTTGCGCTAATTCCATGATAAAGAGTGCTTTTCTGGGACTCGCTGGGAGGGTAGAGGGCATGGGCAACCCATCACGGCCGTCTCACCAGAGAGTTCGAGTGGTTCAAGCGGAGATGCTCTGGTCGTCCGACCCTCCGCGGCAGGTGCGCCGCCCGGCGCCAACGGGCGACGGTCGAGTGCGATGGATGGAGGATGGGAGGATACTGTGGTTTCGACCGCGGATCCGCGTACCGTTTGGCTTGAAATTGAGAAGGGAGAACTGAGCCCTCGCCCACCATGTGATCCGATAAGGATATTCCGATAAGGTTATACGTAATCGACAGGTGAACTCCTGTTCCCCTTCGTTGCTCCGCTAGAGCAACGAAGGGGGCAAGGCGAGACCTCTGCATCTAAGCAGGTTTCAGCGGGGTGGCCAACGGATGCTGGCCATGATTCCATAGCGTGATTGGATGCGGGAGGCGGATC
>NZ_JAFEMD010000124.1 GCF_016892765.1 Microvirga arvi
ACGACCTGATCACCCACATTATCGACCACGTAGGTGTCATTGCCGACACCGCCGCTCATCCGATCAGCCCCGAGCCCACCGGACATCTGGTCGGAGCCGGCCCCGCCGAGGAGCGTGTCGGCGCCCACGCCACCGCTGAGGGTGTCATCCCCAGCGTTGCCAAAGATGAGATCATTGCCGCCTAACCCGTCGATGACATCAGCGTCTGCAGTGCCGACGAGCATCTCCGCACCTTCGGTGGCCGCGAGCGAGAGGTTAACGGTCTCCACGGCGAACTGGAGGACTTCGATCTCGCGCAGCACATCGTGTCCGTCTCCCTCAGCACCGAGGTTGTCCGTCACATGAATGTCGTCGCCGACGCGAACGAAGTCGTAGACCTCCAGGCCATTGGCCAAATTGACCGTATCCGTGTCGGCGCCGCCCACCAGGGTGTCGTTGCCGTGGTCGCCGGTCAGGGCGTCATTCCCGATTCCGCCATCGAGCAGGTTGTCGCCGGGACGGCCAATCAGGATGTCGTCGCCGGCCCCGCCGTACAGGGTGTCATTGCCGTCGCCGCCGTCGAGCCGGTCGTTGCCGTCGCCGCCATCCAGAATGTCTATGCCGGCATCACCCATGAGGCGGTCGTCGCCGTCCAACCCCAGGATAAGGTTAGGGCCTGTCGTCCCATCCAACCTCTCCAGAGCCGCGCTGTCGACGAGGGCTGTCTCGGCGGAGGCCATGAAGCGGTTTTCATCGTACAGGGCAAGAACCCGCAGCTCCACGCCGGCCAGATCAGGTCCGGGGGTGAAGGTCGGCCCGGAGCCAAGCAGCGTCCAGGTTCCATCCGCGGCACGCGCCTCCCAGCGGTAGCCCGTCACCCGGTCACTCGGCGGGTGGCTGGCAACCAGAGTTCCGCTCAGATCATCGGGATCGTAGGCAATGTGCAGGACAGCGAAGGGCTGATTGCGCACATCAATTGCATTCACCACCCCATCGGCGAACTGGAACTTCTCCACACGCCGGACAATGTCGCCCGCCTCCGAGCTGTCGACGCCGAGGTTGTCCACGATCCGGTAGGTGTCGTTGCCGAGGTAGGTGATCGTGTAGTCGTCGCGGTTGCCGCGGAACACGGCCGTGTCGACGTCACCGGCGACGTTGCCATTGACCAGCTCCCGCACGATCTGGAGCTGCCCCGGATTGAAGGTTCGGTCGAAGATCGCCTGCGAGAGGGTCTTGCCTCCAGCGAAGAGATCGTTCGCATCCTGCGCCATGAGCCCCGCGGCCGTCTTGTACAGCTTGCCGGTCATCCCGTCGGCGGTGGCGATCTCCACTCCCTGGGCGTTGCGCACGCTGATCCGCACGTTCAGCCACAGGTCGCCGTCGATCACGTCATCGCCGGCCTTACCCTCGAACCGGTCGCTGCTGCCGCCGCCGAGCAGGATGTCCGAGGCGTCGCCCGTTTCCATCACGATCGCGTCGGGGTCGGTGGTATCCCAGGTCTTGTGCGAGAAGAGCTCGCGCAGTCCCGTGATGCGGTCCAGGTTCTTTTCCAGGAGCGCGTTGGAGTAGGTGTCGAGCGGATCATTCGGATCGGGAATGGTCGCTCCGCCGCCGTCCGCCCCGTCGCCCTCGACTGCGCCATCCCGGGCGCCGACCACCACCTCACGGCCGGTCAGGACGTCGTTGTGCTTCCAGCCCGACAGGCCCTCGACCAGATCGAACCGGTCACGCAGGATGAACTGTTCCTGGTTGACGAAGATCGGGATGCCGAGGTCCGAGTTGGCCGCCACCGCATCACCCTTGTGGATGGCCCAGTCAAAGCCGGCCATGCCGTTGTTGCGCTGGATGCCCTCCCCTTGGAACATGATGTCATCGCCGGCCTCACCGTCGTAGTCGGTGTCATTGCCCTGACCGTTGAGCACGTCATGGCCGATGATGGTCGAGTTGAAGAACAGCTCCGAGTTCTCTCCGGAGAGACTGTCGAAGCGCGCTCCGCCCTCGAGCCAGTCGTCACCCTCATTGCCGAGGAGGGCGTCGCCGCCGTCACCGCCAGCGATGAAGTCATTGCCGAGACCGCCGAAGACCTCCTTGCCATCCGGACCCGCGATGACGAAGTCCTGGCCTGAGCCACCGAAGATCAGGGCCATGCCGCTGCCGCCCTGGATGGCGTCATTGCCCTCCTCGCCTTCGAGGAAGTCCGCCGCGCCGATATCGGTACCGGCATTGGTGATGATGTCATCGCCCGTGCCGCCATAGATGTGGTCGACGCCGTAGCCGGCCTCGATGGAGTCATTGCCGGCGCGGCCCCAGACGGTGTCGTCGCCCTCACCCGCCACGAGGATGTCGTCTTCGGCCGTGCCGCCCAGAACGACGTGGTCGCCGCCATTGTAGATCAGGACGTCGCCGTCGCCGTCGCCGTCGAGATCCTTGCGCACCACAAGCGGGGTGACGAGTTGCTGGAACGCGTCGTCGTGGGTCGGGTCAGCTTTCTTGTCAGCCCCGAGGCCCGTCACCTGCTTGGACTTGTCCATCTCCAGGATCCAGGTCGGCGTCGAGAAGATATCGCCCGGCAGCGACATCGCGTCATCATCCCCCAGATCAGTATTGTTCATGATGATCTTGCCGAGGGTATTGGCCTCCAACTCGTTCAAGAGGTTCAAGCCCTGAACACGGGAGAGGTAGTAGAACCGGTCGCCGTCCTGCAGGCTTTCCAGTTGCAGCTCGAAGACGAAGCTGAAGGTAGAGCCCAGCATGCCGCCGAAATCCATCTTCTTCTCGGCCAGACCACCGATCCAGAGGTCGACATCGTTCAGGCCGCCGAGGTTGCCCGCATACTGGCCAGTGCCATTGAGGAAGGCCTGGCGATCCGCCTCGTTCAGGCTCGAATGGCCCATGATCAGGTTCAAGGCAGCAGTGCGCTTGGCCTCGATGGTGCTTGCTGCAGTGATGGTGGCGTGCGTGCCATAGGCGGCGATGAAGTTGACGATCGAGGTCGTGTTCTGCAGGTTGAGAGCAAAGTCCAGCCAGCTCTCATAGGGTTTGAGCTGGGTGTCCTGGCCTGCCTTTTCATAGAACTGCGCGCGGGCCTCGTTCAGGGATGGCAATCCCGCCTCGCGGCCGCGGGCGATGTTCATCGCAGGCAGGTCGAGCGGAATGCCGAGCAACTGGTTGCGCAGCACGTTGGTCGTGAACTCGTCGATCTCGTTGCCCACTTGGCGGGACATGCCGCGGACGATCGCACCGGCCATCACGTCATGATTGGCCGAGCCGAACTCAACCGGATTGAGGAAGCCGTCGAACAGCGCGATGTTGTCGAAAGTGCCGTCCGCATTCATGCGGTCGATGTTTTCGTTGAGCATCGAGTGGCCGAAGCGGTAGACGGCGTGGGCGAACTCCGCAAAGATCGTCGGGTTGATGTCTGCGGACGGCTCGAACACGAAGAGGTCCACGTCCGGCTGCACCTTGCGGGCGAACTCCTCGAACACCAGGTGCTGGTACTGCATCTCGTTGGTGAAGCGCGCCGCCTGGAACAGGCGCTCGCCGTCCCATTGCAGGGCGTTGATGCCCTCCGGCGTGGTCGGGATGCTGGTGACGGGGACGCGCAGCCACTGGTTGAGGAAGGCCAGGTCGTGCGACTCGAGCGCCACCTCCTTCACCTGCTCGACCAGGCGGTTGTGCTCGGAGTGGAACACATGATGGATGGTAGTCAGGCCGATGTTCTCGTTGCCGCGGCCGTCGCCGGTGATGTAGTGCGCGTCAAGGAGTTCATTGTCATAGGTAGTGGCATTGCCACGGCTGTCCACGGGAATGGCATTGCCGGCCACAGTATCCTCATCTGGCCGGAGCTGACCGTCAACCTTCACCGGCACCGCATTGTGCGCAATGTCGTCCAGGAAGGCATGGCCGGTGCGAACCGCCGACACCGTCTCGCCGGCTTCGATCGTGTTCACGGCTCCATTGGAGCCCATGATCTGGGTGCCGACAGGAAGCTGGATCGCTGACGGATTGATGGGGTTGCTGAGACTGCCCTCTATATAGATCGGCTGTCCGTCCGGGGCCAGCGCCGCCATGATCTTCGGCAGCCCGTTCGGACCGCGGATGAACTCGCCGTAGGGATCGACGGCGAACAGCGGAACACTGCCCACATCGGCATCGGTGAGCCGGATGCCAAGCATCTCGGCCGCCTGCTTCTTTACATCGGCCCAGGTGGCCAGTCCGCGGACGCCGTTGATCGGGACCCCGTCGAGCAGTTCACCGGTGGCGAGCGGCTTGCCGTCGACCATCGCATACTCGCGCAGGAACATCTGGTGCGACCCGTGCGAGGTGTAGGTCTGGTTCTGATCAATCCAGGGTGTGGTCACGTTGACCGCACCGGGTGAGACACGGGTCAGCGGGATGAAGTTGGTATGAGGTGTATTGGGGTTATAGAGGGGATCATCCGGCTGCAGCGGCATGTAAACAGTGCCGTTGCCGCCTTTGGTCACGAGGTCGAGGCCGTGGTCGAAGAACTGGCCGAACAGCGTGAACATCGAGTTGTACGGGGCCGAGTCGCCGATGTCGGGAGACACGTTGTTGAAGGTGTAGATGTAGACGGGCTTGGTCACATCCCGGATCACGGTGCTCTGGGCATCCCGGGTTGGATTGCCCTGATCATCGAGGATCGGCTCGTAGACGGTGGTGCCATCAGGGTTTTTCAGCACCTGCCGCGACACCGGCTTGCCTTCGTCGAGCATCTGCTCGTACAGCGCTGTGGCTGCCGGGTTGAGGCTGGTCTGGTCGACGATGAGGTTGGAGATTATCCGCGGATCGGCGTCGACCACTGAACCCGGCGGCAGCATATTGGCGGGAGCCGGGCCGACGCTGGTGACCGTCAATTTGGCCGTTTCAACGACATCGCCAGTCGCCTTCCAGATAAGGGCAAGCGCGTTGTTTGTCCCGACACCCACAGTGAAAGGTGCATCGGCATAGCCGCTCAAGCTTTGGATCGCGGTCACGAGTTCGCCAGCGGTGGGCGTCGCATCAAGCGTCGTCTCGAGCTTGAGATCGCCAAGCTGCAGGCTGTAGACCGCGCCGGGCACTGGCGTGAAACCGAGCGACTGCACCTCAGCGGTGTCGACGCTGCCGTCGGTGACGGTCGGAATGGTGGTGATCACCGTTCTGGCGAGGGGAGCGCCGCTTGCGTCGTAGCTGTTATTGACGAGATAGATGGCAGTCGCAGTCGTCCTGCCTGCCGCGGGCGTCAGCGAGCCGAACATGATCTCGTCGTTGTCCACGTCCGGGGTCGTGGGAGTCGTCAGCCACTGGAACGGCTGATCGGCGGCACCCCAGTGCTCACGTCCCTCGATCAGATTGTTGTAGCTGCCGTCGACGGTCCGCAGGCCGTAGGGCAGGAGGTGGGCCTGAGACGTTGCCCCGGCTCCCACTTGGCCCGCCACGAGATCCACGAGATTGCCGCCGGCGGCGTGCTCCTCAGCGATCTTGATCTGCTTCAGGATGAATTCCAGGTCGTGCTTGACGAGATTGACCATTGTCGTTCCCCGTTCCCCGTTGAGCCCTCTGTGGGCATTGAACATGCTGGGAGAGTGACAGGGAGGCAGGCACGTTCACCACCGCCGAAGGCCGGAGCCTATGCCTCCTGAGGTCTGATGGAGGTCGGCCGGAAGTTGGTCGCGACTCCGACCATGGTCCAAGACTTTGGTCGGTCTGGTCAGGATCCTGCAAGCCGCCTGAGCAGAGCGGTCTTAGCAGGAGGGTGATGTCCAATGTACCCTCCGGGAGGAGCCTCCATGGCGATCGGGAAGGAGAACCCTGCTGCCGATAGCGTTGAACTCGTGTGCCGAGAGCAGGCCAGCCTGTGCAAGATCGCGCGGTTGTGCAGAGCCGAGATGATTAAGGGCTCCGACCTGATCTTTCGACCAACACAGGATGAGGAGGGATCAGCGTACCGCAGCTCGGTTTGTGTCGCGTACCAGTGCCTACAGCCATAGACTGGTTTCCCCGACCGGCGAGCTCAAGTGGCAGGCTCTACAGAGTCAGGACTGGCGGTTCTTCACTGGGTAATCGAAGGTACTCCACGGTCCGAGGAGGTCGTAGCAACCCCGCTGCGTAGAATTCTCACGCACACCATCGCCTCCCTGATAGGACCTGTGCCCTCAGTCCACACGGACATAGCGCCGTCATTCCCGGCTAAGGGTCACTGCCTTCTGAGAACATTGAATGCAGCCACGAGGCTTTGGTCGTTACAGTGATGGCTCAGTATCATCAGGATTGTCCGCCGTCTCACACCGCACCTGGCTTATCTCCAGCCTGACCGGCCGAGAGAAGGCGACCGGCGGCGCAAACGCGTCAGGCTGGACTGGGGCTGGGCCTTGAGCAAAGGTCGTTTCCGCTGTTCCCCTGCTGCGGCTCCCACCTGTTTGGTTCAAGACCTGTGCGACAAGCGTGTGGGCTGCCTCCAGCGGAATGGATCCAAGCCGGCGATACTGCTGTTCGCCTCTCCTGTCAGGCGGCGTTCCGTCCCAGCAGAGTCCGCTCCCAGCGCAGGGCCTGATCGACGATGTCCGCCAGATCGTCGTGCTGCGGCGTCCAGCCGAGACTGCTGATCCTGTCGACTTTCGCCACTAATTGAGCGGGATCGCCAGGCCGGCGCGGGCTCAGGCGGACCTCGAAATCGACGCCTGAAACCTTCTTGACCATGTCCACGACCTCAAGGACCGAGGCACCATGGCCGTAGCCGCAATTCATGATCGTGCACTCGCCGCCGCTGCGGAGATGCTGAAGGGCGACGAGATGGGCCCGGGCGAGGTC
>NZ_JAFEMD010000125.1 GCF_016892765.1 Microvirga arvi
CTCGCATTTCAAAGAGATGGCAGGTCGAAGATGAAGGGCGGGGCCGATCGCCTCGCCTCTGGTTTATCAGGCTGCGGACTTAAGGCCCACATCCGGCAACTTCGGACGGTTCTTGAGCGCCCGGTCCATAACGGCCTCGAGCTGAAGCTTGTAGTCCGACTTGAACGGGATCGTGACCGGGAAAATGTGCCCCCAGGCAATTTCGTTCGCCATCAGGCTCCTGCTCCTGCTATACGGCATTGAACTTCCTCAACGTAGATTGTATAAAATCGCTGATGTCAAGCCGCACTTATGCCAGTCTGCTATAGAGCCATAAGATCCATTCATCCACAGGATCTGTAACCAACGACAGTGAAAGCTATGCCCCCTGCCAGACCCGCTCAAAAGTCCTTACAGCACAGGACCATCGCCTCTGCCGTCGCAGAGGAACTGAGGCGCAGGATCGTGGATGGTGAGTTCAAATCTGGTTTCCAGCTTCGTCAGGATGCACTGGCTACGGAGTTCGGTGTCAGCCGCATCCCAGTGCGCGAAGCCCTGATGCAACTCGAAGCTGAAGGGCTGGTTAAGATCCTTCCACATCGCGGCGCAATCGTCTCAGAGCTGTCTATGGAAGAAGTTCAAGAACTGTTCGAGCTCCGGGCACTACTTGAGCCACGGCTCCTCAAAGCCTCTGCCAAACATCTCACGGCAACGGATTATGAGCGGCTAAGTCAGATCCTTCAGGAATACAGCTCGGAGCTTCGAGCTAAGCACGTTCGGCGCTGGGGCGAGCTGAACACCGAATTTCATAACCTGCTGTATCAACATGCTGGGCAACCCCGTTCGCAAGCGATTGTCAGCGGCCTTCTTCAGGAATGCGACCGGCACACGCGGCTTCAGCTTTCGCTCACTGGAGGTATGGAACGCGCGGAAGTCGAGCATGCTGAACTCGTACGCCTTTGCGCAGATGGCAAGATCTCTGCGGCTTGCACGCTTTTGAAGGCGCATATCGAAGGTGTGAGCAGGTCGCTCAGAAAGTATTTCGAGGGGCACACCAAAGTCGATTAGCCACAGACTGATGCTCGCCCTCGGCCTTGTCCCTCGGTGGACACGCTCAAAGCTGCAGCCGGACGCCCGACGTCCGGCTGCAACATGAGGCAATTGAGGAAGTACCGACTGTGGTCAGTGGAAGAGATGGAGCTTCAGAGCGTAGCGCCGACCTTACGCAACTCGGCCAGAACCGGAGCCTTCGGAAGCCAAATCTTGTCATACTCGGCAATCACTGGATCCGCGTCCTTCACATCAGAGACGACGATCTTGACAGGCTGCTTTGAGAAGTTCTCTAGGAGGCCAGGCTGATTAGCGACGATCTCATCAATCTCGGCATCAAGCGCTGCGCGGGTAACTTTAGAGATCAGCTCACGATCGGCGGCTGGCAAGGTGGTCCAGACCCGGCCAGAGACCAGCGCTATCATCGGCATGTGAACGGCATTCATCCGAAGGATAGTCTTGGAAACCCGATCGAAGCGCTGGTTCCAGGAGAAGTCGAGATCTGCCTCAAGACCGTCGACCTGGCCGTTGGCCATTGCGTCGAACACCTGCGGCGTCGGGATCGGTGTGGGGGCGGCTCCCAGGATCTGGTAGAAATCGCGGAAGGCAGGGGTCGGATTGATGCGCAGCTTCATGCCTTTTAGATCGGCAACGGACGAGATGTCCTTGGCCGAGAACACTGCCCGGATCGACGTGATGCCCCAGCCCAGGCCGATCGTGCCGGTTTCCTTGGGAAGATAATCGAACAAACTGAGTGCAACCGGGTGGCGAACGAGCTTCGCTACGGCCTCCGTGGATCGAACCACATAGGGGGCATTGATGGCCGCAATCGCCGGGACACGTGAGCCAAGCTCGGCTGCCTGGATGAAGGCCATGTCGAGAGCCCCTGACTGAAGCTGCTGCATCATGGCGCTTTCGTTGCCGAGCTGGCCGGCATGGAAAACGGTGAGCGACAGACGGCCATTGCTCTCCGCCTTAAGCGTCTCGCCAACCTTCAAGGCAGCGTTGTTCCAGGGATGGTTCGGAGGCGTGATGACGCCGAGACGAAACTCACGGTTCTGAGCGCGCAGCACAGTCGGGGCCGCAAGCGGTAGGGCGGCGCCTGCCGCTATGGCGAAGAGATGACGGCGGGAAATAGTCATGATTGGCGCTCCATATTTGTGAGGTTAGTCGATGAGGGCAAGCGAGAGGGTGGGCCAAACCGACAGAATGATCAGCATCACGCAAGAAATGACAAAGAAGGGCAGTGTCACTAAAAACATCTTGCCAGGCTTGGCACCCGTTACTGCGGCGGCGACGAAGAAGCAAAGTCCGACAGGAGGCGAGAGAAGACCGAGCACAAGATTGATCACAACGACGACTCCGAAATGCCGTGGATCGATGTGATAGACCTCAGTCGCGATGGGCAGGAGAATCGGCACAGTCATGATCAAGCCTGGTATGCCGTCAATGACTGTGCCGATGACGAGCAAGACAACGTTGACCAAAAGCATGAAGGTGACTGGGTCTTTGGCAACCGATTGGATCCAGCCCGCCACTTCCAGCGGAACCTTGCCGAAAATCAAGATCCAAGAGAACACAGCTGCGGCAGCGACCAAGAATAGAACAATTGCCGAGTAGATCCCCGATCGGAGTAGCATTTCCGGAATTTGGGAGAAACGGAACTCGCGGGTCCAGTAGCGGCCAACCAGGGCTGCCGCAACTGCGCCCACGGCAGCTGCTTCTGTAGCATTGGCGAGTCCCGTGAGGATGGAACCGATGATCACCAGCGGGATAGATAGTGTAGGTAACGCGCGGAGCACCGTCATCACTCGCTTGCGCGGTGTCATGCGAGCTCCAGCCGGAAAGTTGTAAACGAAACCCATTACTGCAATGATAGCGCAAAACAGCACCGTCAACAGGATGCCGGGGATGATGCCGGAGATCAGCATGTCAGAGACAGGCACTTGGGCTAGTACACTATAGACCACGAACATCACCGAGGGTGGAATGATCGGGCCGAGCATTCCACCATAGGCAGTGAGGCCCGCCGCAAAAGTCTTGTCGTAACCCTGACGCTCCATCTCGGGGACCATAATCTGCGACATGATCGCGACTTGCGCGGTAGCAGAACCTAGGATCGAAGAGACGAACATGTTCGCCAGCACGTTCACATAAGCCAAACCGCCCCGTAATGCGCCTACGAAGGCCATTGCCATTTCGACGATGCGCCGCGTGATACCACCTCCGTTCATGATCTCGCCGATCAGGATGAAGAGCGGAATGGCGATCAGGCCATAACTATCAACTCCTCCGAACATCTGGAGAGGATAAGATTGAAACAGCAATGGATTGCCAGAGGCAATGATATAGACAATGCCCGCGAGACAAAGGCATAGGCCAATCGGCACGCCAACCAGCATGATGGCAACGAAGGCGGCGGAGGTGATCATTAGTTGATACCGTCACTGGTGGTGGGCTGGAATCCCGGAAAAGCGCTTCTGCTAACAATTCCGAGGTCCTCCAATGTATTGGCAAGACCGTGCAGCGTCATTGAGATGGCGAAGATCGGCAGGGCTAGATACACAATCCAACTTGGCCAGTTCAGCGTCTGGGTGCGTTCTGTATAGAGGAAGTTGAAGGTTTCGCCTGCATAGGTCTTTGCATCAAACCCAGCGGAGGCAATGCCAACCGGGTCCATCCACAGCCAGCACATAACACCTAGACCGAAGCCGAAACCAACAACCGCCAACGTGGAGATAATCCGTGCTATCTGCTGGCCTCGCGCAGAGAGCCGTTCGGTGAGCATAGTCACAGCAAAGTCGAGCCGAAGCCGCGTCATTGCTGAGGCTCCAATGAACGTCAGCCAGACAGTCGCATAAACGGCCGACTCGTCGATCCAGTAGATTGGGAGACCCGCATACCGGGTTGTGACATTGATCAAAATCAGCAGGGTCAAGATACCCATAAAGCTCATGATCGCGACGCGCTCGATGGCGAGCAGTCCATTGGAGAGGGCAACGACGGCGCGCACCGGCCAAGGCGACATGCGGGAGCTAGGCAATGACGCACCCGCCGATAATAGATTCGTTTCGATCACTCGCACAGCTCCATTGCCAGCCAACTGAAAGCATACCGTATACAATCTACGGATCAACCAAGATGTAGGGCATTTCTCAACGACATCTCGTGGGGGATTGATCCGAGAGGGCCTCCGACACGCGGAGATGGCTCTGCTCAAGCAGCCTCAAACCCATGGCCCCGCACTCAGGGGAGTCAAGAATGAAAAAGGCCCACGGTCGAGCGGGCCTCTCACACATCACTTAGGCGGCGTATTTCTGCACGGTGGCGGACTGCTTGCTCCACTCCGCATACCATGCGTCGAAGAGCCTGAGCTGCGTCTCAGCATAGCCGCGCTGACTATCCGAGAGCGCATCGGTTTCGTTGAAGTGAAGCGCGTATTCCGGGTTTCCCTTCAGCACCATCAGATGCTTATAATACAGCACCAAATCCGGCCCCTCATCGAAGGAGGACAGCACGTGCAGCGCCTCCTCCAGCTCCTTGGCGCGCTGGCGAGCCTCGGCATCACCCTTCGCAGCGGTCTGAGCAAGGGCACAAAGGTGCAATACCTCGCGAGGCAGCACGTTGCCGATGCCGGTGATCGCACCGGTGGCGCCGCAATTCACGAAGCCGTGGAACACAGCGGTATCGACACCCACCATCAGCGTCACACCGTCGTCCTGGCTAGTGATGTGCTCGGCCGCATAGGTCAGTGCCTCCGTACCGCCGAATTCCTTGAAACCGATCAGGTTCGGATGCTCTGCGCGAAGGGCAAAGAACAGATCACCACGGGTCGCGAAGCCATAGTAGGGGCTGTTGTAGATCACCGCCGGCAGATCGGGAGCGGCAGCGAGGATCGCCTTGAAATGGTGACGCTGTGCGGTGAGCGACGACCCGCGGGAGAGGACGCGCGGAATCACCATAAGGCCTTGGGCGCCGACCCTCTGTGCGTGCGCTGCGTGGGCCACCGCGGCGGCGGTATTGACAGCTCCGGTTCCAACGATGACCGGCACACCGGCCTTCACGAGGCGCTCCACACCTTCCATGCGCTGCTCGTCAGTCAGTAGCGGCCAGTCGCCCATCGAGCCACAGTAGACAACCGCAGACATGCCGGTCGCGATCAGCTCCTCGCCTTTGCGCACAAGAGCGTCGAAGTCGGGGCTGCGATCGGCCTTGCAGGGCGTCATAAGCGCCGGAATGCAGCCGGAAAAAATCTTCGATTTCACGCGGTTCTCCTCCAAAAGCCAGTCTCTCTACCCGCATAGCTGTTGCGGGCAGCTCTAAAATCCGCCGAGAGTGGGATCAACTGCCGATTTTATACAATCTACATTATGTGGAGTCAACACGTGTTAGCAGGAGCAGCGGCACAAGCGCTAAGATAGGTGAGTGGCATCTCTCCAATAAGCTATACAGCACCCGTCGGGCGCCTTCAGCCATAGCCATCGAAAGGTTAGAATGCGCCGAATCGGCAATGGTGGCGACCGTGTCGATCGCACGTGGCCTTCGCGAGGGTGCAGGCTCTGTCCAATCAAGAGTGCACTTCGGCCATGTTCACGCTCCTCAGGCCCTTCCGCCGCATCTCAATTGCTCTCGCTTTGCCAAACGTTGGGTGCGCGGTCGTGCTTTGGTGCCAGATACCTCCCTAGCATCGACATGGCTGGATTCAGCAAGCGCAGCGCTTGCGTGATCGGCCGCGGTCATTACGACCTGTCGCGAGCCGTCATCACATCCCGTCTCCTTGCAGAGTTCATAGACGACAAGCTCGGTCTTCTCGATCCGACTGCGTTCTCGCCTCAACATTGGTGATGAAATGCGTCCACGGTTATGACGCGGAGGGCAAACTGATCTGAAGGAGAACGCTGCGCTACGCGACTACTCCTTGCACATCTGTGCCTAGTTCCCACTCACACGAATCAAGAGATGAGTCTTTCAGACACCTGAAAGGGCCGCCGACTGGACAAGTAGTACGCAATATCACCCAAACCTAGAGCATCGGACGGTTAAACGGACGCATATCCGGCAGCCCTGAGGAAGTTCCAACACTCCTGTGGCTCGAAGAGGTTGCAGATGTCGCCGAGGGCGCGCCAGAGCGCGTCGAACGTTCGGGCTTCGGCTTTGCGCAGATGCGCTTTGATCTTGGCGAAGGCCTGCTCGATCGTGTTGCCATGATGCCTCTCAATGACTGCTTCCTGTTGACGTTCAGTCTGCTGGCTGGATGCGAGC
>NZ_JAFEMD010000126.1 GCF_016892765.1 Microvirga arvi
ACCAATGATGATGCGCCCGTAAATCAGACTGGCGCTGCTAGCGAGAGGACCAGGGGACCCTGGAGGTCCAGGGTTAAAGATGGACAGCGGTCTAGCGAGAGAAGCCAATCGGGCGCTGTCACGTTAGCTGCCAGCAAGGGCACCTAAGGCCGATTTGGTCGCTGGGCAGGTTCAAGCAGCAAGATTGGCCACAGCATTCCATTCCGCCATGGCATTGAGGCGGTGCAGGCGTGTGGCGGGGGCGGAGCGGCTGGAGCGAGGTGGAACGAAGAGATTACGGACGGCAGAGAAGACACTGACAAACCGCTGCAGATACCTGGGCGATCGAAAGCCCTGCATCGCCCGCTCTCGTCGACGGAACGGCAGATGCGAATTTTCCGCCCGATTGTTGAGCCCCTTATGCGAGCGGTGCTCGACTTCTGGCATGATGTGCCGCCGGGCCGCAGCATAAGATCCGAGCTTGTCGGTAATCAACCGTCGTGGCGGGCGACCCTGCTTCCGCAACAGCCGTTTCAGCAAGCGCTTGGCGGCCTTGGTGTCGCGGCGCGTCTGCACGACCTCATCAAGCACGTATCCGTCCTGATCCACGGCTCGCCACAGCCAGTGCTTCTTGCCAGAGATCGTGACCACAACCTCATCCAAGTGCCAGATGTCGCGGCGGCTTGGCCTCTTGCGCCTGAGGCGGCGGGCGTAGTCTGGCCCGAACTTCAGCGCCCACCGGCGGACCGTCTCATAGGACACGACGATACCGCGCTCAAGCAGCATCTCCTCGACGAGCCGCAGGCTCAGAGGAAACCGGAAGTACAACCAGACCGCGTAGGCGATGATCTCAGGCGGAAAGCGATGGCGTTTGTAGCTGACGGGTTTGCTCATGCCAGACCATCTACACCGCTCGATCTCATGTCTGGGTTAACGTGACGACGCCGATTGGCTCAATCCTCCATCTCCTGGGGCTAGACCTGGCGGTGCCGGATCACTCGACCTTGAGCCGGCGGGCCGAGACCCTGGAGGTGCCAAGGCCATGTTCACGCTCCAGAGGACCTGTTCACCTGCTGGTGGACAGCACCGGCCTGCGGCTCTGTGGGCCTGGCGAATGGCTGATTGAGAAGCACGGCACCCGCACACGCCGATCCTGGCGCAAGCTGCACATCGGGGTCGATGCTGAGACCGGGCAGATCCTTGCATCAGAGCTGACTGCGAGCGATGTCGATGATGGCTCGCAAGTGGAACCGTTGCTCGACCAGACTGCAGCTCCACTCGCCTCCTTTATTGGTGATGGGGCCTACGATCAAGCTGGCATCTACGCCATCATTGGCAAGCACCATCCTGAGGCTGATGTGATCATTCCTCCACGATCAACGGCAGTGCTGAGCGACGGTGGAGAGACCACTCCGACCCAACGCGACCGGCATCTTCAGAGCATCGCTGAGCATGGCCGCATGGGTTGGCAGAAGGCATCTGGGTATAATCAACGAGCCTTGGTGGAGAGCGCCATCGGCCGGCTTAAACGAGTGATCGGGGACGCCCTGCGCTCGCGGACTGACCGGCGTCGTACGACAGAAATCGCCATCGCCGTTCATGCCCTCAACCGCATGCTTGAGCTTGGACGCCCGAAGTCCGTCCGCACGGCCTAAACGAACGCCATAGAGTGGGCTGAGTGCCGTTCCCAGTCGATCTGTGCAACACGGCAGCATACCGCCTGCGGGCATTGCCGGCACTGTCTCGGCGGCTGGGAAACCCTGTGCGACGGGCAGCAGAACACCGGCTACTCGGTCAATGGCGGCTTCGCCGAATACGCGCTCGCGGACCCGAACTATGTCGGCCATCTGCCCGACAGCCTCGACTGGAATGCGGCCGCGCCGATCCTGTGCGCCGGGGTCACGGTCTACAAGGGCCTGAAGGAAACCGACACCAAGCCCGGCGACACCGTCGTGATCTCCGGCATCGGCGGCCTCGGCCATGTGGCCGTGCAATATGCCAAGGCGATGGGGCGGAACGTGATTGCCGTCGACATCTCGGACGAGAAGATGGCATTGGCCCGTGAGATGGGCGCGGACGCCACGATCAATGCAAAGACGACCGATCCGGTCGCCGAGGTCAAGAAGATCTGCGGCGGCGCGCAGGGCGTGCTCGTGACCGCCGTGTCGCCTCAGGCCTTCAGCCAGGGATTGGGCATGCTCGCGAAAGGGGGCACGATGGCGCTTGTCGGATTGCCTCCCGGTTCGTTCGCGCTCGACATCTTTGAGACGGTTCTCATGCGCAAGACCATCCGCGGCTCAATCGTCGGCACGCGCCTGGATCTCGCCGAATGCCTGCAATTCGCGGGCGAGGGAAAGGTGAAGGTTCATTACTCGGTCGAACCCCTGGAGGCGATCAACGACATCTTCGGCCGCATGCGCGAGAACAGGATCGATGGGCGCGTCGTCATGAAGATCTAGCCCCAGAGGATCCAGTCATGTGGGTTCTGATTTACATTTTCTCTTACTCCGTCAGCCCTGCGGCCACGAACGACAGAACCGAGTGGAGACTGGTTCCGACGGTCGTCTTCCAGGAGTTCTCGAGCGAGGAGCGATGCACGGCGGCAAAGTCAAAAATCGAGGGCTCGTTGAGGGAGGCAGGGGCGAAGCTCAAAAGCGGCCTGAACGATTTGAAACAAGCGGGCGCGGCTGACCCGGCGCAAATCATCATTGCGTATAACGTTGAATGCCATCCGAAATAGTAGCGGCAAAGGTGTGACGCTAGCTCCTGAGCTCGGGCTTTTTCTTCAGTTCGTGCCGCAAGTACCTGCGCCATCCCTCGCGGCGGCGGGCCGCCACCGGCTCGTCGTACTCGCTCGGCAGTATGACCGGAACGAACAGACAGACGCTCTGGGTCGGCAATACTTCGCGCCATTGGGACAGAAGCTTCTTGAAGGCCTCTCCAACAGGTCGGATGTTGCGGTCGAGATCGTAGAGCCCGCGCGGGTTGACGCGCCCCCGCTGCTCACGCAGAGCGATGTCCCAGTCGATCTGGTCGGTGAGCGAGTACCAGGTGAAGCCGACGATGGGCACGCGGTTGTTGCGCACGCGCAGGACGTTGGCCCATTGCTTCCAGAGCCAGTCGACGGCCTCATCGCCCTCGTGACCCTGGTCGAAGTTGGTCTCGGTGTGCATGACCGGCAGACCGTAGCGGTCGTGATACTGGCGCGTGATCTCATCATAGCCGAACACCTCTCCGGCGGGTTTGATCCCGCCGTCGGCGCCGACGCGGTGCTCGTTGGAGTGGTAGAAGTCGTTGCCCATGATGCAGTGGTGGCGCAGGGTGTTGTCGAGCAAGAAATGGTACTCCTCCTTGGTCATTCCATTGTCCAGCAGGTACTCGTGCATGTGCGAGTTGACCGGGTAGCCGTAGTTCAGGTCGAGCGAGAGAAACCGTCGCGCGTTGTAGAACTCGGCCGATTTGATCGCCTTGGGATTGTCGGCATGGAAGTACTCCGTCGACTCACTCTGAATGAAGATCGCGTCGGGTCGCTCCTCCAGGATCGCGTACATGGCCAGCACGTTCGCCTTGGCCATGTGCTTGAGCGCGGTCACGAACGCTTTGTCGCTCTTCAGTTGCTCGTTCCACCAGCCATAGGCGGCCGAGAACTGGGCGCAGATGAACATCTCGTTGACCGGAGTGTAGAACTGGACCCAGGGGAAACGCTGAGCAAAGGCGCGGGCGTACTCGGCAAACAGCGCCGGAAAGTCCGGGTTCTGGAAGTCACCGATCCAGTCCGGGACCCCGAAGTGGCACAGGTCGACGATAGGGATGATATCGCGTTCTTTTAGCCAAGCGAACGTCAGGTCCGTGAACTCCCAGTCATAGCGGCCCTGCCCGAGAAACGTCTTGTACAGTGGCGGACCGTAGCGCAGGAAGCGGATGTTGAGATCCTCCAAGAGTTCGAAGTCCCGCTGCCAAAGGCGATAGTGACCGCACTCCTCCATCTGGTCGCGGCGCACGCGGCCGTTCTGGATTGTGGGGTAGCTGTTCTCGATACCCGTTGCGAATAGGAAGAGGGTGACCCGGGTCGGTTGGCGGTCGCCGTCGCCGCGCGAATGGTCATTCATGATGCCGCTCGTTGGTTGGATCGCCAAGGCATTCGGGATCCAGAATATGGCATCACGTGAGCATCTTGCTTGACCGAATGGGACAGTCACTCGTCATGTTAAGACGACGGCATGTCGCCTCTCGTGGCATGGCAAGGAATGATGTCACAAGTGAGAGCATTCTGTTCATGGAGAACGATCTGGTGATCTAAAGGTCAGGTCCTGGCACGTTCCGGAAGTAAGCCGAATTTCTGCAAAGGCGCGACAAGCGAACCTTCATTTGGTTCGCCCAACGTTACACTTTGACCCGTTCCGGACGTAGGGAGTATATCGCCAAGCTCGCGGCAACGATGGCCGCGGCAGCGGTTGCTGGCTCCAGGAAGCAGCTAGCTTTGCTTGCGGTCGGAGCCACTTCCATGACGATGGAAGCGGCTCACATGGCGTGACAGATCACACGATCAGGAAGTCGTTCAGTTTGATCGCCGCTTTGTTGGCTAGTTGCGCAAACTCGATCTGTGCGGCGCGGCCCGTCCCATCCGGATCGTAGAACAGCGTGCCGGTCGCCTTGTGGTAGATGATGCGATCCTCTGCGTCTTCAGCGCGAGCGCCGAGATGGAAGGCGTCAGCCTTCAGTCTGCCGTTCACGCCAACCTTTCTGAAGACCGCATTGTCGATCTGAAAGATGTCATCCACGGACCGGAAATCGACGACGAGGTCCTTGTTCGACACTGCGTTCGGGGCAGCATCAAAGCGGAAGGCATCGCGACCCAATCCGCCGCGTAGGATGTCGTTCCCGCGCCCGCCGCTCACGATGTCGTCTCCTGCTCCGCCTTTGAGGATGTCAAACCCGGCCTCGCCGAACAGCCTGTCGTTTCCGTTGTCACCATTGAGGTTGTCGTCGTCGGCACCGCCGAAGATCTGGTCGTTGCCGCCCGCGCCGAAGATGAAGTCATCGCCACCGAACCCGCGGAACACCTCATTGAGCCCGTAGCCGCGAAGCACGTCGAAGCCCGGGGTCCCGTCCGTGACCCCACCCTCGTTTCCGGTTCCCGGCAGGGTCAAGGCCTGCCCCTTGATGCCGGAACCGCTCAGGTCGGTGGTGTTCTGCTGACTTGTATCTATCCATGTGGCTAGGAAGCGGCCGTCCGAATGGGAGGTCAAGGCGGACGTGGCCTGGGTTTCCCGCGTGCTGGCATTGACCGTGAAGGCGTCGCCCGCGGGCGACCCATCCGCCTCGAAGCGGCGACCCGCGATCCCGGGTCCGCTCAGGTCCGTCAGATCCCCCGTGGAATCGGTCCAAGTGACGACGAACCGACCGCCCGGGAGCGCGGCAACGGTCGGATCGCCCTGGAATCCGCCGCCGCCGGCGATCGTGATCTCGGGCGAGAAGGCGTTCGTCGCGGGATCGTAGATCTTCGCCTTGATATCCTCGTCGTTGAGCGCGCTGGTCTGTTCCCAGACCAGGACGTAGCGGCCGTCCGTCAGAGCCGCGACGTCCGGGGCGGTGGCATCAAAGGTGTCCTGGACGGTCAGCTCCGGGCCAATCGGTGTTACGCCACTGAAGAGCCTGAGCTTGACGTCATTGCCATCGAGCCACGTTGCGACCGCGGTTCCCGTCGTGGCGTTCGCCGCCACGCTCGGGCTGAACTGGGACCCGCTTCCGGTCAGGAGCGTCGGAGCCGACGACGTGTTCGTGGCGGGATCGAACACGGCGTATTCAATGTCGGCGAACCCCCGGGTGAAGAGCACGAGGAATCGTCCATCGGCCAGTCGCGCGAGGTCGGGTTCCGAGAAATTGACCCCACTCTCGAAGATGATGCTGGTCGCACTGCTCGTGCTCCCCGGAGTGAAGTTGTCCAGGCGGATGTAGGTCGTCATCGACAGCACGTTGTCCTGGAAGGCGCCCACGAAGCCGCCGTCCGCACGAGGGGCGAGGCTGACATCGTTCTGAGCACCAAGATTGATCGCTGTTGAGAAGGTATTCCCGATGGGAGCGCCATTCGCGTCGAGGTACTGGAAGAAGATGTCCGGATTGGCGCCGTTGGGCCTCGTATACCCCACGACGTATCCACCTCCCGCAAGACCGGTTACGTCCGGCAGGAACTCACT
>NZ_JAFEMD010000127.1 GCF_016892765.1 Microvirga arvi
GAAGCGGATAGCCCTCCAACCTGCCTCAAGGTGCATGAAGGGCCTTGCGCAGCTGCCGAAACGACCGCTCCGGGTCAAAGTGTGACGAACAGCAAATAGAAGGAAGGTCTGCTTTCCGCCTCGTGAGCTGACCAAGGCGTTTCTTCCGGGATGTGCCACGACCGGACCTTAACGGCTGGGATGATCCAGGCGTTGGGCCGAACTGCTACACAGTCAGGATTGTTGATCCTGTGGTCTTGCGAGCTTGCAAATCCTGATGGGCCTTGGCCGCTTCCCGTAACGGATAGGTTTGGTTGACCTCGATCTTAACCGTGCCTGAGAGCACGACATCGAACAGATCCTGGGCCATGGTCAGAAGATCGGCCCGCTTTGCGGCATAGGTTCCCAAGGTGGGGCGTGTCACATACAGCGAGCCCTTCTGTGCCAGGATGCCCAGATTGAGCGGTTCGACCGCTCCCGACGATTGCCCGAAGAGCACCATGAGCCCGCGCGGGGCGAGACAGTCCAAGGAGGCGGCGAAGGTGTCCTTTCCAACCGAGTCGTACACGACTGGAACCATGCTGCCGTTGGTGATCTCCCTCACCCGCTCGACGAAGTTCTCGCGCGTGTAGAGGATGGTATGGTCGCAGCCATGAGCCTTGGCGAGTTCCGCCTTCTTGTCACTCCCGACGGTGCCGATGATCGTGGCTCCCAGCGACTTGGCCCATTGGCACGCGATGAGGCCGACGCCACCAGCCGCCGCATGGAACAGGATGGTGTCGCCTTCCTTGACCTTGTAGGTCTGCCGGATGAGGTACTGGGCTGTCATGCCTTTCAGCATCATCGCGGCTGCCTGCTGATCGGAGATGCCGTCCGGCAACACGACTAGGCGATCGGCCGGCGTGACCCGCTCTTCGGAATAGGCGCCTTGGGGGCCGCCTGAATAGGCCACCCTGTCGCCGACCTTCACGTCCGTCACGCCCGGACCAACCGCCTCGACCACGCCCGCCGCCTCTGTGCCAAGGCCGCTCGGCAGGGAGGCTGGGTAGGCGCCCGAGCGCACATAGGTATCGACGAAATTGAGTCCAATGGCCGTGTGCCGCACACGAGCTTCACCTGACCCAGGCTGGCCGACGTCAACTTCCTCCCAGACGAGAACCTCAGGCCCTCCGGTCTCATGGAAGCGCATTGCGTGGGTCATGATGTCGTTCCCCTAGGGTGCCAGTTCGCGGCTCCAGCTTAGGAGAAGGGCGAAGGTCTGCAAGGGGTCAGGTAGTGAAATTCGTTCACTGACAGGAACGTCCGATGTTCCTGTCCAAAGCGGAAGTTCGCCCCCTGTCCGGAACGTGCCATTAGACGACATTCCAGGCTGATAGCCATCCGAACACCGAAGCCTAGACGGGTAGCAGGTGAAGTTTGCGAAAAGCGCAGCTTTCGCCCAGTGGCGAGAGGCGGTGATGGGCAGAGCCCCACCCTGGGCAACTGCGCCCTCAGACCTCAGCCGGGCGGTTTGGTGCTGTCGTCTCCGTAACCCCGCCTTCCGTTGAGCTGCGGTCGTGGTTGCACAGCGGGAACTGGAGCGGGCGTCAACGCACCCCAAATCTTGCGCATGATCGATTTTGCCAAATTGAGGATGTCCTGGGTCATGTCTCGCTCGCCTTCCTTTGTGCCACCAACGGCTCCGGGTTTGCCGTGCGCCCTCGGCAACTTGGTGCAGGTTTTTGACTGGTCTGGAGGTCAACCGGAAGTGGAGACTCAACGGCCACGGGCGCGGGCACCCAAATCCTCACGGAGTTCGTGCTCATGGACGATCCGATCATACGACTGATCGGCGCTTCTGATCGCGTATTGCGGCTCACGATGTGGATCATCGAGCCTGACGATCTCATAGCCGCCCTTCCAGGTCTCGGGCTGACCGTCCTCCGCGTAGTAGACGGCCTGTCCCACAGCAAAGAGATGCTCCCCTGAGGTTGGCGTCGATCGGCTCTTCTCTGAGTGCTCTGCCATTCTTGGCGGACTGCGGCGGGGTACGCCGCCACTTGGCTTCGCCGGAGCAGAGGTAGGTCTGTATGTGACCGGCTGCGCGGCTGCTACCGGCACTGTCCAGT
Organism: Microvirga arvi; assembly: GCF_016892765.1. Classification (GTDB taxonomy): domain Bacteria; phylum Pseudomonadota; class Alphaproteobacteria; order Rhizobiales; family Beijerinckiaceae; genus Microvirga; species Microvirga arvi. The sequence continues at coordinate 2,088 of NZ_JAFEMD010000127.1, forward strand.
CGAGCAGCGTGCGGCCGCCATCGTCCATCACACGCAGAGCATCGGTCCGGGTTGGCCAGCGTCTCATTCCTGATCTTCCCCCGATTGAGTGGACACCGGGTTAGCTCGCTGTCCGCTCGGCCTGTTCGGGTGTGAGATACCCGAGAGCCGAGTGAATGCGCTGCCGATTGTAGTAGCCCTCGATGTAGCCGAACAGATCCCGGCGAGCCTCCTCGCGCGTCGCCCAGCTTCGCTGATGGACCAACTCCACCTTCAGGGAGTGGAAGAACGACTCCATCGGAGCGTTGTCATAGCAGCAACCTGTTCGGCTCATCGATGGCTTGGCGCTGATCAGAGACAACTGCCGGCTATACGCCTCGGCTGCATATTGGCTGCCACGATCCGAATGATGAATGAGACCAGGCCCTGGTCGCTGCCGCTGGGTGGCCATCATCAGAGCGCCAAGGGCCAGTTCGGTGCGCATGTGATCGCGCATTGACCAGCCGACCTCCTTCCGGGTGGCCAGATCCAGCACGGCCGCCAGGTAGAGCCAGCCCTCACCAGTGGGAATGTAGGTGATGTCGGCCAACCACACACGGTTGGGCACCGATGCTGTAAACATCTGCTGCAGCAGGTTGGGCGCCATCGGCAGCTGATGACGACTGTCGGTCGTGGTGGGCCGGAAGCGGCGGCGGGCCAGGGCGCGAAGGCCATGTCGGCGCATCAGCCGCTCGACCCGGCCGCGGCTGACCTGGTGGCCTTCTGCTCTCAAGGCTGCGTGCATCCTCGGACTGCCATAGCGTGCATGATGCTGCCCATGAAGCCTCTGCACCTCCTGCAGCAGGCGCCGGTTGGCGATGGCTCTTGGGCTCTCCGGCCGGGAGCGCCAGGCATAATAGCAGCTGGGCGAGACCTGGAGCACGCGGCACATGAGCCGCACCGGGTAAGTGCGGGCATGCTGCTCGATGAAGCCAAACCTCATTTGGGCATCTCCGCGAAGATGCCGATGGCTTTTTTTAACACGTCGCGCTCCATGCGCGTGCGATCGAGTTCACGGCGCAGCCGGGCGATCTCCGCCGCCTGATCGGCCGGGGATGCGGTGCCAGCCGGCAACGGCGTGGGCGCGGCCCTGGACCGGGGCGCAACCCCATGGGCAAGGGCGCGCCAGTTGCGCAGCATCGAGGGAGAGATCCCCAGCTCGGTCGCGATCTGCATGGTTGGTCGGCCACTGCTCTCCAGCAGTGCGACGGCCTCTCGCTTGAACTCGGGTGTGAATTCTCGCCTTGTCTTCGTCATCAAACACCTTCCCACTCCCACAGGAGCGTATCAGAGGTGTCCGTCGAAGCGAGGGAGGATCAGGGCGACCATGCCCGGCACCGCCGAAGGCAACAGCCAGGTCGCCAAGGATTGCGCCGACAAGATCGCCGCTTAGGAGCACCTCATGCGCACGACCCGAGAGAGCATCACCTTCGACCACCCCTTCTTACTGATGGCCGTGGACAAGCTGCAGCCCGCCGGCACATACACAGTCGACATTGACGAGGAACTGATTGAGGGCCTGTCGTTTCTCGCCTACCGGCGCGTTGCGACCACCATCTACCTGCCCCTCGTCCAAGGGAACAAGGGCTCGGTGCAGGCCGTCAGGGTCGATCCTCAAGAGTTGACGGCAGCCCACCGGGAAATGCCACCCGCCTGAGGACAGCGGATCAATTGCTTTTGCGGCAAAAGGCATCGTCCACTGTACTCTCTCAGGGATAGTCACTGCGCGACAGGACCTGTCCCAACAACGGAGGCTATGATGTTTGGCTTTAGAGGCGGCGAAAGCGATGAGACCGTCACCCGCAAGACCGGATACCGCATCGACGCAAAGCGGCAGTGGAGCTGTCTCACCACCTTGGATCTGTCAGAGATCAAGAATGAGGATCAGCTGAGCGCGCTGGTGAAGGTGCGCTACAGCCTGCCCTATGAAAAGGCCAGAACCGACGTTCAAGGCTGGATGGCAGGCAAGCAGTTCTAAACTCGTCGGCCAGTTTGCCCCGGCTGATGAAGTCCTTGATCTGAGCACATGCCTGGTGGAGATCAGTCAATGACAACAGACTTTTACGTCGTTCGACATCATGGCGCCTGGCGCATCCGGGTGTATGGCAAACACCGTGGGGAGTATACCTCCCGCGTTTCGGCCATCAATGCCGCCGTAACGGAGGCTCAAGCGGCCGCGTCAGGAGCCAGGGTCTTTAGCACCGGGATCGTCAGCCAGTTCAGCCAGGAATGGCGGTCCAGTGATGGGACCAACTCACTCTCGCCTTGACCATAACAGCGCGAACTCACAGGAGACTTGAATGAGCGAACGAATGAGCCGCCTTTGTGACGAGCTGCGGATCAAGCTTCACGGAATTGATCGCCGTCTTGAGGCGCTCAAGTCGAACGGTGTGGCGACTTTCGCCAACTCACAAGGAGTTCTCGAGAGCCGTCTCGACCGTGTTGAGCAGCGTATCTATGATAACCGCGTCACCGTTGAAGCTGCCAATGTCAGGGTCAAGGCATGACTCGCGGAGGAAAAGGCCGGCTCTGTTGTGGGTCACCCTCTTTGGACTGAGCGCCACAAAGCTCATCTGCTGGAGGTCTGTGCCGATGATGCTGAAGTCTACGCCATTGCTGTCTTTGAGCTTGCGGCTGCAGCGGCAGATGAAGCCACACTGGCAGTCCTGCAGGCACTTCTGGCGCGAAACAATTCTGATGTCGCGGTTCTGTGCGAGACGGAGCCTCTATGATGTTTATCATCGAGTTCTTTCGGCTGCGTGGCACAGACGAGACTCATGCGACTCTGGATCGGGTCGAACATGACGCAACAGATCTGGAGGACACAAAAGTGAGAGCCATGTCCCTCTTTGAGACGTTGGATATGCCGCAAAAGCCGGATGCCGTGCGTATCCTGAATCACAATGGTGATGAGGTGTTTATCTGGAGCCCAAAGCGCTCCAGCGCTTAAATCCGGAAGCGTCTCCACGCGTGTTGTATGCACCCATTGAGGTGAACGGGAGAACAGTTGTGGCCAGTGTTCATTACAGGATCGTCGAGCACGAGGACGGATGGGCCTACAAAGCCGGGGATGTCTTCTCGGAACGCTACGCCACCTATGAGGAAGCACGCGAGGCGGCAGAACGAGCCGCCGCCGAACAGCGGTTGCCGGGCGCGACTGAGGATATCGAGTACCAGGACGAAGCGGGTGATTGGCACGAAGAAGTCTCTCGGGGGACGGATCGGCCGGAGACAGACGTCACGGGATAAGGGGTCGGGTATTCTTCTCAGAGCCCGGTCCGCAATCCCTCTGAAGGCCTCGACGATGATGCACCATAGGGCTCCAGATCAGCAGGCACGGCGGGGCGGAGGCATGGAGGATCATCGGCCGCCTTCCTCTCTTGAAGCCTCCTGACGCTATTGGTGCCGACGACCCTGCTGCCTCGCCTTCAAATTCTTGCCGGGCACCGGTCAGGCAAATGAGCTTCCGAGCCGGATCGCGACAAGGGCACCAGAACTGACGATGGCAGACCATTTTGAAGCTATCAGTGTGCCCGAACGCAATGCTGATGAACTGCCTGGAACCATGGTAAATCTCGCTCGGCTGCCGGCGTTGCTGTTAGGGACGCCTGGGGCATCGGACGAGAAGTTGGATCCGATGAGCTCTGCATCTCAGCGATCCTAGAACCATCTCGAAGCGCCGGTGGTGCGTCTACTTAAAGTTCCGACGCTCTAGGTCGTGTGGACGGATTTGATGAGGATAAAGCTCAGAGCAAGCGCGACGACCGAGCTGTAGTTCTCGTCAGTCTT
>NZ_JAFEMD010000128.1 GCF_016892765.1 Microvirga arvi
CAGTGCAATGCCCTGGTCAAGCGCGCCATGGCCAACGCGCTGCCCGGCTCAGTCGACGACCTGCATCGGCTCGCCCGCTGCGAGTTCGGCCGGCTGAAGCGTCACCCCGAGATGATCGTCCGCTTCTTCCGCCATGCAGGTCTTTCCGTTACCGGGATCCCGTGAAGATCATTAGTTGCCTAGTCTTTGCCTAACGCACGAAGCCGGGCAGCATTTTTGGCTCTGAGCTCGTCCGCGGGCTGAAGCGGTGTGCCTCGATTGCTTCATAAGGCTGCGCACCAACATCTCGCGCAGGCACAAAGAACTCGGCGCCGGTCGAGTTTGCCCCTGAGATCTTGCTGGTACGCCCCGGGAAGGCCTCACAGAACCGGATGCACCATGTCATAAGCTTGGGAGCCAAAAATGCAGGCGGAGGCTCAGACTCTCTCAGAAGAGGAACATCGACTGGGCCCCGGAGTGTCCACGTGGACGTATCTGACTGCCTTTGCGGCTTCTGCGATGCCGCCCACCGGATCTGTGCTTCCTGCTGCTTGACGGGCGAGCGAAAGTCCTGACGTTCCAAGACGGTTCGGCGGCCGAAGCTGACTGCTGGATGACTGCTTTCGAGCACAGGAACCACCATCCGGTCCTGCTCCGAACTGACGGTCACCTGCACGCCTTTCATGGCAGGCACATAACGAAGCGCCTTGGGATCGGGAGGCTCGGCAAAGCTGATGGCACAGTGACGGAACTGCTTTTCGCACTGCTCCTTTCCGTCGAAAACCGGAACATTGTCGTAGTACTCGGCCTCGGCATTGGCGAAGGCGTTGCGGCACTGGTCGGCGGACAAGAGACCCTCGGTCTGGCAGGTTCGACTTGTCACATAAAGGGCGGTCCGCGTCTCTGCTTGAAGAGGGAGCGCCAAGAGGACAAAGCCAGAAAGAGCGAGAGCCGCGTGGAGAACGGCCGTCCATCTGTACTGCATCATCAGCCTCCGTGGGCAGAGCAAAGGGTGAGGACGCTTCTTACAGATCAGCCAGACTGCTCTGGCCTGATTGCGCGATCGGCCACGCCGCGTGCCACCAGACAGTCTTTCATCCCGGCATTCGCCGCACCTGATTCCGAGGGTTCTAAGATGTGCGGCAGGGATCTGATGGGTGTCAAGATGATCTCTGGCAACATAGGGATGGAAATTGCCGACGAGATGTGGATGTTATCAGACAGATCTTCGATGGATCCCAGGTATCCCACTCAGTCACCTGCCTCAACACAACCTGCAGCCAGTTCGATTGAGCCCTACCCCGCCTTAGGAGGTTCGAGACGGTGTATGGTATGGATGGGCATACCTCCCGCTTGGTGTGCTGAACTGAACCACAACGGGCTCCCGTCGCAGATCCGCAGCCTCAAAAGCTTGGCCTCATAACACGCCGGAGGATCGCTTGGGAAAACTTGATCAGTGTCATTGGTCCTGATCAAATTATCCGTGTGCTGTGCTGCAGTCGCGTCTTGGTAGTTGTAAGATGTCAAGGGAGCTTTGCGGAGGAAGATCAGGCGGGTCGCACGTCCGTCGTGGATGCACCTGTCGAAGTCCGCATGGTCTTATACGGATAGAGCTTGGGATTCTGTGGCGATCCCAGGCGCCGTGCATGATTACGCGGAGGACAGGCTTCCGGAACTGTTGGCACGGGTCTTAAGCATACATGAGGATCAGGCAGGTAACGACTGCACTAATTGCAGCTGCGCAGATTAGGAAGGCCGCGTCATCCCATCTAGGGAGTGGTTCCTCGTGTCCGCTATAGTCGCTCATCATGAGCCCCCGAGCCGGTTCTATCCTGCAGCACTCTTCAGTTCACCATGAACTGTTACACGGCGTTGCTTGGAGCAGACACTACACCAGCGATCAACGCTCCGGGTAGGAAATCCCGCCGCAGGGTTAATACTAGGCTATTGAACAGTGACGAGCTGACCCACCAGAAGCTCTCCCCTTCACTCAGGGCCTCTTACTAAGCCAAACGCTTTTTCATGAGCCGGCGCCCTTACCTCTCCTCGAAGTACCCTCGTCGAATGACCGAGAAAGCGGAGGTGCTCTTTTCCCTGATATCCCTTTCGGCTGGAGTGTCCGAAAACCGAAGACGGGTTTGTTGAACCAGAGCTCGGCGTGCGCTCAAGCCAACTGGTGCGATGTTCTGACTCAGCCACCCGGCTTAGGGTAACAGGCTGACTACAATCAGCTGCTCGAATCAGATCTAAAGAAGCTATTGCAAATTACGTGTTTCGAGACTGGTTGTTTAAAGCACTCGCGACGTGTGTGGGGGCAGATACGGTGCGAGAATACGGGGATCATGGTCAGATCACAATCGATCTGCCATGATCCTTTTTCTTACGTACGCCCTGAGACATTTGGCCATTCATCTCTTGTACTCTTGCGTTGCAGTCACCTCATCGACAGAGCGCCAGCATAGTCTAACTTCCGCAGGGTCGCTTTACTTTTGGTTGTCGGCACTGCTTCTACCGGTTCTGCTGGGAGGAACTGACCGTGATAGCGTTCAGGTTAGATGATGCGCTGACACAGGCTAATGCGCGATTACTACCAAGCGGCGCTGATGCTCATGCATCGGCCCAGTCGCGCAGGCCGATGGACATGACATGCGCCCGACCGAAAACCCTGAATGAGTTTAGCCTTCATGACGCTTGGTACGCCGTCCTCTACGTTCCGTACCATGAGAAAGGGCTTGGGACGGGTAGAGCTGCGGCCTGCCAGCGGAGTTGTAGTCTCACGTTCCAGCAGCGGCGCGGCGATTCGCAAGCAGCGCTGCTTCGGTGCGGTTGCGGACCTGAAGCTTTTGAAGAAGATTGGTCATATAGTACTTCACGGTCCTTTCCGTGAGTTGGAGCTTTGTGGCGACCTCCTTGTTACTCAGGCCCTGCCCAATGAGTTGTAGAATCTGCTCCTGGCGGGGCGACAGTGTAGTTTCCTTATTTAGCGGCTGGGCGGTCTTCCTCCCAAGGTGAGCAAGGAGATGGCCCGCGAGACTGGGTGCTACGTAAGTCTCGCCGCTGTAGATAGCCCGGACAGTCCGCGCTAATTCTTCGCCCCCAGCCCCCTTGAGAAGATAGCCGCGCGCGCCGCTGTTTATTGCTTGGCAGACTTGATCCTCATCGATGACCACAGACAGAAACAGGACCCTTACGCCAGGATGTGCGGAGTTGATAGCAGTCACTGCGGACAAACCACTGCCCGGCATGTTCATGTCAAGCACCATCACGTGCGGCTGCACCTCCTGCGCGATGCGCACGGCATCCTCGGCGCACTCGCCTTGGGCAACGACACCAATGTCATCATGGCGGTTGAGCACGTGGACAACCCCCTCGCGGTAGAGCGGATGGTCATCGACCACGGCAACCCGGATCATGTTCATCAAAGTTCTCCGTATTTTACGGGCAGTATCGCTGAAAGTCGGGTCCCCATCCGTGGCATTCTGCCAATCACCAGCATCCCCCCGAGGCTCTCGATCCGGTCACGCAGTCCCTTGAGGCCTAGACCTGATGGCGCCCTCAATCGGTAATCCGAAGGATCGAATCCTGGGCCTTCGTCCTCTACTTCGACTGTGATCGTATCCTCCTCCGCCCACGCAGCTACTTTTTGACCCTTCCCGCCAGCGTGCTTGAATGCGTTGTTGAGTCCCTCTTGAATGAAACGACTCAGGCAGATCTTCACGAAATGCGGCACCTGCTCCGGCAGGTTCCTCGTTTGGAAGCGGACAGTTGTCCTCGTGCGTCGTTCATGGTCGCTTATTCCTTGAGCAAGCGCCTCCTCGAGGCTGGCATCTTCGATCTCAGGCATAGAAAGCCCAGCACAGAGCGCGCGAATATCCTTCATGGCGTCGGCGAGCGCCATTCGGATCGCGGCCACCTCCTCCTCAGGGGGCGCCGAGTGTTCCTTGGTGTCCTTTAAGGGGCGCAAAGCGTCCAGTCGGAGAAGGGCGAGGCCGATGAGTTGCGCTGGGCCATCGTGCAGATCGGCACCGAGCCGACGCAGAAAGCGTTGGTTGTCTTCGGTTGCGTGCTGTGCCGCTTCTTCGACGCGCCAGCGGAGCTGTTCGTTTTGCCGAAGCCGCTCTTCCAGCGTCGCCCTCTGCTGACTAATTGTGGCACTCCCCTGCGCCACGATCCAGAATAAGGCGAAGACAATGGCTCCGTGCACGCAGAGACTAGCCTGCAGGGCTTCCCACTTGGCTGCAGCAATAGCCTGCTTTAAGGGCGCACTTGGTCCATAGATCTCTGCGATGACGATGACTTTGCCATCGTGGTGGATCGGGGCCCAAATCTCAAGCAGAGAAGGACTGTCTGACTGATCCCGTAGGGTTTCACTCTGCCGATCTTCTTCAAACTCCACGGCAACTTTTCCGGAGGCCGCCGACAATATTGCCGCGTCTGGCGTGAATTTCTGACCGATGAGCTCCTTCTGGGTCGCGTAGACGATTTTTCCATCCGGCGTCCAGATCTTACCTGTGATCCCACCGCCAAACGTACTACCAGCGCGTTCAATGACATCGTCGAGTGTCTTGATTTGGGTCGCGGACAGCTGGGAGCCTTGAGCGAAGCTGCGGAATTGGGTTGCGATCAATATGTCGATGAACGTTGTGGTCGCTACCGCTGCATCGAACTTTGCACTCTCCTCGATTTTGCGTGAGACCCATGCGCCCTCGATAAAGGTGGCGAGGAGGAGAACAGTCGAACTCATGACTGTAAATTTCCACGCGAGGTTTAGCCGGTGCCACCACAATAGGGGCTTCAGTTCGTTCAGCAGCGGCAATATGCCTGAATGCATGGTGCCCTACGCCCCCGTCCCGTTGCAGCACGTTTCCGTATTGATGGACTATTGTGCAGTTAAACGGGGGCAATGACTATATGGACGGAAGGCCGATTTTCCTAAGACGATCGGGAAACAGGACCTCCTCCTTAAGTCCGACAATCGCCAGGACGTTGGTCTGAAAAGTGGCTTAGCCAATCCTCTCTTGGTGACGGCGCAGTCTCTACGATATCTCCGGATCGAGATGTTAAAAAGCTCTTCACGAGCAGTTGCAGAAGACAAATAGTGAGGTGAAAGTCATCCTTGTCTTAAGGTCATCAGCGGCAACTATCCTCTCTACCAGCATCCACAGCTTGCAGCTCGAGGGAATTCGGGATCGAGGCTTGTCCAGTGTTTCTAAAAAGAACGCGTGCAGCATTCGTTAGCGATTGTGAGGAAAGCTGGTGTGCGCGGCTCTGCGAAAGGGCAGATCGTAGAGAGGCCGTATGGTCTTGAGAAGTCAGACGACCGCCGCTGGCCGAGGCCGAAGCCGCCTCTGTTGAGGCGGCCCCGTCCTTCCAGTCACCGCATTAGACGAGCGGGTCCAGCCCGGTCACCGTGACCCCGTCCAGCACCACGATGTTGTCGGCGGTGAGCGTATGCAGGCCGCGGATATCGATCTTGAAGTCGGCCTGACCGTCACCGGTGACATCGCCCACCACATAGGTGTTGCCGTTGTCCTGGAAGTACTTCACCTGACCCGAGCCGACGGCGTTGCTCACCGCCCCCTGGCCCACCCACACCAGGCTCTGGTGCCCGGGCTGGGTGCTGGCGTCGACGGCGCTCAGGTCGAGCTTGTCGCTGCTGTCCCAGTCGGTGATCACGTCGCGCTCGGCCGCCCCGGGGCGGCTGTCGGCAACGCTGGTGAACACGAAGGTGTCCGCCCCCGCCCCGCCTGAGAGCGTGTCCTTGCCCAG
>NZ_JAFEMD010000129.1 GCF_016892765.1 Microvirga arvi
GCATTGGCCAGCGCGCTGAGGCTGACGGAAGCACCGTCCTCGCTGGCAAGCCCCTCCACCGCACCAGACACAACCGGCGCATCGTTGACCGGGGTGACCGTCACGATGGCCTGTGCCTGATCTTCCTGGGTGCCATTGCTCACCGTGTAGGTGATCACCGCCGTACCATGGAAGTTTGCCGCCGGCGTGAAAACCACCTTGCTGCCTACAACGGCGACCGTGCCCTGCCGGGCATCAACCATGGCCCCTACCAGAACCGTCGTGCCGTCTGCTCCCCCGGCATCGTTGGCCAGCACATCAATGGTGATCGGACCACTGTCTTCATCTGCTGTCTTGGCGTCGTTGATCGCAAGCGGCGGGACTACCTTAACCTCGATCAGCTGACGGGCCGACAGCCCACCGGCATCGGTACTCGTCACCTCGACCTGGTAGATCTCGTTCCCATCTTGGTCGGCCGGTGCAGCCAAGTCTGGGGCTGCCTTGAAGCGGAGTTGGCCGGTAGCGCTATCGATCTCGAATAGCGCCGCGTCATCCCCGCCTGCGATTGCGAAGGTCATCTGATCCAGGGCATCGGGATCACGTGCCTGGACCACACCAATATCCGTCTGGCCGGCGTCTGCCAGGAAAGCTGTGGAGACGATCTCCGGAGCCTCGTTCTGGTCTGTCACCGTGATCCGAACAATCTGTTTGGCCGAGAGCCCGTCCTCGTTGCCGGTCACCGTGACCTCGACCTCATAAACGTTGTTCCGGGTTGCGTCCGTGGGCGCCTCGAAGTCGGGCTTGCTGATCAGGGTAAGCTGCCCGGTGGCCGCATCGATGGCAAACAGGTCCCTGTCGGCCCCACCGGTGAGCGAAAACACCAGCGTGTCACCCGGGTCATCATCCTGCGCCGTCACGGTCAGAGCGGGTGAAGTGTTCTCCCCCACCACGAGGTGATCCACGGAGGTGATCACGGGCTTGCTGGGCGCGGCGAACACGCTGATGTCGAACGCCTGGACTTCAGCGCCCTGACCATCGGATGCAGTGACGGTGAACGCCACATCGCCAACAAAGCCCGGATCCGCCGTGTAGGTCAGGCCGCTCAGGGCAGCGTTGATCGCCTCAGCGGGGCCCTGGATCTTGATGGTGGCTGGATTATCGGTGGGAGGGATAATTACAATCCCCACGGTCGAGCCGAGGGTCAGAGAGCCGGCGGTCACCGCGAGCGTGACGGTCAGGGTGTCGAAGTCGAAATCGTCAACAAAGATCCCGTTCTCGTTGCCGTCGTTGAACACGAGGGGAGCGGTTTCGGCGACGGTCTGGATGCCCGGAACCGAGATGATGGGAAGGCTGTTGCTCACGATGGGTGCCCCTAGTCCGACTTGTTGTTTGTGCGGCAGGCCTTCACCAGCCCGCTCAGTGTTGCTTGGTTGAGAGCGGCCGCGCCGACAGGGTGCGGCCGCTCTGTTTTTGATTCAGCCGTGCTGTCTTACAGGATCGTGAGGTCGTCAGCGTTGAGGATCAGGCCAGAGCGGAAGCGGGCGATTGTCACACCTGCGCCAGAGCCCGTGCCGTCCGCGTCCCAAAGGAGCATGCTGCTCGCCTGCTCGTACACGAACTGCCCCTGCGCGACTGTCGCCGCATCCAGCGCAAACCGGCCTGCCGCCAGCGGCCCGGCCGCCAGCCCGAACCCGGTGCCCACCAGCGCGATCGTGTCAGCCCCTTGCATGAAGTCGCTGATCAGATCCCCGCCGTCGGCCTGGCCCGTGAACACGAACGTGTCCTGACCCGTGCCGCCGGACAGCGTGTCGGCGCCCAGTCCGCCCACCAGCCAGTCGTTGCCCACGCCACCCTTCAGCACGTCCGCATCCGCCCCGCCGTCCACGGTGTCGTCGCCGTAGCCGCCGTCGAGGGTGTCGGCGCCGGAGCCGCCCACGAGCGTGTCAAGCCCGCTGCCGCCGCGCAGATCGTCGGCGCCCGCATGGCCGACCAGCCGGTCGTTGCCGGTGCTGGCATCCACATACAGCACCTTCTCCAGGCTCTTGAGCCCGCTGAAGTCGAGCCCGTCGTCACCACCGGTGCCCACCAGCGCCCGGCCGTTGCCGAGCAGGTGCTCGATGGAGGAGACCCCCGCATCGAACGAGCCCAGCACGGTGGCGGCCGCCCCGATCACCTCGAGGGTGTCCTCGCCCTCACCGCCGCTCAGGCTGTCGCCGGTGGCCTCGGTGCTGGTGATCTGGAGGCGGTCGTTGCCCGCCCCGCCCAGCAGGGTGTCGGCGCCCGAGCCGCCACGCAGCAGGTCGTCGCCCGCCCCGCCGGCGAGCCGGTCGTCGCCGGCGCTGCCGCGCAGGTCGTCGGCAAAGCCCGTGCCGGTGAGTACGTCGTTGCCGGCGCCGCCGTCCACGGACGGCAGGCCGGTGACCGTAACGAGGCCGCTCAGGTCGAGAGCGTCCGCCCCGATGGTGCCGGTCAGGCCCTGGCCGTTGCCGGCCCAGACCTCGAGGCCGGCCAAGGCCGCGCTGAAGTGGTTCAGGCTCAGCGCCCCCGTGCCGCCCACCCGCACGGTGTCGTGGCCCTCGCCGCCGGCGAGCACGTCGCCGAGGGCCTCGGTGCCGGACAGCACCAGGGTGTCGTCGCCGGCGCCGCCGCTGAGGCTGTCGGCCCCCGTGCCGCCATCGAGCGTGTCAGCCCCCGCACCACCATCGAGAGTGTCGTCGCCCGCCCCGCCGAGAAGCTGGTCGTTGCCGGCCAGACCTGCGAGAGCGTCGTTGCCGCCGCGCCCGTCGATCTGATCATCCTCAGCGCTTGCGAACGCCTGCCCCGGCACAGTGACCGTGCCGTTGATCACCTCCGCCTGGTTCGAGCCGACAATCACCGCGCCTTGCACATCCTGCACCGTGAGGGTGACCGTCTCGATCACCTGCTCCAAGCCGTTCGACACCGCAATCCGCAGGGTGTGCGAGATGGCGCTCTCGTAGTCGATCACCGCACCGGCCTTCACCCGCAGCTCGTTGCCGCTGATCTCGAACAGGCCAGAGGCATCCTCCACCAGGGCGTAGCTGAAGCTGCTGGTGCGGTCCGGATCCAGTCCCAGGAGGCTGCCCACCAGGGTGCCGCCGGGGGCATTCTCGGTCACCTGCGTGCCTGAGAGGCTCAAGCCCGCCAGGGCATCGTCGGCGCCGGTGACGGTGAAGCGAGCGGTGGCCGGCGTCTCGCCGCCCTGCCCGTCCGTGACCGTGTAGGTGAGCGTGACCTCCACCACCTCGCCGGCTCCCAGCCCTTTGAACTGGGCCGGGTCGAGGCTGAGGCTGCCATCCACCAGAGTGAACTGCAGGGCAGCCGTCCAGGCAGCCCCGGAGGTGCTCACCTGGAGGCCGGCAGCACCGTCCTTGATCGCCAGCACGGCGTCATGGTCGACGTCGGAGGCCTGCGCCAGCAGGGCCAGGCTGAAGGCCTCGTCCTCGCCGCGCGCGCCGCCATCCACCGCCCCGCTCACCACCGGCGCATCGTTGGTGCCCGTGATAGTGACTGTGACGGTCTGCCGGGCCGTGCCGTCGAGGCTCTCGACCGTGAGCGTCTGCGCAACCTCCTCGCCCGCCTTGAGCACCTGCGCGGCAGCGTTGTCGAGGACAAAGCCCCATGCTCCCGTGCCCGCATCGAAGCTGAAGCTGCCGTAGGCCTGCTGCAGGTCCGCCGCCGCCACTGCCTTGAAGGTGCTCTCGCCCGCATCGACATCCGCCACCGCCAGCACACCGCCGGTGCTCTGGCTGCCGTCCTCGCTCACCGCACCCGTGCTGGTGCCGGAGATCACGGCGGCATCGTTGGCGCCCGTGAGGGTGACCGCGATGGCGTGCGAGGCGGTGCCGTCGTGTGAGGTCACCGTCAGCGTGTCCGACACCGTCTGGCCGGCCGCAAGCGCCTGCGTGGCGCTGCGGCTGTTGTCGAGCACATAGCTCCACTCACCTGTGGCCGCATCGAAGACAAACGTGCCGTAGGTGCCGTTCAGGGAGGCCGGAGCCCGGAACACCGCCTCGCCCGTGTCCACGTCCGTCACGATCAAGGTCCCGCCCGTGGTCCGGGTGCTGTCCTCCGTCACGGATCCGGCATCAGTCCCGGAGATGGTGGCGCCATCGTTGGTGCCGGTGACGGTGACCGTCACGGTCGAGGCGGACTCCAGTCCATGCTCGTCCCGCATCGTGTAGGACAAGGTCACGGTCTCGGTTGCACCCTGCGCCAGGTGGTCGAAGGCCGTGCCCGGGGTAAACACCAGCTTGTTGTCCACCACCGCCGCCGTGCCCTTGCCGGCCGGAGCCACACCCGAGACCAGCGTGAAGACGGCGCCCGTGTCCACGTCCGTGTCGTTGGCCAGCACGTCGAGCGTCAGGGTCTCGTTCTCCGTGCCGGCCGCCACATCGGCAACCGCCACAGGTCCGTCATTCGTGCCGGTGAGGGTGATCGTGACCACCTGCTCGCTGCGGCCGCCGCTCAGATCGCTCAGGAGCAGCGTGTAGGTGAGCGTGCGCACCTCGCCTGCCGCCAGGCTGTCGATCACGGCCGTGTCGACATCAACCGTCCAGCCGACCTCACCTGGTAGGCCATCGACCGGCTCGGCGATGATGCCGGCGCTGAAGGTGACGCCGGTCTGGTCACCGGAGTTGTCGATGACATCGACCGAGTGCACATCAACCAGATCCACGTCGCTGAAGGCGAGTACGCCCTCGTAGCTCCGGATTCCGGCCGGAGCCTCCGGCTCGACGATCTCACCCGAGATGTTACCGCCGGTGATCACCGGCGCATCATTGGTGCCGGTGACGGTGAAGCGGGCCGTGGCCGGCGCCTCGCCGCCCAGGCCATCGCTGACCACGTAGCTGAGAGCGACCTCTAGGATCTCGCCTTCGGCCAGAGCCTGGAACTGGGCCGGGTCGATGCTGAGCGTGCCGTCCACCAGGGCGAACTGCAGCGGGGCCGCCCACTCACCCGTGACCACCGTCGCGGTGATGCCCGCCTCACCGCCCTTGATGGTCAGGACTGCATCATGGTCGACGTCGGACGCATGGGCGAGAAGGTCGACGCTGAACGCGTCCCCATCCTCCACATGCTCACCACCTTCCACCGCCCCGCTCACCACCGGCGCATCGTTGGTGCCCGTGATAGTGACTGTGACGGTCTGCCGGGCCGTGCCGTCGAGGCTCTCGACCGTGAGCGTCTGCGCAACCTCCTCGCCCGCCTTGAGCACCTGCGCGGCAGCGTT
>NZ_JAFEMD010000012.1 GCF_016892765.1 Microvirga arvi
AAGATCACCGTCGACGTTAAGGGTGAGATGCTGGAGCTGAAGAACACCATCAACACCATGGTGGATCAGCTGAACTCGTTCGCCTCCGAGGTGACCCGCGTGGCGCGCGAGGTGGGTACGGAAGGCAAGCTCGGCGGACAGGCGCAGGTTCGCGGTGTCGGCGGCACCTGGAAGGACCTGACCGACAACGTGAATATGATGGCGGCCAACCTCACGGGTCAGGTGCGTAACATCGCCGACGTGACCACCGCGGTGGCGAACGGCAATCTGTCGAAGAAGATCACCGTCGACGTTAAGGGTGAGATGCTGGAGCTGAAGAACACCATCAACACCATGGTGGATCAGCTGAACTCCTTCGCCTCGGAAGTGACGCGCGTCGCGAAAGAGGTGGGCACCGAGGGCAAGCTCGGTGGCCAGGCCCGCGTGGAAGGCGTGTCTGGCCTCTGGCGTGATCTGACAGACAACGTGAACCAGCTTGCAGCCAACCTGACCAATCAGGTGCGAGCCATTGCCGAGGTCGCTACGGCAGTGACGCGAGGCGACCTGACCCGGTCGATCACCGCCGAGGCTCTCGGCGAGCTTGCGGCGCTGAAAGACAACATCAACGAGATGATCCGCAACTTGCGCGACACGACGCTCAAGAATGCGGAGCAGGATTGGCTGAAGACCAATCTCGCCAAGTTCACTCGGATGCTGCAGGGCGAGCGCGATCTCGCTACCGTCTCGAACATGATCCTGTCGGAGATCGCACCGCTCGTGAACGCGCAGCAGGGCGTCTTCTATACCGTGGAGAACAACAGCGGCGAGCCGACGCTGGAGCTCGTTGCGTCCTATGCCTTCACCGAGAGGAAGCAACTTGGGAACCGCTTCCGTCTCAGGGAAGGCCTCGTCGGACAGGTTGCCTATGAGAAGAAGCGTATTCTTCTCACCAATGCTCCGAACGATTATATCAAGATCGGATCGGCTCTTGGCGAGGCGCCGCCGCTCAACATCATCGTTCTGCCGGTTCTGTTCGAGCAGGACGTCAAAGCGGTCATTGAGCTTGCTTCGTTCAACCGGTTCTCCGAAACCCACCAATCCTTCCTGGACCAGCTGACCGAATCGATCGGCATCGTTCTCAACACGATCGCGGCGAATATGCGGACGGAAGGCCTCTTGAAGCAGTCCCAGCTTCTGACCACCGAGCTGCAGAGCCAGCAGGAGGAGCTGAGGAATACGAACGATCGGCTTGAGCAGCAGGCTGCCACGCTGCGTCAGTCGGAAGAGCTGCTGCGACAGCAGCAGGAGGCCCTCCAGAAGACCAATGAGGAATTGGAGGACAAGGCGCGCCTGCTCGAGCTCCAGAAGCGGGAGGTCGAGACGAAGAACCAGGAGGTCTCCATTGCCAAGACTGCGCTCGAGGAAAAAGCCGAGCAGCTGTCTCTGACCTCGCGGTACAAGTCGCAGTTCCTGGCCAATATGAGCCACGAACTGAGGACGCCGCTCAACTCGCTCCTTATCCTCTCGAAACTTCTGACGGAGAATTCGGAAGGGAACCTTACGGATAAGCAGAAGGAATTTGCCAAGACGATCCATGCAGCCGGCTCCGATCTGCTGTCGCTCATCAACGACATCCTCGACCTGTCCAAGATCGAATCCGGCACGGTCAGCCTGGAGGTGTCGAGCGTCTCCTTCAGGGATCTCGTCGAGAACATGGAGCGGACGTTCCGCCAGGTGGCGGAAGAGAGAAAGCTCGACTTCCATGTCGAGGTCGACCCCAAGCTCCCGGTCGCGATCAGGACGGATTCGAAGCGCCTGCAGCAGGTTCTCCGCAACCTTCTGTCGAACGCCTTCAAGTTCACGGAACGTGGAGGTGTGACGCTTCAGATCGGATCGGCGGAAGGCTCGCCGCTTCGGGCCGGAAGCCAGTGGATCGCCATGTCTGTCATCGATACCGGCATCGGCATCCCGGAGGACAAGCAGCGGATCATCTTCGAGGCCTTCCAGCAGGCGGACGGCACTACGAGCCGTAAGTACGGCGGAACAGGTCTTGGGCTGTCCATCAGCCGTGAGATCGCGCGCCTTCTCGGCGGCGAGATTGTGGTGTCGAGCAACCCGAACAGCGGCTCCACCTTCACGCTGTTCGTCCCTGTCGAACCTCCCGCAAGCCACGGGACGGCAGGAACAGGTGCCATTGTAAGACCGAATGGGGATGGGACCGGTTCCTACACCCCTTCTGAGGATACGTCGGGAACAATGATCCGGCAGCCTTCGGCAGCTATGGCGCTCTCGGCATCTCTCGACGATCGGCACGCGATCACGACGGGTGATCGCATCGTCCTGATCATCGAGGACGACGCCATGTTCGCGTCGGTTCTGCTGGAGCTTGCGCGTGAGGAAGGCTTCAAGGGGCTTATCGCCATGGATGGCGCCTCGGCGCTTGCCCTGGCGCATCGCTACAAGCCCCATGCCATCACCCTCGATATCGGGCTTCCCGACATGGACGGTTGGGCGCTCCTCGATCTTCTGAAACACGATCCAAGGACAAGGCATGTCCCCATCCACGTGATTTCGGTCGATGACCAGAAAAAGCGGGGTCTCAAGGCTGGTGCTTTCGGATTCCTTGAGAAGCCTGTCGATCGCGAGGCTCTCATGGGGGCGCTCAATCGCACGAAGGAGTTCATCGATCGACCCGTGAAGAAACTTCTTCTGGTCGAGGATGACGACAACCAGCGCATGAGCCTCTCGGAACTCATGAAGAACGAGCAGGTCGATGTCACCGCTGTGGGAACAGCTGAAAGCGCCCTGGAGGTGATTCAGGCACGGCAGTTCGATTGTGCTATCATCGATCTTGGTCTGCCGGATCTGCCCGGAGCCGAGCTGATCGAGCGCATCCGCAAGACGACAGGCGGCGAGGAGTTGCCGATCGTCATCTACACCGGTCAGGATTTGACGAAGGCCGAGGAGCGCCGGTTGCAGAACAGCGCGGCGACTCTCATCGTCAAAGGCGAGGGGTCGTCCGAACGGCTCCTGAACGATACGGCCTTGTTCCTGCACCGGGCGATCAGCGCCATTCCCGAAGACAAGCATATCATCGTCGAGAGGCGAGCCGACGGCTCTCTCGAGGGCCGCAAGGTGCTCATCATCGATGACGACATGCGCAACATCTTCTCGCTGACGAGTGCGCTCGAACAGCAGGGGATTTCCGTTATCTTCGCTGAGAATGGCCTGGAGGGCATCGAAAAGCTTCAAGCCAATCCGGACGTTGATGTGGCTCTGGTCGACATCATGATGCCGGAGATGGATGGGTATGAGACCATGCAGGCGATCCGGAACATTCCACGCTACCGCGATCTGCCGCTGGTTGCGGTAACCGCCAAGGCGATGAAGGGTGACCGGGAGAAGTGCCTTGAAGCAGGGGCGACGGACTATGTGTCGAAACCTGTGGACATCGATCAGCTTCTCGCCGTCTTGCGCGTTCAACTCGGTCGGAGCACGTATATCCCTGATGGAAAGGCTGCTCCCAACGGTGCGGCAGAGACCGGGTTGAGCGCATGATGGACGAGGCTAGTCGGGCGGATACGGGCCCGAGACCAGATGATTTTCATCTGATCTCGGCTCGCTCCCCGGTAGATTTGATCTCGGCCAAGATCCTTGTGGTCGATGATGATCCCAGGAACCTGGTTGCTGTCAAAGAGGTCCTGCAATCTCCTGGCGTGGAGATCGTCACCGCCGATTCCGGCGAGGCGGCTCTGCGCCATGTTCTCCAGAGTGACTTCGCGGTCATTCTTCTCGATGTGCAGATGCCGCGTCTCGACGGCTACGAGGTGGCCGGCTTGATCCGAAGCCGACCTCGCTCATCCCGTGTGCCGATCCTGTTCCTAACGGCTTTCAATAAGGACGACATGCACGTCTTCAAGGGGTATTCGGCCGGTGCGGTCGATTACGTCTTCAAGCCGATTGAGCCCCTGATCCTCAAGTCGAAGGTCGACATTTTCGTTGATCTCTATCGCAAGACCGAGGAGATCCGCCGGCAGGCAGAGCAGGAGCGACATCTCCTGATGGACAACCTGCGGGTCCGCAGCGAGAAGCTGGCCGCCGAGCAGGCCCTTCGCCGCCGCGAGGAGCATCAGTCAATCGTCCTGCAATCGCTGCCAATCGCGCTCTACACGGCGTCCATTCAAGAGGACCATCGTCAGCTTCGCTTTACCAATGAGAGCATTGAACGGATTACCGGTTTCAAACCTGAGGCCTTTCTCGAACGCCCGGATTTCTGGTCGTCTCGGATCAACGACGAAGATCGCGACCGGGCGCTCGTTCAGCTTAAGCGATTGGAGGATGAAGGGTCCGTCAGTCTTGAGTATCGTTGGCTTTGCGCCGACGGCGTCGAGCGATACTTCCTCGATCAGACAGTCCTCATGAAGGATGACGATGGCCACCCACGTGAGTTCTTCGGCATGTGGTTTGACATCACCGAGCGCAAGCAGATGGAGCAGAACCTGCTCCACGCAAGCAAGCTGGAGGCCGTTGGACGCTTGACGGGCGGCATCGCCCACGACTTCAACAACATGCTCAGCGTGGTCATCGGCAATCTCGACCTTCTCAAGAAGTCCATTCAGGGGAATGGGAAGGCGGAGAGGCGGGTTCGGATGGCTATGGAGAGTGCGCAGCATTGCGCAGATCTCACCTATAGGCTTCTAACCTTCTCCCGACGCCAGGCTCTGCAGGTTTCAACAATCGATGTCACAAGCCTGATGCCGAGCCTGTTGGAACTCATGCGCAGGACCCTTGGTGAAAACATCAACGCGAGCTTCCAAGCCTGTGAGCCTATCTGGCCGATCCAAGTGGATCGTGCGCAGTTTGAAGCGGCTCTCCTGAATCTCGCAGTGAATGCCCGCGACGCCATGCCGGACGGCGGGGATCTGACAATTGCGATCGAGAACCATGTCGTCGAGGATGGGCAGTCCGTTCCCAGCGGCGAGTACGTGATGATTGCAGTCGGCGATACCGGGACTGGAATGCCGCCTGAAGTGCTGGAAAAGATTTTTGAGCCCTTCTTCACCACCAAGGAGAGCGGCAAGGGCACCGGCCTCGGACTCAGCATGGTCTATGGTTTTGTCCAGCAGTGCCATGGTCGGGTCGAGGTTGAGAGTACGCCGAATGTCGGCACGACGATCCGCATCTACCTCCCTCGGTCACATGCGGCGGCTGAGGATATTTCCCAGAGTCATGCAGGTGTCGCCCATCCCTTCGGCGAGGGCCGTACCGTACTGGTGGTCGAGGACAATCCTGCCGTGCGCCAGGTCGCCATCTCGACCCTTCGCTCGCTCGGATTCAAGGTGCAGGAGGCCGAGAACGGCGACGAAGCCGCTCGACTGCTGAAAGGAAGCAAGGAGATACACCTTGTCCTGTCGGATGTCCGTATGCCAGGAGAGCTCAGCGGCGTTGATCTCGCCCGCCTCATCCAGCGTGAGCATCCAAAGATCCAAGTTCTCCTGACAACCGGCTACTTCGATAACGAAGGAGCGCTCGAGGACCTCAATCTCCTCTACAAGCCCTATAGGGCAACAGATCTCGCGGAGAAAATACAAGCGCTGATGAAGCTGTCGCAGACTATAGACGTCGATAGCATTTCTCGGCAACCGACTGCCGCAGTTGCATAACCTCATTCGGACCGTCTAATCGGTACAGAGAGTTCAAGTGGATTACTCTTGGGCTCACCAAGCCCTTGTCTTTTTCAAGATCAATATTGAATTGCCGTGTAGAGGTGAGACAGAATTCTTATAGTTCGGCAGTGAGTGCGTCTCTATTCCCTTGCCACGCAGTGTAGAAGTCGCCCGTACGATCAAGAACGAACACGGTGGGACAGCTCGACATGGCAGACCAGTACGCCGACTCGACGGCAAACTTCAGGGCTTTGGCACGAAAGTAAAACGACCCGAGGTCCCTTCCGAACTGGGAAACAGTCCAGCGATTATGCTTAAATGCAACGCAGTACGCTCCGTGGGGCATCGAGCAACCTCCCAAGCAGCTTTTCCGGCAAATCACAGGTGCAGTTGCTAGCCATCCTTGAGGGAGAAGGCAACCACCAATGGTCTTGTATGGGGCAAGCGTTAATGGCGGGTTTCACGTGGCCCCATTTTGAGCCCATGGCTGGAGCCGCCATTCACTAGGCGGAGTAGATGAGGCCGCCGGGCGAGATTAGAGAAACCTTGAAATCCTTTCCTAGAGGATACGGCCCGGATTGAGAATGCCAGTGGGGTCGAGGACCTGCTTCATCTTGGCCATCAGGGCAAGTTCGGGTTCGGTTCGGCTCAATGAGAGGTATGGTCGTTTGATGCGGCCTATGCCGTGTTCGGCGGATACCGAACCGCCAAGTCGCGATACGAGATCATAGACGAGGTTTTGAACTCCCTTCTTGATCTCGTCAGACATGTCCTGAATAGCGGCATTGATATGGATGTTGCTGTCGGCAACATGGCCGTAGACAACATAGACTGCCTCTGGCCAATGCTTCGGCATTTCCTGGCGCAGATGGGCGACCGCCTCTGTCATCCGGTCCAAAGGAACGCTCACATCGAAGCGGATCTCCTCGGGCAGGAAGCGCCCATACTCATAGGGCGTTTCCCGATAGGCCCAGAATCGATTCCTGTCGGCGCTTGATTGCGCAACCACAGCGTCCTTGATCAGATCCTGCTCATAGAGGTCGCTGAGGAAGAGCGAGAACGCTTCCGTTCCCGCCGGGTCCGCTCCCATATCTGCTTCGATGAGAAGCGTGATATCGTGATCGGCCTCGAAGGCGGGCGAGAGGCCGCAGATTTGAGTGGCAACCGTCATGAACTCCTGCCACATCGCTTCGAAAACGAGCAGGCGCCCCGGATGGGTTTGCTGGAATTGCCGCAGCACGAGCAGGGCGTCCTCAAAGCTGCTGACGGCGCAGAGGGCCGTCTGAACGCCCTGAGGCTTCGGGTGCAGCCCGATCACAACTCGCGTGATGACACCGAGAGTGCCCTCGCTGCCGATAAACAGCTGAGGCCAATCATACCCTGCATTGTTCTTCAGCATCTTGTTGAGCGAGCGGACGATGGTGCCGTCCGCAAGAACGACTTCCATGCCGAGAATGTTGCGCCGGGCCATCCCGTAGCGCAGCACCTGATTGCCGCCAGCGTTGGTGGCGGCATTGCCACCGATCGTGCAGCTGCCGCGTGCGCCGAGATCGATCCCACACAGAAATCCTGCTTCATCGGCGGCCTGTTGAACGAGCATGAGGGGTGTGCCGGCAAGAGCCGTAAGTGTCGCGCTGGCTGCATCGACCTCTTCGATCCCGTTCATGTGCTCTAGGGAGAGGGCGACTTCTCCTGCTTGAGGGTGAGCGCCACCAGCCAATCCTGTCAGGCCTCCTTGGGTGACCACAGGCTGACCATGGTCGTGGCAGATCCTAAGAGCCGCGGAAACCTCTTCTGTCGTCCGCGGCAGGATCAACGCTCGGGGAGGAGTGGGCTGAAGCCCGCTGGCGTCGGCACAATTCCGTGCAGGAATATCGGAAGCCGTTCGGATCTGGGATCCCAGCATCGCCCTCAGGGCCTCAATTACGTCGCTCATTGCATACCATGTTCAAGCTTTGGCTTCGCAGTTCCGGGTTAAGATCCTTGAGACACCCTCACAATGGCGTCTGCTCGTTTGCAGAGATCCGGCAGCAGCTCCAGACCAAGACCCGGCTTCATGTTGACGGTGACCTCTCCGCCTGTGACAGTCGGCAATTCTGTTACAAGCTCCGTGTACCAGCCTGTATAGAACGCGCGGACACTTTCCTGAATAAGGGCATTCCTCGCGTGCAGCGAGAAATGGCAGGATGCAGCATAAACCACAGGTCCCGTGCAGTCATGCGGCGCAACCGGCACATGCCAAGCCTCGGCGAGAGCCGCGATCTTGCGTGCCTCCGTCAGTCCGCCGCACCAGGACAGGTCGAGCATGGCGACGCCTGCAACGCCGGTTTCAAGATATTCTCGGAAGGCGTGAGTATAGGAGAGGGTCTCCGACGCGCAGACCCAGGCCTTCGAGTGCCGCGCATAGTCTTTCAGGTCGCCGACGTTATCGAGGCGAAACGGGTCCTCGTGCCAGTAGGTATCGAACTCCGCAAGGGCCGCTGCAAGTTTCTTAGCCATGGGCAGACTCCACAAAGAGTGGAACTCGACCATGATATCCATCTTGTCGCCGACGGCCTTTCGGATCTTGGAAAAAGGCTCGAGAGCCGTCCTGAGCTCGTCAGGAGAGATGTCGTAGCCGTGGCTGCGTTCGGCTGCGACGTCGAACGGCCAGATCTTCATGCCGGTGATGCCCTGCTCCAGCAGAGAATGCGCCAGTTCGTCAGCTGAATGAAGGAATGCCTCCAGGTCCTCGTATGCTCCCTCGGCATTGCCGATGCCCCAGTTCGACACCTTCTGAGCACGGCTGTCACGGATATACCTGTATCCGGCACAGGTGTTGTAGACCCGGATCTTATCCCGCGACCGCCCTCCCAGCATCTCGCAAATGGGCTTGCCGTGAACCTTGCCGAACAGATCCCACAGAGCGATGTCCACGGCCGAGTTGCCGCGTGTTTCAACGCCTGCCGAGCGCCAGCCCAGATAGTTTTGAAGATCCCGGTTGATGCCTTCGATCTGTAACGGGTCTCGCCCGATCAGCTTGGCCGCGACGGTCTCGTGAATATAGGCTTCGACAGCTGCCGCGCCCATGAAGGTTTCACCCAGGCCGTAAAGACCCTCATCTGTGTGGATCCGGACCCAGATGATGTTCGCGAATTCCTGCAGGCGGATCGTTTCGATGCCAGTGATTTTCATTTGGACCTCGCCATGACCGCACCCATGCATCTGGGCACGTGAAGATAAAAAGAACAACAGTTCGGTGGCTTGGTCCAGGTATTGGTCAGCCCGTTGCGATATCCACCGGAATGGAGATGCGAGGCGCTATTCATAAGTATAATGAGATACAATGTTTCATAAACAGCGTCTGCCGCGATAACGTCCGGTCTGGCGAACATGAGGCCTCATCCATACGCTTTGTATAGGCAAAGTTCGAAAGACAGGCCGCTTATGGGGCATATCTGACGAGCTTCTGTTGTCGCTTGAGAGAGGTGACGTCGAGAACACGTTCCGCCTCCGAATTGACACTCCATAAAACAGAGCCTTAGATCGGCAAAACTTTGCCCTTGGACGATCTTGAACACTTCTCCCGGGCGAACAGAATAAATGGGCGGATGGGGCCTAGGACAGGGAGCGACGGTGGACAGAGTCATATCCTTCTTCTTCAAGGGCCTGGAGGGGCTCCTGGTTCTCCTGCTCGCCGCTATGGTCGCCATGGTCTTCGGCAATGTCGTCCTGCGCTACCTCTTTGATACGGGCATCGATGTATCGGAAGAACTCTCCCGGTACTTTTTCGTATGGCTGACATTCATCGGAGCCGTCGTGGTAGGACGGCAGAACGCCCATCTTGGCGTGGAGACCCTTGTCTCCCGCCTGGGGGACCGAGGTCGTAAGCTCTGCATGGTTCTATCGGACCTTTTCGTGATCGGCTGCTGCGTCGTCTTCTTCTGGGGAACGTGGCAGCAGGCGGAGATCAATGCCACTAATTATGCGCCGATCACGGAGATCTCCATGCTTTGGGTCTATGGTGTCGGCTTCTTCGCGAGCATCGGACTAGGACTCATGGCTGCGCTTCGCATCCTGCGGGTCGTCACTGGTCGCTTGACCGATCACGAGCTTCGGGCTTTCGCTGGAGACTACAGCGATGACGAGGCCCATACCCTGAGGGAGCACCTCGAGTGACCATCGTCGTATTCCTCACGTCGCTTCTCGGCGCTATGGCACTTGGAATGCCGATCGCCTTTGCGCTCATCGTGTGCGCGCTGGCGCTCATGCTCTGGCTCGGAAACTTCGACAGCCAGATCGTAGCCCAGAACATGATCATCGGAGCAGACAACTTCCAGCTCCTGGCCGTTCCGTTCTTTCTTCTGGCCGGGGAGTTGATGAATGTAGGAGGGCTGTCGAAGCGCATCGTCAACTTTGCCTTGGCGTGTCTGGGACATATCCACGGCGGATTGGGCTATGTCACGATCGTTGCAGCGCTAATCCTTGCAGCCCTGTCAGGCTCCGCAGCGGCCGATACGGCCGCTCTGGCTGCCATCCTCATTCCGATGATGCGCGATGCGGGGTACAATATTCCGCGAGCTGCAGGCCTCATCGCAGCAGGCGGCATCATCGCTCCAGTGATTCCGCCTTCCATTGGGTTCATCATCTTTGGGGTGGCGGCTAATGTCTCGATCTCCCAGCTGTTTCTTGCCGGTGTCGTTCCCGGTCTGATGATGGGCCTGTCCCTGGTCGTCGCCTGGGCAATCGTCAGCAGAAAGGACAAGATGCAGACAGCCCCACGCGCCACGATGCGGGAGCGTGGGAAGGCTTTTGTGGATGGCTTCTATGCGCTTTTGATGCCTGTCATGATCCTCGGAGGTATCAAATGGGGTATCGTCACGCCGACGGAGGCGGCAGTTCTGGCTGCGGTCTATGCTCTCCTGATCGGCATGTTCGTCTATCGCGAACTTAAACCCTCGATGCTCTACGGCGTGTTCCTCACAGCCGCTAAGACGACGGCCGTGGTGATGTTCCTCGTTGCCGCAGCACTTGTTTCGGCCTGGCTCATTACTCAAGCCAATATTCCGGGTGAGATCAGCGGGCTGATAGAACCTCTGATGGGCAACAAGACTCTGCTCATGTTTGCGATGATGTTCCTGGTTGTCATTGTCGGAACGGCGTTGGATTTCTCCCCAACGGTTCTGATCCTAACCCCAGTTCTCATGCCTATCGTCAAACAGGCTGGCATCGACCCGGTTTATTTCGGCGTTCTGTTCATCATCAACAACGCGATCGGCCTGATCACGCCTCCGGTCGGCATTGTGCTGAATGTGGTCAGCGGCGTCGCTCGTGTTCCGATGGGGGCTGTGATCCGCGGCGTCAACCCGTTCCTGATCGCCCAGCTCATCGTACTCGTTCTACTCATTCTCATTCCCGAGCTGGTCATGGTGCCTCTTGCCTGGTTACGGGGACGATGAGGCGGTTGAAGTTAAACAAAAGAGAGGAAACAACCATGAAGGCATTCAAATTCACCCTTGCTGCAGGTGTTGCGGCAACCATCCTTGCGGCTGTTCCTGCCTATGCGCAGTTCACGGAACGCAACATTCGCATTTCCAACGGCGTGAACGAGGATCACCCCAATGGTAAAGGTGTTGAGAAGTTCAGGGCATGCCTTACCGACAAGTCCGGCGGAAAGCTGAAGGTGCAAGGCTTCTGGGGCAACGCCCTGGGAGGAGATCTCCAGGCCACTCAGGCTCTTCGCTCGGGCACCCAGGAGATGGTCGTGACCTCAAGCTCGCCGCTGATCGGCATCCTGCCGGACCTTGGCGTGTTTGACCTGCCATTCCTATTCTCCAATGAGAAGGAGGCCGATGCAGTTCTAGACGGCAACTTCGGCAAGCACGTCGATGCAAAGCTTGAATCCGTGGGGCTCGTTAATCTCGCTTATTGGGAGAACGGATTCCGCAACCTCACCAACTCGCGCCGCCCGGTGGAGAAATGGGAGGACTTCAAGGGCCTCAAGGTCCGCGTCATGCAGAACAACGTGTTCCTCGACACTTTCAAGACCCTTGGAGCCAACGCGGTCCCGATGGCTTTCGGTGAAGTGTTCACGGCACTGGAAACCAAGGCCATCGACGGTCAGGAAAACCCATTCGTGACCATCGACACCTCCAAGTTCTACGAGGTGCAGAAGTACCTTTCGGTCACCCGCCATGCCTACACGCCCTTCCTCGTGCTCTATTCCAAGAAGCTTTGGGACGGGTTGTCGAAGGATGAGCAGGCGGCCCTGCGCGATTGCGCCATGACGGCTCGGGATGAGCAGCGCAAAGTGTCCCGCGAGCTGTCGCAGGCCTCTCTCAACAAGATCAAGGGTGAGGGCACCATCGTCAATGAGCTGAATGCTCAGGAGTCGGAGCGCATGCGCGAGCAGGCCAAGGCTGTTTGGGAAAAGCATGCTGCCACGATCGGTCCGGAAACCGTGAAGATGATGCAGGACGAGCTGAACAAGATCCGGAAGCAGTAAGCTTCTGTGCATATCGACCTGACGCCGTTCGAGGGCAGCTTCGAACGGCGTCACCTATGATGCCATCCGCCCTGCAGGTCTGGCGACCCGGTTGCGGCATTCCTGAAGAAAGGATTTCGATCCATGCAGATCCTCATTCTCGGGGCGGCCGGGATGGTTGGCCGCAAGCTCGCTGAGCGATTGGTGAGGGACGGGCAACTTGGCGGGCAGACAATCACACGCCTGATCTTGCATGATGTGATCGAGCCTCAACGTCCTGACGTTTCGTTCAAGATTGACAGCCTGACATCCGACTTCTCCATCCCCGGAGAAGCCGAACGTCTGGTGGCAAGCCGCCCAGACGTCATCTTTCATCTGGCGGCGATCGTGTCCGGCGAAGCCGAGGCCGATCTGGACAAAGGGTATCGTATCAACCTGGACGGGACCAGATTCCTTTTCGATGCCATCCGCCACATTGGAGATGGGTATCGACCGAGGCTGGTCTTTACATCGTCCATTGCCGTTTTCGGTGCCCCGTTTCCGGAGGCGATCGGCGATGATTTCTTCCTGACGCCGCTCACAAGCTATGGCACTCAAAAGGCCATAGGCGAATTGCTGCTGGCCGATTATTCACGGCGCGGATTCTTCGAAGGGATTGGGATCAGGCTTCCGACAATCTGTGTAAGGCCCGGCAAGCCCAATAAGGCTGCCTCGGGCTTCTTCTCAGGCATTATCCGTGAGCCATTGAATGGGCAGGAGGCTGTCCTGCCGGTGAGTATGGATGTGCGTCATTCCCATGCCTCACCACGGTCCGCCGTTAATTTCCTCGTCCATGCAGCAACCCTCGACGTGTCCCTAGTCGGGCCCCGGCGTAATCTGACAATGCCGAGCGTGTCGGTGACCGTCGCAGAGCAGATCGAGGCATTGAGACGCATCGCAGGTGAGCGCTACGTGGCTCGCATTCGTCAGGAGCTTGATCCTGAGATCATACGATTCGTCGAGGGATGGCCCCGTCGTTTTGATGCTCGAAGAGCAGAGAGCCTCGGCTTCCGTGCCGAGAGCAGTTTCGACGAGATCATCTCCATCTACATCGAGGACGAGCTCGGAGGGGAGCTTCCAGGTTAGGTGATGCTTTCAGGCAAACTCGACACGACAGGCCCTGGGGGTTGCAACAGCCGGTATCAAGATCCTGCTATTTGCTGGGGCCTGCTGGAAAGAGCCGCTGTTTGAGCGAAGCCCATTTGCGAATGGCCCAGATTGTGAAGTGCCCCACGGGCTTACGGAGTAGGGGGATGTCATAGGCCATCAGGAGAAGGCCTAGAGGCAGCATCCACAATCCAAAGACAGGCAGTATCGAGAAAATTCCTCCTAGGACAAAGAGTATGCCTACAGGCATTCTGATCCACTTTGCCTGTGGGTGGCGGAGGCTGCGAAGAACTTGAGCGACCTTGCCAGGCACCTCATGTTCCAGATGCCTGAATGCCTGCCTCAGAACAGCTCTACCGGACATTTTCTTCATGCTCTCTGAAGTGCTCGCTCCAGAGAAGAGTTCCAAAATTCTTGGAGTGAGACCAGCGTCCTGACCACAGATGCGCTCCAGCAAGACCGGCAGGACTGGCCAAACCTTACCGATCGAGAGTAGCCCGGAAAATTGCAGCTTGATCGGAACAGATTAAGACCGAGAATCCAAAAGGGCAGCAGCTATGGCCTTCGTTCCCTGTTCTCTGATCTGCAAAGCTCTCAGAGACCGCTCTTGCTGCTCAATCCTGTCCAGGTAAGGGTCAAACTCAAGGGGGAGAGCGGTGTCGCCAAGAAAGCGCGGTTTGTCGCCACGCTCGTAATACTCGGCTCTCAGGATCTGTCCGAGATGGTTTCGAACGTCGGAAGGAAGCGACGGCACGTTGCTGCCAATCCGAGATGCGGCACGATTCGCTTGGGACGGTCGAAGATATTTCGTAACATTTCTAAGCATAGGTGCCCCCACGACTGCTCAGGTTAACGCGCTAATTAAGTCTTGGTTGCAGATTGTAAGTGTTGAGCTAGATCGCGTGAGAACGATTGATCAATTGTCCATATCCTGAAGGAAAATCAGCAAGTTTGAGTCAAGCCAATGCAGGTTAGAACTTCTCTCGTTGCTTGAGGGAAGAGACTTGAATAACGATATATCACTGGAAGAGCGTCTCAGGTTCGTCGGCATCAATGATGACGTCCATACCAAGATCGACAATCCACCTCTCCATACCTGACAAACGACCCGGAGCCATGAATCTGTGACCGGAGGGACGGCTGCAGCGATGATGTAGCCAGCCGCGCATGAAGGCGGCAGGTTTTACCGCCCAGGCGTGTCCTTTTTGATACAGACACTTTCCCGCAAATCAGACACCTTGGCAGAAATATCACCGGCATTTTCATGGCCGGTGAGGAGAGACGCATAGGT
Source organism: Microvirga arvi (assembly GCF_016892765.1). Classification (GTDB taxonomy): domain Bacteria; phylum Pseudomonadota; class Alphaproteobacteria; order Rhizobiales; family Beijerinckiaceae; genus Microvirga; species Microvirga arvi. Next base: position 14,546 of record NZ_JAFEMD010000012.1, read on the forward strand.
TTCTCTTTGGGGGCACAAGTGGATCAGGCGGACTTGGAGATCGAGCAGATTGCCCGAACGTTCTTTCTCGCTCGGCACGAAGCCGCCGTTTGGGAAAATGCATCGCAAGCGCTGAAGCACGAGTTCCGCCTCTATGCCAAACAGGCCATCAGAATGCTGGAGAGACGTCAGGAACAGGCGGACCGGAACGAGCGGGAAAGGTTGTCCCCCAGGGTTCCGGAAAATGTCTGGCCGACCCCTGCTCGTGGTCCAAGCATGACCAATCCTGCAGAGACGACGGGGCATGGGCTGATCTAGAACGCCAAGCTGGCTGTTCAGAAATCACGGCTTTTTGTGCGTCAAAAGGGGGAGCCCTGTTGAAGGGATGGTTTTTCCTGCCATCTTGAAAGGGTGCAGCCTCTCGGCAGAGAGACTGGGGAGCTATTCATGCAGCCACCCGACGAATGGGAAATCCCTCCTGAGTTCCAACCAGATCCGAGGCTTCTCGATTATGATCTGAAGAGCGCCTTGGCCGCTATTGTATCTCTGCGCGCGCGGGTGCCCGATGATGCCTTCACCGCGGAGACGCTCGGCGTCGAGCGGGCGGGTCAGGGTGTCGTTATCAGGGATGATGGCCTGGTGGTGACCATCGGATATCTCATCGCCGAAGCGGAAGAGGTCTGGCTCACCACCAACAGAGGCCGGGTCGTGGAGGCGCATGTGATCGCCTACGACTACGAGAGCGGATTCGGCCTGGTGCAGGCGCTCGAGCCTTTGGGCGTGCCGGTTCTGGCGCTTGGAGACTCGCGCCGCCTTGACGCTGGAGATCATGTTGTCATCGGCGGGAGCGGTGGAGCGATCCATTCTCTTGCTGCGCAGGTCGTCGCCTGCCAGGAATTTGCAGGTTACTGGGAGTATCTGATCGACGGGGCCATCTTTACCGCTCCGGCTCATCCCAACTGGGGCGGAACGGCCTTGATCGGGCCGCGCGGTGATCTCGTCGGCATCGGCTCGCTCCAACTTCAGCATCAAGCCTCAGGCGGCGCCGTTGTACCCCTCAACATGAGTGTGCCCATAGACCTCCTGAAGGCCATCCTGGATGATCTCCTGACGTCCGGGCGCGTCAAGAGCCAGCCGCGGCCCTGGCTCGGCTTCTATGTTGCGGAGGCGGAGGATGACGAGCTCACGATCATCGGCCTTGCTGGAGATGCCCCGGCACAGCGGGCAGGCTTGCGGGCCGGAGATCAGATTCATGCGGTCGCCGGGCAGAGCGTGACATCGCTGGCGGAGTTCTACAGGGCTATCTGGGCACTCGGGCCCGCCGGTGTCGATGTGCCGCTGACTCTCGAACGGGAGGGCGACAGGTTCGATGTCACGGTGAGATCGGCTGATAGAGGCCGCTACATGAAAACGCCCCGGCTGCAATAGCACGCAAGAGGGTTGAGAACATTCCACGGAACCCCCCAGCCGTTCTTAAGCCACCTGAGCCGCAGAGCGGATCGTGAAAGACATCGGACGTGGAGATTTGACCATGAGCCTCACCGCCACCCTGCCGAATGGCGAAAGTGTTCCCGCTCTCGGGCAGGGAACCTGGCAGATGGCCGAGAATGCCAGCCGCCGAGCGCAGGAGATCGAAGCCTTGCGCCTCGGGGTCGAACTCGGAATGACGCTCATCGATACGGCTGAGATGTACGGGGAGGGAGCCGCCGAGGAGCTCGTGGCCGAGGCTCTTGCCGGAGAGCGCGAGCGCCTTTTCCTGGTGAGCAAGGTCTACCCTCACAATGCAGGCCGCCAAGGCGTGGTTCAGGCCTGCGAGCGCAGCCTTCGACGCCTGAAGACCGACCGGCTCGATCTCTACCTTCTGCACTGGCGGGGAAGCATTCCGCTGGAGGAGACGATCGCTGGCTTCGAAGAGCTTCGCCGCGCTGGAAAGATCCGCCATTGGGGCGTCAGCAATTTCGACGTCGATGACATGGAGGAACTGCTTCGCGTGCCGGAGGAAGGTCACTGCGCGACCAATCAGGTGCTCTACAACGTGACGCGTCGAGGCCCTGAATTCGATCTTATGCCGTGGATGGAAGCGCGCGGCATGCCGCTGATGGCTTACAGCCCCATCGAACAGGGAAGGCTTCCCCGTGGAGGCGCGCTCAAGGCGATTGCGCAGACGCATGAAGCAAGCCCGTTCCAGATTGCACTGGCGTGGCTCCTGAACAGGCCGGGTGTGATTTCGATCCCGAAAGCCTCCAGCGTTCATCATGTGAGGGAAAACCACAGGGCCTTGGAAATCCGTTTGACTCCGGAGGAGCTGGCGTTGATCGATTCCGAGTTTCCAATGCCGAGGCGCAAGCATCCGCTCGAGATGATTTAGCTTCTTCCTAGCGATCAAACCCCCAAAGACAGGACACGTTGAGCCTCATGAGTTTCTCCCGATCCGATGCCGTCACCGTTGCGGAAGTTCTCAGGAATGCAGCGCGGGCGGAGATCCTGCCACGGTTCCGGAATCTGTCTGCCGGTGCCGTCCGCACGAAGACTTCGCAGCTCGATCTCGTGACGGATGCGGATGAGGCAGCTGAGCGGGTGATCGAGGCAGAGCTTCTGCGCCTGTTTCCCAAGGCGATCGTCATCGGCGAGGAAGGGGTGAGCCGCAATCCCGGCATTCTCGAGGGCCTGGACAGGGCCGATCTCGCCTTCATCCTCGATCCTGTCGATGGCACGCTCAACTTCGCATCCGGTCTCCCCTTGTTCGGCGTCATGGCTGCCGTGGTGATGAGGGGCGAGGTTGTCTGCGGCATCATTCTGGACCCGATCTCCGACGATTGGGCCATCGCCATCCGCGGGGAGGGAGCCTGGATCCAGCGCCCCGACGGCAGCACTTCTCCGCTGCGGGTCGCCTCTGCGGTTCCGCTGGAGGAGATGGCCGGCAATGTCTCATGGCGCTACCTTCCGGAGCAGCTCCGTCCTACAGTGACGGGAAACCTGCCGAAGGTTGCCATGGCTGCCGATCTGCGATGCGCAGCGCATACCTATCGGCTGATTGCGTCTGGTCACCTGCACTTCGCATTCTCATCCAGCGTAATGCCGTGGGATCATGCGGCCGGCTGGCTGATCCATCGTGAGGCCGGCGGCTACACGGCGCATTTCGATGGCTCACCCTATCGTCCGGCTAACCGGAGCGGAGGCCTGATCAGCGCGCCCGATCAAAAGAGCTGGCAGGCTGTGCGCGACGCGCTGCTCCCTTCTCAGGTGTGATCCTTCCTGCGGAGGTAATTGTAGACGGTGGCGCGGCCCAGGCCGAGTACGCGGGAGATGTAGGCGGCCGCGTTGCGCCCGCCGAAGGCGCCGTCACCCGCCAGATCGGCGACGAGCTGCTGCTTTTGTATGCGCGTCATCTCCGCGATGGAGAGCCCACGCTGGCGCGTCCAGCTCTGGATGTATTCGTTGATGCGTTCGTGCCAATCCTCCTTGAAGAGGGAGGCCGGCTTCTCGGACGATTGAGGAACGGCGACGAGAGCGCTCAACGTCTGCATCACGGCATGAAAATGAGAAACATCGACGTTGATGCAGAGAATGCCGGCAGCCTTGAGGCCTGAACGAAGGACGGCACTGACAGACTTGATGCGCCGTCCATCCCAGTTCACCTTCTCGTAGGGGCCGATGATGGTGTCGGACGGCTTGAAATCGATCTCATGCAGGAGCGACGGTTCGCCGAGCTCCCGCTTGGAGAAGGGACTGGACAGATAGACCACCGTCTCCGTCGAGAGATCGTGCAGGACCACCTCCGCATAAGGCTGGAAGAGCAGGGCGATGGCATCGCACACCGGAGCATAGGCCGCCAGCTCCGGTGGCAAGTTCGTTTCCTGAGATGCCTTCTGCGCCTGTGTCATGCCAGTTCCGCGCGTACGAAAGCCGCAAGGCGTTCGAGGCTGGCCTCCAGGTGGTGGGCAGGGGCGCCGATGCCGATCCTGATGTAACGGTCCATGCCGTAGACATCGCCCGGCAGCAGCATGATGCCGCGCTCCTCACGCAGGCGGTGCACCAGCTCGGTGGAGTTCATGGGCATGACATAGCGGAGGAACGCCATGCCGCCGGCCTTGGGCGGCACGAACGAGAACAGGTCGCTGTTCGCATCGACCCAGCGCTGCAGAAGAGCGAGGTTCTCCCGCAGGATGCGCTTGCTGCGCGAAAGGATCTCCTGCCGCTTGGCAGGCTCCACGACGATCTCCGCCACGAACTCACTGACGGCTCCCGTGGTGATCGAGGTATAGTCCTTGCGCTGCCAGGAGGCATAAATCTCCTGGGCCGGTCCGACGAGCCAGCCGATGCGCAGGCCGGGAAGCGCCATCGCCTTCGACAAGCCGCTCGTGATGATGGCCTTCTCATAAAGGTCTGCAAAGCTCGGCGGTTCGTCCTGGTCCAGTTCCGCTCCCTTGTAGACCTCGTCCGCATGAAGATAGATCCCATGCTCGCGCGCAATCGCCACGAGCCTGTCCATCGTCTCGCGCGACAGGATGCTGCCGGTCGGGTTGTTCGGGTTGCAGATCGTCATCATCTTGGTGCGGGTCGACACGGCCTTGCGCACGTCGTCGAGATCGGGCGTCCACCCAAGCTCCTCCCGAAGGAGAACTTCCTTCACGGTCACGCCGATGGCGCGGGCCCAGCCCCAGATCTGAAGATAGTTCGGCACGAAGACGAGTAGTTCGTCACCTGGCTCGAGCAGCGACATCACGAGCAGGAAGTTGGCCTCCGCCGAACCATTGGTGACAATCACCTCGTCTGCAGTGCGCTCGCTGTACAGCCTAGCAATGGCCTCCCGCAGTTCCACACGTCCGTTCGTCCAGCCATACCCGAGCTCCACATCGAGCAGCTGGTTCTGCTGCTTGGGTGTGAGGAGTTCACGCAGGGAATAGGGATGCACGCCGCTGTCGGACAGGTTGTACTCGACCGTATTCTCATAGAGCGACTGAATGCGCTCGAGCGTGAACTCTTCGATTTTCATGGGAACTCCGTGTGAGTGAGCAAGATGCAGGATCTGTAACACTGGAAAATTAGACTTCAAAGTCCAAATTGGACTTGACGGTTCAAAACCTCTCCTGCCATGGTCCGGATCCGTTCGGCGCCGGAGCGCTGTCATCCCGCATTGGAGCAATCGTGCAGTTCGATACCTTCCTCATGGAACGGAACCAGACGCTCTTCGAGAACGGCGTCGAGATCAATCTCACGGAGAGCGGGGTGCATCCCTGCACCATCGAGGAGATCATGCCTGCGGATGCGGCGCAGGCACTCCTGCAACTGCCGCTCGGCTATGGCTGGACGGATGGACGGCCGGATCTGAGATCGGCGATTGCAGGCTGGTATCCGGGTGCTTCGGCCTCCAACGTGCTGGTGACCAACGGCTCCTCGGAGGCGACGATGATCGCGCTGATGGCGATGGTCGATCCCGGCGACAAGGTACTCTTCGCGGTTCCGAACTTCATGCAGGTCGATGGCCTCGGACGGGCCCTGGGAATGGATGTTCAACGGCTGTCTCTCATGCCCGATCAGGGATGGCAGATCGATCCGGATGCGCTCGCGAAGGCTGCGAGCGACATGAAGCTGATCGCCGTGACCAATCCCGGCAATCCGACGGGTGCCGTTCTCTCGCCCCGGAGCCGCGAGGCATTGCTGGAGGTGGCGGGCAGGACAGGGGCCTGGCTGCTGGTCGATGAGATCTATCGCGGTGGGGAGATCGACGGAGCGGAGACGGAAACGTTCTACGGTCGATACGCGCGCGTCATCGTCACCAGCAGCCTGTCGAAATCCTTTGCCTGCCCTGGGTTGCGTCTCGGATGGATTGTCGGCCCTGAGGAAGTGGTCGGGGAGGCTGCCAAGCGGCAGGACTATACCACCATCGGCAGCGGCATCTTGAGCCAGATCGTGGGTGCCGCCGTGATGGAGCCGAAGAACCGTGAACGCATCCTTGCGAGAGGAAGGGCCCTGCTGCGCGAAAATGCGGATATCGTTGAGCGCTGGGTCGGAAAGCAAAATCGTTGGTCCTGGCAGCGTCCGGCTGCAGGAGGAATGGCATTTCTCCGCTACGATTTCGACATGCCGTCCGAGGCACTGTCCAACGAGTTACGAGAAGAAGAAAGTGTCTTCGTCGTTGCCGGTAGCTGGTTCGGGATCGAGAACCACATCCGCATCGGCATTGGCGTGAAGGCCGAGCATCTGCTGGAAGGCTTAGCCCGTCTAGACAGGTTTCTCGTCCGCCGTGGCTTGGCTTGAAGCGGGTTCAAGGCAATGCCGTCCAAGGATCATCTCCTGCAGGCAAGGCAAGAACTCCGCAGCCTCGTCACCATTCCATCCGTCAGCGCACGCGGAGAGAAGCTCTCCGAGTGCGCCCATGCCGTTCGGGCTCTACTGGCCGAGGCTGGGTTCAGCACGGAGATTCATCCCGGCGAGATCGGCCCCTTCGTGGTGGGGGAGATCGGCAGCGGTCCTCTGACCGTCATGGTCTACAATCATTACGACGTGCAGCCCGAGGATCCGCTGCCCCTGTGGCACAGCCCTCCCTTCGAGCTGTCCGAGCGCGATGGCCGCTGGTATGGACGCGGGGCGGCAGACGACAAGGGAGAGTTCGTCAGCCGTCTTGCGGGTTGGCGATTGTTCCGGGAGCGGCAGCCTGGCCCCTTGCCGTTCCGGCTCATCTGGCTCGTCGATGGTGAGGAAGAGATCGGCAGTCCGTCGCTCGAAGCCTTCCTGAAACGGCGCTTTCAGGGCGAGACAGTCGATGTCTGCTGGTGGGAATATGGCGAGATCGATGCAACCGGCCGCCCCATCATCCTCTGCGGCTTCAAGGGCGTGATGGCGGTCGAGCTTCGCGCCAAGACGGCCAGAGCGGATTTGCATTCGAGCCTTGGGGCCGTTTTCGACAATCCTCTGTGGAGGCTTGCGGCCGCAACGGCTTCCTTGCGCGACGGGTCAGGACGCGTCCAGATCGAGGGCTTTTATGATGCCGTCAGACCGCTTGCGAGCAGGGAAAAGGAACTCGCCGGCACCCCTCCGTTCTCTTTTGAGAGCTTGGTAGAGACGACGGGCGCGCAGCGGCTTCTGAACGGCATCGACGCGACAGGTTTTTATCATGCGATCAATTTCGAGCCATGCATGAACGTCAATGGCTTCTCCGGCGGCTATGCGGGCGAAGGCGCGAAAACCGTCCTGCCGGCGGAGGGCTCCGTCAAGATTGATTTCCGCCTCGTGCCCGACCAGCAGCCACAGCAGATTGTTGCGCTTCTACGCGCGCATCTCGACCGGCACGGCTTCGATGACATCGAACTCATCGTCCACGATGCGAATGTGAAGCCGGTCAGATCGGCAACCGATCATTGGTTCGTTCAGGACGCCAAGGAAGTCCTGGAAGCGCATTTCGGGTTGCCAGCGATCGTGCAGCCGAGCTCGCCGGCGTCAGGCACGGCCCATCCTTTCGTCGAGCAGCTCGGCGCAGAGATCGTCGGCATCGGCATCACACACCATGGGGCAATGCTCCACTCGCCGAACGAGAACATCATCGTCGATCAGTTCGAGACCATGATCGAATGCTCTGCCGCTCTCTTCCAAAAATTCTCGGAGCAAGCATCCCGGATGGAGTACAGTCTGCAATCGAAAGCGGCGCAAGCATCGAACGGAGAGAGGCCATGATCAGCATCGTTCTCGAGGCTGCCGCGCGCTCGGTGCAGGCGCGCCGGCGCATCCGCAGTCACATCTATGAAACGCCCTTGCTTCCTTCCCGTCAGATCGGTCGCGAGGCCGGTTCATCGGTCTTCTTCAAGGCAGAGAACTTTCAGCTCACCGGCTCCTTCAAGATCCGAGGTGCTGCGAGCAAGATGACATCGCTCGGCATCGACCGCGGTGTCATCACCGCATCGTCGGGCAACCACGGGATCGCCTCGGCGCAAGCGGCCGCATCGATCGGTCAGGCGTTGACTGTCGTTCTGCCAGAAACCGTGGCTCGGGCTAAGCTCGACCGCATCCGCTCCTTCAACGTGGATGTTGTCCTGCACGGCGCGGAAAGTGGCTTGGCCGAGCTTCACGCGCAGAAGGAAGCGGAGGCCAGAGGCCTCGTCTACGTGTCTCCCTACAACGATCCCGAGATCGTCGCAGGGCAGGGGACCATCGGGTTGGAACTGCTCGAACAGGCAGAGGGCATCGACAACATCTTCATCGCCATGGGCGGTGGCGGACTGATCGGCGGCATCGGCTCCGTGCTGAAGGCTTTCAGCCCCAACACGCGGGTCTACGGTGTGGCGGCTCAGAGTTCGGCTACGCTTGCAGCCTCCATGATCGCCGGGCGTATCGTCGAGACGGAGCATCACGATACGCTCGCGGATGGCGTCGCAGGAGGCATGGACGAGGACAGCATCACGCTGCCGCTTGCCGTTTCCGTTGTCGACGAGGTCGTCACCTGCACGGAAACCGAGATTGCCGATGCTCTCAGGGATCTCGCGTTCAAGGAGAACCAGATCGTGGAGGGTGCGGCCGCTCTTGCCCTGGCCGGGCTCCTCAAGGTTGCGGAGCGTTGCAGGGGACAGAGGAATGTGGTCGTGCTCTGTGGAGCGAACTTCGACCGTGACAAGATCTTTTCTGTTCTCGGCGGTTAGGACCAAACGACGATGATTGCGCCGAGCCCGATCACCTTTCTCGATCGATCGCAAATCGAGCAGCGCCTGAGAGGGCTCGATCTGGTCCGGCTGATGGAGGAAGCTTTTGCAGCCTTCTCCCGGGGCGAGGCTGTCGTCCCGCCTCCGGGCGAACTGCTGTTCGAGAGCCCGCCCGGAGAGGTTCACATCAAGTACGGCTACCTGAAAGGCGGCGACACTTATGTGGTCAAAATCGCGTCAGGCTTCTGGCATAATCCCGAACGCGGCCTGAGCAGCAGCGATGGTCTCCTGCTGGTCTTCAGAAAGGAGACCGGAGAGCTGGCGGCCGTTCTCAACGACCGAGGGCACCTGACGGATCTGCGCACGGCGGCGGCAGGGGCGGTTGCCGCCAAATACCTCGCTCCTGAGCGGATCGACGCGATTGGCGTGCTTGGGACCGGCATCCAGGCCGAACTTCAGGTGCGGCTGCTTCAGTCGGTCCGGCCATGCCGGCGCATCGTGATCTGGGGGCGCAATCCCGAGCGGGCTTCAGCCTATTCTCAGAGGATGCGGGATGAAGGCTTCATCATCGAGGCGGTGCATTCACCTGCGGAGGTTGCCTCCCGCTGTCGCCTGATCATTACCGCGACGGCGAGCCAGAATCCTCTTCTGCAATGGTCCGATCTTCACCCCGGCACGCACATCACGGCCATCGGCGCTGACAGTGCCGACAAGCAGGAGCTGGACCCAGCCATCATCACGCGAGCCGATCTCGTCGTGACGGACAGCAGGATCCAGGGCCGATCGCGGGGCGAGCTCTGGCATGCCTATGGCGGGGATGACACGGCCATGGGCCGCATCGCGGAGATCGGAGAGATCGTCCAGGGAACGGCCAAGGGCCGCACGGCAGCGGGACAGGTGACCGTCTCGACGTTCTCGGGACTGGCTATCCAGGATATCGCGATTGCCTCGGCTGTCTTAGGCCAGTCTTAGATCAGCGCCTTCGCAAGGTGCATGCTCGATCCGCTCGAGCAAGGCATCGATCTCCGAGATCTTCGCAAGGCGGCGCTTGCATTGCCTGTCGAGATGCCAGGCCCTCCCAATGCTGAGTGCAAAGAGTGGCAGCCCCCAGAAGACACTGACGACATTCAGCAGTAAAAGGGTCAGGATTGCGATCGACAGGGCCCAGATTTCGAGCCGACCGAAGCCTTCGGTGAATTCGTTCTTGAGAAAAAGCTGCTGCCGTTCGATGAGCAACTGACTCTTGGCATGTGCGAGCAGATGCTTCTGATCCGGCCTGGAAGGAGCACTGCGCTGGCGCTCAAGAGTCCGCTTGAGAGCGGCTAGATCCGCAGATCGGTCCGGGATGTCGCCTTCCCGCTCGATGGGCGAGAAGGCGGCGATGATCCTTCGCTGAAGGGCGGCGAGGGCCGGGGGCTGATTGTCTTGCTCGATCCGAAGTTCGTCAGGCTGGAAGCTGTCCGTGATGCGGTCGCGGATATAAGCTGCGGTCGTTCTCTGCTGATAAGACTTGGCAAGATGTCTCTTAATCGCAGCCTCGACCCCAGACTCAGCCCTGTCCGTCGACATCTACAGCTTCCTTCGCCTTTGGTCCGCCAGCAGTCAGAGACAGCAAGGCGATGGACCCATTCTTCAAGCCGAGGCACTCGGCGAATCCGATATGGCGCTTTGTGCAGATTGAGGCAGTGCGGTTAACGGATGCTTAAACGAGGTGTAACTCTCCGGCATCCTGATCAGACAGTCGAGGAACAAAGGGGCTGGGAGCAGATCAGCGCTGTTCCTCGGGAAGCATGTCGGCAAGATCCTGAAGGAACTTGATGGAGGCGGCAGGGCGGCCTTCCTGCTCGGCGATCTTGATGATGTTGTTCAGGATCGCGGCAATCTCGCTCAGCTTGGCGACGCGCCCTGCCGAGAGAACGTGAAAGAAGGTCGAGAACGCAACGGCGATCGCCTGATCGTGCTCCTCAAGCTTGCGGCACTGCTCCTTGAGCGCCTTGATGTCCCTCTCCTGGGCCGAGACGATTTCCACCAAGGTCAGCATCTGCTCGGCCAAGGTGTCCATAGAGGTGTTCATGTCGCTGAAGCGTCCCAGTTGATCATGGATTGAGGGGCGGGCACCGTCCGGATCGGCACTCGATTGGCTGCTTAGGGTTTGTCTCATCACGGGTGACACGGATGAAACCTTATGGTCCTCATCCGACGCCAAGGCTGCTGTCGGTGATGAGGTCTGTCCCAGGGTAGGCTCCGATCCATCTGCAACGATACGAGGAAACCCTATGGCACGGGTAAGCGTAGTCACTGCCTTCTGCAGGAGATGACGTAGCTGCACCTGAACATTGCCAATCACGTTTCCAGTCTCGCTCCGAACGGTGGACCTATTCTGCACCTCACAGGAAGGTGCGATCAACGGTACCATGCCTTGAGCAAGATGACTTCAGGAAGACCGCCAGACGGCTTATCCACGCGCATACAGCAGGCGGGCGCGGATGGTTCCCTCCAAGGCGCGGATCTCCTCAAGGGTTTCCCTGCTCTGTTCGGGTAGCCCTTCCGCCTCGATCACCACATAGCCGAGTTCGCCATCCGTCTGCAGATGCTGAGCCGTGATGTTGAGCCCGCGCTGCGAGAAGGCGTTGTTGAGGCGTCCAAGCATGCCGGGGACGTTCCTGTGCACATGGATGTAGCGCGTTCCGACAGTCCGCGACGGCAGCTGAACCTGAGGAAAGTTCACGGCGCCAACGGTCGTGCCTACATCGGAATACTCAATGAGCTTCTTCGCCACTTCGGCCCCGATGCGCTCCTGTGCTTCCTCCGTCGATCCACCGATGTGAGGTGTCAGGATAACGTTGTCGAGCCCCTGGAGCGGGCTGAGGAAGGGGTCCTTGTTGGAGGCCGGCTCCACGGGAAACACATCCACGGCGGCACCCCGTAGGTGGCCGCTTCTCAAGGCTACGGCCAGAGCCTCAAGATCGACGACCGTGCCGCGGCTGTTGTTGATGAGGTAGGAGCCTTTCTTCATGACGGCGATCTCGGCCTTGCCGATCATTCCATGGGTCGCCGGCGTCTCGGGAACGTGCAGGCTGACAACGTCGCTCTGGCTCAGCAGCTCGTGCAGGCTGTCGGCAGGCTCCGTGTTGCCATGCCGAAGCTTGTCGGTCTGATCGAAGAAGATGACGCGCATGCCCATGGCTTCCGCCAAGTAGGAGAGCTGCGAGCCGATATTGCCATAGCCGACTATTCCAAGGGTCTTGCCGCGAACCTCGTGGCTGTCGGTGGCGGACTTGTCCCATTGGCCCGCATGGGCGGCCGCGGATTTGGGGAAGGTGCGTCGCAGGAGCATGACGATCTCTCCGATCACAAGTTCCGCCACGCTTCTCGTGTTGGAGAAAGGAGCATTGAAGACGGGGATGCCTGCATGCCGGGCAGCCTCCAGATCGACCTGGTTCGTGCCGACGCTGAAGCAGCCGACGGCGATCAGGCGGTTGGTGGCCTCCAGGACTTTGCTGGTCAACTGGGTGCGGGAGCGAATGCCGAGGAGATAGACACCCTGCAAGGCTTCGATCAGATGATCCTCATCCAGAGCGGTCTTGAGAGAGGTCAGGTTGGTGTAGCCGGCTGCCTTGATCAGATCGACCGCGCTGTCGTTCACTCCTTCGAGCAGGAGAACGCGAATCTTGTCTTTCTGAAGGGAGAACATTTCGGACATGCAAGCTCCATTGCCTTCCACCGGCATGCCATAGCGCGCCCGAGCCGGAGCGGGAATCCTTTTTCTTGCACCCCTCCGCTTCGGCGAGTGCGGGCTCCTTCAGCGTCCCTGACAGCAGCGCCCTCGTCCGGGTGAGGTCCCCTACCTCCTATGCTCTGCCCTGTGGAACGGCACTTGGCCTATGATGGCTGAATCCGGTTGCAGCTGTAGCCGGTCCAGAAAGCGGGAGCCGTTGCCGGATGTACGCACGGCTCCCGTTCCTTGTCTGCCAAGCCGCTGGCTTCTGACCGATTATCCCTCTCCAAGCCTTTGACTTCGCTATGGAATGCCCAGACCTCCGGATGTGTCCCAGGACAAAAAAGCCGAGCTTGGATGGATCCAACCCCCGCTGAAAAGAGTTCTGGCTCCAACCGCATGAGAACGAGCCGGTGGGGCAGGATGCTCCGCCTGGAGGTGTGTCAACAGGGGGCGCAGTGCCACGGATCCTGACCTACAACGTGCACCGCTGCCTCGGGACGGACGGTCGATTATCCCCCGCGCGCATTGCCGATGTGATTGCAGCCTATGAGCCTGACGCGGTGGCGCTTCAGGAGCTCGACGTCGGACGGGCCCGCTCCGGGGGGATCGACCAAGCCCATGCGATTGCCCAGGCACTCGGGATGCATGTGCACTTTCATGCCAGCATGCGCGTGCTCGAAGAAGAGTACGGCAACGCCATCCTGACCCATAGACCCTCAGAGCTCGTCAAGGCGGAGGCGCTGCCGGGGTTGCCGGGCAAGCCACGCCTCGAGCCAAGGGGCGCCCTGTGGGCCTGCGTCAACTTCGGGGGCATCGACGTCCAGATCATCAACACCCATCTGGGCCTGCGCCGGCATGAGCGGCTTGCTCAGGTCAATACTCTGCTGGGCCCGCACTGGCTCGGTCATCAAGCCTGCCGGAAACCGGTGATCCTGGTGGGCGATCTCAACGCCACGCCGCGGTCGCGCGCCTATCAGCGCCTGGCCTCGCACCTTGGGGATGCGCAGGCACACGCTCGTCTTGCCCGCCCCAAGGCGACCTTTCCGTCTCGTCTGCCGATGCTGCGCATCGACCATGTCTTCGTCAGCCGCGAGATCCGGGTCCTGCGGGTCGAAACCGTAAAGACTCCTCTGGCCCGCATCGCCTCCGATCATCTGCCGCTTCTGGTCGACTTCCAGATCGTTCTTGGCCGAGCGCAGAAGACCAGCATGGCCTTTGCACAGGATTGAGGAGAATTGTGTAACAACTTGGCGGATCGCAGGCCCTCTCACGGCGTTGTGTTCTACGAAGCGCTGCTTCGAGCGGCTGCGACGCGGATGAGGAGAGGGAATGCGGAACTGGAAGTATCTGATCGCTGCGGCTGCCATTGGCCTTGCGGCCTTTCTTCTCTACCGCACGCTGAGCCGCTACAGCCTGGAGCAACTCGTCGCTGCCGTCTCTGCGGTTCCTGCTCCACGGCTCCTGGCCGCCGCCGGCTTTGCGGCTGCAAGCTATCTGTCTCTGACGTTCTTCGACTATCTGGCCCTGCGCTATGTCGGCAGGGCGCTTCCTTATCCGAAGGCGGCCTTGGCTTCGTTCACGGCTCTCTCCCTCGGCCACAACATCGGTTTGGCCGCTCTAAGCAGCGGCGCGGTGCGCTATCGCTTCTACAGCCGCTGGGGCCTCGGAGCCGGCGAGGTTGCGAAGGTCATTGTCTTCTGTGGGGTGACCGTAGGTCTCGGCCTGCTGACCCTGGGCGGCGCAGCCCTGCTGCTGCGGTCCCGCCTTGCCGTGGAGATCACGGGCCTGACGGAACCTGCCGTCATCGCCCTGGGTCTGGGCTGCCTCGCCGTTCCGACGATCTATCTGGCCCTATCCCTCTTCGTGCGCAGGCCTTTGCGAATCCGTCGCTGGTCGCTCGAAATTCCAGCCTTTCGCCTCGCGATCGGCCAAGTCCTGATCGGATCCATCAACTTCGCCTTCGTGGCTGCCTGCCTTCATCAGGCGCTCGCGGCGGTCGCCGACGTCGCCTATCTCGGCGTGGCGTCGGTTTATGTGATCGCCAACGCGACAGCGCTTGTCAGCCATGTGCCGGGAGGTCTTGGCGTGATCGAGAGCGTCGTCATGTATCTTCTGCCGCAAAGCGACCTGATCGGCCCACTCCTGGTTTTCCGCTTCGTCTATTTCCTCGTGCCCCTTGGCCTGGGCGGCATTCTTCTTGCCGTGACGGAGCTGGTCTACCGACGCAGGGAAACGTCTTACGGCAGAGACGATCAGTTTGCCGCGAAGGCCTAGGCTTCAATCTCTGCGGCGCCGGAACAGCGCAAGAGGCTCGAAGGGTTCAGGCGGGTCCAGGAGTCCTGTTCCCGGTGCCGGCACATCCGGCCCCTCATCCGACATGGCCTGGAAGGGGCGCAGCCCCCGTGTTCCGGTATTGAGCTCGTCGATGGCCCGAATGATGGATCCGTCTGCACGCGTCAGAGCTTCGGCGAACGTATCCGGTCGCGTCTCCAGATGCTCGGCAATGAGGCGCTCTCTCAGGCGGGCGATGGTCCGGCGCTCTTCCTCGGTTGCGGCCTCGATGGCGAGGTCGCATTCGCTGTCGAGACCCATCGAACGGTTGTTCAGGTTCGAGGAGCCGATGCGCAGGAACACGTCATCAACGATGATGAGCTTGGAATGGATCAGGACTTGGCATTCCCTGCCTTCGCCATTGGGAATGACCGGATAATAGACGCGCAGGCGGTTGTGCCGGTCGCATTTGCGCAGGCGCCGGATCAACCGGTCCCGGTTGCTGCCCATGACCAGTTCTTCGGCCCAGCCATGGGATTCGTGGGTTTGGATCACGACGATCTCGGGTCCATCGGGATCAGCCAAGTGGCGCTCGAGAGCGTCGCCGATCTGCGGAGCCGTCATGTACTGCGCTTCGATGTAGATGCTATTCCTCGCAGCGGAGAGCGCATCCAGCGTCAGCGCCGCCACCTCTTGTGCGGCCGGCTGGTCGCCCCAGGCCGGATAGGTGCGGGCGATGGCGACGGGCACGTCGGTGAAGTTGGGAGCAAGGTCCTCCGGCCAAGGATCGGCTCCCTCCGGCGCAGTGGGGCTCAGCTCTTCGCCCGTCGCGAATTTCCAGCGGCCATAGCCGACCTCGGCAACGGATCGTGCAGCCTCGCCGTCGACCGCCATCTGAAGATCGTGGACGGGCTCGTAGATGCTTCCATCGTCCCGCGAGCGGCATGGATCATCGCAGGCGTGACGATCGGTGTCCCAGCGCTCGACCGTCAGATCCATGCCGCCGACAAAGGCCAGCGCATCGTCGATGCAGACGATCTTTTGGTGGTGGGCGGCATAAAGCGGGTGATGGGTGTCGAGCTTGAGCTGAAGCCGCGGGTGGTTCTGCCAATCGGCGCCGAAGATCAGCGGACCAGGAGCACCAGGGGCGTGCACGACGGCAACGCTCCACACCAGGATCCTGACTTCGAGTTCGGGCTTGGCCTCGACGAGCGAGCGGAGCAGGGGGCCGAGAGGCGGCGATTCTTCGGCGCTCACGCCCGGGCGCAGGCGTATGCTCCCGTCGAAGTCCCAGCCGATGATGAGGATCGAACGCCGCGCCTTGCGCAGGGCCGCTTCCAGGAAGGCGAAATAGGGCGCGCCGTCGACCAGGATCGAAGCCCTTTCGGCCTGTGCCACGCGCCAGCAATTCTGTCCTGCACGCAGAATGGGACCCGCAGGCAGCCGCGCAGCTGCCCGGGTGAGCTCAAGTGCTTGCCGGCTCGTCGATTCTTCCAGAAGCTGCACGTCCACTACAATCCCAACAGAGTTACTTGCCAACTCCGGGACCGAGGCCAAGGTTCCGGGTGGGAAACAGGGCGGCGCCAAAGCGTTGCCCGTGAACGCCCGAACCTGCATCGCAGGCTTTGTTCTCTCCAATCTTGGTGAATTAGCGTGTTCGACTGGATCGTCAGCCTCATCGACAAGGCCGGTTACCTCGGCATCGCCCTGCTCATGCTGCTGGAGAATGTCTTCCCGCCGATCCCGTCGGAGGTCATCATGCCTCTGGCCGGTTTCTCCGCAGCCAAGGGAACGTTCAGCTTCGCCGGGGTGGTTCTGTCAGGGACGGTCGGTTCGCTCGCCGGAGCCTATTTCTGGTTCCTGATCGGCCGCTGGATCGGTCCGAAGCGGCTTAAGCGCTTCGCTGCCAAGCATGGACGATGGCTGACCATGCATCCCGACGGGATCGATCAGGCCAGGGCTTTCTTTTCGCGCCATCAGGCGCTCGCTCTTTTCCTCGGCCGGCTGATCCCGGCGATCCGCTCCCTGATTTCGGTCCCGGCCGGCGTGAACTGCATTCCCATCTCCACATTCCTACTCTGGAGTTCTCTCGGAACGGCACTCTGGACGGCTCTTCTCGCAGGCGCCGGATATCTCCTCGAGAGCCAATATGAGAAGGTCTCGGAATGGCTGAACCCTGTATCGAACGTCGTCTTTGGAGGTTTGGCGCTGTGGTATCTGTACAGGGTCATCTGCTTCAGGGCACCCGAGACGTCACAAGGCGCCTAAAACTTTAGCGAGGCCCGTCCGGAATCTGGGCGGGATTTGCATCGGATTCGGATTGCTGCCGTTGTCAATCCTGAGACGCGCCTAATAATTTACACAAGTTCGCATCGGTGAGCGCGCCGCTGGCGGCAGGATGGCCCGTTGGCCTTCTTTTGCGTTTCATCGGCTGGGGCATGACATCAGGACTGAAGGGCGACCATGGACAAGCAGATTGAACAAAGAATCCGCGAACGGGCCTATGAACTTTGGATGCGGCACGGGAGCCTCCCTGGCCAGGCAGATGAATATTGGTACCAGGCCGAGCGTGAGATCCTCGGTGAGAGTGAACAATCGTCGGATCATGAGCCTCTGCCGCTCATCGATCCCGCTCCCTTAGGCATGACGAGCATGACGGCTGATGAGGTTCTCCCATCCGTTCCCAAGACACGCAGGAAGCGCAGCCCGGTCCCCGCTCCCACGGATGAGGGCGGCGGTGACTCTCCCGTCGCAGCGCCCAAACGCAGGCGGACGACCCGTACGACCTGAACAAGACTCACGAGGTAAGCCTTCGATCTTGAGGATCGAAGGCTGCGGGGCAGGAACTCTACTGAAGCCGAGCACGCACCAAGAACCTGCGGCCGTTTTCAGCGTCTATAGAGCAGGGCAGGTGGCTGCCTTTGAGTGAGGACCCGGTCTTGCCGAATTCCAGCGTCGCCTACGCACCTCTCGCCCGCCATGCCATGGCCTACATTCTCGCTGGCGGGCGCGGCAGTCGCTTGATGGAGCTGACTGATATCCGTGCCAAGCCCGCCGTCTATTTCGGCGGTAACACGCGGATCATCGATTTTGCCCTGTCGAATGCCTTGAACTCCGGTATCAGGCGCATCGGTGTTGCAACCCAGTACAAGGCCCATAGTCTCATCCGCCATCTCCAGAGGGGCTGGAACTACTTTCGCGCAGAGCGGAATGAAAGCTTCGATATCCTCCCGGCCAGCCAGCGTGTCTCCGAGACCATGTGGTACGAAGGCACGGCCGATGCGGTGTATCAGAACATCGACATCATCTCGAGCATCGATCCCGAATACATCATCATCCTTGCCGGTGATCACGTGTACAAGATGGATTACGAGATCATGTTGCGGCAGCACGTCGACACAGGAGCCGACGTGACCGTCGGCTGCCTCGAGGTGCCGCGCATGGAGGCCGTTGGTTTCGGCGTCATGGCGATCGACGAGACGGACCGCATCATCTCCTTCCTCGAAAAGCCCGCCGATCCTCCGGGCATGCCCGACAATCCGGACAAAGCCCTGGCCAGCATGGGCATCTACGTCTTCAACACCAGGTTCCTCTTCGACCAGCTGCGGCGCGATGCGGAGACGCCCGGCTCGAACCGGGATTTCGGCAAGGATATCATCCCCTATCTGGTTCAGCACGGCAAAGCCGTGGCGCATCGCTTCACGACATCCTGTGTACGGTCGGGTGCCGAAGCGGGCGGGAGTGAAGCAGAGGCCTATTGGCGGGACGTGGGAACGGTCGATGCGTATTGGGAGGCCAATATCGACCTCACGGCGATCGTTCCGTCTCTCGACCTTTATGACCGGGACTGGCCGATCTCCACGTTTTCGGAGACCTGGCCGCCGGCGAAATTCGTTCATGACGAAGAAGGACGGCGCGGGCATGCCATCAACTCGCTCGTCTCCAGCGGCTGCATCGTGTCGGGCGCAGCCCTGCGCCAGTCGCTCGTGTTCACGGGCGTGCATCTCCATTCCCATGCCTCCGTCGAGGGAGCCGTGATTCTCCCCTACGTCGACATCGGAAAGGGGGCGAGGCTGAAGGATGTCGTGATCGATCGCGGTGTGCGTATCCCGGACGGGCTGGTCGTGGGCGAGGATCCCGAGGAGGATGCCAAGCGCTTCCGCCGTACCGAGAGGGGCATCTGCCTCATCACGAAACCGATGATCGAGAGATTGGCGGAATGAAGCCTCTGAACGTTCTGTCAGTAGCGTCAGAGGTCTTTCCCATCATCAAGACAGGCGGACTGGCCGACGTCGCCGGAGCCCTGCCGGCTGCACTGGCCCGCGAGGACGTGACGGTCGTCACGCTCGTCCCAGGCTATCCGGCGGTGCTGAAGGCTCTGCAACGCTCAGAGGTCGTGCATCACTATCCGAGCTTCTTCGGCGGAACGGCCAATCTGCTGTCCGGGAGGGCTGGGGGCCTCGACCTGTTCGTCATCGATGCCGCCCATCTTTTCGAGAGGCCAGGTTCTCCTTATCTCGCGCCGAACGGCAAGGACTGGCCGGACAATGCCCGGCGCTTTGCGGCGCTTTCCCGAGCCGCCGCCGATATCGGACAGGGGCTGGCGCCAGGTTTCATGCCGGACATCATTCATGCCCATGACTGGCAGGCAGGCCTCGTTCCAGCCTACCTGAGCCTCACCGACAGCCCACGCCCTGGAACGATCATCACGATCCACAACATCGCCTTCCAAGGCATCTTTCCAGCGGATCTGCTGTTCGAGCTGGGATTGCCGGCGAGCACGTTCACGGTCGACGGGGTGGAGTATTATGGTCAGATCGGTTTCCTGAAAGCGGGCCTTCAACTCGCAGATCACATCACCACGGTTTCTCCGACTTACGCCAAGGAAATCCAGACGCCCGAAGGGGGGATGGGACTCGACGGGTTGCTGCGCGCGCGCTCGCATGTCGTCTCCGGTATTCTCAACGGCATCGACGATAAGGCCTGGGATCCCGCCACGGATGCCCATCTCGCGCGGACTTACAGCCGTGACCATCTTGAGGTCCGGGCGGTCAACAAGGCCGCCTTGCAGAAGCGCCTGGGATTGAAGCAGGACCCGGAGTCGATGCTCTTCGGCGTCGTGAGCCGGTTATCCGAACAGAAGGGTCTTGATCTTGTGCTCGGAAGCCTTGCGAGACTTCTTGCCGACGGCGCGCAGTTGGCTCTGCTGGGCGCTGGAGACAAAACCCTCGAGGACAGCTTCAAGACCGCCGGCATCGTCTATCCCGGTCAGGTCGGGTGCTTCTTCGGCTATGACGAAGCGCTGGCTCACCTGATCCAGGGCGGCAGCGACGCCCTGCTCGTACCGTCGCGGTTCGAGCCCTGTGGCCTGACGCAGCTTTGCGCCATGCGTTATGGCAGCGTCCCCATCGTCTCTCGAGTCGGCGGACTGGCGGACACGATCATCGATGCCAACGAGATGGCCATCGCCATCGGTGCCGCAACGGGATTCCAGTTCGGCCCTGTCGCACTCAGTCCTGCGATCGATGCCTTCGAGCGAGCGAAAGCCCTGTGGCGCGACAGGAGCACCTGGCAGCGCCTGCAGACGAACGGCATGAGCGCCGACGTGAGCTGGCGCCGTCCTGCAAAGCAATATGCCGGCCTCTATCGCTCCTGCCGTCCAACGTGAAGCCAACCGGTAGAGCGCCTTATCAGGCGCTCCTCCTCTTTTCAGGCTTCGGCTGCTTGGCGGGCTTCAGCTGGAACAACAGCAGAGAGTGAGCCGTGACCGTGTAGACCTTGCCGAAGCCGAATTCCGTCGGGGTTTCCAGATCCGGCTGGTTCGTATCGATGTGGCACATCCATGCCTCGCCGCCCACCACCTCCGGCAACGTGCATTTCACCACGTCGTGATAGGCGTTCAGGATCAAAAGAAGCGTCACGTCCGTACCGCGCCTGCGGATGCCGGTCGGCTGGGCGCGGCCATCCAGCAGGATGCTGATGCACCGGGCATTCGCATCCTCCCAGTGCTCGGGGGTCATCTCATCGCCGGAGGGCGTGAGCCAGGTTATGTCCTTGACGTCGAGTTCCTCGTTGTAGACACCTGACAGGAAACGCCCGCGCCGCAGGATCGGCAGGTTCTGGCGCAGCTGGATCAGCTTGCGGGTGAATTCAAGAAGTTCGACTCCGTCCTCGTCGATTCTCTCCCAGTTGATCCAGGAGATCTCGTTGTCCTGGGCATAGGCATTGTTGTTGCCCTGCTGCGTCCGGGCGAACTCGTCGCCGGCCAGCAGCATGGGCGTGCCTTGCGAGAAGAGCAGGGTGGCCAGCATGTTGCGGATCTGGCGCTGCCGCACCGCGCGGATCTCGGGATCGTCGGTCGGACCTTCGACGCCATGGTTGAAAGAGAGGTTATGGGCGTGTCCGTCCTTGTTGTCCTCTCCGTTCGCCTCGTTGTGCTTCTCGTTGTAGGAGACGAGATCGTTGAGCGTGAAGCCGTCATGGGCCGTGATGAAGTTCACCGAGGCCCAGGGCCGGCGCCCGCGCTTGTTGAAGATGTCGGCCGACGCGGTGATGCGGGAAGCGAGTTCCGGCAACTTGCCGTCCTCACCTTTCCAATAGGCGCGGACCGTGTCGCGGTAGCGGTCGTTCCACTCCGCCCATCCGGGAGAGAAACGCCCGACCTGGTAGCCGCCGGGGCCGCAATCCCAGGGCTCCGCGATGAGCTTGACCTGGCTGAGGGCTGGATCCTGCCGGCAGGTGTCGAGAAAGCGGCCGTCCTCCTCGAAGCCATGCGGCTCCCGCCCTAGGATCGTCGCGAGATCGAAGCGGAAGCCGTCGATCTGCACCTCCTGCGCCCAGTAACGCAAGGAGTCCGTGACCATCTGGAGCACGCGGGAATGGCTGAGATTGACCGTGTTTCCCGTGCCCGTGTCGTTGATGTAGTAGCGCTTGTCGGGGGCCAGCCTGTAATAGGAGGCATTGTCGATGCCCTTGAACGACAGGGTCGGTCCCAGCTCATTGCCTTCGGCCGTGTGGTTGTAGACCACATCCAGGATCACCTCGATGCCCGCGTCATGGAGATGGCTCACCATCTCCTTCACTTCATTGACGAAGGGCGTTGCGAGATAGCGCGGTTGAGGCGCGAAGAAACCGATCGTGTTGTAGCCCCAGTAGTTCCGCAATCCCTTCTCGATGAGGTAGCTGTCATCTACGAAGGCATGGATAGGCAGCAACTCGACGGCTGTGACGCCGAGGTTCTTGATGTACTCGATCACCTCATGCTGCATGAGGCCCGAGAAGGTGCCGCGCAGCTCTTTTGGAACAGCCGGGTGCTGCATGGTGAAGCCGCGCAGATGGGTCTCATAGATGATCGTGCGCTCCCAGGGGATCTGCGGCCGGCGCACACGCCCCCAGGTGAAAGCCGACTCGACGACCCGGCATTTCGGCATGAACCGCGCGCTATCCCGCTTGTCGAAGGACAGATCCGCATCGGGCGATCCGATCGTGTATCCGAAGAGGGCGGGGTTCCAGGTCAGATCGCCGATAAGCTGCTTCGCGTAAGGATCGAGCAGGAGCTTGTTCGGGTTGAAGCGGTGGCCCGCTGTGGGCTCATAGGGGCCGTAGACACGATAGCCATAGGTCGTGCCGGGCCGGGCATCCGGCAGATAACCATGCCAGACCTCGTCCGTGTATTCCGGAAGTTCGATCCTCTCCAGTTCCTGACGGCCCTCCAGGTCGAACAGGCAGAGCTCCACCTTCGTGGCGTTGGCGGAGAAGAGCGCGAAGTTGACGCCCAAGCCATCCCATGTGGCACCGAGAGGATAGGGCAGTCCTTCTCTGACACGCGATGTGCGCCTCACATTCGGAGCGACGACCTGAGATGGTGGAGCTTCGCGGATGTCGACCTTGTCGTTCATTGAAAATCTCAAAAATCCAAGCGGAGCAAAAGGTACTTTCTATCAACGCACAAGCTTTGTGGAGGTCCCAGCCAAGCTCAACTATATCTTCGCTTCCAGGGCCTCCGGGTCGAGAACAAGGATCAGCGTCGCAAGGGGCGGAATCGTCAGGGTGAGCGAGCAGGGTTGTCCGTGGCTCGGCGTGTCCACCGCCATCACCCCTCCGAGGTTGCCCACATTGGCGCCGCCATAAAGAGCGGCATCCGTATTGACGGCCTCGCGGTAAAACCCCGGTGATGGAACACCGATGCGATAGGTTTCACGTGAAACAGGAGTGAAGTTCGAGACGACGACGGCGAGGGAATTCTCATCCTCGCCCCGCCGAAGCCAGGCGATGACGCTGTTGTCCCGATCGTCCGAAACGATCCATTCAAAACCCTTCGTCTCACAATCCCGCTCATGCAAGGCGGGAATGGAGCCGTAGGCCTCGTTCAGGTCCTTGATAAGGTTCTGGACGCCCTTGTGGTAGGAGTTATCAAGAAGATGCCAATCGAGACTGGTATCGTGATCCCACTCCCGCTCCTGCGCGAACTCGCCGCCCATGAACAGGAGCTTCTTACCGGGATGCCCCCACATGAAGCCGAAATAGGCGCGAAGATTGGCGAAGCGCTGCCACTCGTCACCCGGCATCTTGCCGATGAGGGAGCCCTTGCCGTGAACGACCTCGTCATGGCTGAGGGGCAGGATGAAGTTCTCCGAGAAGGCGTAGAGAAGACCGAATGTCAGATCGTGATGATGGTAGCGCCGGAAGACCGGATCCTTGCTGATGTAACGCAAGGTGTCGTGCATCCAGCCCATGTTCCACTTGAAGCCGAAGCCGAGGCCCCCCGTGTAGGTTGGCTGCGAGACGCCGGGCCAAGCGGTCGATTCCTCCGCAATGGTGACGGCGCCCGGAGACGCTGCATAGGCGACCTCGTTCATCTTGCGGATGAAGTCGATGGCACTGAGGTTCTCGTTGCCGCCGTAGCGGTTGGGAATCCACTCGCCGGGCTTTCGC
Organism: Microvirga arvi; assembly: GCF_016892765.1. GTDB lineage: Bacteria > Pseudomonadota > Alphaproteobacteria > Rhizobiales > Beijerinckiaceae > Microvirga > Microvirga arvi. The sequence continues at coordinate 38,084 of NZ_JAFEMD010000012.1, forward strand.
GAGTAGTCGAGATAGAGCATGGATGCCACCGCATCGACGCGCAACCCATCGAGATGGTAGCGCTCCAGCCAGAAGCGGGCATTCGCCACCAGGAAGCTCATCACCTCCTGGCGCTCGAAATTGTAGATGTAAGTGCCCCAATCCTGATGGAAGCCGAGCCGCGGATCGGCATGCTCGTAGAGATGCGTCCCGTCGAAATAGGAAAGCCCGTGCGGATCGTTGGGGAAATGCGCAGGCACCCAGTCGAGGATGATGCCGATCCCTGCGGCATGCGCCGCCTCGACGAAAGCGGAAAAATCCTCCGGGGTGCCGAAGCGGCTGGTGGGGGCATAGAGCGAGATGGGCTGGTAGCCCCATGATCCATCGAACGGGAATTCCGTGATCGGCAGCAGCTCGATATGGGTGAAGCCGAGGTTCTTCACATAGGGAATGAGCCGTACGGCCAGTTCGCGATAGGTGAGATACCGGTTTCCTTCCTCCGGCACCCGCGCCCAGGAGCCGAGATGACACTCGTAGATCGACATCGGTTCTTTGCGGTGGTTCCGGGTCGATCTTGCTGCCATCCACTCCGCATCCCGCCACTCGAATTGCGGCGGCTTTTTGAGAATGGAGGCCGTTGCCGGCGGATGCTCAGCGGCAAAGGCGATCGGGTCCGCCTTGAGCGCAAGGAGATTTCCCTGCAGGCCGATGATTTCGAATTTGTAGCGCTGGTCAGGCGTCACATCCGGAATGAATAATTCCCAGATGCCGCCTTCGTGGCGTCGCCGCATGGGGTGGCATCGTCCATCCCACGAGTTGAAATCCCCGACGACGCTGACGCGGCGGGCATTGGGGGCCCAGACCGTGAAGAGAAAGCCCTCAATTCCGCCGAGATCAAGGTGATGGGCGCCGAGCTTCGTGTAGACGGCATCGCTCGTCGGATCGCCGATCTGCATGAGATCGTCATGGGAGAGGAACGTGCCGAAACTGTAGGGATCGTGAAGAAGCTCGGCGCGGCCCTGGCGCTCAATCCGCAGCCTGTAATCGGGACGCTCAGAGGCGCTAACCGTGCCAACGAAGAGGCCTTCGGGAAGTCGCCGTTCCATGGAGGCGAGAACCGTTTCCCCATCGCGGCCCACCACCGCAGCTGTTTCGGCATCTGGCAGGATCGCGCGGATCTCCCATCGTCCGGGTGCGATCTCATGGGGGCCGAGAATGGAGAAGGGATCGCCCGAATTGACGATGTCGGCAACCGAGTGCGGCTCGGCGGGGCGCGTCGTTGCGCTCTGCGATCCACCTCGGTGCTGATCCATTCTAGCATCCCCTTTCATGGTCCGGTCTCTTAAGACATGAGCGGGGCCGTGGCCCCGATGCTTCTATGTGATCCTTTTCAGAAGAACTTCATTATGGGGCAAGCCTTGGCGCAGACCAGAAGTCGGCAGGCCAATAAAGGCCGCGAGCTTCCTGCCTAACGGGAAGTAACATCGGCTGCAGCCAGCCTGAGCACCAGGAAAGGGATTTCCTCCATAAGATCCGCAACCTTCATTCGATCCGTTCCGATGGAGATCATCTCTCCCGTTATTACGTTCAGCCAGCGCCCTTGAGGCAGAGCAAGGCTCGTGTCCTCCCAGCTCTCCGCACCAATGGCATTTCCGTCCATGCCGTTCCAGAGACGGGGAACGACCACAGCAAGGGCATCGCTGCCGTTCCATCTGATATAGCCGAGAAGACGGAAGGCCTGAGCGCCCTCGGCATTCAAAGCTTGGTAGCCGCCTTCGGCATACAATTCAGGGGCCTCCGCCCGGTCGCGAAGCAAATCGGAGATGATCCGCTGCTTGATCCGTCCGTCCGTCCAGCTCTTCATGAGAGTTTTGAGCGACTCCCGCATCTCCAAAGCCTTGGCGCGGGCGGCGTAGTCGACCGGGCGCCGGTTGTCCGGATCGACCAGCGAGAAATCCCAGAACTCCGTACCCTGATAGATGTCTGGTACTCCCGGCAGTGTCATCTTGAGGATCGTGCGGGACAATCCGCTCAACATTCCCAGAGTGGAGAGGCGCCAAACCAGAGGGCCGAAGTGCTCAAGGAATGAGCCTTTCGGGTCGAGCATGGCTCTCAGGAGCTTGAGAGAAGCCTCCTCATAGGCTTCGTCCGGATCGATCCAGCTTGTGTGCCGTTTGGCCTCTCGAAGCGCCTTCGTGAAGTAGCCCTCCATCCGTTCGCGGAATGAGTCGAGCGTCCTGCGATCCAACTTCTCCAGAAGCTCCAATGGCCAGGCGCCGAGGAGGGCTTGGAATAGAATGACTTGGTCGTTCGCGTCCGGCGCGGGCAAACCGCCGATTTCGGTCAGGTGGGGAGCCGCCACCTCCCGCCAGAGATCGAGAGCTTTCGCCCATTCCTCCGGGATCTCGGAGAGCGCGAGAAGCCTGATCCGCGCATCTTCGCCGCGCTTGGTGTCGTGCGTGGCAGTGGCGAGCATGGCGTGCGGCCAATTCCGGGCTCGATCCGCATTCGCCCGATGGAAGTCCGCTGCGGACAAGCCAAAATGACCGGGATCGCCGCCGACCTCGTTGAGCGCGATCAGGCGCCCGTAGCGATAGAAGAGCGTATCCTCCAGGCTCTTGGCCATGACAGGGCCTGTGAGCTGCTGGAAGCGCCGGCGGAACCGGCGGACGTCGCCAGGATCGCCGCACTCTGCCCGACCGAGAATCGCTGAGGCAACGAAGTCATGAACGCTGGTGTCAGGAAGCTCGCTCGACTGCTTGGCCGCACCGATCGTCTCTTCGATCAGACGCACATCTTCCTGCGCCGGTTCATCGTCCTGGATATAGCTGCGGTAGACCGGGAAGGCGGCGACGATCTCGACCAGAGCCTGGCGCAGGGCGAAGCTCGTGTAGTCGCGCGTGCGGCGGCTGGCATCGGTGACGAGCTTGATGTCAGAGACAAGGGCCTCAAGTTCACTGGCGAAGTTCTTTTCGGTGATTTCGACCTTGGCCTGCCTCAGAAGCTCCTCATAGCTGCCCTGAAGACCGGATGCATCCCGGTAGATCTGCTCGAATGTATCGCCTGCATTGGAATCGATCAGCACGCCGTCGATCACGTTGAGCGCATCGTAGCCTGATGTTCCGGCGACGGGCCAGGGAGGCAGCTCCTCGCCGGGTTCGAGGATCTTCTCGACCACGACATAGAAGCCGGATCCGACCTTGTGCTGGAGCGCTCGGGCATAACCCTCCGGATCGGCAAGGCCGTCGATATGATCGATCCGCAGGCCATGGATCAGACCCTCATCCACCAGACGGACAATGAGCTCATGCGTTTTTTCGAAGATCTCCGGGATCTCCACCCGCATGCCGGCCAGGGTGTCGATGTCGAAGAAGCGGCGGTAGTTGATGTCGCTCGACGCCACCCGCCAATAGGAGAGCCGATAGGCTTGTGCCTCCAGGAGACGATGAAGAGTGTTGAAGCTCTTCGGATCGTCCGGCGAGCCGTTGACGGTCGCAATCGCGCTGTCGATGGCTTTGCGCAATGCTGATGAGTCTGCAACGGCCACGGCCAGTTGGCGCTTCAGGGTTTCCGCCTGTTCCGGTATGGCGGTGCCGTGACCTGCCTTGGCCAAGAAACGAAGCTGCTCGGTCAGCGCGCGCAGGGCTCCGGCCTTCGCAGAATCGCTGAGAGCTGCTATGGCATGGTCAAGCACCGCCGGATAGGTGGTGGGACAGACCGGGAAGCGGTGCTCCCAATGCCAGACGCTGAATGATCCTTCCACGGGATCGAACTTCAGCTGCAGCTCACCTCTTTCGAGAACCTCGCCGTAGAGACCGCCCAGCGACGGCACAATGAGCTTGCCCTCAGTGCCCGGGCGCTTCCAGTCGATGTCGAACGCCTCCGCCACAGGGGAGAGCGGTCCCCATTCCAGCACGGAAAGCCACCAGCCGTTGGACTGGCCGCCGACGCCCATGTGGTTCGGCACGATGTCGAGCAGAAGCTTGAGGCCTTGCTCCCTGAGAGCATCCGAGAAGCGGCGGAAACCTTCCTCTCCACCGAGCTCCGGATTGATCGTGGAATGGTCGACGATGTCATAACCGTGCGTGGAGCCGGGGGCAGCCGCCTGGATGGGTGAGGAATAGACATGGCTGATCCCCAGCTTCGCCAGATAGGGCACGATCTTCACGGCATCGTCGAAGGTGAAGTCCTTATGAAACTGGAGCCGGTAGGTGGCGCGGGGCGGCGGGCCGGCGAGGATGTTCCGGCGCGAGCGAACATCCCGACCCTCTTCCGCCAGAACGACGGCGAGTTTCGCCATCAGACTCCCGGGGGATGCGATCTCCTCGATCGTGTTCGAGAGCCGTCTGCGCCAGTTGGGATGCCCTACATCCATGCCTGGCATGTTGGTCTGGTTCAACTCACCCGATGCATCCTCCATCTGCAGGGTTGTGAGCACGGAAGAGGTGCGTGCGAGATAGCGGATCGTTGCATCCAATGGCGGCTCTTCAGGCACGTGCGGCGAGGACAGGAGACCTTCCTCCGCGAGGGCCTTGGCGAAATGCTCCTTGTCCGCCTTCCGCGCAGCACGCTCCCGGGCGGCAGTCTTCGGATCGAAGATGCCGAGGGTCTGGCGCAGGTCGACATCGAGACCGCGCCACCAGCCGATGAAGGTCGGCAGGTCGTGGGTGGTGATGACGGCAAGGGCCGAGCGAGGGTACTGGCTCGGTTTCTTGAAGGCAGCCCCATCCCGCTCGAAGGGCAGCACCCGGTAGCTGAGGACGCCCGATTCCATGATGGCGTCCGAGAAGCCCTCCGGCGCAGTGCCGAGGTCCTCCGCGATGACCAAGCATTGGGCGCGATGGCTCTCCACGCGCAGAACCGCCAGCATGGCTTCGAACGGATAATCAACATAGGCGCCCTGCGAGGCGGGGGCGCCGGATGGGATCAGGAAGAGGCGCTGAAGCTGAAAGGCATGGTCGATGCGGATGGCACCGGCGTGGCGCATGTTGGCGGCAACGAGATCGCGGAAGGCAGCCAGACCCTGCTCTTCCAGGGTCAGAGGATTGAAGGGCGGCAGGCCCCAATCCTGGCCCTGGGGGCCGAGCGGGTCGGGTGGGGCACCGATGGAAAGCCTGGGGGCATAGCGCTCTGGCGTCGCCCATATCTCTGATCCGCCACCATCGGCGCCCACGGCGAGGTCCCGGTAAAGGCCGATGGGAAGACCAGCGGCTCGGGCGCGGGCGGCTGCTTGGCCCAACTGATGGTCGGCAAGCCATTGCAGCCAGGCATGGAAGGCGACACGCTCCGCTTGGTCCAGGCGGAAGCGCCGGACCGCTACGGAATGGCCCGAGCGATAATCTTCCGGCCATTCGCCGATCCAGAACCGGCTCTGCTCGTAAAAATACTCGGAAAGCGCTTCAAAGGTCGCGTGCGCCTCCAGGGCCTCGCCGCCCGCACGTCGAAAGGCCTCGAAGGCGGTATGGTCGCCCGATGTCCGGAAATAGGTCCAGAGACTATCGAGGAGAGGGCGCTTGATTGCCCAGACCTCAGCATAATTGATGAGTTGGGCGTTCCGGAGACGGGCGAGGCGCGCCTGCACCGACTGGTCTTCGAGAAGTTGCGCGGCGCCGCCTTCAGTGAAGCCATCAACATCGGTCAGGTCGATATAAATCGGCTCCAGGAAGAGACGCGAGGAAGGGGAATAGGGCGAGATCTTCGAGCGATCAGACGCGAAGAGCGCGTGGACTGGGCTAAGACCCAGGAAAGCGCCGCCAGCCCGGCCGATGCTCTCCGCCGCAAGTGCCACATCGGAATAATCGCCGATCCCGAAGTCGCGCTCCGCGCGCAGGGAGTAGATCTGAGCGGATGCGCCCCAGAGCCGTGCATTACCTTTCAGGACGTCCGGCTCCCAGCATTGCGCGGGAGCAGCAATGACCGTCGTCTCGTTGCGCCCCAGACGGAGGCGGTGATAACCCATCGGCAGCGCCGGAATGTCGAGGGACATGCTGCCCTTATCAATCGTGCCTTCGTGGACTGCGCCGTTCTCTTCGATAAGGATCCAATCCTGTCGCCCGATGCGCGCACGAAACTTGATCGTCGAGGCTCTCTCGGCTTCGAGCGTAACAACGGCCGGGATCGGCCCCGTCTTCAGTCTCTCCAGTCGGGAGAGGCTCTCCTGTGCCCCCTGTTCGGAGGTGACGTCGAGCCCGAGGGCAGCGAGCAGGGCCTTCCGGGTTTCCTCGGTCGTCTCGACACGTTTGCCGAAAGCATCGGTGTAGTCCGGCGACATACCAACGAGCGCAGCCATCCGCTCCAGCAGAGCATCCAGCTTGCTCATGCCGACATTCCCTTCATGATGATTGCCGTCCATGGGAGAAGCTGAAGTCCCGAGCCTGCCGACACGATGCTTGTTGAACTCGACCAAAGCACGCGAGCATCCTCATCCATGATCCCGCTCACGGGGCCATCGCTGAAGTTGGCGAGCAGGCGGAGCGTGCCGGAGGCAAAGGTCCAGGTCACATCGAGGGCTTTCTCAGAGGAAATCGTAATGCGGGAACCATGGTACTCGCTCTTCAGGAGCGGTACGATATCTGTTTGCCTCAGATCGAGCAGACGACGTGTTTGCGACAGCGTCTCTCTGTATGGCGGTAGCTCAGTCTCCGACCAGTCGAGCCGCGATCGCTCGAATGTCGTGCGGTCCGTCGGATCAGGTATGCGCTGGGACATTTCCGGATCCGTGAAGGCCTTGAACCGCTTGAACTCGCCGCGGCGGCCGTCGCGAACCGCCTTCGCCAGATCCGGGTCGTTCTCGAAATCGACAAAGAACTGGAATGGCGTCGATGCCGACCATTCCTCACCCATGAAGATCAAGGGAATCTGCGGCGAAAGCAGGAAGATGCCTTGCGCGAGAGACAAACGCTCCGGCGGTATTAGATGCGACAGGCGTTCACCGAAGGCGCGGTTCCCGACCTGATCATGGTTCTGGAGGAAGGACACGAACGCTGTCGGGTGCAGGTGACCCGAGGGTTCGCCGCGGACAACGCCGCTCTTATGCGGTGACCGATCGCCTTGATACGCAAAACCTTCCGCCAGGGCCCGCCCGAGATGCTCGAGCGGACGGTTGGCGTAATCCTCGTAGTAGCCTTCGTTCTCGCCGGTCAGCAGGGCATGCCACGAATTGTGGATGTCATCGGCCCATTGCGCCGTGTGCAGCCTCGGCTGCTGCTCCCCGTCACGGCCGAGCCAGCGTGCCTGGTTGGCTTCGTTCTCGAGCACCAGGTGAATCTGGCGTCCGGGCAGGGCTTCGCGGATTCGGTTTGCCAGTTCCTCGATGAAGTGGGGCTCGCCGTCGTCCACGATGGCATGAACCGCATCGAAGCGAAGCCCGTCGAAGTGAAATTCTTCCAGCCAGTAAAGCGCGTTGTGGAAGAAGAAGTCGCGCACGATACGGCTGCCTTCGCCGTCCACGTTGATACCCGCTCCCCACGGTGTCGGGTGGCGCTCCGTGAAGAAGGTCTTGGCATAGGCATGGAGATAGTTCCCGGATGGTCCGAAGTGGTTGTAGACCACATCGAGGAAAACCATCAGGCCGAGCGCATGTGCACGGTCGACGAGGCGCTTCAGATCGTTCGGGCTCCCATAGGCGGCATCGGGCGCATAGGGGAGGACACCGTCATATCCCCAGTTCCGCTGCCCCGGAAACTCGCCGATGGGCATGAGCTCGATGGCCGTCACACCGAGGTCGCGCAGATTTTCGAGCTTCGCCATCAAGCCGGCATAGGTGCCCTCTGGTGTCGCCGTTCCGACGTGGATCTCATAAAGAACAGCTTCCTCCCACGGACGCCCCATCCAGGATGTGTCGGACCAGGAATATGACCCGGGATCGACTATGAGGCTCAGGCCGTGGACGTCATCAGGCTGGAATCGTGACGCCGGATCGGGCACAACAAGATTGCCATCGATCTTGTAGCCGTAACGACTGCCTGCGCGAGCATCTTGCGAGACGAGGCGATACCAGCCTTCGTCATCGGATGTCATCGGCAGCTCGGCATTGTTCAGCACGAGCCCTACCTCGTGAGCCGTGGGGGCCCACAGAGCAAAGCGAACACCATCGGGGGTTATCTCAGCCCCAAAGGGCATGGAGTGAACGCGCCGCATCGAAACTCCGGAATTACGGGAAGCACTTGCGAACGAGGATGGTCAAGCAATGTTCCGGCAGAGAAAAGAAAAACAGCCAAGCTCACAATCGTGCATCACTGATCGACTGGCATTCTGCGGCCAAGCTGGCTTGAAGGACTAGTCAAAAATTTTCTGATTTTTCTGTGGAACTAACCCTGGGGCAAGTGAGTTAAAAGCCCGACTTCCTGTGGCGCGGGGGAGTCGATGGGGACCGCGCCTTTGAGCTAATATGCTGGATTCACTTCACCTGGACGCCGGTTCGGCTGTCTTGCCCTTGGCGCATGCCGAATTGCAAAGCGGCTCCCACGCTTCCATTTCGATCAAACGCCGTCAGTCAATTCTTTTTGTCACATCTGAGATCGCCGATTACATCAAGGCCGGCGGCCTCGGTGAGGTATCGGCGGCGTTGCCGCGCGCGCTTCGCCACCACTACGATGTTCGCATTCTCATTCCCGGATACCGTCAGGTTCTGTCGCAGATTGAAGACGTGGAGGAGATCGCCCGCCTGCCGGCCTCATTCGGCATTCCAGCCTGCGGCCTCGGCCGCGGCACCACGAAGGACGGCCTGACGGTTTATATTCTCCTATGTCCGGAACTCTATGACCGTGACGGTTCGCCCTACGTCGACAGCTTCGGCGCGGACTGGGGCGACAATGACATTCGCTTCGCACGCCTGGGGCTTGCAGCGGCCGACATCGCCTGCGGCTACGGCGATCCTTTATGGCGCGCCGATCTCCTGCACCTCAACGATTGGCCCTCCGGCCTCGCATCGGCGTACCTTGCCTGGCGTGGGCAACGCATCCCGACGATCCTCACCATTCATAATCTTGCTTATCAGGGCAACTTCGACAGGGGGCGCCTGTCCCATCTCGGCATTCCCGATGCGGCGTTTCAGGTCAACGGTGTCGAGTTCTATGGCAAGCTCTCGTTCCTGAAAGCCGGCATCTACTACTCGTCCCATATCACGACGGTAAGCTCCACCTATGCCAAGGAGATCACGCGTCCGGAATTCGGCTGCGGCCTCGATGGGCTTCTCAGAACGCGAGCCGAAGAGGGACGTCTCGACGGGATCATCAACGGCATCGATGCAAGTTGGGACCCGAGCACAGACCCTTACCTGGTCAGCCGTTTCTCGGCTGAGAATTGCCGAGGCAAGCGCGCTAACGCAAACACCGTGCGGAGAAGTTTCGGGCTGAACCTGTCATCCGGACCGCTCTTCGCGGTGGTGTCCCGTCTGGTTCATCAGAAGGGCGTGGATCTCGCCATCTCGGCGGCAGAAACCATTGTTTCGCAGGGCGGGCAGATTGCCGTCATCGGTCAGGGAGAGCCTCGCTTCGAAGCTGCATTGAAATCGCTCGCCAACCGTCATTCCGGATCCGTCGGTGTTAAGATTGGCTATGATGAGGGAGATGCCCGCCGCATGTATGCAGGCAGCGATTTCCTGCTCATGCCTTCGCGGTTCGAGCCCTGCGGCCTCAGCCAGATGTACGCGCAGAGGTTCGGCTCATTGCCGATCGCACATAAGACGGGTGGGTTGGCCGACACCATCGAGGATGGCGTCACAGGCTTCCTTTTCGGCGAGCCTTCGCTCAATCGGTTTATGGACGCCATCAGAAGAGGGCTCGACACCTTCCGCTCGACATCCCGTCTGACGGCCATGCGCCGTGCTGCGATGAAGAGGCCTCATGGCTGGGATCGCTCTGCGTCCCGCTATCAGGAGGTTTATGATCGTGCCTGCCAAGCGGCCTTGGCTTAACGTCCATCAGTTCTGATTGCATAATGTCTGTGATGAGCTGAATGACATTCAGCTCATTCTCATGTCGTCCTGAGCCATCACTCTTGCACATGCTCCAGTGATGCCGAAGGAAAATGAAGAACCCGTGGCTGCGGATAGCGGCCACGGGTTCTGTTCTGCAGCTAGAAAACTTTAGTCTTTGCCGCCCCCATTTCCGCCGCGACCGCCATCACCGCCCTTATCTCCACCCGGCCCGCGTCCACCACCGTTGCCGGGGTTAGACGGGTCGGAACCCTTGGGGCCATCAGGTTCGCCCTGGCTCGGCTCACCACCGTTGCCCAGGCCGTTGTTGCCCTTACTGCCGCCGTGGTCTGATCCCTTACCACCACCTTTGCCGCCGCCGTTTCCGCCAGCATTGCCAGGATTGGACGGGTCGGTGCCCTTCGGACCATCGGGCTCACCACGGTCTGGGCCATTGCCGATACCGTTGTTGCCCTTACCACCGGCTCCGCTATGGCCACCCGTTCCACCGTTGCCACCTGTACCACCGGTTCCGCCGTTGCCGTCGTCACCGTTGGTGCCGGTTCCGCCAGTGCTGCCCGTGCCGCCCGGCGTCTGACCATTGCCGGTCGATCCGCCCGTGCTGCCGTTGCTGCCGGTTCCTGAGTTGCCACGGCCTGCAACAGCGCCCCCACGGCTCGGAGCGCGTCCGTCGGTGACGGTCCCGGGCGAGCCGACGATCGGGCTGCCAACAATCGGGCTGCCGGCGCCGGGTGTGATCGCCGGGTTGCGCCCGATCGAGCCGGTCACTGCATCGCGCTGATCCGAGAGGCGATCCGTTCTGCGCAAGGCTTGAGGCCGGATGGCGCAAGTGCAGACCTCCTGCCCCTGCACGATCCGAAGGCGGCAGTCATGGTACATGGATGGGTTGGCGACGGCTGGTACGCATACCGGGCCAGGCCTGAGAGTCTGTGCATAGGACGGGGCCGCAAAACCAAGGATAAGGGCCGCGCCAGACAGAGCGAGAGCGTGCGAACGCTTCATGTGTTCACCTACAAGTTTGCCAATTTTGATGTGTAGCTGCCTATAGACAGCCTGCTTGGCTAAAAGACGCAGGTATAGGAATAACGTTCCCGAGGTCTGATAAAAATCTAATCGCTTAGGCAAAGGAACTTTTGTCGGCTATATAATTTGCTTGGCTTACATGAACTTGATGCTTAGCAATATGATTGAGTTATGCTTGGTATATAGCTTGGCTTATGAAAGCCAGCCAAAGAGCTTAGATCAAGGTTCAGCGAAGCGGCTCCCCTGATAGGCTTGTGCCATCTCAAGAATGCTGCCGAGCTTAGCCGAGAAAGCCGACCAGTCATCCTCAGCTGTGATGGGGCTCCAGATTGCCTCAACCTCATCGATGAGCATGGTGCAGGGAGCAGTCCGTTCAAAGTAGGGATGATCAAGGTTGACCCCTGTTCGCGGCTCATAGCCAGCGAGAGCTGAGCTGACAGCTCGAAAGGATTCATGAGCATAAAGAGCCGCTGACGGACTTGCCTCCGCACGTCGTGCGCTCAGGCTTCCGCCATACCAATCAAAGAAGGTTTGTTCGAAGGGAGCGCGAGTTTCGTGAAGGAAAGTCCATAGCGCCTTCGACAAGGCACCATCGTATTCGTAACCTCTGGACTCGAGTCCGAGGCGGCGCAGAATTGAATGCGCGAATTCACGATGAAGGGCAGGCTCGAAGGCGGCAAGCGCTTGTTCCAGAGCATTCTGCGGAGCCAGAGGGAGAAGGCATTCCGCCAGACGGTACAGGTTCCACAGCAGGGCGTCAGGCTGACGTCCAAAAGCATAGAGGCCCGTCTCGTCGAAATAGGCAGCTGTGAAAGCTGGATCGTAGTGCGGCAGGAAACGCCAGGGGCCGTAATCGAAGCTTTCTCCTGTGACATTGATGTTGTCAGTATTCAGCACGCCGTGCACGAAGCCGGCGGTCATCCACTGTGCTCCCATCCGGGCAACGCTCTGGCAGACATGCTCGAGAAAGGCCTCCGCACGTGCGGCTTCATTCTCGCGCCAGGCGTCGGGCAAGTAGGTCCGAATGGTATGATCGAGCAGCTTGCGGATGTTGTGGGGTTCATTGAGATACAGAAGGCGTTGGAATGTCCCAATGCGAATGTGGGAATGACTGAGCCGGACCAGAACGGATGAACGTGTGGGAGAGGGCTCGTCGCCTCTTTCGAGTTCCTCGCCTGTCTCGATCAGGCTGAAGGATTTCGATGTCTCGACCCCGAGGGCTTCCAGCATTTCCGTCGCAAGAATTTCCCGTATACCGCCCTTCAGCGTGAGCCTGCCGTCCGCATGACGAGACCAAGGCGTCTGACCGCTTCCTTTCGTGCCGAGATCGAGAAGCCTTTCATCCTCAGCATCCTTGAGCTGGGCGAAGAGAAATCCACGTCCGTCACCGAGATGAGGGTTGTAAGCTCGGAACTGGTGACCGTGATAGCGCAGCGCAAGCGGCTGCTCAAAACTTCCCGGAAGCGGTTTGAACTCACCGAAATGTTCGATCCACTCCTGGTCCGTCAGAACTCCGAGACCAACCCGTTCTGCCCAACGCTGGTTGCGGTAGCGCAGGATATGCTGCGGAAAGCTTGCCGGTTGAACGATGTCGTAGAAGTCGGGCCCGAGCTCCTCATGGCGCTTCGAGGCAGAAAAGACAGGAGCGTAGGGCATCCGGGCAACTCCATTCCATTCACCTGATCATAAAGCCAACAATGCTGAAATGTTCACCTGATCGGGTCGGTGCGGCGTATGCAATCCGGATGCTCCATAGAAAGCCATGGCGTTGGAGGAATCGACGAACTTAAAATTCAAGTGAGTTTGAGCTACAGAGTTTCAATCATGCATTGACGGGAGGTATTCGTCCCAAGCCGGTAAATTTTTTTAACCTCTGATCAGCATCCCAAAATCTCTTTGGTTCCCGAGTGTTCCGGTCGGTTGCTCAAGCTGCTACAGCCGATGCCGGAACGATCTTGCGCTCTGGTCTATTGGCTGACGCACCATCGTCTCTTAAGCTTCCCTTCAACGAAACAAGCGGGAGGCGGGTCTATGGCATTGAAGGATGTGCTGAGCCTTTGTGGACGGATCGGCTTGATCGTGGCTGCATTCACATTCGTTGCAGGAATCGTGGCGGGTCCCCTGCTGGAGAAGATCTTCTTCTCCCCTCTGACGGTGACGGAACGCACCGGACAACCTATTCTTCCGCCCGCCGATATTCTTTCCGAACAGCAGTCTGGAAAGCAGGGCTAACCACTTTTTAGAGACCTGTGGGGCATACCCACTTCATCGCCGATGCAGGCAGGAATGCAGCTCCTGACGGAGGGGAGGGCGCGATGAGCGACGATATGATTTTGCGGCAGGAAATCCGTTATTCCATCGGATATCTTCGCAGCATGATCGACAGCTATTCAGGACTTTATTCGGGAGAAAACCTCACGCGCGATGTCCTGCGTTTTTGCGATGAGATGGACTGCCCAGGATCTCCCCACCCGCGCCTGCAGGAGGCAAGGCGCATGGTAGAGGATCGCTGCAGACGGCTTGCTCAGGCGACGGATCGCTTCGCCCGGCGTGATCCGGCCTCGATTGCAACCTCACGGGCTCAAGCCATAGCCGCCATCGACATGCTCCAGGATGCGGTGTTCGAGGCACGCAAGTCCCGGATGCCCGTTCCGTCCTCGGGATGCCTGCTGCGCAGACAGGGCTCTTGACGGGCAAGCTTGTGAGGGTGTGGGCTGCTTACAAGCGCTTGGGTTTGATGGATGCCGTCGCCGGCACGTCGATGACTTCCGGCTCAGGCACAGGCTCGCTCTTCGGAACGTCGAGTCCATAGATATCATTCCGGAAATGCACCGTGCCATCTGCCGTCGCATATCCCGTCAGATAGACCCATGCGACCGGGATAGGCCTGTCGAGGCGGATATCCTGACGTGCCGTGCTGGCAATGGCAGCGTCGATGCCTGCTTTCGTCCATTGGCCTGATGGCCCATTGGTGCCGCGCAGCAGCCATTCAGCGAACTCGCCCACATCGGCAACACGAACACAGCCTGAGGAGTGATAGCGGATGTCCTGAGCAAAAAGCTGCTTCTTGGGTGTGTCATGCATGTAGACGGCATGCTTGTTCGGCATGTCGATGCGGATCTGTCCGAGGGAGTTGATCGCACCCGGATCCTGCCGAAGGGTGTAGTTGACAGCGTTCTGTGTCGACCAGTCGATCGTCTTCGGATCGACCTCCTGTCCCTTGGCGTCCAGAATGCGGATCTTCATCTTCTGCAGATAATCCGGATCCTTCCGCACATGAGGGATGATGTCCTTCTTGATCAGCGACACCGGCACGGTCCAGGTTGGATTGAGATTGACCGCCGTCACGCGCGTCTCGACAAGAGGCGACGGGCGATCGACCTTGCCGACGATCGCGACGTAGCGGCGCACGACCTGTCCCTGCTCGATTGCTTCCACAGCAGCGGACGGAATGTTGACGACGACATACCGATCACCAAAGGCAAAGATGGAACTTGCCAGCCGCTGCGCGGAAGCCGTGAGCTGGCGGTGACGCGTTGCCGCTGAAACGTTCAGTGCCTCCAGAGTCCTTGCTCGTACGGCGCCCGATTCGGATAGCCCATGGCGCGCCTGGAACCGTTTGACAGCGCCGGTGAGCGCGGCATCGAAAGCCGTGCTGGTCGAGAGGTCGGCGGAGAGGTCGCCCTCAAGGATGAGCCGTTGCCGAAGTATGGGGACCAGCGGCCCCTTGTCGCCTGCTTTCAAGACCGTTCCGACCGGGAGCGAAGGCCAACCACCCGCTTCGGCGATGCGCTTGTAGTTCCATGCCGCACGCATCGTGTTGATGAAGGTGCTTCCATCCAGGGTCGGTCGGTTGTCCTGCGAAATGGTTGCCACGGGGATCTGTGGCGGTGATGCCGGCAGCTCGGAACTTACAGAAGCCGGAAGTGCAGCTTTCTGCCGCAGCTCCATCCCTGCTACAGGTGCAGAGGTGCTCGGTGATGCTTGGGCCGGAGCGGCCGGGGACGTGGACTGAGAAGCAGCCCAGGCCCCGTTCGGGCTCCCCCATGGCGCGTGAAAGAAAAGGGCCAATCCAAGGCCGAAAGTAAGGCTTGTTGCATTCCGGTAGGTCATATCGGGACTATGGGCGAGGATGGTTTACAAAGTGCTGCAGCGGGTGAAGGCGATGAAACTGCAACTGGTCCAGGCCATATGCGTTGTCCCTGGCTTCAGCCCTCTCGCCGCACGAGTTTCTCCATGCACGTGACGCCCGCTCCCTCCGAGGACATTCGGCGGATCGACCTCACCTTGCCATCATCCATCGGTCTCCATGCCGTCCGGCTGATCGAGCAGTTCGCAAATACAGGCCAAGGGCAAATCATCTACGTATCGGAAGGGGAGAACCAGGCGGAGCAGCTTGCGCAAGCCCTGGCAGGTCTTGCCCCGGATCTAGACGTCTGTCTTCTGCCGCCATGGGATTGTCTTCCTTATGGCAGCGCATCGCCTTCCCGCGAGGCGATGGGACGACGCATGTCCGTCCTACGGCGCCTGAGCGAGCCGGCAAAAGGCCAGCAGGTGGTGATCGCCAGTGCTGCTGCCATCGTTCAGCGGGTGCCGCCGCAACATATCTGGCAAGAGGCGAGCTATCATCTCAGGAAGGGCGAGGTCTTCGCGCAGGCGGAGCTTGAAAACTATCTCGAGCGCGCAGGCTATATCCTCGACGAGAGAGTGGATGAACCCGGTGAGGCTGCTTTTCGCGGCCAAGTAGTCGATCTGTTCCCGGCGAGCAGTTCATTGCCCTACCGCATCGAGCATGATGGGCAGGTCATCACTGCTATCCGCTCGTACGATCCGGTTTCCCAGCGAACCGAAGCCGACGTCGAGAGCCTCGAACTGGATCCCGCATCCGAGATCTTGTTCGAGAGGAAGGTTGATGACAACGCCGCACCCGAACGATTCGATGGAATAGAGCATCAGCTGCCGGAATACTACCCGTCTCTCGAAACGGTTTTCGATTACTGGCCTGACGCTTCCGTCGTGATCGGCACAGGAGCGGCGGAGCGGCGCAAGCTTGTGATGGAGCAGGTTGCAGATGCACATGAAGCCCGCACAGCACTTCGGCCGGCGGGTGCGGTAAGAGGCTCTGCAATTGCTCCCGAGAAGCTCTTCATCGGAGATGAGGAGTGGCAGCAGATCCTGTTTGAACGCCGCTTGACATTCATCCACGCCTCGTCCCGAGAAGACTCACAGCGAAGTGTCATACCCCGTTTCGCAACGGCGACGAAGGCTTCACGGGCTCTTGCCAGCTTCATAGAAACGCAGGTCGGCAGCAATCGTAAAATCGTTCTCGTTGCCGCGACGAAGGATGATCTGAACCGTATGAAGCGCCGCGTTCAATCGATGCAGGTCAGCCCCGCAGCGGCCAGGAGCTGGAACGAGGTGATCGCAGGGGCATCGAAGAGTTCGTTTGCGCTTCAAGCCGATATCAAGAACGGTTTTATCGATGACAGAAGCGGGACTGCGGTCATCACCGCCTCCGATGTCCTCGGAAGCCGCGCATCGAGCGGGACGGGGCAGGAGATCAAGGCTGTCGCTCACCAGTTCACTGATTTGCATTTCCAAATCGGCGATGCGGTCATTCATATCGACCATGGACTTGGGCTGCTTGAAGGCACTGAAGCCATCAGCGTCGGCACCGAAGGCATGAGCGATGCGATCAGACTCACCTATGCCGGTGATACGACGCTCATGATCCCTGCTACAGAGATGAGGCGCGTGTGGCGCTATGGGCGAATGTCCGAATCTGTTCAGCTCGATAAGCTGAAAAGCGAATCGTGGTTGGCGCGACGGGCTGAGATAGAGGCCGAGATACGGGAGACGGCGGAACGTCTGAACAAACTGGTCAAAGCTCGCGAAGCGGTGCAGATGGAACCGCTCGTGCCGCCGACCCGCGAGTATGAACGCTTCGTGGCCCGCTTCCCGTACTCGGAAACATCGGACCAGTTGCGCGCCATTGAAGACGTTCTTGATGATCTGGCTTCGAGCCATCCCATGGACCGTCTCGTCTGCGGCGATGTGGGATTCGGAAAGACCGAGGTTGCCCTGAGGACCGCTGCAGTTGTGGCGCTTTCAGGGAGGCAGGTGGCGGTAATCGCTCCTACCACGGTCTTGGCACGCCAGCATGTGAGAAGTTTCCAGAGGCGCTTTGCAGGCTTCGGCATCGAGGTGGCTCATCTGTCCCGGCTCGTGACGGCGGCCGAGGCTCGGCATGTGAAGAAAGGCTTGGCTGACGGGTCCGTGCGGATCGTGATTGGAACCCATGCACTGGCCGCCAAGGGTATTGCTTTCAATGACCTCGGTCTTGTCATCATAGACGAGGAGCAACGGTTCGGTGCGGCTCACAAGGCGAAGCTCCGGGCGATGGCGTCGGGCGGGCACGTGCTGACCCTGACCGCGACGCCCATTCCGCGAACCTTGCAGGCTGCCTTGGTGGGGCTGCAGGAGCTGAGCGTCATCGCAACGCCTCCGGCCCGGCGGCAGCCCATCCGTACGTTCCTCACGGCGTTTGACCCTGCGACCCTTCGTCAGGCGCTCATGCGGGAGCGACGCCGGCGCGGACAAAGCTTTGTGGTCTGCTCACGCGTGGAAGACATCGAACCGATGCGTGAGGAACTGGCAAGGATCGTGCCTGAATTGAAGGTTGTCGTGGCACATGGACAGATGCCGCCCGCAGAGACCGACGAGGCCATGGTCCGGTTTGCGGATGGCGAAGGCGATGTTCTGCTCGCCACGAACATCATCGAGAGTGGTCTTGATGTTCCCCGCGCCAATACCATGCTGGTGTGGCGGGCCGATCGTTTCGGTTTGTCTCAGCTCCATCAGCTGCGAGGACGCGTCGGGCGCGGTCGCATTCGAGGTACTGCCTATCTGCTGACGGAGCCAGGGCAGGAGTTGCCCAAAGCAACCGAGAAGCGTCTGCGCACATTGGAAGCTCTCGATCGCCTCGGAGCCGGTTTCGCCATCAGCGCACAGGATCTCGATCAGCGCGGGGCCGGAACCCTCCTCGGTGAGGAGCAGGCGGGACATATGAAGCTGATTGGAGCGGATCTCTACCAGCACATGCTGAGGCGTGCGCTGCGCGGGCAGACCTATGAGGATGAGTGGACGCCTGAATTCAACATCGGTCTGACAGGTTCGATTCCGGTCGATTATGTGAACGAGCCGGAAGTTCGGATCAACCTCTACGCCCGGCTTGCACGGATGGGGCCCTCTGAAGCGATTGATGACCTGGAGGAGGAAATCGAAGATCGCTTCGGCCCGATCCCGGAAACTCTAAAGAATCTGCTGGCTCTCACGGGCATGAGGCAGCTCTGTCATCGTCTTGGAATTGCCCGAATCGACGCTGGCCCCCAAGCAATCGCCCTGACCTTCAGGCCGGGAGCCGCTGAAAGGCTTCCGTTGGAGGATTTGATCGGCTCATCACAAGGAGAGATGCACTGGAGCGGAGAGAGGCTCATCTCTGCAGCGTCGGACGAGGATCCAGAGAAGCGTCAGAAGCGTATCCTGGACTTGCTTGCCCGCCTGGAGCCATGAGTAAGACAGTAGGCTGCAGTTTGATTCATATGCATTATCTGCGAACGGATTCAGCCCACAGGACTTATCCCTCAAAATGACACTCAGCGTGAGGAGCCCATGACCTCGGAGGAAATCAAAGAACTGAATGCGGCGCGGGAGAGCCTCGTGAAGCGGCGCCGGGAAATGGCCCGGCAGCTTTCCGAGGCGCCGCTTCCATCCGTCGAAATGGCTGAAGAGCTCACCAAGATCCTTGTCGCCATCGAGGTCCTGGATCGCGCCCTCAACGAAGCGGGCCACCCCTATATGAGCCAGGGCGTCGTCGACCAGCTCCGAGCTGAAGGCTAGGGCATCAAACCCAAAAGTGGATGTGCACTTTTGGGATCACTCTCGTGCTCCATTCCTTGATGAGCGCCTCAAGGACGCAGTCTCCCGACGACATCGAAGCCGATCTCCGTCCTCGGCTTGAGCACCAGCACTTCTCCCTCGCTAGGGAAGATGCCGGTCAATGCCGTGATGTTGACCTGATGGGTCACAAGCACCAGAACTCCGTTTGAGCGCCAGCCCTCGACGATCTGGCGGAGAGCATGTGTCTGGGCAGGTTCCTGCTCGCGCCCCGAGAAGAATGAATCCAGGGGAGCCGCCGCTTCCGTCATGGATCCGAAGGCCAGGCGGGCCGTATCCAGGGAGCGGCACCATCGGCTTGAGAGCACCCGCTCGACAGGGATTTGCCGTGCTCTGAACTGCTCTCCTGTGCGTTGGGCCTGCTGCCTGCCTTCTGCGGAGAGATTGCGTTGGGTCGCGCAATCATCGAGCCGGAAATCAGCCGGGTCGCCTGTTCCGGGCGCGCGGGCGTGACGAAGCAGAGCCACCGCGCCTCCCTGCCGGAGCGCCTGCCAAGCTTCATCGGAGGCGCGGCCGGGTTGCGTCCAGCCTGCCAGCATAAGGATCACAAGAGCCACCGCTAACGGCATGGCAAGCCTCCGAAGCGACAGCCAAGCTGCCTCAATGTTGTCTCATAAAGCAGGCCTACAGGTCTCAAAGACAAACGGCACCGGAGCGAATCTACGGCCCCGGAAACGCCGACAAGTAGCAGAGGGGCATATTCAATGATATCCATCACACGTATGGCCGCTATGGGCCTCGTCACAGGTCTCGCGATCCTTCAGGCTGACGCTGCGCTGGCAAGGCCTGTCCACCCGTTCGTTCTGACCTCCGAGCGGATGTCGCAGCTGCAGCAGATCAACAGCCATGTAAACAGCACCATCCGCGAGGTCTCGGATCTGGAGCAGTATGGCCGCGAAGATGTATGGACGCTGCCGACCAGCGGCAAGGGAGATTGCGAGGACTTCGCGCTTCTGAAGCGCAAGATGCTGGTTGAACGCGGCTGGCCCTCGTCAGCTCTGTCCATCACCGTTGGAGCGACGGCGCAGGGCGAGGCTCATGCGGTGCTGATGGTGTCGACCGCGCAAGGGCAGTATATCCTCGACAATCTCACCTCGTCGATCCTCAGCCCTGAGCGGACAGGCCATGTGTTCCACGCAAGGCAATCGGGCCGCGGCTGGATTTCGGCGTCAGGAGAGAGGACAAGCGAGCCGGTTGCCGATCTGCCGGTTGCGCAGATCATCACGCGTGGAAGGCGCGGCTGATTCCTGGACGCCGGCCTGTCAGGCCTGTGCGCTCAATTCGACGAGGATATCCACCAGCGAATCTGCCGGGTCCGCCAAGCCTGCGATGACATCGAAATGGTGAGCGCCCGTCACCTCGTGATAGCGGGCTGTCACTCCTGCCTTACCCCAGGTGTCGACGATGGCACGGGACTGGCGCAGGAATTCGCTGCTTTCCGCACCGCCGACAACGGCGACGAGATGGCCGCCTTCAGGCGGCGCCCACTCGAGCGGGCTCAGGCGGTGCGCCTCCTCGATCGTGAGTCCGAGAGCCCTGTTGATCGAGGTTGGCACAAGGGGCGGAAGATCGAACAATCCGGAAATCGGCATCGCCGCGCGGATGGGACGCTGCTGCGGGTTGAGCCGCGCCATCAGACAGGCCGCCAGATGTCCGCCAGCCGAGTGCCCCGTAGCGACGATGGGGCGGCCCGTTCGCTGCATGACAAAATCAGCTGCCCTTTCGATCTCGGAGACGATATCGGCGAGTTTGGCTGCTGGGGCGAGCGTATAGCTCGGCACCGCCACCGTTAGACCACGCTCGTTGGCACCACGGGCGAGATGACTGGAGGAGGACTTGTCGAAGGCTTGCCAGTATCCGCCATGAATGAAAAGCACGACCGGACCGCCCGCATCGCCGCTCTGCGAGTGGAAGAGATCGAGCCGGTGCCGCTCGCTGGTTCCATAGGAAACATCGAGCTCGCAGCGTGCCATCTCGCGATACGCAGCGGCATCCCGCTGCCAGCCTGCGATATGTGTGGGATATTCCGGCACCCGCGCCCGGTTGTTGTACTCGGCCTCGAGGTCGAGATCTTCGGATGCCATAGCATTCATCCCTAGACGTGCAGATACCGGTCCTTCAGGCTGGTATCGGTCATGAGTTCTTCGCTGGTTCCCGTCCAGACCGAGCGGCCCTTCTCGACGATTACGTGGCGGTCGGCGAAGGTTGCCAGCACTCCCACGTTCTTGTCGATGACGAGGATCGACTGGCGCTCACCCTTGAGGCGTTTGAGACAGGTCCAGATCTCGGCGCGGATCAACGGCGCCAGTCCTTCGGTCGCCTCGTCCAGGATGAGCAGCTTCGGGTTCGTCATCAAGGCGCGTCCGATGGCCAGCATCTGCTGCTCGCCCCCTGACAGCTGCGTCCCGAGATTGCTCCGTCGCTCCTTCAGGCGCGGGAACAGGTCGTAGACGGTATCGAGTGTCCAGCGGCGCGAACCCCTGCGTGCAGAGGCCGTAGCGACGAGGTTTTCCTCGACCGTCAGGGTCGGGAAGATCTGCCGTCCTTCCGGCACCAGTCCGATGCCGGTCTGCGCAATCCGATAAGGCGCAAACCCCGTCACGACAGCGCCGTCGAAGCGCACCTCGCCGCCGCGCGGGCGCAGGAGGCCCATGATCGATCGCACGGTGGTGGTCTTGCCCATGCCGTTGCGGCCGAGCAGCGTCACCACCTCGCCGGCACCGACATCGAGCGAAATGTCGAACAGGACCTGGGCTGCGCCGTAGGAGGCCTGAAGCTGCCGGACCGAAAGCATCAGACCAACTCCTCTTCGCCGAGATAGGCGGCGCGTACCTCGGGATTAGCTCTGATCCGCTCCGGCGTATCGGTGGCGATGAGGCGCCCATAGACAAGAACGGAGACGCGGTCGGCGAGGGAGAAGACCGCGTCCATGTCATGCTCGATGAGAACGACCGTCAAGCGATTCTTCAGGCGGCGCAAGGTCTCGACGACGCGCTGGGATTCGTCATGCCCGGTTCCGGCCAGGGGCTCGTCGAGCAGGAGCAGCTTCGGCTCGGTCGCAAGGCCGATGGCGAGCTCCAGCTGGCGCTTCTCCCCGTGTGAGAGAAGGCCCGCGGGGATGTGGGCGCGTGCCCCAAGCCCGACCTCGCTGAGACATTCCATCGCCGGATCGTTCAGCTTTTTCTCCTGCGAGGCATTGCCGAAGAAGCGGAAGCTTGAGCCGGAGCGGGCCTGAGCCGCAAGGGCGACGTTCTCCAGGGCTGAGAATCCGGGCAGGATGGACGTGATCTGAAACGATCGAGCCAATCCACAATTGACCCGCTGCGGCATGGTGAGGTGCGTGATGTCCTCGCCAGCGAACAGGATCTGCCCCGAATTGGATGGCAGCATCCCTGAGATCTGGTGGATGAGGGTCGTCTTCCCCGCACCGTTGGGACCGATGATGGCATGCAGCTCGCCAGGCGCAACCGAAAGGCTGACATCGTCGGTGACGACGAGGGCGCCGTAATTCTTCCGCAGACTGCGAAGCTCGAGCAGCGGTTCAGCCATGATGCGGCCTCCGCAGCAGGCCCATGATCCCGCCTCTGACGAACAGCACGATCAGGATGAGCAGGGGCCCGAACACCATCTTCCAGTTCTCGGCGAGATGCGCTCGCGTTTCCTCGCCGAGAAAGAAGCTCGAAGCATGCAGGATCTCGGGCAGGAACTCTTCCAGCAGCAGGAAGGCGGCGGCACCGATGATGGCTCCATGCAGAGAGCCGAGCCCGCCGAGCACGACCATGAAGATCAGCTCGCCCGAACGCTGCCACGTCATGAAGGCAGGGCTGACGAACTCCGCCTGATTGGCCAGAAGACATCCGGCCAATCCCGCCATCATGCCGCTGATGACATAGGCCGCGAGCTGAAAGCGGAAGGGCTGGAAGCCGATGGCTTCCATGCGGACGGAGTTCTCCCGCGTCCCGCGCAGGACCCGGCCAAAGCGGGAGGCGACGATCGACCGCGAGAGAGCGTAGGCTCCGACTAGGCAGACCAGGCAGAGCCAGTAGAAGGTGAAATCGTTCTCAAGCCAGTCGGTTCCGGCGACAAGGCTGCGGGATGCCAGGGTCATGCCATCGTCGCCGCCATAAGCCGCGAGCGATGTTGCTAGGAAATACAGCATCTGCCCGAAGGCGAGGGTGATCATGATGAAATAGACGCCCTTGGTCCGCAGGGAGATGGCGCCCGTGAATAATGCGAACACGGCTGACGCGAGGAGGGCGACGGGGATCTGAACGAGGGCATCCTCGAAACCATGGCTTGCCAGGATGCCGACCGTATAGGCGCCGAGGCCGAGAAACGCCGCATGGCCGAAGCTCACAAGGGCGCCGTAGCCGAGGATGAGGTCGAGAGCCATGGCAGCAATGCCGAAGATCATCACCCGCGTCAGCAGGGACAGGACATAGCCTTCCGCACCGGAGAAGGTGGCGAGGAGCGGCGCTGCTGCGAAGGCGGCAAAGAGCACGAGGGGAACGATCTCGAACCGCGTCGTGAACGACGTGGCAGGAGCGGATTGGGTCTCGGCGATCTCAGTCATGGCTGCGCCCTCAGCGCTTTACGGGAAACAGCCCGGAGGGGCGGAAGAACAGGATGGCTGCCATGAAGATGTAGATCAGCATCGGTGCGATGGCGCGTCCGGTCTGACTCGCGGCGGCTGGATCTAGGACGAGGCGCAGCAGGTTCGGCGCGAAGGAGCGGCCGACCGTATCGACCAGGCCGATCAGGAGAGCGGCCAGGAAGGCGCCGCGGATCGAGCCGATGCCGCCGATGACGATGACCACGAAGGCGAGGATGAGGATGTTGTCGCCCATGCCGGGCTCGACGGACAGGATCGGAGCCACCATGGCGCCAGCGAAGCCCGCAAGCATGGCGCCGAACCCGAACACCACCATGAACAGCCGCTGGATATTGACGCCGAGCGCCGAGACCATGGCAGCATTGCTGGCGCCAGCGCGCACCAGCATGCCGACGCGCGTGTGATTGACCAGAACATAGAGCAGGGCGGCGACCACGAGGCCGGCCGCGATAATGGCAAGGCGATAGACCGGATAGAGCAGGCCGTTGGCGATCTCCACCGAGCCGGAGAGCAGTTCGGGCACGGGGACGCTTAAGGGAGCCGCGCCCCAGACGAACCTGACACCCTGGTTCAGGAACAGGATCACGCCGAAGGTTGCCAGCACCTGGTCGAGGTGATCGCGGTCATAGAGGTGTCTGAACACCAGGACCTCAAGCAGGAGACCGAAAGCCAGCGCAGAGGGAAGGGCAAGCAAAAGGGCCCAGCCGAAGCTCCCGGTCCAGGCGCTGAACGCCGCGACCAGATAGGCGCCGACCATGTATTGCACGCCGTGAGCCAAGTTGATGAAGTCCATCACCCCGAAGACCAGGGTCAAGCCGGCGGCGATGAGGAAGAGAATGAGGCCGAACTGAAGGCCGTTCAGAGCCTGGACGAAGAAGAGGGTTGCTGTCATCGGCGCGTCACTGGCTGCAGGCCTGCATCAACCGAGCCTCCGCTCGCATGCCCTCAGGCGAGGGCATCATGAAAGGTGCATTGAAAGAGACGGCCTGTCCCAGCATTCTCCGAGACAGGCCGCGTCAGCCAAATAGACTTAGTTCGTCGGCGCGCATTCCTTTGCGTAGGCGTCCGTGTAGTTGTCGAACACCTTCTCGGCGATTTCCGTCTGAAGCTTACCATCTGGACGCTTGGCCGCCTTCACCAGATAGAAGTCCTGGACCGGGAAGCCGTTGGCGCCGAACTTGAAGTCGCCGCGCAGGGATTTGAACTCGGCCTTCTGGATGGCGGCGCGCAAAGCATCCTTGTTGTCCGTCTTGCCGCCGGTGGCCTTGAGGGCGGAATCGATCAGGAGAGCTGCATCATAGGAATGCATGGCATAGGAGGCCGGAACCGCGTTGTAGGCGGCTTCGTAGGCGGCCACGAACTTCTTGTTCTCCGGCGTGTCCATGTTCGGAGCCCAGTTCGACCCGCTGAGCATGCCGATGGCGGCATCCTGCTGCGCCGGCAGGTTGGTCTCGTCCACGGTAAAGGCGGAGAGAAACGGGATGCGGTCGGCAAGACCCGCTGCGCGGTATTGCTTGACGAGGTTCACGCCCATGCCGCCCGGCATGAAGGTGAAGATCGCATCCGGCTGCATGGAGGCGATCTTCGCAAGCTCGGACTGGAAGTCGAGGGTGTTGAGAGGAGTGTAGGATTCCTCGACAATCTCGCCCTTGTAATGGCGCTTGAACCCGGCCAGCGCATCCTTGCCGGCCTGATAGTTCGGCGCTAGCAGATAGACCTTCTTATAGCCGCGGTCCTGCGCCACCTTGCCGAGAACCTCATGGTTCTGATCGTTCTGATAGGATGTCGCGAAGAAGTAGGGGTTGCAGCTCTTGCCGGCGAGGTTCGACGGGCCGGCATTCACGCTGATGTAGAATGTCTTGGAATCGACGATCGGCTTGTGGGTGGCGACCGCCACGTTCGAGAAGATCGGGCCGACGACGAAGTCCACCTTGTCGCGTTCGATGAGGCCTTTGACCTTCGTCACGGCAACATCAGGCTTCAACTCGTCGTCGACGACAATCACCTCGACATCGCGTCCACCGAGCTTGCCGCCCAGATCCTTGACGGCGAGCTGGAAGCCGTCCCGCGCATGCTGGCCGAGCACGGCCGAGGGGCCGGAGAGGGTCAGCAGCAGGCCGACCTTCAGCTTTTCCTGCGCCATGGCCGGCGCTGCAGCCAAAGTCACGGCCGCTGCAAGGCCAAGGGTTTTGATCGTTCCGTTCATCATGGTCTCCCGGGTGGCTGTTCCCTGCGCACGTTTGCCGTGCTTTGAGTGATTGTATCCGGCGGGACGCGAGGCGCCTCGACGGAAGGGGCGGCGCTACTGTGCCGCAAAACGTTTCTGCCGAACACTCCCTTTGTTGGAGCCTTCGCACTGGCATCCTCAAACTTTGGGATTGCCAAGTATTGTTTTAAGTTTAAAATAATTTCCGGCTTCTTCAAGCGGATTGTTTCGCAGAGGAAGGTCGGTGGGATGACAGCTGCGTGAGGAGCGGGACGAGGGAGCCCGAGGAGCGCCTTCATGGCCTCCAAGCATTGGGCCCGGCCCGTCGAATGCGCAGCCTTGCTCTCCTGCTCCACAATCGAACGGAGGAGCGGACGATGGCGGACACGGCACATGTGGATACCTTCGCGAGAGACAACCTTCCGCCTCGGGATCAGTGGCCGACATTCATCTTGAACCGTCCCGAGCTGCAATATCCGGAGCGGCTCAACTGTGCCGTGGCTTTCCTCGATCGATGGGTCAATGAGGGCAGGGGCGACGAGCCCTGCCTGATCAGTCCGGCCGAGACACTGACCTATCGTGAGCTCCAGGATCGGGTGAACCGAATCTGCAACGTGCTGGTCCAGCGGCTCGGCTTCGTGCCGGGCAGCCGGGTTCTCCTGCGCTCCGCCAACAATCCGATGATGGTGGCGGCTTATCTCGCCGTGCTGAAGGCCGGCGGCGTCGTGGTCGCCACCATGCCCCTGCTGCGCGCGAGGGAGATCGCGTTTCCGCTGACCAAGGCCAGGATCACCATCGCTCTCTGCGACCATCGCCTCGCGGAGGATATGGAACGCGCCAGGACCATGGCGCCTGATCTGCAGCACGTGGTGTATTGGGGTACTGGCACGCCCGACAGTCTCGAGGCTTTGATCGCCGAGGCCTCGCCTGAATTCACCGCCGTCGACACGGCGGCGGACGACGTGTGCCTGATCGGCTTCACCTCGGGCACGACCGGCGAGCCGAAGGGCACCATGCATTTCCATCGCGACATGCTGGCGATCTGCGATGCCTATTCCCGCAATGTGCTGCGGCCCGGGCCGACCGACCGCTTCATTGGCTCACCGCCGCTCGCCTTCACGTTCGGGCTCGGCGGCATCGTACTCTTCCCCATGAGGGTGGGGGCCTCGACCGTGCTGCTGGAGAAGGCAGGTCCCGACGATCTTCTGCCGGCGATCATGCAGTACAAGGCCACCATATGCTTCACGGCACCAACGGCCTACCGCGCCATGCTGTCGAAACTGGAAGGCTACGACATTTCATCCTTGCGCAAATGCGTCTCCGCCGGCGAGCCCCTGCCGAAAGGCACCTTCGAGGCCTGGAGGGATGCGACGAACATTCGGCTGATGGATGGAATCGGTGCGACCGAGATGCTGCACATCTTCATCGCCGCCACCGAGGAGGAGATCCGCCCCGGAGCCACCGGCAAGCCCGTCCCGGGATACGAGGCGAAGGTCATCGACGAGGAGGGGCGCGACCTGCCGCCCGGCAGCCTCGGCCGCCTGGCCGTCCGCGGTCCGACTGGCTGCCGTTACCTCGCCGACGAGCGGCAGCGCAAATACGTGCAGGATGGTTGGAACGTCACCGGCGACACCTACCTCATGGATGAGGACGGGTACTTCTGGTATCAGGCACGCTCCGACGACATGATCATCTCCGCAGGCTACAATATTGCGGGTCCAGAGGTCGAGGCAGCGCTTCTCACGCATGCGGCGGTGGCCGAATGCGGCGTGGTGGGCGCGCCCGATGACGGGCGCGGAACGGTCGTCAAGGCCTATGTGGTGTTGCACCCCGGCCATGCCCCAGGCGCCGATCTAACCAAGGCGCTCCAGGACCACGTAAAGGCGGAGATCGCTCCTTATAAGTACCCTCGCATCATCGAGTATGTGGATGCCCTGCCTCGGACCCAGACCGGCAAGCTTCAGCGCTTCGAACTGCGCCGCATCGCTCAGGAGGCTCCAAAGCCTCAGGAGGCGATGAGCGCCTGACCCCCGAGCCGGTGCGACTGCGCAGGTTGATTGGTAATTGTTTTAAGCTTAAAATAAATTCGCAACTCGGGTAGGGACCTCATGAAGACGGCGATCATCGGCGGCGGCCCTGCAGGGCTCTATTTCGCGATCCTGCTGAAGAAGTTCAGGCCGGAATCCGACATCACGGTCTATGAGCGCAACCGGGCCGACGAGACCTTCGGGTTCGGCGTCGTCTTCTCCGATGCGACCCTGGACAATTTCGAGAAGTACGATCTTCCGAGCTATCAGCGCATCACCCGTGAGTTCGCCTATTGGGATGACATCGCGATCCACTTCCGGGGAACCGAGCACCGGATCGGCGGCAACGGATTCTGCGGCTGCTCGCGCCGCACGCTGCTCCTGATCCTGCAGGACCGGGCGGAGGAGCTCGGCGTCGAACTGCGCTACGATGTGGATGTCGATGACGAGAGCTTGTTCGCGGATGCCGACCTCGTCGTCGTGGCCGACGGCATCAACAGCCGGTTCCGGGACCGGTATGCGGAGCATTTCCAGCCTGAGGTGGATCTGCGGCCCAACAAGTTCGCCTGGATGGGATCAACCAAGCCACTCGACGCCTTCACCTTCATCTTCCAGGAGACCGAGTGGGGGCCGTTCATCGCGCACGCCTATCAATATGAGGCGAACCGCTCGACCTGGGTGTTCGAGACTGACCCGGAGACCTTCGAGCGGGCTGGGCTGAAGGACAAGAGCGAGGCGGAATCTGCAGCGCTCATGGAAGAGATCTTTGGCTGGTTCCTCGGTGGGCACCGGATCCTCACCAACCGTTCGATCTGGCGCAACTTCCCGATGATCCGCAACAAGCGCTGGGTCATGGGCAACAAGGTGCTGCTCGGCGACGCCAAAGCCTCGGCGCATTTCTCCATCGGCTCGGGCACGAAGCTCGCGATGGAGGATGCCATCGCGCTCTATGAGGCCTTCCGGCGCGATCCGGGCGTCGAGGGTGCGCTGGCGCTCTACGAGACGGGGCGGCGCGAGGAGGTCGAGAAGACCCAGCATGCGGCCGACGTATCGCTGGTCTGGTTCGAGCATGTGGCGCGCTTCTGGGATTTCGACCCCGTCCAGTTCGCCTTCGGCGTCATGACCCGCGCCAAGGCGATCACCTATGACAACCTCCGCCTGCGGGCGCCCGAATTCGTGGCCGCCGTCGACCGGACCTTTGCAAAGCAGGTGCGCCGGCACGGGTTCGACGTATCGGTCGACAATCCGAACGTGCCGATGTTTCAGCCCTTCCGCCTGCGCGAGATGGTCGTCGCCAACCGGGTTGTGGTGTCGCCGATGGATATGTACTCGGCGAAGGATGGGGTGCCGAACGATTTCCATCTCGTTCATTACGGTTCGCGCGCGACAGGCGGCGCGGGCTTGGTCTTCACGGAAATGACCTGCGTGTCACCCGAGGCCCGCATCACGCTCGGCTGCACGGGCTTGTGGAACGACGAGCAGGAGGCCGCCTGGAAGCGGATCGTCGATTTCGTTCATGCAAACTCGGGGACGAAGATCTGCCTGCAGCTCGGCCATTCAGGCCGGAAAGGCGCCACCAAGCTCATGTGGGAGGGCATCGATCGGCCGCTGGAGGAGGGCGCCTGGGATATCTGCTCCGCATCGCCCATTCCCTATTTTCCGGACAGCCAGGTTCCGCGCGAAGCCACGCGTGCCGAGCTGGAAACCATCAAGCTGCAGTTCGTCGAGGCCGCCCGAAGGGGTGAGCGGGCCGGCTTCGACATGCTCGAACTCCACTGCGCCCACGGATATCTGCTGGCGAGCTTCATCTCGCCGCTCACCAACCATCGGACCGACGAATATGGCGGCTCCCTCGAGAACCGGCTGCGGTATCCGCTTGAGGTGTTCGATGCCATGCGTGAGGTCTGGCCTGCGCACAAGCCCATGTCCGTGCGCATTTCCGCAACCGACTGGGCAGAGGGCGGGGTCACCGGCGAGGAGGCGGTCGAGATCGCTCGTGCCTTTGCGGAGCATGGGGTCGATCTCGTCGATGTCTCGACGGGACAGACTGTGCGCGAGGCGCGGCCGATCTACGGTCGTATGTTCCAGACGCCGTTCTCCGATCAGGTGCGCAATGAGGCGCGGGTTGCCACGATGTGCGTCGGCAACATCACGGCGGCCGATCAGGTGAACACGATCCTCGCCGCAGGCCGGGCGGATCTCGTCGCACTTGGCCGGCCGCATCTCGTCGATCCGTTCTTCACCATGAAGGCGGCAGCCTGGTACGGCGCCGCCAACATTCATTGCCCGCCGCAATATCACGCCGGAAGGGATCAGATCTTCCGCAACTCCGTGCGGGATCGGCAGGATCTGGAAGAACTGAAGGTGAAGGCGAAGCCTAAGACCCGGGCCGAGTTGAAGATGGAGGCCGGTGAGAAGCCTCTCGCGGCGGAATGAGAGAACCATGACAAATCTCAAGGGGCGGCATGCATTGGTTACTGGCGGCGGTCGCGGAATCGGCAGGGCGATCGCATCGTGCCTCGTGAAGGCTGGTGCGACCGTGACCATCGTCGGGCGTAACCCCAGACAGCTCGAGCAGGCCATCATGCAGGGCGATGCGCATGCCGCAGCGGTGGCCGATGTCACGGATGCGCAGAAGGTTCAGTCCGCATTGCAGGAAGCCGTCTCGCGTTACGGGCCGATTGATCTGATGATCGCCAATGCAGGAGCAGCGGCTTCGGCGCCCTTCATGAAGTCAGGTCCGGAGATCTTCCGGCAGATGCTGGACGTGAACCTGCTTGGCGTCACGAACGTGGCTCAGGCCGTGCTCGGCTCCATGACGGAGCGCGGCTTCGGGCGTATTATCGCCGTTGCCTCGACGGCGGGCCTCAAGGGATATCCCTATGTCAGCGCCTATTGCGCGGCCAAGCATGCGGTTGTCGGCTTCGTTCGGGCCCTGGCTCTCGAGACATCGAGGACCGGCATCACCGTGAACGCCGTCTGCCCCGGTTTCACGGACACGGATCTCGTGGCAGAGAGTCTTGAAAGGATCATGGCTAAAACCAACCGGACCCGTGACGAGGCATTAAACGAGCTCGTAAAGCACAACCCGCAGGGAAGACTCATCGACCCGTCTGAAGTGGCCGCTGCAGTGCTCTGGCTCTGCAGCGAGGGAGCACGGTCCGTAACCGGGCAGGCCATCGTTGTGGCCGGGGGAGAGATCTAGGATGGACGATCAGGCCATTCCGCTCGATGCCGAAACGAAGGCGGTCGAGATGCCGGAGGATCACAGGGAGGAGCTGCGCCTCTGGTTGCGCCTTCTCACCTGCACCACCCTCATCGAAGGGGACGTGCGCCGCCGCCTGCGCGAGCGGTTCGATGTCACCTTGCCTCGCTTCGACCTGATGGCGCAGCTCGACAAGGTGCCGGACGGCATGACGTTGTCTGATCTCTCCAAACGGATGATGGTCTCGAACGGCAATCTGACCGGGCTTGTGGACCGGCTCGTCGCCTCCGGTCATGTCGTGCGCACCGTTTCTCCGACGGACCGGAGGGCTACTGTCATTAGCCTGACGGACAGCGGTCGTGCGGAGTTCCGCACCATGGCGGCTGAGCATGAATTCTGGATTGCCGACCTGTTCGGCGATCTCACGGCCAGAGACCGGGGCGACCTCATGCGGCTTCTTGGAAAGACCAAGCTGTCGGCGCGCCGCGCCATCAAGGGAGAGGCCCAGTGATCCAGTTCGCCAATTCCGTCACGCTCCCGCTCAACACCTATGAGCCGCGCCACTTCCTGTTGTCATTGGACGGGCCCGTAGCGACGGTCACGCTCAATCGACCGGATAAGAAGAATCCTCTCACCTTCGAGAGCTATCGCGAACTGACGGACTTCTTCCACGCCTGCGCGAAAGACGAGGATGTCAAAGCCATCGTCGTGACCGGCGCAGGAGGAAATTTTTCGTCCGGTGGCGACGTCTTCGAGATCATCGGCCCGCTGGTCGAGATGGACACCAAGGGGTTGACTGCCTTCACGCGCATGACCGGGGAGCTGGTCAAGGCCATGCGGGCGGCGCCGCAGCCCGTGATCGCTGCTGTCGAGGGCATCTGTGCCGGAGCAGGCGCCATCATCGCCATGGCGTCCGACATCCGCCTTGCGGCACCCGGAGCCAAGGTGGCCTTCCTGTTCAACAAGGTGGGTCTTGCGGGCTGCGACATGGGTGCCTGCGCCATCCTTCCCCGCATCATCGGGCAGGGACGAGCCTCGGAGCTGCTCTACACGGGGCGCTTCATGAGTGCGGAGGAAGGCGAGAGGTGGGGCTTCTTCAGCCGGCTCGTCGAAGCCGGACAACTCCTGGATGAGGCGCGCGATCTGGCTCAGATGATCGGCACGGGCCCAACCTATGCCAACGCCATGACGAAGCGCATGCTCGCCATGGAATGGGCCATGTCGGTGGAGGAGGCCATCGAGGCCGAGGCCGTGGCACAGGCTCTGTGCATGACGACGGAGGATTTCGCCCGCGCCTATCGCGCCTTCGCCGCGAAGGAAAAGCCGGTCTTCAAGGGAGATTGACGTGATCGACGCGAGCTTTCTCTCCTGGCCGTTCTTCGAGGCCCATCACCGGCAGTTTGCCGAAGGCTTGCGGGAATGGGCTGCAAGGGAGGTTCATCCCCTTATCGAGCATCATGATGTGGATGCCTCCTGCCGCCGTCTCGTGCGCCGTCTGGGCGAAGGCGGATGGCTCAAGGCTGTCGTGCCGCAGGCCTATGGCGGCCTCTCGCCGGCCTTCGATGTGCGGACCCTGTGCCTGGCCCGCGAAACTCTGGCCTGTCAGGATGGTCTGGCGGATTTCGCCTTTGCCATGCAGGGCCTCGGCACGGGACCGATCACCCTGTTCGGGTCCGAGTCGCTGAAGGAAAGGTATCTACCGCCGGTCGCGCGCGGGGAGGCCATCGCAGCCTTCGCGCTGTCGGAGCCGGACGCCGGATCGGATGTGGCCGCCATGAGCACAACGGCCGTGATGGACGGGCCGGATTATGTCCGCCTCGACGGGGTGAAGACCTGGATCTCGAATGGCGGCATCGCGGATCATTATGTCGTCTTTGCACGGTCCGGCGAAGCGCCCGGCGCGAAAGGCCTTTCGGCCTATGTGGTCGATGCGCAGATGCCCGGATTGACGATTGAGAACCGGATCGATGTCATCGCGCCACATCCGCTCGCCACAATCCGGTTCGAAGGCTGCCGGGTGCCGCTCACGCAGCGAGTCGGAGGTCCGGGAGAGGGGTTCAAGGTCGCCATGGCGACCCTCGACGTGTTCCGCGCGACAGTCGGTGCCGCCGCGCTCGGACTGGCCCGCCGCGCTCTGGCCGAAGCGCTGCAACACGCCTCGTCCCGCAAGCTCTTCGGGGCTCCTTTGGGCGAGTTGCAGCTGACGCAGGCAGCCCTGGCGGATATGGCAACCGGTGTCGACAGCGCCGCGCTTCTCGTGTACCGGGCCGCCTGGACCAAGGACCAGGGTGCGGAACGCGTAACCCGCGAGGCTGCCATGGCGAAGATGTACGCCACGGAAGAGGCGCAGCGTGTGATCGACAGGGCCGTCCAGATCTTCGGCGGCCTCGGCGTGACCAAAGGCGTCAAGGTCGAGGAGCTCTACCGGGAGATCAGGGCTCTGCGGATCTACGAAGGAGCCACGGAGGTCCAGAAGATCGTGATTGCGCGTGAGCTCCTGAAGATGCTCGCACAGCAATCCAAGCATTAAGGAGTGGATGCCGATGACAGCTGCTGTTGGGGATACCCCTTTGCCTGCTGCCGATCACGGGCCTGAGGCGCTCAATCCAAAGCATTGGCCGATCCCTAAAGGCTATGCGAACGGCATGATGGCCGAAGGCAGGATCGTGGTCACCGGCGGCATCGTCGGCTGGGATGAGGCCTGCTCCTTCGCCGATGGCTTCGTCGCGCAGGCCCGCCAGATCTTCGAGAACATCCGTGCTATCCTGGCGGAAGGAGGCGCCGAGCCTCGCCATCTGGTGCGGCTGACCTGGTATGTGGTCGACATCGACGAGTACCTCGCGAACCTGCGGGAGCTTGGCCGGGCGTACCGGGAGGTGTTCGGCACCCATTACCCGGCCATGGCCCTCGTCCAGGTGGTGCGCCTCGTCGAAAAGGCGGCTCGGCTCGAAATCGAAGCAACCGCCGTCGTTCCTCATGGGAGATGAGTCATAGGGGCTCGATTGTCCTCCCAAGGCGTCGATGAGAGAGTGAAGCCGGCCATGTGTTGGAAGGCTCCATCCGTTGGACTAGGATGACCTAACATCGGTCACCTTGGCCCTATCGATAATCGGGGAAAGCGCCATGACCATCTCTCCGCGACGACCCCTTCGCGAGGCGGCAGTTCCAGTGGTCACTGCGCTCCTGGTTGCCTTGTTTTTCGCTCTCCAGTTCTTTGGGGCGCCTCGGGCCCGGGGAAGCCTCGGCTTCATCGCTCCGGCGCAGACGTCGAGCCCCCGGGCTACTCTGGAGAGCTTTCGGACCGACGTCTCGCAGGCCACAGGCCTGCTCATGGACGCTTATCGGGAGAACACGTCCGAACCCGGCCTGTTCTGGAACGAGAGCGTCACCGAAAAGGTCGCGGAAGCCGAGGCCCTGCTGGGCAGGGCCTCCCGGACCCTGGATCTGCGGGACATCCCCCCGGTCGAACTGGAGCACCGGCGGCTCGAATCCGTCCTGCTCCTGAAGGAGATCCTCGACCGTATCCCGCTGCCGGACAGGAGCGACGTCCCTGGCGAGGATGAGATCTCGCGACAGTCGCTGCCGAGCTGGAATGTGCCGGGAACGGAAATCCGGCTTGTGCGCATCGCCGATGGGCCGCAGGCAGGGGCATACCTGTTCTCCCGTGAGACGGTGCTGCGGCTCGAGGATTTCTACCGCCTGATCCGCAACCAGCCCAACCAGAATGGCGCTCAGGTCGATTTCTATGACTTCTTCAGCCAGTCGCCGGGTCATCTGCTGCCGCCGAAATGGTTCAGCGTGATCGAAGCCCTGCCTGCTCCCCTGAAGGTGGAGGTCGAGGGACAGGCGGTCTGGCAGTGGATCGCATTCGTGCTCGTGACGTGCCTTGCCGTCGCAGCGGTCTTCGGTGTGCATTCTCTGGCACACGATTCCAGATCCCCTCAAGGCGGAACGATCCAGGTCCTGGCGAACGTGATCGTGCCGGGTGCTGTGGCCGTAGCGGCTTTGTTCGTGCGTTACATGGCCGACTACCAGATCAACCTGACGGGCTGGGTCAACGATACGGTCGAGGAACTTGCCGTAGGAATTGCCTACATCGCAATGATCTGGGCCGTGCTTGCCTTCTCCAACGCCCTTGCCGGAAGGCTCTACCTGTCTGCGACGCAGAGCATCGATGCAAGCCTTGCAAGGGCCGCCGTTCGCATCGCCGGCCTTGCGATCGCCATCGCGCTTCTCATCTACGGCGCCTCCCACCTGGGCATTCCCCTGGCCGGTGTCCTGGCAGGCCTCGGCGTCGGCGGCTTGGCGGTTGCACTGGCCGCCAAGCCGACGCTGGAGAATTTCATCGGCGGCCTGATCCTCTATGCCGACAGGCCCGTCCGCGTCGGCGACCTATGCCGGTTCGGGGATCTCGAGGGCAGGGTAGAGGAGATCGGGATCCGCTCGACCCGGATCAGGGGGCTCGACCGGACCTTGATCACCATCCCGAACGCAACCTTCGTGAACTTGAACATCATCAATCTGACCAACCGGGACCGGATGCCCTACAACCGGGTGGTCGGACTTCAGGCGACTGACGTCCAAGCGATCCGCCATGAGATCGAGGCCATTGCCGCCCTTGTGGCCGAGCACCCGAAGATCGAGCGCGGCTCCGTTCAGGCGAGGCTGCGGGAGGGCTACGAGGAGAAGCCGAAGGTCGAGATCTGCGCTCTGATCGCAACCTCGAAGTGGGGCGATTTCCTGCATATCCAGCAGGAGATCGACCTCATGCTGCGGGATCGGATGCTGACCTCTGCGCCCATGGCCGAGGCTGCCTCAGGTGCAGCGGGCAATGTCGTGCCGCTGAAGGATCCCGTATAAGCGGAGGATCGAGCGGCTTCAGATGTCGATCGCCGTGATCTCGGCCTGCCCCTGCTGCCCGATGGGGACGGTATCTCCGACCTCCTTGCCCATAAGGGCCTGAGCCAGAGGCGAGACGTAGGAGAGGGTGCCCTTCGCCGGGTCGGCCTCGTCCTCACCCACGATGCGGTAGGTCTGCCGGCGCCCGTCCTCGCGCTCGAAGGTCACCTGGGCCCCGAACCGGACATGGGACGCGTCGGTCGGCGGGGGGACGACTTCTGCCGAGACCCTGCGCGCCGACCAATAGCGCAGGTCGCGTGAGAGACGGGCCACTTCGGCCTTGTCATCGGCAACCTGGGCTTCGGTCAGGCGCCGTTCCAGAGCCTCGATCTCCGCGTCCATGCGGGCCAAGCCGGCCGGCGTGACCAGATGGTGGGGGCTGATCGTCCGGTCAGGAAGGTCCTCGAAGGCTTCTCCACCCTCGGGCTCACGAACAAAGGCACGACTCATGGACGCTTCCTCCGCTTGGAAGGAAACGATCCGAGGTCGGCTAAGTTTCCCGCTTAGCCTTTATGGTTTTGACTTGCCTCAGGCGCCCGACGATGCCGCCTGGGAAGGCGTAGACGCTGATGATGAACAGGGCACCCAGCCACAGGAGCCAGCGATCCGGATGGATCAGGTTGGGCAGGAGCGGGATACCCGCCAGCGCGGCGCTTCCAGCACCCATCAGAACCTGCAGATAGCTCTGTGCCAGCACGAACAGGGCCGCGCCGATCACGGCGCCATACATGGTTCCCATGCCGCCGATGACGACCATGAGCAGAATGTCGACCATGATCGAGAACGAGAGGGTCGTATCCGGCCCATTATAGCGCAGCCAGAGCGCCAGGAGCGCGCCGGCAATCGTCGCTGCCAGGGCCGAGATGACAGAGGCTGCGGTTCGATACGCAACAACCCTGTAGCCCAGCGCCTCAGCCCGGAATTCGTTCTCGCGGATCGCCTGCAGCACCCGGCCGAAAGGCGAGTTCACGATGCGCAGCAGGGCGAGGAACACTGCCAGCGAAACGAAGAAGACGAGGTAATAGGCCAGCAGGCGCCCGTTGATCATCGTGCCGAGAACCGGCTCCGAGAGCAGACGGAAGGCCGGGCGAAGCGACGGGGGCAGCTGGAACGACAGGCCGTCTTCGCCGCCCGTGATGTCCGACAGCTGCGAGGCCAGAACGGCAGCCGCGGACGCCACCGCAAGGGTGATCATCGAGAAGAAGATGGCGCGCACCCGCAGCGACAGAAGACCGATGGCGATGGCCAGAACGGCGGAGAGAGCCAAAGCCGCCGCCAAGCCGATGGCGACCGAGCCCCAGGTGGGGCTCACGCGCTCGAGCGCGATGGCGATGCCGTAGCCGCCGATGCCGAAGAACATGGTGTGGGCGAAGGAGACGATGCCGGAATAGCCGAGCAGCAGGTCGTAGCTTGCGACCAGCACGATGAAGACGCAGATCTTCGCCGCCGTGCCAACAGGCTGGCTTCCGGAGAAGAGGAAAGGCGTCGCGGCCAGAAGCAGGAGGATGGCGAACAGGATGAGGCTCAGCGCCCGCGAGCGGGGGAGATCCGACGACAGGAGCGAACTCAGAAAGCCGCCCCGCCTGCGGGTCTCATCGAAGGGACGGGCGAGGGCAGGAGATGTGCTCATCGGCGCGCTACCGGAAACAGGCCCTGGGGACGCCAGATCAGGACGAGGGCCATGACGAGGATGTTGGAGATCAGCGCCAGCTTCGGCTCGATGAAGCCGACATAATTGGCGACGAGGGCGACGAGGATAGAGCCGACGAAGCAGCCACCGACGGAGCCGAGGCCGCCTATGATGATGACGATGAAGACCAGCACCATCACCTCCATGCCCATGCCGGCGGTGAGCGTCTGGCGGTAGAACGCCCACATGACACCGCCGAGACCGGCCAGCGCCGAGCCTGCGATGAAGACGCTGACGAAGAGGCGGCGGATGCGATAGCCGAGCGCCTCGACCATCTCCGGGTTCTCGACGCCGGCCCGGATGAGCAGGCCGATCCGGGTGCGGTTAAGGAGCAGCTGCATGCCGATGAACACCACCAATCCGATGATGACGGCAACAACCCGGTAGCGCTCCATCACGATGTCGCCGAGCACGAAGGCGCCGCGCAGGGATTGCGGCAGCGGGATCGGAATCGGCGACGCGCCCCAGATGGCGTGGATCAGCTGCTCGGTGACGATCAGGCCTCCCATGGTGACCAGGATCTGCTTCAGGTGGCTGCCGTAGACCGGGCGCACGATGACACGCTCGAAGACCGCGCCGACGATCCCGGTGACGCCCATGGCCGTAAGGATGCACAGCCCCAGCAGACCGAGATTGAGCCCAAGGGAATCGGCTTGCGCCCAGCCGGCTAGGGGCCCCAGCACGAGCAGCGTGGCATAGGCACCGAGCGAGATGAACACGCCATGCCCGAAATTGATGATGTCCATGAGGCCGAAGACGAGGGTGAGGCCTGATGCCATCAGGAAGATCATCATGCCCATGGCAAGACCGGCGACGGTGAGCGTCACCCAGGTCGATGGGCTGCCGACGAAGGGCAGCGCCAGAAGGGCAAGGGCCGGAATGAGAAGGAGCGGCAGCCAGTCCGTCTTGGCACGGGGCAGCTCGGTCTGAGCCGAGGATTGGGCAGCCATGTCACTCATTGGTGCGCATCCAGAGAAAGGCCGAGCAGGCGTTGCTGCAGGGCTTTGTCGGTAACCAGCTCGCTCATGGCGCCGGAATGCACGATGCGCCCGTCATCCATCACGACCACGTTGTCGCCCAGCGCCGAGGCCGCATGGAAATTCTGCTCCACGAGCAGGATCGTCTCGCCCGATGCCTTCAGGGCCTTGAAAGCCTCGATCATGCTCCGCACCATCACGGGCGCAAGGCCCTTGGTGGGCTCGTCGATGAGCAGGAGACGGCGGGGTTCCGCGATGGCGCGGGTGATCGCGAGCATCTGCTTCTGCCCGCCGGAGAGATTGCCGGCCGGCAGGTTCCAGAACCGCTTGAGAGCGGGAAACAGGCCCAGGATCCAGTCGAGGCGGCTCTTGTCGATGGGGCCGCTGCGAGCGGCCAGCACGATGTTCTCGCGCACCGTCAGATCGGTGAAGATGCCCATGGATTCCGGCACATAGGCAATGCCCGCCCGCGCAATATCGGGCGTCGAGCCTGCGGTGATGTCGCTGCCGTCGAAGCGGATGCGGCCCGAAGAGGCCTGCCACAGGCCCATGATCGTGCGCAAAGTGGTGGTCTTGCCGGCGCCG
This sequence comes from Microvirga arvi, assembly GCF_016892765.1. GTDB lineage: Bacteria > Pseudomonadota > Alphaproteobacteria > Rhizobiales > Beijerinckiaceae > Microvirga > Microvirga arvi. The sequence goes on from NZ_JAFEMD010000012.1 coordinate 77,180, forward strand.
TTGCGGCCGAGCAGCATGGTCAGCTCACCGGCTGGAACGGCGAAGTCCACGCCGTGAAGAATATGATACGGACCGATATGCGTGTGCACGCCGGAGAGCTGCAGGAGAGGCTCAGTCACGGGCCACCTCCACGCCGAGATAGGCTTCCTGCACCACGGGCGATGCGATGACTTCTGCGGGATCGCCGTCAGCGACCAGTGTTCCGTTGTGGAGAACGATGATGCGGTCGGAGAGCGAGCGCACCACGTCCATCTTGTGCTCCACGAGGAGCACGGTGGCGTCGCCGCGCTGCTTGATGTCGTTGATGAGCTCGAGCACCGTCGGCACCTCGTCGACGCTCATGCCGGCGGTGGGCTCGTCGAACATGAAGACCTTGGGCTCCATGGCGATCAGAAGCGCGACTTCGAGCTTGCGCTGGTCGCCATGCGAGAGGGCTTTCGGCGCGATGTGCCGCTTGTCCGCAAGGCGCACCCTTTCCAGGACGGCTTCCGCCTGTTCGATCAGATCGCGGCGGGTGTTCCAAACCTTGAACAGCGACCAGCCGGCATCGGCCCGGCTCTGCACGGCAAGGCGCACATTCTCGAGAGCGGTGAGCTGGGGAAACAGGTTGGTCAACTGGAAGGCACGCCCGAGCCCGCGCCTTGTGCGGGCGGAAGGGGCCAGACGCGTGATATCCTCTCCTCCGACGATGACCTGCCCCGATGTGGCGCGCAGCTGGCCGGAGATGAGGTTGAAATAGGTGGTCTTGCCGGCGCCGTTGGGGCCGACGATCGCCGTGAGCGTGCCGGGGGTGAAGCGGCACGATACGTTGTTGACGGCCACATGGCCGCCAAAGCGAATGGTAAGCCCGCGCGTTTCAAGCGCGGGCGTGGTTGTCATCGATGCTGTCACAGATCTCTGCTTAGGCTTAACGCTTGTTGCGAACTGGGACCGGCATCTTGTCGGCCGGGATGGTGGCGACGAGATCGAGCAGGTCGTTCGCATCCTTGCCGTTGGCCTTGACCTTGAAGTGATACATCTCCTGCATCGCCTGATGATCTTCCTTGCGGAAGGTCATCGGTCCCTTGGGCGTCTCGAAGGTCATGCCTTCCATGGCCGTGATCAGCTTTTCGGTGTCAGTCCCGCCGGCCTTCTGGATGGCGGTGACGGCAGCGGAGGCCGCAGCGAAACCGCCGGCGGTGAAGAAGTCCGGCGGCGCGTTGAAGCGCTTCTGGTGCTCAGCGACCAGCCAGTCGTTCATCGCGTTCTTCGGGAACGCGTAGTAGTAGTACACCGCACCTTCCATGCCGGGATAGTTCTTGTAGATCTGCATGGCTGGCAGGATGTTGCCGCCGGGCGCGATCTCGATGCCGAAGCGCTCGGGCTTCAGGTCGGCGATCTTCGGCAGCGGATGCTGGCCGGCCCAGATGATGTTGATGATCTTCTTGCCCGGCTTGTCCTTGAGCGCGTCAAAGATGCGCTGGGCCGATGCGGTGAAGTCGGTGGCGTTCTGAGGCGCGTATTCCTCGAAGACTACCTTCGCATTCGGGCGGATCTGAGCGAGCGCGTTCTTCAGCGCGGCGACGCCATCCTTGCCGAAGGCGTAGTCCTGCGCCAGCGTCGCAATTGATACGTCGCCGCTCACAGGCACGGCGGCCGCCGCGCCATAGGCATCCTGCGTCGAGTTGCGGGCGGTGCGGAAGATGAAGCGGTTCCACTTCTCGCCGGTGATCGCGTCAGCCACGGCGGGCTCCACGATCAGAACCTTGCCGTTCTCTTCGGCGACGGGAAGCATAGCGAGAGCCGCCGCGGACGAGGTGGTGCCCACGGCGAGGTCAACCTTGTCGTCGTTATAGGACTGCTCCAGCAGCGTCTTGGCGAGATCGGCCTTGAGCTGATCGTCCTTGACGATCACGTTGATCTTACGGCCGTTGATGGCCATGGTGCCCTTGGTCAGGTACTCCAGGCCCATCATGAAGCCGGCCTCGGTCTGCTTGGCATAGGCCTCGAGCGGACCGGTCTTGCCGGCAATCAAAGCGATCTTGATGTCTTGAGCAAAGGCTGAAGACGCAAAGAAAATTCCTGCCGTGGCGGCAGCGATCTTAAGTCCTAGGCGCATCGGGCTCCCCGTTCTGTTGTTGCGCCATTGACGGCTTTGCAGTGCAGCATGTCAAGCGCGACTCTCGAACCATCCCTAGGCAGAAAGGATGATCCTGCCGGGGGCTTCTCAAGCCTCCGGGAGCACCGGCGTTTCGATGTCCTTCGCTTCCCGTCCGCGACGGGCCGCCTCCCGCTCAAGCAGAAGAAGGGCCAGACCGGCGCCGCAGATGACGGCGGCGCCCACGAGCGTCCAGAATCCCACGACGTCCCCGAAGGCCAGGTAGCCCAGCACGATGGCCCATACGATGAGGGTGTACTGATACGGCGCGACGACCGAAGCCGGAGCGATCTTCAAGGAGCGGTTCACGCAGACATGCGCGGTCATGGAAACGATGCCAAGCAGGAACAGGCCTGCGAGGTCGAGCGGTCCCGGCGTGACCCAGGCGAGCGGCGCGGCAACAGTGCCGAAGATCAGGGCGCCGAGGATCTGACCGAGCACGAGCGTGGCATCGTGGGTCTCCCGGAGTTTGCGGGTGGTGATCATGAGCAGTGAGTAGAACAGGCTTCCCGCAAGCGCGATGAGCGCCGGCAGGGACAGGGTGGCGGTCGATGGGCGCAGGGCGATCAGCACGCCGACGAAGCCCACCCCAATGGCGAGCATGCGGGGCCTGTCAATCTTCTCCCCGAGCCAGAAGGCCGCGAAGGCTGCCACATAGATCGGCCCGGCCAGATAATAGGTCATCACATCCGCGAGCGGCAGATAGGTGACCGCCCAGTAGAAGCAGGCGACCTCCAGCGTTGAAAGGATAACGCGTACGGCGTGAAGTCCGGGCTGCGGCGGGATGGCGAAAGGCACCTTCTGCCGGCGCATGAGCGGCAGGAGAACTGCAAGGGCCGCGATGCTGCGCAGGAGCAGGACCTGGCCGACGGAATAGGTGGCAACAAGCCACTTTCCCATCACGTCGTTCATGGCAAACATGAAGACGCCGAGCAGCATCAGGCCGATGCCGACAAGCGTGCCGGAGCGCACCTTATGGGCGGAAGACGAAGCGGATTGACTCATGGGCCGGATCAATGAGGGAAAAATGACTTGATTCCAAGGCTTTTGGCGTCTGACTTAGGTTGAAAGCCCCTGGAGACGCCGAAATGAACGAGCTGACGCCGAAAGATCCCGATTATGAGGCGCGCGTTCGGGCGAGCTTCGCGGCTCAAGGATTGATGGTGACGCTGGGCGCCTCTCTGGTTCGCGTATCGCCCGGCAAGGTCGAGATCTCCCTGCCTACCTCGACGGCCATCTCGCAGCAGCACGGCTTCGTGCATGCGGGAGCCCTGGCCAGCATTGCCGATTCCGCCGCCGGCTATGCGGCCCTGACCCTGATGAAGCCCGGCGCCGGCGTCCTCACTGCCGAATTCAAAATCAACCTTCTGGCACCGGGTATCGGTGAACGCATGACCGCCCGGGGCAGGGTCATCAAGGCCGGGAGAACGCTGACCCTGGCTCAAACCGACGTGTTCGCCATCCATGAGGGGCGCGAGAAGCAGATCGCGCTGCTGACTGCCACCCTCATGGCGGTGGAGGGGCGCGAAGGAGTGAGCAGCTAGAGCATCGGACCCAAAAGTGGATCGGCACTTTTGGGATCTTCGGATACGCTAGAATGTCTTGGCCCCGTTGACCGGCAGCATGATCGAATAAAGCGAGGTCGTGGCGCAGATGTAGAGGCGGTTTCGCTTGAGCCCGCCGAAGACGACATTCGCGACGGCTTCGGGAACCAGGATCTTGCCGATGAGGGTCCCGTCGCTCTCATAGCAGTGGACCCCGTCGCCGGCGCTGGTCCAGATCCGCCCGGCCTCGTCCAGCCTGAATCCGTCGAACAGGCCCTGCGTGCAGGTGGCGAAGACGCCTCCGCCCGAGAGCTTGCCGTTGTCGTCCACGTCGAACACGCGGATGTGGCGCGGCCCGTCCTTCATATGGGTGGCGCCGGTATCGGCGACGTAGAGACGTTTTTCATCCGGCGAGAAGGCCAATCCGTTCGGGCGGACGAAATCGTCGGCGACCATGATCACATCGCCGGTATGCGGGTCGATCCGATAGACATGACAGTCACCGATCTCGCTTTCCGCCTTATGCCCCTCGTAATCGGAATCGATCCCATAGGCAGGATCCGTAAACCAGATCGACCCGTCGGACTTCACCACCACGTCATTGGGGCTGTTGAAGCGCTTGCCGTGGTAGTGGCTGGCGAGCACCGTGATCGAGCCGTCATGCTCGGTGCGCGTCACGCGCCGGTTGCCGTGCTCGCATGTGACGAGGCATCCCTGCCGGTCGACTGTGTTGCCGTTGGAATAGCCCGACGAGGGGCGGAAGATGCTAACGGTGCCGGAAGTCTCGTCGAAGCGCATCATGCGGTCGTTGGGCACGTCGCTCCAGATCAGGAAGCGCCCGGCCGGGAAGTAGGCCGGTCCTTCCGCCCAGCGGCATCCCTCCGCCAGCTTCTCCAGGCGCGCCGACCCGATGTGCAGGCGCTTGAAACGATCATCGAGGACGACAGCGACATCCCGGAACATGGCAAGTGACATTTCCTGTCAGTGAGCCATCAGGACGGGGATCGTCGTGTTGCCCAGTATATGGCTCGTGGCGCCGCCGAAGAACATCTGACGCAGGCGGCTTTGGGTATAGGCTCCCTTGACCAGCAGGTCGCAACCGAGGGCGGCGGCCTCTTTCAGGATCGCTTCACCGGGCCTGTTGGACGGATCGACGGCCATCATGGCCTCCGCCGAGAGATCGTGCATTCTCAAGTGGCGGGCAAGCTCCGAGCCGGAGGGACCAGGAACACCCCAGTCATCGAGTTCAAGAACAACGATGCGCTTGGCCTTCTTCAGCAACGGCATCGATCCCAGCACGGCCCGAGCCGTTTCCGTGCTCCGATTCCAGGCGATCACGACAGTTTCGCCGAAGGTGCGGTTTGGGGTAGGGGGCGCGATCAGGACAGGACGCCCGGTCTCGAAAAGAGCCGCCTCAGCCGTGGAGAGGCGCGTCTGGCCGTTCGATCCGTCAGGGCGCCCCACCACGATGGTGTCGAAGACCCGTCCATAGGCTCCCAGAAAGGCATCCTCCATGAGCCCGTCCTGCCTCCAGCCTGAGCTGAGGCCCGAGATCCCGGCTGCAGATCGCGAAATCTGCTTGGTGGTCATGTAGGTCTCGAAGCGTTCGCGGCAGGCGCGGGCCATTTCGAGGCGGTTTTCGGGAGTGATGGGAGAGGGCACGCCGATGGCGATGTCGACCGGCAGGACCACTGGATAATCGGGGGTGATTGCTATTCCCTCGACATAGCTGTCGAACATCTGGCCGAGCTGCAGCGCCGTCTCCAGCTGGGGTTCGATGCTGCCGTGGTCTTCGATCGGGACAAGAATGCTTTTCATAAGGATTATTGTCGCGCTTAAAACCGCCCTCGGCAAGGGCTTAGGGGCATTCGACGATGGGCGAATGCCCCCGGTCCGGCCGAACCGGGACGTTCTCTAGCGGACTTCGTAGTCCTTTGGGTCCCAGGCGACCTTCGGATACTGGGGATCCATCTCCTCGAGAGTAGCCTTCACGATGTTCGCAACGGCGGCGTTACGGACCCATTTGCGATCAGCCGGGATGACGTGCCAGGGCGCCCATTCGGTCGAGCAGCGATGGAGCATCGTCTCGTAGGCATCCTGGTAGTCGTCCCAATGCTCCCTGTCCTCCAGGTCCCCAGGGTTGAACTTCCAGTTCTTGGCTGGCTCCTCAAGACGGTCCTGCAGTCGCTCCTTCTGCTCGTCCTTCGAGATATGGAGCATGAACTTGAGGATCGTCGTGCCGTTCTCGGTCAGCATCTTTTCAAAGGCGTTGATCTGCTCATAACGCTGTTCGATCACCTTCTCCGGCGCGAGTTTTTTGACCTTCCCGATCAGGACATCCTCGTAATGGGAGCGGTTGAAGATGCCGATCGTGCCGCGCCGGGGGCAGACGGCATGCACGCGCCAGAGGTAGTCGTGTTCCAGTTCGAGCTTCGAAGGCGGGCCGAAAGCATGAACGGAGACGCCCAAGGGACCTGTCGCATTGAAGACGCTGCGGATGGTTCCGTCCTTGCCCGACGTGTCCGTGCCCTGGAGGATCACGAGGAGCGCCCGCGAGCCCTCGGCATAGAGCCGGTCCTGAAGCGTGTCGATGTCCTTGGCGAGAGCTGCCGTGCTCGCCTTGGTCTCCTGCTCGTCACCGAAAAGCGACTTATCGCGCGGATCACGATCGCGAAGCCGAATCTTCTCGCCGGGATCCACCCGCAGCTTCTTGATCAAGGTCTTGGCCAGATCCGTCATCTTCATCTCCCGGTTGCCTTCAGGACGATAGGGCATGAAGGCGTGAAAGGAAGATCGGGATCATCGACAGACTGCTCTTTACGCGGCTCCCGGCACCATCTACCAAGACAGAGCAATAAAATCTTCCAGGGGCTGATGATGCTCGCTCTCTATTACTATCCCGGCAATGCAAGTCTTCTGCCGCATATGATGCTGCGGGAAATCGGGGCCGAGTTCGAACTGCGCCTCGTGGACAAGGGGCAGAATGCCCAGAAGAGCAGCGAGTATCTCAGGCTCAACCCAAACGGCCGTATCCCGGTTCTCCTCGACGGCGATGTCGTGCTGTTCGAGACGGCGGCGATCGCCCTTCACCTGGCCGACAAGTTTCCGAAGGCCGGCCTTGCGCCTGCTCCCGGCACCAAGGAGCGGGCCGAGTTCTACAAATGGATGGTCCACCTGACGAACACGCCGCAGGCGGAATACCGCGCCTGGTTCTATCCGCATGAGCATGTGAGTGACGAGGCCGCCGCAGCGTTCGTGAAGCAGGCGTCCGGCGAGCGGCTCAACCGCATGTTCGATGTGATTTCCGATCAGCTCGGTGACAGACCATGGCTGCTTGGCGACCGCTTCTCCGCTGCCGACCTCTTCCTGTTCATGCTGATCCGCTGGGGCCGGGGCATGCCGCGTCCGCCGCGCAGCCTGCCGAACCTGAACGCCTTGGCCGAGCGGGTCCTGGCGCGACCTGCCGTTCAGCAGACCCTTGAGGTCGAAGGCATCAAGGCTCCGGTCTTCTGAGGCCTACTTCCTGCGCGAAGCCCGCTTCGCAGGCTTTTGCTCCGGCAGGACCTGATCCATTCTTCCGATGTCTGCCCAGGGATCCTGCTTCAGAGCAGCGAGACGCTTGCGAAGGTTCTCGACGGTGAAGCCATTGGGCTTGAGATCGGCGGACAACTCTTTCCAGGCCACCGGTGTCGCCACGGGCGCACCGGGGCGGGAACGGGTGGAATAGGGCGCGACGGCTGAGGCCTCGCGGTTGTTGCGCAGGTAATCGATGAAGATCCGACCTTCGCGTTCCTGCTTGACGGACGTGGTGGTGTAGCGATCCGGCTCGTCCGCCGCCATCGCCTCGGCGATGCTCCGCGTGAAGGCAAGAGCGTCCTTCCACGACGCCTTCGGCTGCAGGGGGACGACCACGTGAAGGCCCTTGCCGCCCGTGGTCTTGACGAAGCTTTCCAGACCCAGGGCCTTCATTCGCTCGCGAACCGCCAAAGCACCTTCGATCACACGCGGCCATTCCACGCCCTCGCCGGGGTCGAAATCGAAGATGAGGCGGTCTGGCCGCTCCAGGTCGGCAAGAGTTGCGCTCCAGACATGCATCTCCAGGACGCCGGACTGCACGAGGGCGATCACGCCTCGAACGTCGGTGACGGTCAGGGCCTCCTGCTCGCCGCTATTATCCGGAATCATGGTGCGGTGAACGAAATCGCTCATGCCGGCCCAGGAATGGCGCTGGACGAAGCACTTCTTCTCTGCGCCTCCCGGGCAGCGGATGAGTGTCAGAGGACGGTTGATCAGATGCGGCAGGAGCCATTCGCCGATGCCGGCGTAGAACTCCGCCAGTTCGCGCTTCGTGACACCTTGATCTTCCCATAGCACGCGATCCGGATGGGTGAGGGGAACACCCGCGACATCGACAGTGCCGGCTGCCCCCTTTTTCGATGGGGCACGCTTCGACGCTGGAGCCGTTTCTTTGGCCTTCGTCTTCTCGGGTTTCTTGGACGGGGCCTTCGGCTTCAACAAGCTTCTTGCTGCTTTGGCAGGCGCGATTTCCTCGATGGAGCGCCCTGATTTCACGGACAATGGGGCCACCATGAGGATATCCGGCTCGTCCTCTGACCGAGCGAATGAGTCTTCGGCCTTGATCAGAAGCCAGGATGTCTGGCGCTCGCGCGGGCGCTTGGCCATGCGGACGAGATGCCACGTGCCTTTGAGCTTCTTGCCGTCGAGACGGAAGGTGAGGCGGCCTTTCTCGTAACCCTCGTGGGGATCGCCCTCCGGCTCCCAGGTCCCCCGGTCCCACAGCAGGACAATGCCGCCGCCATATTGGTCCTCGGGGATGGTGCCCTCGAAGTCGCCATAGGCGAGCGGATGGTCCTCAACCTCGACCGCCAGACGCTTCTCGCCTTTGACGAGGCTGGGCCCCTTGGCGACGGCCCAGCTCTTCAGGACACCCTCGAGTTCGAGGCGGAAGTCATAGTGCAGGCGAGAGGCATCGTGCTTCTGCACGACGAAAGAGGCGCCCCGGTGCCGGGAGGCCTTGCCTGCCGGCTCCGAAGTTTTCGTGAAGTCGCGCTTGGCGCGATAGGCTGCGAGCTTTGCCATGGTGCCAGAGCTTGATCCGGTGAAGTGGATACCGGTTCACCGCACGATCATGCGGCAAACAAAGATCAAATCCGCGCCAGGCTTTCCGGTTCCAGCCTTTAGGAGGCCAGTGGCTGAACAGCCGTCTCGACCGTGCCGCGCCCGGTAAGGAAAGCTGCCGCGATCAGGTCGCGGGTATATTCCTCCCGAGGCCTGTCGAAGATCTCCCCGGCCGTGCCGCGCTCCACCACCTTGCCGCTCTTCATGACCATGATCTCGTCCGAGAGCGCCCGCACAACCGCGAGGTCGTGGCTGATGAACACATAGGCCAGGCCATGGGCCTTCTGCAGATTGCGCAGCAGTTCGACGATCTCCTTCTGCACCGAGCGGTCGAGGGCCGAGGTCGGCTCGTCAAGGACCACGAGCTTCGGGTGCAGGATCATGGCGCGGGCGATGGCGATGCGCTGGCGCTGGCCGCCGGAGAACTCGTGCGGGAAACGGTTGCGCCACGCCGGGTCGAGCTGCACTTCGTCGAAGGCCTGGGCGGCGCGCCGGTCGCGCTCCTTGCGGGAGATGCTCGGCTCGTGGACGAGGAGACCCTCGGTCACGATCTCGCCCGCCGTCATGCGCGGGGAGAGGGAGCCGAAAGGATCCTGAAATACGAGCTGCAGGTGCCTCCTCAGAGGCTGCATGCCACGGCGGTCGAGGGGCATGAGGTTGCGATCCTCGAACCGAACAAGGCCTGAAGCCGGCTGCAGGCGCAGGATGGCGCGACCGAGCGTCGACTTGCCCGATCCGGATTCCCCCACCACGCCTATCGTCTCGCCGGTGCGAACCCGCAGGCTCACATTATCCACGGCGCGAAGCACATGGGTCGTCTTGCCGAAGAAGCTCTTCTCCAGGGTGAACTGGACCGACATATTCTGTGCATCCAGGACAACAGGAGCGCTGGCTGCAACAGGTTCCTTGCGCCCGGTCGGTTCGGCATCGATGAGCATCTGGGTATAGGGATGCTTGGGCGCCGCAAAGATGTCGGCCGTGCGGCCGCTTTCGACGACCTCGCCGCGTCTCATCACATAGGTGCGTTCAGCGAAGCGGCGCACGACGCCGAGGTCGTGCGTGATGAACACGATCGACATGCCGAGCCGCTTCTGCAGGTCGGCGAGCAGATCGAGGATGCGGGCCTGAACCGTCACGTCGAGAGCCGTGGTCGGCTCGTCGGCGATCAGCACGTCAGGATTGTTGGCAAGCGCCATGGCGATCATCACCCGCTGACGCTGGCCGCCGGACAGCTCATGCGGGTACGCATCGATGCGGCGTGCAGGATCCGGGATGCGGACGAGCTCCAAAAGCTCGATGGCGCGCTTGCGCGCGTCGGCCTTGCTCATGCCCCCATGGGTGGTGAGCGGGAGGCTAAGCTGATCCCCGATCCGGTAGAGCGGATCAAGCGATGTCATCGGCTCCTGGAAAATCATCGTCAGCTTGGAGCCGCGGTAGTGGTTGAGCCTGCCGGGCGAAAGGCCCACAAGCTCCTCGCCGCGGTATTTGACCGAGCCTTCGGCCCAGCCGTTCGAGGCGAGAAGGCCCATCACGGACATCATGGTCTGGCTCTTGCCCGAGCCGGACTCGCCCACGATCGCAACGGTCTCGCCCGCGTTGATGTCGAGGTCTATGCCCTTCACCGCATGGAGAATGCCGTCGCCGGTGCGGAAGCGGACATTGAGATTGCGGACGGAAAGAACAGGCTCGGCCATGTCAGCGATCCTTCGGGTCGAGAGCATCGCGCAAACCATCGCCAATGAAGTTCAGGCAGAACAGGATCGCGACAAGCGTCAGGGCGGGATAGATCAGCATCCAGGTGGAATCCTGGATGCTCTTGGCGCCCTCCGAAATCAGAACGCCAAGGCTGGTATAGGGCTCCTGAACACCAAGTCCGAGGAAGGACAGGAAGCTCTCGAGCAGGATCACGCGCGGCACCATGAGGGTCATGTAGACCACCACTGGGCCGAGGGTGTTCGGGATGACGTGGCGGCGGATGATGCCCTTCGTCTCGACGCCGAGCGCCTCGGCGGCCTGGACATATTCCTGGCGCTTAATCGAGAGCGTCTGGCCACGGACGATGCGCGCCATGTCGAGCCACTCGACGGCGCCGACCGCCAGGAACACCAGCACGAAATTCCGACCGAAGAAAACGACTAGCATGATGACGAAGAAGATGAACGGCAGCGAATAGAGGATGTCGACGATACGCATCATCACCAGGTCGACGCGTCCGCCGAGATATCCTGAGGTCGCGCCGTAGACCACGCCGATGATGATCGCGACGAACGTCGCCAGAAGTCCGATGGCGAGCGAGACCTGTCCGGCCTTCATGGTGCGTGTGAGAAGATCGCGTCCATTGGCTTCGGTGCCGAAGAAGAAGTACTGCTTATCGATAGGTACCTCGACCACAAGGCGGCGGCCCTCGTCCTGCCGTTCCACAACCTTTGCGGTGCCGAACAGATCCGAGCGCTCGAAATAGGCCAGCAGCCGCTCGTCGACGGGCCGCTCGCTCGTGCTGACGAGAGCCATGCGCACGGCGTCGCCGGTTATCTCGATGTTCTCGGGCTTGGCTCTCACGCGGGAACCGATGCGCTCTGCCTGCGGAATGATCTGCTCCGCTTTCGGATAGGCGGTCAGGCTCGCCGGTGCGCGCACATAGTCCGGGTACACCCGATCGAAGGGATGACCGGTGAGGAATGGCCCGAAGATGCAGGCGAGTGCGATCAGTGCCAGGATGATCATACTGGCGACTGACGCCTTGTTGCGCAGGAGCCGGGTCCGCGCATCGGCCCAGAGCGAGCGACCGGAGATGGTCCCGGTCACGGGAATGTCGGAAATGACGGCGCCTTCAGCCATGGTGGTGCCTCATTCGTAACGGACGCGGGGGTCGATCACCGCGTAGAGGATGTCGACGATCAGGTTGAAGATGAGCACGAACACTGCCACCACGACGACGGTGCCCATCACGAGCGTGTAGTCGCGGTTCAGCGCGGCCTCGACGAAGTACCGACCGACGCCAGGCAGGGCGAAGATGGTTTCCACCACGACGGAGCCGGTGAGCAGGGCTGCGGCGGCGGGTCCAAGATAGGATACAACCGGCAGGGCTGCGCCACGCAGCGCATGCCGCACGATGACCCAGGACGGCAGGCCGAGCGAGCGGAGGGTGCGGATGTGGTTCGAACGCAGGTTCTCGATCATGGCGGCGCGGGTCATGCGCGCGATGATGGCGATCTGTGGCAGCGAAAGGGTGATGACCGGCAGGATCAGATTGCGCGGTGCGCCGCCCGCCCAGCCCGCAACGGGCAACAGGGCCAAGGCGAGGCCGAATACGATCTGAAGCACCGGGGCGATCACGAAGGTGGGGATCGTCAGGCCGAAGGTGCCGAGGCCGCTCACCATGTAGTCGATTATGCTGTTCTGGCGAAACGCCGCGATGGAGCCGAGCGTACCGCCGACAATGATGGCAAAGCCCAACGCCAATCCGCCAATCCGCATGGAAACCGGCAGGCCGTTGGCGAAGAGTTCAGCGACGCTGAAATCGCGCATGATGAAGGAGGGGCCGAAATCACCCTGCACGACGGCAGCGAGATAGCGCACGTACTGCTCGAAGAGCGGCCGGTCGAGGCCGTAGATCTTCTGCAGGTTCTCCATGACCTTGGCCTCGAGCGGACGCTCCAGGTCGAAGGGGCCGCCGGGCGCAAGCCGGATCAGGAAGAACGAAATCGTGATGATGATGAAAAGAGTGGGAATCGCCGAGAGAAGACGGCGGAAAACGAAGGGGATCACGGTATCGACTCCGCTCGATAACAACCCCTCAGCGAGGGAAGCAGCCTTCGCGGCTGACGTGTCGTTTGTGAGCCGGGCGGCTGTGAGGCCGCCCGGCAGGATCGAGGATGCTTACTGCTTCAGGGACAGGAAGCGGCTCGGGTACACCCCAGAGATGTTCTGGTTGAAGCCGACGAGCTTGTCCGAGACCAGGTTCTTCGTGCTGTAGTGGAGCAGCGGGATCCACGGCTCCTCCTTCATGAAGATCTGCTCGGCCTGGAGCAGGTAGTCGGCGCGCTTCTTGAGATCGGTCTCCTTGGCGGCCTTGTTCTTCATGAGGTCGTCATACTGGGCGTTCTTCCACTTGCCGTAGTTGAAGCCCTTGTTGTCGCTCTCGAGCAGGAACAGGAAGTTCTGCGGGTCCGAGTAGTCGCCAATCCAGCCGTAGCGAGCGATGTCGAAGTCGCCGCCGTCGCGCAGATGCGCGAAGTGCGTCTTGGAGTCGGTGTTGATGAAGGACGTCTCGACGCCGAGCGCCTTCCACTGGTCCGCGATGGCGACAACCGTGTTGCGGTTGTTATCGGTGGTGTTGTAGCGGATCTCAACCTTCAGCGGCTTGCCGCCGGGACCGTAGCCGGCTTCCTTGAGCAGGGCCTTCGCCTTGTCCTCGCGCTCGATGGGCGACATGGAGGCGTACTCCGCCTGGGCCGGCTTGCCGTAGTTGCCGATGCCCGGCGGCACGAAGGAATAGGCCGGCAGCATGGTGCCGCCCCAGATCTGCTCGGCGATGAACTCGCGGTCGATCGCCATGGAGAGGGCTTTGCGGACGCGCACGTCGTCGAACGGCGCCTTCGACGTGTTGATCGGCAAGCACCAAACGCCGAGATACGGGCCGATTACGACCTGATTTTTGAACCGCTCCTTGAGAGCCTTCACCTGGTCGGCCGGGATGTCCGGGGTGGAGTGAAGCTCGCCGGCCTGGAAGCGGCGAACGGCCGCGGCGAGGTCGGAGATCGGGTAGAACATCACCTGATCGATCTTGACGTTCGCGGCGTCATAGAAGTTCGGGTTCTTCACGACCTTGATGTGCGAGTTCGGCACGAACTCGGCCAGGGTGTAGGCTCCGTTGGACACCAGGTTGCCCGGCTTCACGTAGTCCTTGCCGAACTTCTCGACGGAGGCCGGATGGACCGGAAGGCCCGTCTGGTGGGTCAGCTGCTCAATGAAGTAAGGGGTCGGCTGCTCGAGACGGATCTCAAGGGTACGGTCATCCACCGCCTTCACGCCGAGCTCTTCGGGCTTGGCCTGGCCCTTGTTCACCTTCTCGGCATTCAGGATCGGGTAGAGGATGTTGGCGTACTTGGCGCCGGTTTCCGGGTTCATGATCCGGCGGTAGGCAAACACGAAGTCCGATGCCTTCACCGGGTCGCCGTTGGACCACTTGGCATTGGAGCGCAGCGTGAAGCGGTAAAGCTTGCCGTCGTCGGCCATCTCCCACTTCTCGGCGACGCCGGGCACGACCTCGCCCTTGTTGTTCTTGATGACAAGGCCATCATAGAGGTCGCGCAGAACGTTGGATTCACCGACCGTGGAGGTCTTATGGACGTCGAGCGTCTCCGGCTCGCCATCGTTGCCGCGGTGATAGACGACTTGCGCGACCGCGAAGCTCGAAAAAGCTACCGTTGCGGCAGCTGCGAGGGCGGTACGTTTCAACCATGATGACATTTGACGCGTTCCCTTTCTGATTATCTCAGGGTTTTTTGAATGTCTTCGGTTAGAGCCGGTAGGGCAGTAACCTTGCCCTATTTGTTGATCAATCAACTGTTTATGTCCAGTACTATCCAAAAAATTAAGTAATTCCTGGCATAACAAAGGGTTAGGCCTGTGAAGATGGATCAGGCGCCGGTGTCGAAGACCAGTCCGGCCGCCTCGATGCCGGCCGCAGCAGCAATCTCGTCATTGTCGGAGGTGTCGCCGGAAACGCCGACGGATCCCAGAATCCCGCCCTGGCCATTCTTGATCAGGACGCCGCCGGAAACCGGCACGAGCTGCCCGCCGACCGCGTGGGTGGCCGAGGCGATGAAGTAGGGCCGGTCGGTCGCCATCTTGTGAAGCGCGCGCGAGCCGACGCCGAGCGCCAGGGCACCATAGGCCTTGCCCATGGCGATCTCGGCCCGCTTGATGCTGGTTCCATCCTCCGACAGGAGAGCCTTGAGCGCGCCGCGCGCGTCATAGACCACGATGGCGAGGGGCTTGAATGATTTCTCCCGCGCGGCCTTGAGGGCGTTGGTGATAATCGTCTGTGCCGTTTCCAGTGTGAGTTCGGTCACTCATTTCCTCCATGGATTTGATCGTTGGTGCGCAGCTCACGAAATTAACGGGTAACGGTATCCCGTGCCGCCAGCCAAGCGGCCACAGCCTTGCGTTCGTTCGGGGTCATCTCGGTGATGTTGTTGGGCGGCATGGCGTGGGTCAGCACGCTCTGGACGCGGATGATCTCCGCATGCCGCTCGATCTCCCCCGGCGTATCGAGCCGCACGCCTTTCGGAGCGATAGGGATTCCATCCCAGACAGGTTCCGCCGCATGGCACATGGAGCAGCGGGACTGGATCGCCAGCACCGCCTCGTCGAAGGATGCCGTGACGACCTCGGGCGTTGCGTCTGCCGGAGCCTGAGCCATGTTGGCATTGCCGGGCTTGCCGAGGATCGAAAGCCAGATCGCCAGAGCGATGGCTGCGGCGGCGACACCCCAGGTCCACCAGGGCGAGCCCTTGCCGGCATGCTGGGAATTGAAGAAATGCCGGATCACCGCGCCTGCTATGACGATCAGCCCGACGATGCCGACCGAATAGGCGGACGACCAAGCCAGCGGGTAATGATTGGACAGCATCAGGAAGATGACGGGAAGAGTAAGGTAGTTGTTGTGCGTCGACCGCAGCTTGGCCTCCTTGCCGAGCTTCGGGTCGGGTGAGCGGCCTGCTAGAAGCTCGGCCACCACCTTCTTCTGGTTCGGGATGATGACGAAGAAGACGCTGGCCGACATCCAGGTCGCGATCATCGCGCCCGTATGAAGGAAGGCGGCGCGGCCGTTGAAGACCTGTGTGAAGGCGAAGGCCGCCAGCAGAATATAGCCGAAGAGAACGATGCCGAGGACGACCCCGTTCCTGCCGAGGGGTGAGCGGCACAGGCCTTCATACACGAGCCAGCTCAGAATGATCCCGCCGATGCCTATGGCAGCCGCCTGCCACGGCTCCAGGGCGCGGACAGTAGGATCGATGGTGTAGAGGTCGGCATGAAGATAATAAACCCAGACGATCAGAAAGAAGCCGCTGATCCAGGTCGAATAGCTCTCCCACTTGAACCATGTCAGCTCCTTCGGCAGCTCCGGCGGCGCAACGAGATACTTGCGCATGTTGTAGAAGCCGCCGCCATGGACCTGCCAGGCCTCGCCGCCCACACCTTCCGCCAGCCCCTCCCGCTTCTTCAGGCTGAGATCGAGATGAATGAAGTAGAAGGACGAGCCGATCCAGGCGATGGCCGTAATCACATGGACCCAGCGGATGATCTGGCTGATCCATTCGGAGATTTGCGGGTCGATCATGCAGTCACTTGGATATTGAAGGAATGCTTAGCCTAGGGCGGAGGTCGGGTTTGCGATAGGCCGTGTCCGCAGCTTTTTCAACAGGAACCCTGTCCGGGAAACCCTGCCTTTGCGCAACAGGATCGAGCGATCCGGCTTGACGCGGAGCGCGCAGGCCCGAAAGAATTCCGGGCTCGATCTGCTCCTTCTCCATCCGCGAGGCTTCATGGGCCGCCTGTCCACCCACGTTCTGGATACCGTCAACGGCAAGCCCGCACGCGGCGTCGCCATCGAATTGTTCGCCATCGAGGGCGAGCAGCGTCGCTCCGTCCTGCGCACCGTCACCAATGCGGATGGGCGCACGGATGCGCCGCTGATGATCGGCGATGCATTCCGTACCGGAACCTATGAAATCGTCTTCGAAATCGGCGCCTATTTCCGGGCGCTCGGCGCGGCCATGGCCGATCCGCCTTTCCTGGACATGGTGCCGATCCGCTTCACCATCGCCGAGCCCGACGGCCATTACCACGTTCCGCTCCTCGCCTCCCCCTGGAGCTATTCCACCTATCGAGGAAGCTGATCATGCCGACCTCCTATCCCCGCGACCTCGTCGGCTATGGCCGCAACCCGCCGCATCCGCGCTGGCCCAACAGGGCCCGGATCTGCGTGCAGTTCGTGATCAACTACGAGGAGGGCAGCGAGAACAACATCCTCCATGGCGACCGCGCCTCCGAGGCGTTCTTATCGGAGATCGTCGGCGCTCAGGCATGGCCTGGCCAGCGGCACATGAGCATGGAGTCGGTCTACGAGTATGGCTCCCGCGCCGGCTTCTGGCGTCTGTGGCGAATGTTCACCGAGCGCCGCATGCCGGTCACGGTCTATGGCGTCGCCACCGCCCTCATGCGCAACCCGGAGGCGGTTGCCGCCATGAAGGAGGCCGGGTGGGAGATTGCGAGCCACGGACTCAAATGGATCGACTACCGGGACTTCTCCTCGGACGAGGAGCGTGCCCATATGAAGGAGGCGACCCGCATTCATACCGAGGTCACTGGCGAGCGCCCTCTGGGCTGGTACACGGGCCGCACCTCGGAGCACACCAACCGCCTCGTGGCGGAGGAGGGTGGCTTCCTCTACAGCGCCGATTCCTATGCCGATGAGCTCCCCTACTGGGAGCCGCATGGCGACCGGCAGCAGCTGATCGTGCCCTATACGCTGGACGCCAACGACATGCGATTTGCGACCCCGCAGGGCTTCAATGCGGGCGACCAGTTCTTCGCCTATCTGAAGGACTCATTCGACACCCTTTATGCGGAGGGAGAGACCGTGCCGAAGATGCTGTCGGTCGGCCTCCATTGCCGCCTCGTCGGCCGCCCCGGACGGGCCGCGGCACTCGCCCGCTTCCTGGATTATGTTTCTGCCCATGACAATGTCTGGGTCGCCAGGCGCATCGACATCGCCCGGCATTGGATCCGGCACCATCGCCCAGCGGGGGTCAAACCCAGCACCATGAACCGCGTGCTGTTCGTGGAGATCTTCGGCGACATCTTCGAGCATTCGCCTTGGATCGCGGAACGTGCCTTCGACGCCGGTCTCACCACCGGACAGGACACGGCCGAGGGACTTCATGCGGCCATGGTGAATGTGCTCTCGGGGGCGAGCCAGGGGCAGAAGCTCGCCCTCATCAACGCCCATCCGGATCTCGCCGGGCGCCTCAAGCTCGCCGACCTCACGGACGATTCCCGCAACGAGCAGTCCTCCGCCGGCCTCGACAGCCTGACGGAAGAGGAGCGCGACCGCTTCCTGGCCCTAAACGACCTCTACAAGGAAAAATTCGGCTTCCCCTTCATCATGGCGGTGAAAGGTCGATCGAAGGACGAGATCCTCGCAGCCTTCGAGGAGCGGCTGGAGCATGAGCCCGAGCAGGAGTTCGAAACGGCCATCGTGCAGATCGAGCTGATCGCGCTTCTCAGGCTGAAGGACCGGCTGCCCTCGCTGGCGGATGTGTTCTCCAGTTTAGCCTAAGCGGAACCGTTTGGAGTCCCGCGCGTCTTCGTCTCAGCTTGGCCGTCCAGAGGCCGGGCATGACGAGAGGAGGACGACATGGGTCTGTTCAAGTTCATCAAGGAAGCCGGCGCCAAGATCTTCGGCGGCAGCGCTGCCGCCGCCACTCCCGAAAAACTGCAGCAGGAGGTGCAGGGCCACGGCTTCGATGCGAGCAAGCTCGGAATCCAGGTCGAAGGCGACAAGGTGAAGCTGTCGGGTCAGGCCATGACCCAGGAAGAGGCCGAGAAGATCATCCTCTCTCTCGGCAATACCTATGGCGTCGCCGAGGTCGATACGTCCGGTCTCCAGGTTCAGCAGCCCTCGGCCCAGTCCACCATGTACACGGTCCAGAAGGGCGATACCCTTTGGGAAATTGCCGAAAAGCACTACGGCAAGGGCAAAGGCGCGAAATATACGGAGATCGTCAAAGCCAACTCCCCGCCGGTCAAAGACCCCGACATGATCCAGCCGGGTTGGGTTCTGCGCATCCCGCCGCTTTCCTGATCGCATCCGGATTGCACCCCTCCCTGTCATGCCGGTATGAGATGGCGATGACAGGGAGGATCTTTCATGAGTGAAACGCCGCAGGTCATCGATCTCGACCGCGAGGTCATCAAGCAAGGGCTCCAAGAGGGTTCAATCTTGCTGGTCGACGTCCGGGAGCCGCACGAGTTCGCCGCAGGCCATATCCCGGGCTCCATCTCCCACCCGCTTTCGTCCTTCGATCCTTCCTCTCTGCCGGAAGGAAAGCGAATCGTCTTTTCCTGTGCGGCCGGCGTCAGGTCCGTGCGGGCCATCGAATTCGCACGGGCTTCGGGTCGGGATATCCGCGAGCACTACAAGGGCGGCTTCAAGGATTGGGCGGCGGCCGGCGAGCCCGTCGAATAAGAGCCTCTTGCGGGGCGAGATCACATATATGTGTTCTAAAGTAGAGTGCTCAAGCTTGACGACTTATGCGCTAATGTCGCCCCGCCGACGATGGTTCGTAGGGAAATCGTCCGTCGCGCCCACGAGGGAAAACCATAGATGAAGCGTACAATGTTCGTCGCCAGCCTTCTGGCGCTCGGAGTGACCGCCGCCATTGCCCAGAGCAATGTCGTCGAGCAGCGTCAGGCCCTGATGAAGGAGATGGGCGCTCAGACCCGGCCCATCGGCGCCATGATGCGCGGCCAGGAGCCCTTCGACCTCGCCAAGGTGCAGGCTGGCTTGAAGGTGTTCGCCGAGAATCCCAAGAAGTTCGTCACGCTTTTCCCGGAAAGCTCGAAGAACGCGGAGAAGACCGAGGCGCTGCCGACGATCTGGGAGAACAAGGCCAAGTTCGAGGCGACTGGCAACAAAATGAGCCAAGACGCTCAGACCGCCATGACGACGATCAAGGACGAAGCGTCCTTCAAGGCCGAGATGCCAAAGGTGCTTCAGAACTGCGGCGCCTGCCACAACGAGTTCCGCAAGAAGGCCTCCTGATCGGACGATGCTGAGTAATGGGCGGCCCTTGGGCCGCCCGTTTCATTTGGAGAACAGGCGATGCGTAAAGCGCTCGTAGGGCTGGTCGCCCTGGTGATTTTCGGCATTCTGGGCTTCCTGGCCCTGACATCGCCGTCGGCCCATCGCCTCATTCGCGGGGAGCCTCCGGCGCCGAACGGCAGTCACGCCCCGAATGCCGAGAACGGCCGCATCCTGTTTTTCGCCGGAGGCTGCACCTCCTGCCATGCCGTGCCCAACAACGACGACAAGCTGCGGCTCGGCGGCGGCTATGCGCTAAAATCCCCGTTCGGCACGTTCCACGTCCCAAACATCTCGCCGCACAAGACGGACGGCATCGGCTCCTGGAGCGTCACGGATTTCACCCGCGCCATGCGAGAGGGAGTATCTCCGGACGGACGCCACTATTATCCGGCCTTCCCCTACACGTCCTATCAGAGGATGAGTCCCGAGGATCTCACCGACCTCTTCGCCTTCATGCAGACGCTGCCCGCCGTGGAAGGGCGAGCCCCCGGTCATGACCTGCCGTTTCCGTTCAATATCCGCCGCGGCGTGGGCCTCTGGAAGCTGGCCTTCCTCGATGGAAAGGTTTTCACGCCGGATGCGTCGAAGTCGGCGAGCCTGAACCGGGGGGCCTATCTGGTGAACGGGCCGGGGCACTGCGCCGAGTGCCACAGCGAGCGCAGTTTCGCTGGTGCCGTCATCGACGAGCGTCGCTTCGCCGGCGGCCCGGATCCGGAAGGCAGGGGGATCGTCCCCAACATCACGCCGCACGCGACCGGAATCGGCGGCTGGACCGTGAGTGACCTCACCACTCTGTTGAAAACGGGGGAAACGCCCAACTTCGACACCGTCGGAGGTCCCATGGGCGCCGTCGTCGCCAACACGGCCCAACTGCCCGATGCGGACCGTCAGGCTGTGGCGGAATACCTTCTGTCCCTGCCGCCGAGGCAGGGTTTCAAGAAGCCTGAATAAGGTGGGAACCGGCTGAGGACAGCCTGGGGATAAACCTCAATCCATCACGGCGGCTTTGAGGATGCACACCATCGTGGCCCGTCCGGGGGTGCTGCCGATGCAGCGCACGGAATGCGGGCGGTCGCAGCGGTAGCGAAGGCTTTCGCCGGCCTTGGCCTGCTGCACGACCCCACCCACCTCGACCTCGAACTCGCCGTCGAGGACGGACAGACATTCGACCGAGCCGCGCTGGTGGCTGTCGGAGTCGAGCACCCCGCCGGGCTCGGATTGCACATCGTACCATTGCAGCCATTCGATGGTCTTGAGCCAGCCGATGATGGCGAGCCGCATCTTGCCATCCTCGGACACGAGGATCGGCGTGTCGGCCTTGGACGATTTTTCGATGAACGGCTCCTCATCCCCCGAGGCGAGGACGCGCTCGATCGAGACATCGAGGGCCTGGCTCAGCCGCCAGATGGTGGCGAGCGTCGGGTTGGTCTCGTTGCGCTCGATCTGGCTGATGATCGATTTCGCGACGCCGGATTGCTCGGCAAGCTCCGACAGGGACAGGTTGTAGGCCTTGCGCAGACGCTGAATCGTCTTGCCCATATTGCCGGAGAGAACCTGCGCGCCCGTTTCCAGCTCCCGGTTCCGCTCTTTGCCCTCGACGCCCATCGCTGCCTCTGTTCTGAAAAACCGTACGCTCGTTCCTCAAAACGGTTGTGGGGTAATCGGCAGGGCGGGTCAAGCACCGGCAGGGTCGCGGCCTTTCCTTTTCCCGTTTGGCGTTTTCACACCCCTGGCCGCTGCGGGGCGGCCTGAAGCTCCTTGGTGCGCAGCAGCCCGAGCTGGTGCTCGCGCCAGACGATGAAGAGGCCGGTGGCGGCTACGATAGCGGCGCCGGTGAGCACGGTCGGTGTGGGCAGATCTCCGAACACGAACCAGCCGAACAGAAGTGCCCAGATCATGGTGGTGTATTCGAACGGTGCGATCACCGACGTATCCGCGTAGCGGTAGCTCTGGGTCAGCAGGATCTGCCCGATGCCGCCGAGGATGCCGGAGACAATGAACAGGGCCCAGTCCGTGGCATCGGGCATATGCCAGCCGAAGACGATCGTGCACAGGGAAAGGGTCGAAGCTAGGATGAAGAAATAGAAGACGATGGCACCCGTCTTCTCGGTCGCCGTCAGGCGGCGGACCTGCACCATGGCGCCTGCGGAGCAGAAGGCTCCGGCCAGGGCGCAGAGGGCGCCCAGGGTCGGCCCCGCGCTCAGGCCTCCGGAAAAGGTCTCGAGCCTCAGATAGGGCGAGAGCATGATCAGAACGCCTACGAAACCGACGGCGACGGCGGTCCAGCGATAGGCCCGGACCTTCTCGTTGAGGAGAAGGGCTGCCAGGATCACGACGATCAGGGGTGAGGCATAGCCGATGGCGATGGCGTCGTGGAGCGGCAGATAGGACAAGGCGGCAAAGCCCAGATACATGCCGCTTGTGCCGATGAAGCCGCGCTTGAAATGGCCAATGACGTTTCGGGTTCTGACCGCATTGATGAGATCCCCTTGCCATTTCAGCCATACCAGAAGCGGCAGGAGGGCGAAGGCAGAGCGGAAAAAGACGACTTCTCCGACCGGATAGCGGATCATCATCGTCTTGAGCGTCGCCGACATCATTGTGAAGACGAGGGCAGACAGGACTTTGAGGGATATCCCCAGGAGAGGTTTCACGGGAGGCGCATCGTCATAGGTGGGGTCGCTGGCGGAGGGGACGCAGACAACCACGGGGAAGCGGCTGCGTGAAGCCTCATTCGGATCGACAGCCTCTGCGCCGGACGCATGGGCTTAAGACCCCGGCCGATGGTGCCAAAGCAATTCAGACCGTCCGGGCTCGCCTGCTGCGCGAGCGGATGTAGCCGAGAATGGTCAGAACCAGCCAGGCGGTTTGCGTGACGAACGAGGCCAGATTGAAGTCGAATGCCAGCGAGTAGAGAATCAGGAGCGCGCCGAGGGCATTCAGGAATGCATAGCGCAGATCTTCAAGCTTCAGGATACCCAGCTGCAGCAATCCGTAGGCCGCCAGATAGGCTGCAACTCCGCCCAGCCCTATGATGTCAGGCAAGCTCATCGAGGTCTCCGTCTGATCCGCAACAGCGCCTCTAAGACAAATCGGGCCGTATTGGAATCGGTTTTGGAGAGACCATCACCTGGCAGGAGAGCGCCCACTCGGCGCGGGAGCCGCTTCTACATCAGGAAAGCAGGATGAGGGGAGAGGCGCTGGGCCTTTTCACCTTCGAAAGGGCCGGCCTCCAAGAGCACTTCCGTCCGGGCTGCCTCGGCCTTGCAGAGGTCGATCAAGTTCTGGATCCGGCTTTCCAGAAAATGAAGCGTGCGGACCATGCTCCGGATGCGCTGTTCGGCGGCCTCCTGAAGCTCCGCCTCCGACAAAGCACTTAAGGGATCGTCCGATTCGATCACGGGGAAGGAGCGCATATCCGCTTTGGTCTGCAGGATGGCGGCCGCCATGTCCTCCAGATAGGCCTTGAGAGGAGCGGCCGCCGTCGCGTCGAGCGGCACTTCCCTTAAGCGGTTCACGGCGTCCAGCACGGCTTGCGTGTCCGAATTGCGGTTGCGCCTTGCATATTCCTTCAGGAACCAGCGGCCGCGGGCGGTCTCCATGACGGCGGCTTCGATGGTGTCGAAATCCAGGTCGCCGAACGTGACGTTTGTCTCTTCATCGGGCATGGTAACGAAATCCATCTGCGCCAGGGTTTGATTCCACTCTCCCATCAGATGAGTCCAAAGCGGGTGCCGGCTCAACCCCTCTAACGCTTTAGAGATAGGGTCTTGCACGCCGTTTTTGTTGATTTAGGCCATTTTCGACCCTGGAAGACCCTCTCCTCGATGCGTCCGCTCAAAGCTCTCGAATTCCGACTTGGCGCCCTGCAGGCCGCTAGCTTCGCCAGCCATGGGATGTATCTGCCGTTCTTCCCGCTCTGGCTGCAGAGCAAGAACCTGTCGCCGACGCTCATCGGGTTCGTGGTCGCCATCCCCATCATCGTCCGTATCCTTGCGACCGCGCCGCTCCTGAGCCTCGCGGACCGCTCCTTCGGAGCGCGTCGGCTGCTGCTGGCGAGCCATCTGGGGCAGCTGATCGGGTTTCCCCTGTTCCTGCTCAGCGACAGCAGCGCCGTGATCATCGCTCTCGTAGCCCTAGTCGCCGTTGCACAATCCTGCATCATCCCGGGCAACGACCTCGTCTCGACCAATGCGGTCCAGCGCCATCCGGGCCTGAACTACGGCCGGATCCGGGGCGCCGGCTCCGTGGCCTTCTTCATCACCAATATCGTGGGCGGCTATCTGGTCGGAGCCTTCGGCGCGGATGTGGTGATCGTCGCCCTGACGCTCATCCCGATCCTCGGCATCACCGCGACACTGATCGTCGTGCCGCACGAGGAGCCCGAGACCACGATACAGAACGACGAGCCTGAGACGGACAAAGCCTCGGCCCGCCTCTCCAGGGTCCTGTGGCTGGTGCTGATCGCCGGCGCCCTGACCCAGGGCAGCCATGGCGCGCTCAATGCCTTCGCCAGCATCTATTGGCGCTCCATCGGCTTCTCCGACGAGGTCATCGGCTATTTCTGGGCCGCAGGCGTCGTCGCGGAGATCCTGGTCTTCATCGTCCTCGGCCGGGCGGTCGGGCGCGGATCGGGGGTGGGCCTCATCCTGCTCGGGTCGGCAGCGGCGGTCATCCGCTTCACGATCATGTCCCTCCAGCCCGGAGCGGAGGTCATGCTCGTGCTCCAGGCCATGCATGCCCTGTCCTTCGCCGCGACCCATATCGGCACCATGGCGGCGTTAACGGCTCTTGCTCCCATGCAGGCAAGGGGGCGGGCGCAGGGCATCTACGGCTCCCTTGCCGCCCTGACCACGGCCGTCTCCACCATGGTCAGCGGCATGATCTACAGCGAGGTGGGGGCGGGCGTGTTCGCCGCGATGGCTCCCCTGGGAGCCATCGGCTTCGTGCTGATGCTGGTGGTCGTCCGCCTGAAGAAGGATCAGCCCCAGAGCGCGGGCTCCGGCGGGTAGACGATGCTGCCCTCGTAACGGAGGCCGGGTTCCCGGTCCTTGGCCAGCAGAAGCGGGCCGTCGAGATCGACGAAGCGGGCACGCGGCGCGAGCACCAGGGCCGGGGCCATGGCAAGCGAAGTCCCGACCATGCAGCCGATCATCAGGGAAAAACCCTTGGCCTCCGCCGCATCGGCGAGGGCCAGGGCCTCCGTGAGGCCGCCCGTCTTGTCGAGCTTGATGTTGACGAGATCGTAGAGCCCCACCAGCCGGTCGAGGCTCGCACGGTCATGCACGCTCTCGTCGGCCAGGATCGGAACGGGACGCGGGATCCGGCTCAAATAGCCGTCCTCCTTGGCGGGCAGAGGCTGCTCCACGAGGGCGTAGCCGGCTTCGGCGCAGGCCGCGAGGTGCTGTTCGATGTTGGCCTCGGTCCAGCCCTCGTTGGCGTCCGCGATCAAGGTCGCCTGGGGCGCCGCCCGGCGCACGGCTTTGATCCTCTCAATGTCCCCGTCGGGGGCCCCGAACTTGACCTTGAGGATCGGCCGATGCGCGGCCTTGGCGGTGGCCTCGGCCATGCCTTCGGGGGTGTCGAGGCTGATCGTGTAGGCCGTGGTCGCCGGCGGCCAGCGGGTGAGGCCGGCCGTCATATGGGCGCGGATGCCGGAACGCTTGGCGTCGAGATCCCAGAGGGCGCAGTCCACCGCGTTGCGGGCCGCGCCTGCAGGCATCAGGTTCTGGAGCGCTTCCCGGGTCAGCCCGGCTTCGATCTGCGGCCGAATGGCCTCGATCGCCGCCGCCACGCCTTCAACCGTCTCGCCGTAGCGCGGGTAGGGCACGCATTCTCCATGGCCGACGGCTCCGTCTTCGGCAATCGTTGCGGTGACGACCACCGCCTCGGTGCGGGAGCCCCGGGCGATGGTGAACTTGCCGGCAATGGGGAAACGGTCGATGGAAACGGTGAGCTGACGCATTCTCTTGGCTTCTCTTATGAACTTCGTCTCGACTTGTGGCGCAATGACACGCTATCACCAAGCGGAATCAATGCCGAAGGGATGATCGTGGCGCAGGGCACCTTGGCTCAAGGGCCGGACATGACAATCGAGCGCACCGGGGGAGAGACGACGATCCGTCTGTCCGGTCCCTGGACGGCGCCGCATGCCCAGCGGGTCGAGGCTCTTGTCGACGAGATCGCAACCGAAACCGATCACTTTCCCGTCCGCTTCGACCTGAGCGGTGTTGAGCGTCTGGACACCCTGGGCGCCTGGACGCTCGGCCGCACCAAGCACGAGCTGTCGGCCAAGGGCCAGGCGGATTTCGCCAATGCGTCTCCAGAGCAGAAGATCCTCCTCGAGGAGGCCGCTTATCGCGACTTCGAGGACAAGCCAAAACCCCGGCTGTTCCGGACCGTGGACTTCTTCGTTGACGTGGGACAGAGCGTTGCCGGCGCCGGCAAGGATCTGGTCGGCGGAATCGGCTTCCTCGGCGAACTCGTCGCCGGGCTTGTGCGGGTGATCGTTCATCCCCGGCGCTTCCGCGGCACTGCGGTGATCAACCAGCTGGAGCAGATCGCCTACCGGGGCGTGCCGATCATCGTGCTGATCTCGTTCCTGGTGGGCTGCATCGTCTCCCAGCAGGGCATATTCCAGTTGATCAAGTTCGGGGCCACGCCCTTCGTCATCGATCTGATCGGCATCCTGGTCCTGCGCGAGCTGGGCGTGCTTCTCACGTCCATCATGGTCGCCGGACGCTCCGGTTCGGCCTTCACGGCCGAGATCGGGTCCATGAAGATGCGGGAGGAGATCGATGCCCTGCGGGTGATGGGCCTCGATCCCATCGAGGTCCTGATCGTCCCGCGCATCCTCGCCCTGATCATCGGCCTGCCGCTCCTGACCTTCATCGCGTCCATCGCGGCGCTCGTGGGGGGAGGGCTGACGACCTGGGTCTATGGCGGCATCAGCCCCGATATTTTCCTTGAGCGCCTCAGATCTGCCGTCGGCATGAACACCTTCCTGGTCGGCATCATGAAGGCGCCCTTCATGGCGGTGGTCATCGGCATCATCGCGACCCTGGAAGGGCTGGCGGTGGCCGGATCCGCCGAGTCGCTCGGCCGCCATGTGACCTCCTCTGTGGTGAAGTCCATCTTCATGGTCATCGTGCTCGACGGCCTCTTCGCCATGTTCTTCGCAGCGATCAATTACTGAGATGATGCTCGAGCGCCGCCACCCCGATCCGACGAAGAACCGCGAGATCATCATCCGCGCCCGCGGTGTCGAGGTCGGCTTCGGCGAGAAAACGATCCTGAAAGGGCTCGACCTCGACGTGTATCGCGGCGAGATCCTAGGGTTCGTCGGCGGTTCCGGTCAGGGCAAGTCGGTTCTGACCCGCGCCATCCTCGGGCTCGTGCCCAAGAGGGCGGGCACCATCGAGGTGCTGGGCCAGAACCTCGATGAGCTTTCGTCTAACGAGCGCCGGCAGCTGGAGCGCCATTGGGGCGTGCTGTTTCAGCAGGGGGCGCTGTTCTCGGCGCTGACCGTCAAGCAGAACATCCAGGTGCCCATGCGCGAATACCTGCGCCTGTCGGACCGGCTGCTCGACGAGCTGGCCATGCTCAAGATCGAGATGGTGGGGCTCAACCCGGACGCCGCCGACAAGCTGCCCTCCGAGCTATCGGGCGGCATGATCAAGCGTGCGGCGCTCGCCCGAGCGCTCGCCCTCGACCCAGAGATCGTCTTTCTCGACGAGCCGACCTCGGGCCTCGACCCCATCGGCGCCGGCGAGTTCGACGATCTTATCGCGACGTTACAGCGGACTTTAGGGCTGACCGTATTCATGGTAACCCATGACCTGGACAGCCTCTACTCGGTCTGCGACCGGATAGCGGCTTTGGGCGAGGGCAAGATTCTCGCGGAAGGTCCCATCGAGGCGATGCTGGCCTCGGACCATCCGTGGCTTCGTTCTTATTTTCATGGGAAGCGGGCACGCGCGGTCATGGCCGGCGGCGCGCAAGGGTAACGATGGAAACGCGTGCAAACTATGCCCTGATCGGCCTTTTCACCATCGCTGTGATCGCGGCCGCCTTCGGCTTTGTCTACTGGTTCTCAGGTGGTGAGCGGGGGCAGGCCCGTCAGAGCGTCCGCATCGTGTTTTCCGGCTCCGTCTCAGGGCTCTCGCAGGGCTCGAGCGTGTCCTTCAACGGCCTGCGGGTCGGCGAGGTGTCAAGCCTCGACCTTCTGCCGGAGGATCCGCGCCGGGTGGTAGCCATCGCTTCGGTCAACAGCAGCACGCCGATCCGCTCCGACACCCGCGCCCGCCTGGAATACCAGGGCCTGACCGGCGTCGCGAATGTCGGCCTGTCGGGCGGCGAGCCCAGCGCACCCCCGCTGGTGGCAGGCCCCGGACAGCCCATGCCGACCATCTTCGCCGACCGGTCCGACTTCCAGGATCTCATCGAGACCGCTCGCAACATTGCTCGCCGGGCCGACGACGTGCTGGAGCGGGTGGGTCGTGTCGTGACCGACAATGAGGCGGGCATCAGCCGGACGATCCAGAACGTGGAGCGCTTCTCCCAGGCTCTCGGCGAGAACGCGGAGGGCATCGACCGCTTCCTGGCCCAGGTGGGCCAAGCGGCCGAGAGAGTCGGCCCTCTGGCGGAAAAGCTTGAGACGCTCGCCACGAATGTCGACGCTGTGGTCCGCGCGGTGGAGCCGCAGCGCGTGACCCGGATCGTCGAGAATGTAGAGGGCTTCACCCAGGCTCTGGGTGAAAGCCGGCAGGCCATCGACAATACCTTCCGCAATGCCGAAACCCTTGTCACCCGCCTGAACGAAACCGCTCCGAAACTGGACAGCGTGGTCAGCGATATTTCGAACATCGCGAAGGCCATCGACCCGGCCAAAGTGGGCCGCACCGTCGACAAGGTCGAGGAAGTGGCCAACTCGATCGACGCGCAGCGTGTCTTCCGGATCGTCGAGAATACGGACAAGTTCGCCCAGTCGCTCGGCGAGAACCGCGAAGCCATCAACAGCGCTCTTCGGGATGCGGCGAGCTTGATCGCGCGTCTCAACCAGACTGCGCCCAAGCTGGACAGCGCCGTCAGCGAGATCGCCGAGCTGGCGCAGGCGGTCGACCCTGCCAAGGTTGGACGTACGATCGACAACATCGACACCTTCACTCAGACCCTGAGCCGCCGGAGCCCGGATGTGGACAAGGCGATCCAGGAAGCCCGCACAATCACGGAGAAGCTCAACAAGTCCGCCGACCGGATCGACGGCGTTCTGGCAGGGGCCGAGAAGTTCCTGGGCTCGGCCTCCGGTGAGGCCGGCAAGGGAGCCTTCGATGAGATCCGCGCTGCTGCAGTCTCCGTGCGGGAGCTTGCCGAGGACCTCAATCAACGCACCGAAGGCATCCAGGGTGTCCTGTCCGGTGTGGGCCGCTTCACGGATTCAGGCCTGCGGGAGTACGAGGCTCTGGCCGTCGAAGGCCGCCGGACGCTGGGAGACATCAGCCGGGCGGTCCGCAGCATCGAGCGTAATCCACAGCAGTTTCTTTTCGGTGGCCGTTCGAACCTCCCCGAGTACAATGGACGCCGTTAAGTAACCAGTATGCGTGGATCCTCCGTGTTGAATCCCCTGAACGATCGAGCCTGCCTGCTCCGGCGCCTAGCCCCGGTGGCGGTTATGGCTGCCCTGACCGGTGCCTGTTCGTCGGGACCTGCACCAGCCACGTACGACCTTTCAGCCCCCACCTCCCGGATCAGGGGCGCCTCAGGCGTTCAGGTTCTGGTGGCGGAGCCCGCAGCCCTGCAGACCCTCGCCACCCAGCAGATCCTGGTGAAGGACGCCAGCGGCTCGGTCTCGTTCATCGGAGGAGGGCAGTGGGCCGACAATCTGCCCCGCCTGATCCAGACCCGCCTGATCAATACCTTCGAAAACTCCTCCCAATTGCGGGGAGTCTCCCGGCCGAGCAGTGGAGCGGTGGCCGACGTTCAGCTCGTCTCCGAGCTGCGGCGGTTCGAGATCGCGACCCCCGACAATCAGGCCGTCGCCGAGATTTCCGTGAAGATCGTCAGCGACCGGGACGGCCGCATCGTCAACGGCCGTATTTTCCGCGCCAGCGTTCCGGCCAGCGCCGTCGACGCGCCGAACGCGGCCCGTGCCCTGGACGAAGCCCTCACCGTCGTCATGCTCGACATCGTGCGCTGGGTCAGCGGCAGCCATCTGCCCCGGCGCGAAGATCCGGGCACTGCTGCGACGGGTGAAAACCGGGCACCGGCTTAGACGCGTATTCAATTCAAATATCGATCAGCATCCTCTTCGTCATCACCGGCCTTGTGCCGGTGATCTCGTTTCTGAGAGGTGCAACACTTTTCCTGATCGGGATGGCCGGGACAGGCCCGGCCTGAGGTGACGGTGTCATTCCGGGGCGAGCGTTAGCGAGAGCCCGGAATCCATAAACACGACGCCTCAAGAAAGATCGATCAGCGCTGCGTCTCTTTCTGCACCGTTAGTGGTTATGGATTCCGGGCTCGGCCCTTGGCCGCCCCGGAATGACAGTGGAGTAACCCAACAAAAAACGCGGCTCTCGGGCCGCGTTTTTATTCAGCTGAAACTTGAGCCGCCTCAGTCGAACCGGCCGCTCGCATGGGCGAGCATGGTGTAGACCTTGCCGGTCTCCGAGGTGAGATAGGTCTTCGTCAGCATGGAGTCACGGTCGTCGCGGGAGACCTCGGCGAGCAGGCGCTCGAACTCTTCCACGTACCGGTCCACCGTCTGCCGGAACTCGTCGTCACGGCTGTACTTGCGGCGGATCTCCTCGAAGGTCTGCTGACCCTGCAGCGTGTAGAGGCGACGGGTGAACACGTTGCTCTCGCCGCGGCGGTAGCGGTCCCACAATTCCACGGCCGCGTCATGGTCGATCATGCGCGCGATGTCGACCGAGATCGAGTCGAGCGACTCGAGGCTGTTGACGCGGGTGCGATCTGTGCGGCCTGCGGTGCTGCGGGCCGGCTCCACATTGTCCTCGCGGGAGGCCCGGTTCAGGAGATCCGACAGCCAGCCGCCGCGGGCGCCGGCCTCGCGGGCAGGGGCCTCCTCCCGGCGGGGTGCGGGACGCTCGGCCGCCGGCGGAGCCTGACGCGCGGGTGCAGGAGCGGGGGCCGGAGCCGGAGCGGGCTTGGGCTCCGCTTGGCGGGCCACCGGAGCGGGTGTTGGGGCGGCGACAGGTGTCTGGGCGATCCGCTGCTCGACCGCGGCGGCCACGGCCGCCATGGTCGCAGCGACCGGGGTCTCGTTGACGGCGGCCTTTCGCGGCTGGGCCGCAGGGGCCGCGTCGACGAGGCGGTTCGAGCGGGATACGAGGGCCGACAGCTCGTTGAGGGCCTTGATCTGGTCGGCGACGACGCGGCGCATGTTGGCGGTCGTCTCCTGCGTCTCCTGCGGCAGTTCGACGACGCCGCGGCGGAGCTCGGCGCGGGTGGCCTCCAGCTCGCGCTGGATCTGCCCGGTCATGCCGCGCAGCTCGCCCATGGCCTCGCGGAATTTGGCGGTTGCATTCCCGAGGGCCTCGGCCATCTCACCGGTCGCCTGCTCGTAGCTGGCGCGCAGGGCTTCCGCCGTCCGCTCGCTCTCCTGGCCGGTGGTGGCGCGGATGCGCTCGAACTGCTCGCCGATGGCGGTCGTGGTGGTCTCGGCCGCAGCGGCCAAGACCGAGCCGATCTGGCGCGCCTTGGTTTCGGCATTCTGAAGGGAGCCCTCCACGACGGTGGTGAAGGAGCGGGTGACCGACTCGAGATCCTGCGAGCGGGCGCTGATCCGGGTCAGGAGCTCGTCCAGAGCCTGCTGGCGGCTGGAGAGGGCCTCGTTCATACGCGCTTCCACATGCTCCAGGGCACTCGCGGCCTCGGTGAGGGTCCGCATCTGCTCGCTGGTGGTGCTGGTGAGCGCCTGGCCGCGCTCTTCGAGGCTCCGGGCCAGTTCCAGCGCCTGCTGGATCGCGCCGGAGGACACGTGGCGCAGGGCGTCGACCTGATCGGCGACCTGGTCGGAGGCGCGGCCCGTCTGGGTGGCGATCTCCGAGAGGAGCGCCTCGATATGCTGCACGCGCCCGGCCAGCCCGTCCTCGACGGCGCCGAGATTGCTGCTGGCGGAAGCCGCTACCTGCTGGAGCATGCGGTTGGCATCGGTGAGGCGGCCGAGGACCTCGCCGAGCTCGCCCCGCAGGCGCTCGTTGGCGCCGGTGAGGGCCTCCACATTCTGCTGCGTGCCCTCGTCGAGGGCGCTGCGCACGGCCTGTGTTGACTGCAGATAGGAGGCGGTAAGCTCCATCGTGCGCTCCTGGAGCGACGAGAGGAGGGTGGCGCTGCGATCCTGCAGGCTCTCGATCACGGCGCTGCTGCGCTCTTCGAGGCTGCGCAGGGTCGCGTCGCTGATGGCGGCGACCTCGCGGCCGATGACCTCGCCGCGGCTGCCCAGGCTCTCGACGAGAGAGGCGCCCTGGGTGTCGAAGATCGAGCGGATCTCGCCGATGCGGCCGGTGAGCGAGCCGAGAACCGACTGGCCGCGCTCGTCGATGGTTTCGGCGACGCCGCTCAGGCGGTTGACCACGCGGTCCTCAAGCATCGTCACGCTCTGGTTGAGAGCGGCGGCAAGCTCCTCGGTGCGGCTGCCGAGGGTCGAGGCGATCTCCTCCGCGCGGCTTCCCAGAGTCTGATTGATCTCGAAGGCGCGGGTGCCGAGGGTCTCGGTGATCTCGTCGGCGCGGTTGCCAAGCACCTCGTTGATGGAGGCGATGCGGCTGTCGAGGGACTGGCTGATATGCTCGGCCCTGGAGGACAGGGTCTCGGCGATGGCATTGGTCTTTGCCGTGATCGCCTGGCTGATCTCGTCCACGCGGGCCTGGAGGGACGTGGCCACGTCGCGTCCGCCTTCCGCCATGACGCGGGCCATCTCGCCGGTGCGCACCACGAGAGCCTCGTTGAGGGCGGTGGAGCGGGCGCCGAGAACGCTGTCGACCCGCTCGACGATGGTATCGAAGTTGGCGGTGATCTCCGAGGTGCGGCGGGTGGCATGCTCCTCGAGGGCGGCAAGCTGCGTCTCGATGGCGGTGGTGGCCTCGCGGGCACGGTCCGTGAAGGACTCGGCGACGGTGCGGCCCTGGACCGTAATCAGGCGGTCCATTTCCTCGAGGCGGCCGGTGATCGTGTCGGTCAGGCTGCCCACATCGCGGGAGATCCGCTCGGCCACTTCGCTGCCGCGGGTCGTGACGTCCTCGAGAGCCGTGAGGCGGGCGACGAGGGTCTCCTCCATCTCGCGGGTGCGGCTGTCGACGGTTGTGGACAGGTTCTCTGCCGTACGGTTGAGAGCCTCGTTGACGCGCGAGCCCTGGGAAGCGATGGCAAGCACGATATCCTTGGCCGTGCTGGCGAGCCGATTTTGCGCGTCTTCGGTGTGCAGGGACAGGGTCTCGGAGAATTCCTGGCCACGGTTTTCGAACGAGGCGCGGAACTCCTCGACCTGGGTGCCCATGAGAGCCGAGAGGCGCTCGCCCGCCTGGGTGAGGCTGGTCTCGAGGGCCTGACCCTGGACCGTGACGGATTCGCTGACACGCTGGCTCGCGGTCTCGAGACGGCTGGCGAGATCCTCGACGCGGGTGCCGATCGACTCGTCGGCGAGCCGCACGGCGCTCTCCAAGTGCTCGCGCACCTCGCCGCCGCGCAGCACGATCTCGTCGACGACCCCGGTGCCCGTGCTGGCGAGCTGCTCGCGCAGGGAGCTGCCGCGGGTCGAAAGCTCCTCGATGAGGGAGCCAGCCGTCAGGGCGAACTCCTCACGCAGGCTGCCGCTGCTGGTGGCGAGTTCCTGGACGAGCGAGGTGCCGGTCTCGGAGAGCTGCTCGCGCACCTGCTTGCCGCGGGCCAGGATCTCCTCGCTCACGGAAGCGCCGGCCGCCGCGATCTGATCGCGCATTTCGGCGGTGCGGGCCGAGATGTCGTCGGCGATCACGCCGCCGGTGGCCGCCAGCTTCTCGGTGATCTCGGATCCGCGCTGGGCGAAGCTGTCCTCCAGGCTGCGGGCGGTCTGCTCGAAAGCCTCGCGCACGTCGTTGCCCTGCTGGGCGAGGGCATCGATCACGCCGCGGCCGGTTTCCGCAAGGGTGCGGGTGACCTGGCTCGCGCCTTCCTGCAGGTGGCGGGTCAGCAAATCGCCGGTCCGCTCGAAGGCGCCCGTGATGTCCTGCGCCTTGCCTTCGAGGGCGGCGGTGATCGTCGTGCCGACCTCGGCGATGCCGTTCTTGATCTCTTCGCTGGAGCCCGAGAGGCGATCGACCAGCTCAACCCCGCGGCTCGCCATCTCCTCGACGACGCGCTCACCGGCGCGGCCGAGGGCCTGGGTGATGTGATCGCCCTGCGTCTGAAGGGAGGAGGTGACCTTGTCGCCCGCGCCGCTGACGGCAGACACGACGCGCTCGCTGGCGCCGTCGAGATCCTGGATCAGGTTCTGATGCACACCCGTGATCGAGCCGCGCACGCGCTCGGCATTCGAGACGATGGCCTCGCGTTGCGCCACAAGCTCGTCGATGAGCGAGCGGATGCGGATTTCGTTGTCGGAATAGGCGCGCTCCAGCGTGGAGATTTCGCTGCGCACCAGGGTCTCAAGCTCGCCGGCGCGGGCAAGAGCCCGCTCGACGCCGTCGCCGACGGCCGCCACCTCACGGCGCACGGCCTGAGAGACGGAGAGGACCGCATCGGTGGAGAAGCTCTCGGGCTGGGCCAGACGCACGGCCACTTCGCTGATCGCCCGGGCCACCATCTTCATCTCCTGCGATCGGACGGTGAGCATGGCGACGATGAAAAACAGGAAGACCGGGCCTAGGAGGCCTAAGGCGCCCAATGCCAGCTGCGAGGTCGAGAAGGTGGCGAACAACTGCTCGGGTGTGGTGATCCCCTGCGTATAGACGAGGGCGCCTATGCCGCCGACCCAGAGCAGGGAGGCGAGCGTCGCCAGCACGTAAGCCCGGCGGGAGGGGCGAGCCTGAAGGGCCTGCAGCATCACGCCGACATTCTGGCGGTCATCGTTGGCGACGGCGTTCCGGTTGGGGGCGATGAAGCCGGAACGGACCATGTCGTCGAGCCTGGGATCATGGTCGTCCGCATGAGCGGAGAGTGAATCGGATCCAAGGCCGAAAGGGCCCTTGGTGAAGTCGTGATCGTCGATATCCGGAAGCTTGGGCTCGTCGCCGAAGGACCTGTCGCCGGGGCGCGGCGGGGTGTGGATCACGAAAGTCTCGTCAAGGTTGAGCGCCTGCTCCACAGCCGTCAGGGCTGCCTCAGCCGGGTCTTTCATCTTCTTGTTCTCGGTCGCCATGATCCGCCCTCGTGACGCAACTGATGATGCCTGAAGCCGCACTCGATTCACGAAAAGAAAGGTGAATGCATGGCCTCAGCGCGACGGATTAACCATTGAAGGTATTTCCGCACGGTAATCTGTCATTTACCAAGCAAGTCTAGCGGCCGATCTGAAACAAGGAAACCAGATGTCCCCTATCACTTGTGAACGTCGTTAACGGCTTAGTAACCTGCTCTACCGGGCGCAATGTGGCAAAAAGACGGCATGCAACGCGCCTGTCTCTCGTCTTCCGGCGCAGTCTGTCATAAGTATGCGCCGACAAGCAGAGGTCCGCAATGATCCAGATCACGTTCATCGATGCCGAAGGGACAGCCCGCACCGTCGAAGCGGAGGAGGGCGCTACCGTCATGGAAACCGCCATCCGCAACGGCGTTCCGGGGATCGAGGCCGAGTGCGGCGGCGCCTGTTCCTGCGCGACCTGCCACGTCTATGTCGCGGAGGAGTGGGAGGCTGCGACCGGCCAGCCGCAGCCGATGGAGGAGGACATGCTCGACTTCGCCTACGACGTGCGCCCGAACTCCCGGCTGTCCTGCCAAATCCGGGTTCGACCGGAGCTCGACGGCCTCGTCGTCCACACCCCGACCCGCCAGGGCTGATCCGGAGGAAGCCCCATGTTCAAGACGATTCTCGTCCCCGTGGATCTCGGTGAGGTCGAAGCCGCCAAGCCCGCCATCGACAAGGCCGTCGAGCTCGCCAGCACCTCGGGCGGAGCCCTTCGCCTGATCTATGTGCGGGCCATCGTGCCGGTGACCTACATGGAGTTCATGCCACCGGCCTTCGATGAGGAGCAGCAGGGCGAGGCGGAGGACAAGCTCGCCGATGTTGCAGCGGGCGTTGCTCTTCCGGCCGAGCGTGTCTCCGCAGTTGTCCGCCTTGGCTCCGTCTATGCCGAGGTTCTGGACGAGGCAGAGAAGACCGGCGCCGATCTTGTGGTGGTCGGCTCGCACCGGCCCACCATGGCGACGTACCTGCTCGGCTCCAACGCCTCTACCATCGTACGCCACGCCCGGTGTTCGGTCCTGGTGGTAAGGGCTTAATTCCATTTCTGAGTCGTCATGGCCGGGCTCGTCCCGGCCATCCACGTCTTCAAGTGGCTGAAGACGTGGATGCCCGCAACAAGTGCGGGCATGACGGGGAATAGGGACGTTTAAGGCTTAAGATGCCTTCGGCAGCAGTTCTTCCGGCAACGCCTCCGAGTGGAAGGGGCGGGGCTTGTTGAGACGGATCATGGGCTCGATCTGCCAGAAGCCGACGATGGCGAGGAGAATTCCCAGCAACGCGACTGGGGTGGCCCCCATCTGGAACGCCTGCCAGATCAGATAGGCCATGGCCAGGAGGGATGCACCGGCGAGGGCCGAACTCGGAAGCCACAGGCCCATCGGCTTTCCAGCGACAAACCTAGCCTCGGGATTGGCGCGAATGATGGCGTCGCAGAGGGATTTCACGAAGGCGCGGTATTCCCGCGTCATCTCCTGCGCCTCCACGAGGCTCTTCCAGTCAAGCGAATGGAAGGTGAAGGACTTGCCGTCCTTCATGATCACCTTCGTGCGGAAGGATTTCTGGGCCAGCCGTCCAGGTTCGAAGGTCATGCGCACCGTGTCGACGGCGCCGAGCTGGACCTCATGCACCTTGCGGCCCGAATCCACCGTGAGCGTGCTGCCCTTCAGAGTGAAGGAAATCGGCCCACCGAAGGGCTTGGGGCTGTGAGTATAGGTCTGGGACATGAGGCTTCTTATCTACGCATCATCTTTTCGGCAAACCGGCTCTCACTTTGCCGGATGATGCTCACCGTACCAGTTCGCGCATCGCGTGGTCTATGCCTTCGAGATTGAGCGGGTACATACGCTCGCCGAAAGCTTGCCGGATCAGGCTGATCGAATGGGTGTAGCCCCAGTGCGGCTGAGGCACCGGGTTCAGCCAGACCGCCTTGGGGAAATGGTCCAGGATCCGCCGGAGCCAAGCCTGGCCCGCCTCCTCGTTCCAGTGCTCCACGGATCCGCCGGGATGAGTGATCTCGTAGGGGCTCATGGAGGCATCGCCCACGAAGACCACGCGGTAATCCGACGGATAGGTGCGGATCACGTCGAGGGTGGGGATCTTCTCGTCGAACCGCCGGCGGTTTTCCTTCCACAGGCTCTCGTAGACGCAGTTGTGGAAGTAGAAATGCTCGAAATGCTTGAACTCGAGCCGTGCGGCCGAGAACAGCTCCTCCGCGATTTCGATGTGCCAGTCCATCGAGCCGCCGACGTCGAGGAAGAGGAGCACCTTCACGGCGTTGCGGCGCTCGGGCCTCAGGCGCACGTCGAGATAGCCTTTGTGGGCGGTCTCGTGGATCGTCTCGTCGAGGTCGAGTTCCTCCGCCGAGCCGGTGCGGGCGAAGCGGCGGAGCCGCCGCAGCGCGATGCGCATGTTGCGCACGCCGAGCTCGACGCTGTCGTCGAAATCCTTGAATTCGCGCTTGTCCCAAACCTTCACGGCGCGGAAGTTGCGGTTCTTGTCCTGGCCGATGCGCACGCCTTCCGGGTTGTAGCCATAGGCGCCGTAAGGCGAGGTGCCGGCGGTGCCGATCCATTTGTTGCCGCCCTGGTGACGCCCTTTTTGCTCATCGAGACGCTTCTTCAGGTTCTCCCAGAGCTTGTCCCAGCCCATGGCCTCGATCTGGCGCTTCTCCTCATCGGTGAGATAGCGCTCCGCGAGCTTGCGCAGCCATTCCTCCGGGATCCCGGTCTCCTCGACCGCGCGGCCCATGCTCTCCAATCCCTTGAACACATGGGCGAAGACCCGGTCGAACTTGTCGAAATGCCGCTCGTCCTTCACCAGGCAGGTACGGGAGAGATAGTAGAACTCCTCCACGCTCTTGTCGGCGAGATCCTGGTCGAGCGCCTCCAGCAGGGCCAGGTACTCCCGGAAGGAGACCGGCACCTTGGCCGCGCGCAGCTCTGTGAAGAAGGTCAGGAACATCGAGCCAATGTCGGGCAAAGGGTGAGGAGGTCAAGCGCCAATCGCCCGAGTCAGATCGGAGCCGTCATTTCCCGACCGTCCGGCGAGCGCGGAACTCGATACGGTCCGGCTTGCGGGTGTTCCTCTTCTTGAGAACTTCACGGAACTCGTCCCGCCGCTCGTGGATCGATGCGATGACGAGACCCATGGGCACCCCGATATCCGTCAAAACCGCCTCGCTCAGCTGCAGGGAAGCCTCGATGGTCTCGGGCACCGCATCGTCCACGCCCATGTCGTAGAGCTGGGCGGCGTGCTTGTCGTCGCGGGCGCGGGACACGATGGTGATATCGGGCCGCTCCTGCCGGGCCGCTGACACGACGGCTCCGATGGAACTGGGCGTGTCCAGGGTGATGACGAGAGCCCGGGCCTGCTCGATGCCGCAGGCGCGCAGGAACTCGGGATGGGAGCCGTCACCGAAATAGACCGGTTTTCCGGCCTTCCGCTGCTCGGCCACACGCGCCGGGTCCATGTCGATGGCGAGATAG
Source organism: Microvirga arvi (assembly GCF_016892765.1). Classification (GTDB taxonomy): domain Bacteria; phylum Pseudomonadota; class Alphaproteobacteria; order Rhizobiales; family Beijerinckiaceae; genus Microvirga; species Microvirga arvi. Next base: position 115,758 of record NZ_JAFEMD010000012.1, read on the forward strand.
GGCACCTTGTGGCGCTGGAGCATGTCGCCCACCAGCTGCCCGACGCGGCCGTAGCCTGCCACGATGACCCGCCCGCGCTCCTCCGGCGGCGGAAGGACGGCGATCGCCGGATCGAGAGTGCGCTTCCTCTCGAGCTTGCGGCTCAGGCGGCGGCCCAGGCGCGCGAAGAAGGGGATCGCCACCATGGTCAGCGTGGTAACGAGCAGAAGGTTTTGCCCGACAGTGACGGGAACAAGCCCGGCCACCATGGCGCTGCCGAGAATGACGAGGGCGAACTCGCCGCCGGGGCCGAGCAGCAGGCCCGTCTCGGCGGCTTCGCCCGCGTTCAGGCCGAAGGGGCGGCTCAGCCAGTAGATGATCACGCTCTTGATCGCGATCACGAGGGTTGCCACCGCCAGGATCGTCACGGGAGCTTCCAGCAGATGGAAGACGTCGAGGCTCATGCCCACCGATACGAAGAAGACGCCGAGCAGCAGGCCCTTGAACGGCTGGATCGTCGTGTCGACGGCTCGCCGGTACTCGGTTTCCGACAAGAGAATGCCGGCGATGAAGGCGCCGAGCGCCATGGAGAGCCCGCTCACGGCTGCGATCAGGCTCGTGACCATCACCACGAGCAGGCAGGCTGCCATGAAAAGCTCAGGGCTCCTCGTGGCCGAGACGAGCTGAAAGAAGGGGCGGAGGATGACGCGCCCGAGGCCGATGATCACGGCCAGCGCGAGGACTGCCTGCAGGAGCAGGAAGATGAAGGAGGAAAGGGTGACCTCGGGCTTGCTGGTGTCGAGCACCGCGATGGTGAACAGGATCGGCGCGACTGCGAGGTCTTGAAACAGCAGCGCGGAGAAGCTGGCGCGTCCGGCAGAGGTATTCAGACGTTTCTGCTCCGCCAGCACAGGCAGAACGATCGCCGTTGAGGATAGGGCCAGTGCAATGCCGATGAGGGCCGCCGCCGCAATGGTGTCGACGATCTTATAGGCGAAAAGGCTCAGGGCGAGGGTGCACAGCACGACCTGAAGGGTTCCGAAGCCAAAGACCAGCCGGCGCAGGATCCGCAGGCGCTGCCAGGACAGCTCGATGCCGATGGTGAAAAGCAGGAAGACCACGCCGAATTCGGCGAGCCGGGACGTGCCTTCCGGATTGGTGAAGGTGAGCCAATCGACCCAAGGGTATTCGGGAATGAGACGACCAAGGCCGAAGGGCCCCAGCAACGCGCCGGCGGCCAGGAACCCCAGCACCGGGCTGATCCGCAGCCTGTGGAAGAGGGGGACGACGACAGCGGCCGTTGCCAGAAAAAGAATGGGTTCCTGATAGGCGTACAGGTCTATCTCAGCGGCCATTGCTTCCTTCCGGTCGAGGACATTGTCGTTCTAGGGAGGAGGGATGCGCAAGGGGTTAATGCCGCTCAAGATGGAAGGGCGGGCGCGACATGAATGCATGGCAGCATAATCGATGTTCCCATCGTCATGGCCGGGCTTGTCCCGGCCATCCACGTCTTCCGCCAGGTTGCAGACGTGAATCCCCGGACTTGTTCCGGGGATGACGGGGAGGGCAGCGAAACCGGTTACCCTAGCGTCGACAGCGCCTGCGCCAGGTCCGCCACCAGATCGTCCGGGTGCTCGATGCCGATGGAGACGCGGATCGTGGCGTCTGAGACCCCGAGGCGGTCGCGGGTTTCCTTCGGCACGCCGGAATGAGTGGTGGAGGCCGGGTGCGAGATCAGCGACTCGGTGCCCCCTAGGCTCACCGCCAGCTTGAAGACCTGCAACGCGTTAAGCACCCGGAAGGCCTCCGCCTCGCCGCCCTTCACATCGAAGGAGAAGGTGGAGCCGGGGGCGTCGGATTGAGCGTCATAAACCTCCTTTGCCCGGGAGCCCTCCGGCAGATAGGCGAGGTGGTGGACCTTCGCCACGCTCGGGTGCTCGTGCAGGAAGGCTGCTACGATCTCCGCATTGCGGTTGGCCGCGTTCATGCGGAGCGCCAGCGTCTCCAGCGAGCGCCCGAGCATCCAGCAGGAATGCGGATCGAGCTGCGTTCCGATGGCCGAGCGCAGAAGGCGCACGGTCTTCATCAGCTCCTTGGAGCCCAGCGCTGCGCCGGCAATCAAGTCCGAATGGCCACCGACATATTTGGTCAGCGAATAGACCGAGATGTCGGCGCCATCCTTGAGCGGCTTCTGGAAGAGGGGACCGAGCAAGGTGTTGTCGCAGACGATGACCGGACGATGTCCCTGCGCCTTGCCGATCTCGTCCGCGATGGTCCGGATGAGAGCGATATCCACCAGGGTGTTGAGCGGGTTGGAGGGCGTTTCGATCATGATGACCGAGACGCGGCCCTTGCCCTGAGCCTCCTTCGCCGCCGCCTCGATGCCGGCCTTGTCCACACCGTCGCCGAAGCCGACGGCCCCGATCTTCATGTTGGCGAGCGTCTTGGCGATCAGGGTTTCCGTGCCGCCGTAGAGGGGCTGCGAGTGGAGGATTACGTCGCCGGGCCGGGCGAAGGCCAGGATCGTGGTGGCGATGGCCGACATGCCGGAGGAGAACAGGAGGCCCGCCTCCGCCTCCTCGAAGATCGCGAGCCTGTCCTCGACGATCTCCGAATTCGGGTGATTGAAGCGGGAATAGACGAGGCCTGCCGCTTCTCCTTGAGGCGGCTCACGCCGTCCGGCCACGTAGTCGAAGAACTCCTTGCCGTGCTCGGCGCTGTTGAACACGAAGGTCGAGGTCAGGAAGACCGGGGGCTTCACCGCTCCTTCCGATAGGGTCGGGTCGTAGCCGTAGCCCAGCATCAGGGTCTCGGGCTTGAGCTTATGATTGCCGATGCGGTCCTTGTGATAGCGGTTGTAAGCCATAGGTCATTATCCTCCCGTTTCGTTGGCCATGGGCTTACCTTATGAGAGCGATTGCCGAAAGGTGGGGTCAGGACCTAAAGCATCGGACCCAAAAGTGGACTTGCACTTTTGGGACCCATCCGATGCTCCACCCTTTGAAGTGCGCATCGTCCGGCGCGGACCCGGAGGGCCCCGTCGGCGACCCAAAGGGCCACGCCAGTGAAAACCGGGTCCCCTTTTCCGCACGATGCGCTAGGTTCGAGATCGTTGGAAGGAATGTTGAGAATGGCGCGTTTCGCCGGAACCGAATCGTATGTGGCCACCGAGGACCTGACGGTCGCCGTCAACGCCGCGATCACCCTGGAGCGTCCGCTCCTGGTGAAGGGGGAGCCCGGCACGGGCAAATCCGTCCTGGCGGAGGAGATCGCCAGGAGCCTGAACGCTCCGCTGATCACCTGGCACATCAAGTCCACCACCAAGGCCCAGCAGGGCCTCTACGAGTACGACGCCGTCTCGCGCCTGCGCGACAGCCAACTCGGCGACCCGCGCGTGTCGGACATCGGCAACTACATCAAGCGCGGCAAGCTGTGGGAGGCTTTTCAGTCCGACGAGCGGCCCGTCCTGCTGATCGACGAGATCGACAAGGCCGATATCGAGTTCCCGAACGATCTCCTGCTCGAGCTCGACCGCATGGAGTTCTTCGTCTACGAGACCGGCGAGACCATAAGGGCCGCCCGGCGCCCCATCGTCATCATCACATCCAACAACGAGAAGGAGCTGCCGGACGCGTTCCTGCGGCGCTGCTTCTTCCATTACATCAAGTTCCCGGATGCTCAGACCATGGCCCGGATCGTCGAGGTCCATTACCCCGGCATCAAGCACCGGCTGGTCGAGGAGGCGCTCAAAATCTTCTTCGACGTGCGCGAAGTTCCCGGCCTTCGGAAGAAGCCATCCACCTCGGAACTGCTCGACTGGCTCAAGCTCCTGCTCTCCGAGGACATCGGCGCCGAGCAGCTGCGCGAGCGCGACACCCGCAAGCTCATCCCGCCGCTCCATGGGGCGCTCCTGAAGAACGAGCAGGATGTGAGCCTCTTCGAGAAGCTGGCCTTCATCGCCAGACGGGAAGGCCGCTGATGCTCCGCCTCCTGCTTCTGCGCCACGCCAAGGCCGCTTCGCCCTCCGGCACCCTCGACCTCGACCGGCCCCTCGCCAAGCGGGGTCAGGAAGCGGCCCTCGTCATGGGGGATTATCTGAAGAGGGAGCGGCTTGCGCCCGATCTCGCCATCGTCTCCTCCGCCAGGCGCACACAGGAGACCTGGGAGCGGGTGCAGCCCATCCTCGGCGAGATCGCGATGCGTCCGGACGGGCGGATCTACGAGGCTTCCGTCGGACGGCTCCTGGAGGTGGTCAGGGAGGTGGAGCCCAAGATGCGCACTGTCCTGGTCATCGGCCACAATCCGGGCTTCGAGGAGCTTGCCAAGCTCCTGATCGGCGAGGGCGACATGGACGGGATTCTGCGTCTCGGCCAGAAATATCCGACCGCCGGTCTGGCCGTGATCGACTTCGAACTGGAGAGCTGGGGTGACATCGCCAAGAAGTCCGGCCGGCTCGAACGCTTCGTGACGCCGAAGTCGCTGGGAACCGGCGAAGACGATTAGGGGCCCGATGGATGCCTATGCCCGATAAGAGCAGGATAGTCGTGGAATGAGCCGCACCGGCGGTCAAGGCGCTGCATTAACGATGAACATATCCGCCCCACCATCGTTCTGCCTGAAACCGTCCTGATTGTTTTCCGCCGTAGCGGGGGCTGATTCCTCATCATGGTGCCTCAGACCTTTTATGCGCTCGTCCTTGCGGCTCGTGCGCTCCTGCCCGGCGACCCGGATCCCGGCGGAGGCGACGCCTTGCAGCCCGGGCCTAAGGCTGTTGCGGCGCGATACGAGCCGGACAGCCGTGAGGTCACCAACTGGCGCTCCGAGGCCATGGACGCCTTGGAGCCCAAGCCCGTCGTGGCCATGGCCGCCCTGTTCCGGGCCGAGCGCCCCTTCGTGACCCGCTGCGTCAAGCTCAACAACTATTGGTGCATCAAGAGCGCGCGCTGGAACGGGGAACTCGCCACCGACATCGAGGGCCATGTGGGCTTCGTTTCGGCCGATCATGGAGCCGATGCCGCCGCAACCCTTCTGCGGCGCTACTATCTTGAGTTCAAGCGCAAATCCGCCCTCGACATCGTCCGCCGCTGGGCACCGGCCGAATGCAATGGCGCGACGGGCATCGGCGGTATTGCGATGCTGGCGGTAAGGGGGATCGGCGGCACCGTGCGCGCCCAGTATCTTGCCTCGCGCAGGCAGAAGGGCGGGTCGGTGCGGTACACCGCGAAGGCTGGACTCAGCGGCAAGCCGGGTCGGGTTTCCATGGTGATCCCGATGGCGCCCAAGACGCCGCAATACCGGGTGCCGAGCATCGCCGCCGGCATGGGAGAGAAGCCCAAACCCGCCAAACCGCCTGAGCCTCTCGTCGTCGCCCGCCGCAAACCTGTGAAGGAGCCGTCGATCACCGCATCGGCCACGCCGAAGCCTGTCGCGAAAGTCCAGGTGGCGGCGGCTTGCCCCTCTGAAGAGCAGCGCCACCGCAACTATGCAGGCCGGATGGTCGAGGGACTGGGTTTGGGTCCAAGCGACGACCTGAAGCTTTTTGCGGATGACGGGACGCCCCTGCCCAATCTCACGCATGTCATGCTCGCCATGTCGGCCTTTGAATTAGGGGCCTTGCGCGCAAGTCCCGATCTCGTGGAGGGCGCGATCGAGCGAGCCGTCGCGAAGGTTCAGGAGAACGCCAGGGCGGCCGCGCAGAAGGTTGAACTGTCTCGGCAAGCTCCGCAGAGCGTGGAGCCCTAACGCTGCCTTGCACGTTAGGATTTCAAGCCCCACCTACAAGCTTGGCTTGAGAGCATTAGGTTCATCTTCGTGTCCGTCATCACCGATCTCGCCTCCCGCGCCGGGTCCGCTGCGCAATCGCTCTGGGAGGCCTCTGGCCAGCTGGTTCAGCCCTCCCTCCGTCTCGGCGTCACCGGCCTCGCCCGTTCGGGCAAGACCGTCTTCACCACCGCTCTGGTGCATCATCTGACGCGCGGAACGAACCTGCCTGCCTTCCGAGCCTCCGCCGAGGGGCGCATCCGGCGGGCGCAACTGGCTCATCAGCCGGACGATGCGGTGCCGCGGTTTCCTTACGAGGAACACATGGCGGCCCTGACCGAGAGCCGCCGCTGGCCGCAATCCACCAATCGAATCAGCGAGCTGCGGGTAGATGTTGACTACGAGCGTAAAAGCGGCTGGCGCACGGGGCCTGCCACGCTTGCCCTCGATATCGTCGATTATCCGGGCGAATGGCTGCTCGATCTGGCTCTTCTCGATGCCGGCTATGCCGAGTGGTCACGCCAGACCATCGAGGCGAGCCGAAAGCGCGACCGGGTTTCCATGGCGGCCCGGTGGCACGAGACGCTGAAAACTCTCGATCCTGCAGGCGCTTCGGATGAGATGCTCGCCTCGAAAGCAAGCGAGGCCTTCAAGGATTATCTCACGACGCTGCGCGCGGGATCGGAAGCCGTCGCCACAACCCCGCCGGGCCGCTTCCTCATGCCGGGCGACCTGGCAGGTTCCCCGGCGCTCACTTTCGCGCCGCTCGAGCTGCCCCAGGGCCAGCCGGTTGCGCCGGGAAGCTTTGCGGCCCTCATGGAGCGGCGTTTCGAGGCTTACAAAACCCATGTGGTCCGGCCCTTCTTCCGCGATCATTTCCAGCGCATCGACCGTCAGATCGTGTTGGTGGACGTGCTCGCCGCCATCGATGCCGGGCCCGTGGCGCTCGCCGAACTGGAAGAGGCGTTGGATCAGGTGCTCATGGCCTTCCGGACCGGCCGCAACACCCTGTTGTCCCGCCTGTTCTCGCCCCGAGCCGACCGTGTCCTCTTCGCCGCGACCAAGGCGGATCACGTCCATCATACCGACCATGACCGGCTCGATGCGATCCTGCGCCTCCTCGTGAATCGCGCTTCGCGCCGGACCGAGGCTGCCGGCGCTCGGGTCGGCACTGTGGCGCTGGCCTCGGTCCGTGCCACCCGGGAGACGACGATCCGCGAGGGGCGGGAGACCCTGCGCGCCGTCGCGGGCATCCCGGAGGCAGGCGAGCGGGTCGGTGACGATGTTTTCGACGGCGAGGCCGAGGCCGCTATCTTTCCGGGTGAGTTGCCGGAGAGTGCGGAGGCCGTGTTTCAGGGAGCGGTCCTGCCGGGCTCCCTCAGGTTCCCGCGCTTCCGGCCGCCGAAGCTGCCCGTCGATGCGGCGGGCCGGATGGCCAAGATGCCTCACATCCGGCTCGATCGGGCCCTTGAATTCCTGCTGGGGGATCGCTTCGCATGAGCCGCCAACCTCGCGCCTATCGCCTCGACGATCCGAACATCACCGCCGGCGCGGTGCAGGTCACGGAAGAGCCGTTCGACGCTATCGAGGCTGCTGACGGCATGGTGGTGCCCATGGGCGGGAAGCGCCGCGCCCCCTGGCTCGGCATCCTGCTTTCGGCCCTGTCGGGGCTCCTGCTGCTCGGCCTCGGGCTCGCGGTGGAGAACCTGGTCATGGATCTCTACGCGATTGCGCCCTGGCTGGGCTGGGTGGCCCTGGCACTCGCGGTCCTCGCCGTCCTGGCCTTCCTCGCCATCATCGGGCGGGAAATCTCAGGGATATGGCGCGAACAGAAGATCGAGAGCCTGCGCGAGGCTGCCGTCGATGCGCTTGCGGTCAAGGACCACAAGGCGGCGAAGGGCATTGTCTCCGACCTGATCAACCTCTATGGGAGCCGGGCTGCGGCGGCGCAGGGCAGCGCCCGCCTCCGGGGTCTTACCGACGAGATCATCGACGCGGATGATCGCCTCGCCATCGCCGAGCGGGAGCTGATCGCTCCCCTCGATCTGCAGGCCAAGCGTGCCATCGCGGGGGCAGCGAAGCAGGTCTCCCTCGTGACGGCCGTGAGCCCTCGGGCCATCGTCGATGTGGCTTTCGTGATCTTCGCCGCCGTGCGGCTTCTGCGGACGCTCGCCCGGATCTATGGCGGCAGGCCGGGTTTCTTCGGGTTCCTGCGGCTCGCTAAGGCCGCCTTCAACCATCTCGCGGTCACGGGAGGGGTGGCCGTGGGCGACAGCCTCATGCAGCAGGTGCTGGGTCTAGGGCTGGCGGCTCGGATTTCCGCCAAGCTTGGGGAAGGGGTCCTGAACGGGCTCATGACCGCCCGTTTCGGGTTGGCGGCCCTGTCCGTCTGCCGGCCGCTTCCCTTCATTCGCGAGGAGGCGCCGAAAATCGGTGATGTGGCCGGCGAGTTGATCAGCCGGGCGGAGGCTGCGGCCACCTAAAGGTGCGACATATCGTTCGGTCCGCTCTTTTCCAAGGCTCATAAGGGGGCTTATGGCCAGTTAGACAAACCGATGACGCTTAATGGCGTTGTGGAGGTCCCTGCTTGCCTATATAGGGGCGCCACGGTTCATCGGGGAAGAACGGCTGAACATGACAGACATCGTGATTGATGAAGGCTACCGTCCGACAGAAGACGAGCCTTTCATGAATGAACGGCAGAGGGAGTATTTCAGGCGCAAGCTGATCCGCTGGAAGCACGACATCCTTAAAGAGGCCCAGGAAACCCTCGCCACGCTGCAGAGCGAGAACGAGAATCATCCTGACCTCGCGGATCGCGCCTCCTCGGAAACAGATCGGGCCATTGAGCTTCGTGCTAGGGATCGCCAGCGCAAGCTCATCGCCAAGATCGATTCCGCGCTGGCACGGATCGATGACGGTTCTTACGGCTATTGCGAGGAAACGGGTGATCCGATCTCTCTCAAGCGCCTGGAGGCTCGTCCGATCGCGACGCTCTCCCTCGAGGCGCAGGAACGCCACGAGCGCAACGAGCGGGTCTACCGGGACGACTGATCCATTCCTGCCTGAAAAATCAAAAGGGCTCCGCTTGCGGAGCCCTTTTTCATTGGACTTTTTGGGAGAGCCCTGGCCTCACCCCTTCTTGTTCGGGTCGAGCGGACGGCCGAGAAGCCGGGCGAACTCAGCTTCGATGTCTTCGACGGAGAAGGGGTCTGCAGGCTTCTGCGATGCTGGAGCCGGCTCCCTGGCCTGTGGCGGCAGGGGAGCCGATATGGGCGGAGGCGGAGCGGGACGGGCCGGCTCGACCGGGGGTGAAGGCTGGACCGGCGCAGCGGCTTCCGGCCGGGGAGCGAGATTCTCCTCCTCCACCCGCTCGTCCTCTTCATGGCGAGAGACGTGCTCCTCCTCGATCTGAGGCGGATCGAGAAGATCCTCCTCATCCCTGATGTCCCCATGCGCCACGGCAGGTGCGATCGCGGCTGGAGCAGGCAGTACGACCGGGGGAGGCGGCACAGGGATCGCGGGGCGCTTCAGCGCCTCCTCGAGCTGCTTTGCCATATCCGACAGAAGGGCTGCGTCGGGAGCCGGACGCTCCGGCGCCGTAGCCGTTTCGTCCTCAGCCGGCTGGGGTGGCCGAACGGGTTCAGGCTGCACGGGAGGGGCCGGCGGCACCGGCGTGGGTCGGGACTGGAAGGGCGGAGGCGTGAAGTGGGGACGCGGCTCCGGACGCTCGACCGCCGCAGGAGGGGCAGGCGGCGTGCTCTGGGAGGACGGATTCCTCGCTTCGGCACGCAGTCCGGGGATAACGGACGTGGTGGAAACAGCCACGGCATCCGGCTTCAGAACCGGCTCGGGATGGGCGGCAGCCGGTGCGCTGACTGCGGCGACCGGGGAGAGTTCCTCGTCCACGTCGGATTCTTCCGAGGGCCGGCGTACGAAGGCGCCAAGCTGGGCGGCAAGCTGGCTCTCGATCGAGGGCCGGCCGTTCTGCTCGACCTGCGGTGCACGGGGAGCCTGTTCGAGCGACGGTTCGAAGCGCTCCGGTGCCGTGTCGGCGGAAGGAGCGGGAATGCGCGCGCCGGCAACGCGGACAATGTTGGTCTCGATCACCACATCGTTCGGACCGCCGATGAGGAGGAGATGCTCGACATTGTCGCGACGCAGCAGGATGAGCTGCCGCTGCCGATCGAGATCATAGACATCGACGATTCCGAGACGGGGCTGACGGCTGCGGCTGCGGTCGTTGCTCGGCATCATCAGACGGGCGCCCGTGAGCTTGCGGAAGACGACGCCGAAGAGCACGACCAGGGCGAGGATGATCGCGAATGCGATCACGAAAAGAACAGGCCGCGGCGCTTCGAAACCAAAAAGAGATGACACGGTGAACTCTCAAACGTTGGCTGGCCTTCGCAGGCCACTTCTGTGTTGGTTGTACCACATTGACCGTCGAAGCCAGCGGCAAGGTTAACAGATGGTTAACGCAGCCCGGCCTCAGCACGAGGCCTTCAGCCGAGGACAAGGTCGATGCGATCCGTCCAAAATGGGTCTGTTTGCTCCTACATCAAGGAAAATAGGGATTTCGTGTGGCGACAGCGGTTGCCGGAGGCATTCCACGATGACCGGGCTCTTGCGCCTCTCCGCTGTGCGGCCTTAGAGGTCAATCAATAATTACCGTGTAAGATGATCGGAAAGATCGAGCGGCCGGCCGCAATCCTGCAGCCGGTGCCGTGAGGCACGTTCGCTCCCGCTGAGGATGTTGATTGTACATGGCTTACGAGGGCGACACGCCAAAGGGTTCGGCCATCGACCGCTCTGACCGTCACGGCCATATCGGATGGGTCCTGCTCCTGGCCGCTCTCCTGGTCGGAGCCACCCTGAGCCTGCGCTTCGTTGGCATCGAGAACGCTCAGCCGCTGATCCTCGGGCTTCTGGCCTTCTTTGCCATGGCGGGCGTCTTCTTCCTCTTTGCCATGGCGATTGGCGTCGTTCAGTTCTCAGGTCAGCCAGCGCGCAACGATATCACTAAGCTGATGGCAGACACCTCAGGCGACGGGCTCGTGGTGATCGAGGATGACGGACGCATCACCTACGCCAACGAAGCCTATCTCTCCTTCGCCGGTCTCCAGGGTGGCGAGGTGCGTCCGGTCGAGCGCCTGTTCATCGGCTCTCCCGAGGTATCGGAGGCGATCTACCGACTGGCTCTGGCCGCACGCGAACATCGCACCGGCACGGAGGAAGTCCGTCTGTCGCCCTCTCTCAACGGCTCGCACGAATTCGGTTGGTACCGTGTGCGCGTGCGGCCCGTGCCGCGCCCCAACGGTCGGCAGGCGGCTCTCTGGGCCATCTCGGAGGTGACTCATGAGCGGGAGCGTCAGGAGAACGTCTTCCAGGAGCTCCAGCATGCCATCGATTATCTCGATCATGCTCCTGCGGGCTTTCTCTCCGTCGATCCCGATGGCTCGATCATCTACCTGAACGCGACGCTCGCTTCCTGGCTCGATTACGATCTCGCGCAGGTCGGTTCCGGAGGCCTGAACCTTGCCGATATCGTGCCGCGTGACGTGGTCTCGATGATGACGTCGCTCTCCGGTGAGCCGGGCAGCGTGCGCACCGAGACCCTCGATCTCGATCTGCGCCGACGCAACGGACAATTCCTGCCGGTGCGCCTTTATCACCGCATCGCCTTCGGCCAGGACGGCCGCATGGGCGCTTCCCGGACGCTCATCCTCAACCGGTCCGCGGGAGGTGAGGTCGACGAGGGGCAGCGGGCGGCGGAGGTGCGCTTCGCGCGCTTCTTCAACAACACCCCCATTGCCATCGCGACGGTCGACCGCGCGGGCCGGATCGTCCACGCCAATGCGCCCTTCTCCAAGCTCTTCGGCAACCTGCCGCGCACGGGCGAGAACGGTGTGGACGGACCCTCGATCCCCGATGTCTTCCGTGAGCGCGATTCCATCGAGGCAGCCCTCAAGGCGGCAGCTGAGAACAAGGGCGACATTCCGCCTCTCGAACTGCAGACAGTGGCTGAGGGCGGCGGTTCCGTCCGCGTGTGGGTGACGCCTGTCGGCGATACCGGCGCGGACGGGGAGACGGCCATCCTCTATGCCCTCGACACCACCGATTTCCGCAAGGTCGAGGAGCAGCTGGCCCAGGCCCAGAAGATGAACGCGGTGGGCCAGCTCGCAGGTGGCGTGGCGCACGATTTCAACAACGTGCTGCAGGCCATCATCGGTTACAGCGACCTGCTGCTCGCCAACCACCGTCCCACCGATCCGTCCTTCCAGGACATCATGCAGATCAAGCAGAATGCGAACCGGGCCGCGGGCCTCGTGCGCCAGCTGCTCGCCTTCTCCCGCCGCCAGACCCTGCGGCCGGAGGTGCTCAACCTCAACGACCAGCTCTACGACCTTTCCATGCTGCTCAAACGCCTCCTCGGGGAGCGCGTTGCACTCGATCTCAATCACGGCCGCGACCTGTGGTTCGTGAAGGCGGACGTGAACCAGTTCGAGCAGGTGGTGGTGAACCTTGCGGTCAACGCCCGCGATGCCATGCCGGGCGGCGGCAAGCTCGCAATCCGCACAGCGAACGTCTCGGCCGCGGAGGCGGCGCGGCTCGATGTCAGCGCCATGCCGCCGGCCGATTACGTCATGGTCGAGGTGTCCGATACCGGCTCCGGCATGACGCCCGAGATCATCGAGAAGATCTTCGAGCCGTTCTTCACCACCAAGGAGGTCGGCAAGGGAACGGGATTGGGCCTGTCCACCGTGTTCGGCATCGTCAAGCAGTCCGGCGGCTACATCGACGTGGATTCGAGACCGGGGGAGGGCACCACCTTCCGCATCTACCTGCCGCGGCATATTCCGGCCGCGCAGGAGGCCCCCGAGGAGGTGAAGCCGGAGGTGGCCAAGAAGCCGGCCGCTGACATGACCGGGCAGGGCACCATCCTCCTGGTGGAGGACGAGGATCCCGTCCGCGCCGTGAATGCCCGCGCGCTCTCGGCCCGCGGCTACACGGTGCTGGAGGCGGCCTCCGGCGTCGAGGCCATGGAGATCATCCAGGAGCGCGGCGCGCCCGTCGATCTCGTGGTCTCCGACGTGGTGATGCCGGAAATGGACGGCCCGACTCTCCTCGGCGAGCTGCGCAAACTCTACCCGGACCTGAAGGTGATCTTCGTCTCCGGCTATGCGGAGGAAGCGTTCCGCAAGAACCTGCCCGAAGGCGAGGAGTTCAATTTCCTGCCCAAGCCCTTCAGCCTGCGCCAGCTCGTCGAGACGGTGAAGCAGGTGATTGGGTAGTAGGGGAAGGGACGGCTTTAGGTTGGAGGGCTCCGAAGCGAGCGCACGAGCTACTTACGAACCATGCTTTGTGCGGATACGCACGTGACAGACCTATAAAACGTAATATCGTGTCATGTGCTCTTATAGGAGGACAGGACATGCATGCTCCATATTCCAGGGGGCGCGGGATTCTCACCCTGCGAACCAAGATCCTAGCATCCCTTCTCCTTGCTCTGTCGGATATGATTGTACCCGCCCATGCTGAGGCAGCCGATGACAGCGAGAGCTGCCGGCAGATTACCGAGGCTCTCATGAGCGGCAATATCGACATGGCCGTTTCTGCTCTCGATCCCAGTGAAGTAGTTTGGACTTAATCTGACAGACGGTGTCGTTAAGCTGAGGCATGAGCCGAGGCCGGGCGCGGAGTGGACGGGGTGCGTAGCGCCCGGCCTCGGCGTTCCCAAGGAGCACCGTCATGACCAATGAGCAGAAGATCATCCGGGCCAA